>NZ_FQVW01000006.1 GCF_900129485.1 Ornithinibacillus halophilus
TCAGGCTATCGCCCTGTGGGGTCTCACCTATGCCTTTCCTCCCGCAGGAGTCTTCGTGTATTTCCTCCGCTATTTTCGACAGTTAACACATTGCAATATTAGGTTTTGATTGGAGCGGATAGCAGTCGACTCCTTGAAAATGCATTTCCATGTGCATTTTCTGCATGCGATGTTTCGCTGCCGCAGCCTTCCTTGTCCTGCGGGAAGAGCACGTGTCCGAAGACCCCAAAAGATGTACCTGCGTCTACTAGAAAGTCTAAGAAGTCAATTCCTCGGTACAAGGCAGCAAAGAAGTTTATTCAAGTAGTCGCCTGGCTGAGGCCGTGCCCGCGGAAAGCAAATGTCCGGAGTGTAAATCAACCAAGTAGAACTACGCAGTATCTACCAACTATCATGTTTAAATAACAACAATCAAGAGTCTAATTGAATATAAAGGAGGAGCACCATGTCAGGTATTATTGAGACAAAAAATCTCTCCATCTCATTTGGAGGTCACACGGCAGTAGATAACATTTCTGTTGAAATACCAGAAAAGAAATTTACTTCCATCATTGGCCCGAATGGGGCTGGAAAAACCACTTTTTTCAATCTTCTAAGTGGCCAATTATCACCCACAAATGGATCGATTTACTTTAAAGGCCAAGATATTACCAAATTTTCAACAACCAAACGAACGAGACTTGGAATCGGACGTTCTTTTCAAATAACGAATGTTTTTCCGAATTTAACTGTATTAGAAAATGTACGTCTAGCTGTTCAATCTCAGGCAAAAATTCGTTATCAAATGATTCAACATTTCCTTCATTATAGGAAACTAGAAGCCAAAGCATACGAATTACTGGATCGAGTTTTACTAAAAGAACAGGCGAACCAGATTGCTGTCAATCTTGCTCACGGTGAAAAAAGGAAATTAGAAATTGCGATGTTGTTAGCCCTTGAAACAGAGGTTTTATTACTAGATGAGCCGACTGCAGGAATGTCTTTAGAAGAAGTACCAGCCATTATTGATGTGATAAAACAGATAAAAGAAACCGAAGACCGAACCATTGTCCTTATTGAACACAAGATGGATATGATTATGGATTTATCTGATGAAGTATTTGTTTTATTTCATGGTGAATTAATTGCAAAAGGAACACCGCAGGAAATTGTAGAAAACGAAACAGTGCAGTCTGCTTATTTAGGAGGGGTGTATGATGAACAGCTTACTTAATTTAAATCAAGTTGCAGCTAATATTGGACAATACCATATTTTGCATGATATTTCATTTGAAGTGCCTTCAGGTGGGGTAACCGTTTTGTTAGGAAGAAATGGAGCAGGTAAGACAACGACACTTAGAACCATTATGGGGTTAAACCCAGCTTCTAAAGGTTCTATCACATTTAAGAATGAAGAGATTAGTAGATTAAAACCTCATATTATAGCCAATAGAGGAATTGGTTATGTGCCTGAAGATCAAGGGATATTTGGTGATTTAACGGTTGGTGAAAACATTCGTGTCGCCATGAAAAAGGAAGATGAAGGAACGACAAAACGAATGGAATGGGTGCTAGAGCTTTTTCCAGATTTAAAAAAGTTTTGGAAGAAGCCTGGTGGGCAATTAAGTGGAGGACAAAAGCAAATGCTAGCAATTGCTAGAGCGTACGTAAATGAAAATGAATTGCTTTTAATTGATGAGCCAAGTAAAGGGTTAGCTCCAATTATCGTAGAAAAGGTCATGGATTCCATTAATCAAATGAAGGAAAAAACTACAATTCTACTAGTGGAACAAAACTTTATGATGGCGAGTAAAATTGGTGATCAATTTTATATTATTGATGATGGCCAAACGATTCATAATGGACAAATGGAAGAGTTAAAAGAAGATAAAGTACTTATGAAGAAATATTTAGGGATTTCTTAAGGAGGGGGACAAATGGATTTAATTTTTAGCTTATTAATAAATGGGCTTGCAACAGGCATGTTAATATTCCTCCTTGCTGCAGGATTAACTCTTATTTTTGGGTTAATGAGTGTATTAAACTTTGCGCACGGTGGTTTGTTTATTTGGGGGGCTTATACTGGTGTATGGTTCTATCAAATGACAAATAGTTTTTTCTTAGGAATTATTGTAGCTATTATTACTGGTTTATTGATTGGCTATGTAACAGAACGGATAATTGTACGTCCGGTGTATGGGAATCATATTCAGCAAATATTGATTACATTAGGTTTTATGCTAGTTTTGCAAGAATTAATTAAAGTCGTGTTTGGTCCACAGCAAATCGCAGTATTTCCACCAGAATGGCTCTCAGGTAGTTTTTTAGTTGGAGATGTTGTTTTAATTAAGTATCGTTTATTTATTATTGCTGTAGGTATACTCGTTTTTGCTATTTGTATGTTTATTTTAAAGAAAACAAGAATTGGGTTAATCGTGCGTGCCGGAGTTATTAATAAGGAGATGGTCCAATCGTTAGGTATCAATATTCGATTGGTCTTTATGCTTGTCTTTATGGTAGGGGCAGCATTGGCAGCTTTAAGTGGAATTCTCCATGCACCATACTCTGGAAATCTATATGCAGAAATGGGATTAGAATTTTCTATCTTGGCATTTATCGTTGTTGTTATCGGTGGAATGGGGAGTTTTACCGGATCATTATTAGCAGCATTACTCGTTGGATTAGCACAAGCATTTATGGCTTACTATTTCCCAGCGCTATCGTTAGCTGTAAATATGCTATTAATGACAATTGTTCTGGTATTTAGACCACAAGGCTTGTTTAGGGTAAAGGGGTGAGAAGATGAATTTACGACATGTAGAAAGAAGTACGTGGATCTATTTAGCATTTGCACTAGTTCTGTTTATTGTCCCATTTCTAGTAACAGGGCGAAGCATGCAATTTATCATTATTCAAATATTTATTTTTGGAATTTTTGCGATGAGTTATGACCTGCTTCTAGGTTACACCGGAATCATATCATTTGGTCATGTCATGTTTTTTGGAATTGGGGCTTATTCTACAGGAATCATAATGGACCGGATGGAGCCAACAATTCCTAACATGCTACTAAGTGTACTCGTTGCTTTTATCATTGCTGGTATTGTGAGTTTTATTGTTGGGATTTTAACGCTTCGACTAAAAAGTCATTTCTATGCGATGTTGACATTAGCATTGGCAGGGTTATTTTTAGTAGCAGCTGAAAAATGGAGGGATGTAACAGGAGGATACGATGGATTTACATTCCGTGTTCCAGACATATTGCGTGAATCTCAAAATCTGTATTTTCTCAGTTTAGTTTCATTAGTTCTTATTTTCTTTGGATTAAGGCGATTAACAAAATCTCCTTTTGGTAGAGTGCTAATGTCCATTCGTGAAAATGAGCAGAGAACCGAGTCATTAGGATATAAAGTTCTGCACTATAAAGTAATTGCGAGTGTTGTTTCAGGAGTTATTGCAAGCTTTGCTGGGGTTTTATATATTATCTCAATACGTTTTGTAAATACGGATGTTTTTGCAACAGATTTAACAATCGATGTATTACTAATGACTATTATTGGTGGAGTCGGCACTTTAATTGGTCCAATCATTGGTGCAGGGTTGATTGAATTTGCTCATCACTGGTTATCAAGTTTATCAGATGTTCACTGGATATTTGAACGGTGGATTATTTTGTACGGTACTGTATATATCCTAGTTGTTATCTTCTTCCCATTAGGAATTGTTGGAACGATTCGGGCGAAATTTTTGGGAAGTTCGGCTAAGAAAGGACTAAAGGATAATCAGAAATCAGAAGCAATATAGGTGGTGGTAATGTGGACACAATTGGAATCGTTAGTATTGGAACGTATATACCTAAAAAACGGATGACATCAGAGGAAATCTCGAAACAAGCAGGAATTCCATTAGAAGTTGTCGAACAGAAGATGGGAATAAAAGAAAAGCCAATCCCAAATAAAGAAGATCATACAGCTGAAATGGGAACACGTGCAGCAAAGATTGCTATTGAAAGAGCTGGGATAGACCCAAAAGAAATTGATCTGATTATTTATATTGGTGAAGAACATAAGGAATATCCTTTATGGACAGCAGGGATTAAATTGCAACACGATCTTGGTGCTGAAAATGCCTGGGCTTTCGATATAGCACTACGATGTGGAACGACGATCATGGCATTAAAGGTTGCCAAAGATATGATGACATCTGATCCAAGCATTAATACGGTGTTACTTGCCGGTGGGTACCGAAATGTGGATTTTATCAATTACGAGAATGCTAGAACTAGATTTATGTTTAATTTAGGTGCAGGTGGAGGAGCCATTCTATTACGTAAAGGCCATCAGGAGAATCTGTTAAAAGAATCTCATCTAATGACGGATGGATCTTTTTCGGAGGATGTCGTAGTGACCACTGGTGGAACAAAAAATCCTATTACAAAAGAGACGTTAGAAAATGGATTATATCAATTGGATGTATTAGATCCGGTTGGAATGAAGGAACGACTGGAACAAAAGTCGATGAGTAATTTTATTCTTTGTATGGAAAAGGCACTTGAAAAAAGTGGGTATAAAAAAGAAGATATTGATTACGTCGCTATGCTCCATATGAAGCGCTCTGCTCATCAATACGTGCTCGACCAATTAGGAGTTGATCTAGAGAAATCAATCTATCTTGAAAACTATGGTCATATTGGTCAAATGGATCAAATTTTATCACTTGAGTTAGCTGAACAACAAGGAAAACTTAAAAGTGGAGATGTGGTGGTTCTTGTTTCTGCAGGAATAGGATATGCCTGGGGAGCATGTGTTATTAAATGGGGAAGTAATTAAACAAGGGGAGGATTTGAAGATGGTTGATGTTAGCTTAAAGAAGGTAATGCTACCAAATGGGGAAGAAATGGCATATCGAGAGCGTTCTGGTGGGGAGGACATCGTTGTTTTAGTTCACGGGAACATGACTTCTTCTGTTCATTGGGATTTAGTTATTGAGAATCTTTCAGACAACTACAAAGTGTATGCTGTAGATTTACGTGGATTTGGTGAATCGAGTTACAATGAGAAAATTACTTCAATTAAGGACTTTTCTGATGACCTAAAGGCTTGGGTGGATCATTTAGGTCTTAGCAATTTTACTTTAGTAGGCTGGTCGTTAGGTGGTACTGTATGTCAACAATTCTGTGCAGATTACCCTGGATTTAGTGAACGGTTATTCTTGTTAGCATCAGGTTCCTCTAGGGGGTATGCATACTATGCAACAAAAGATGATGGCATGCCAGATTTGAACATGCGAATTGAAACATTGGATGAAATAATGAACGATAAAAAACGTTTACTTGTTCAAAGTGCCTATGATACGAAGAATTACGATTTACTCAAACAGACTTGGGATATGCTCATCTATCAACGAGAAAAACCAGAAGATGAGCGCTACCAGAAATACCTAGAGGATATGACTGCCCAAAGAAATCTAGCAGAGTGCTACCAAGCGTTAAATATCTTTAATATTAGTAATGCCTATAATGGTCTTGTCGAGGGTGAAGATAAGGTAAAGGAAATTGATGTTCCGGTATGTATTGCTTGGGGAGAACATGACATTGTTGTGACGAAGGCAATGACGGAAGAACTACGAGAAGATTTTGGAGATAAAGCAGTATATAAAGAATTGAAAGGCTGCGGACATTCACCATTGATTGATGATTTGGATCAATTATTACAAGTGATGGAAGAGTTTTTTTCAGAAGTGGAAAGCGCAAGGTAATATGACAGGAGAGGGGTTTTCAAAATGGGCAGATTACAGGATAAAGTAGCAATTATCACAGGTGCTGCGAATGGAATAGGTTTTCAAGCGGCTCGAACTTTTGCAGGAGAAGGTGCAAAAGTAGTCATTGCTGATTTTGATGAAGAAAAAGGTGTAGAAAGTGAAAAGGAACTTCTAAACGAAGGATATGAGGTCAAATTTATTCAAGTGAATGTGGCAGACCGAAATAGCGTGGATAACTTGGTTGAAAAGGTATTAGCAGATTACGATGGAATTGATGTACTGATTAATAATGCTGGGATTACCCGTGATGCCATGTTGAGCAAAATGACAACCGAACAATTTCAACAGGTAATCGATGTTAATTTAACCGGAGTATTTCATTGTACACAAGCTGTACTACCATCAATGATTTCAAAGGGTAAAGGTAAAATTGTTAGTACATCCTCTGTGACAGGTACATATGGTAATGTCGGTCAAACCAATTATGCAGCAGCAAAAGCAGGGATAATTGGAATGACCAAGACTTGGGCGAAGGAGCTTGGTCGTAAAGGCATTAATGTCAATGCAGTTGTACCAGGCTTTACGGAAACAGGAATGGTTGCAGCCGTACCAGAGAAGGTCATTGATAAAATGAAAGCGCAGGTGCCTATGCAACGTCTTGGTAAACCGGAGGATATCGCCAATGCTTACCTCTTCTTAGCTTCTAGTGAATCAGACTATGTTAATGGGCATGCACTGCATGTTGATGGTGGAATAATGATGTAAAGGTTGGGACACAAATGCTCGTATTAGAAAGAGCATTGATGTGTCCCACTTTTTTTGTTTGCTGAGTAGTGCTATACAAAAAGAACTAATCCCTACATAACTGTAACTACGTTGTAACTTCTATTGTTTATGATGTGTCTAGATTATTAAAGTTGTGTTTTTGCTAGGAGGGGTTACAGTGCATGCAAATATTGATTGGCTTAAATCTCGTGTGGAATTATCTCCTAATAGAGAAGCGGTAATTGATGCAGAGAACAAGGATTCATGGTCATATAAAGAACTCCATGAGCGTGTTGGGAAATTGGCAGACTTTTTTATTTCAAATGGGGTACAAAAGGGTGATCGAGTTGCCTTGTTGTCACTGAATCACATAAGTTATCTTGATTTTATATTCGCCTGCATGAAAACAGGTGCTATTTTTGTTCCATTAAATTGGCGTTTATCGGACGATGAATTATCTTATGTTATTAATGATTGTGAGCCTAAATTAATTGGCGTAGCTTCGGTGTTTGAAGAAAAACTGAATGGATACATGGCCGAAACAATTGTTGTTATTAACAATAATGAATACGTAGAAGAATTAACAATAACTAAGCCTGCTTATAACGTGGAGTTAAATGAGTCTGACCCCCTCGCAATGATTTATACAGGTGGTACAACAGGGAGACCAAAAGGTGTAGTACTGAGTCATCGTTCTATCCTGTGGAATGCATTAAATACCATCGTTAGTTGGAATCTTAGTGATGAAGATGTGACGCTAACTTGCCTGCCAATGTTTCATACAGGGGGAATAAATGTATACACTTTACCATTATTGTTAATTGGAGGTAAAGTTGTTATCTCCTCAAGTTTTGAGCCAGAAAAGGCAATAGAGGATTTATTGTATCATAAATGTACAGTTGTTCTATTTGTTCCAACAATGTATCATATGATCATTCAAACTCGTAAGTTTCAAGAATCAAGCTTTCCAAACATGAAACTATTTGTTTCTGGTGGTGCCCCTTGTCCACATAAAATCTATGATGCCTTTCGTGAAAAAGGTCTTGCCTTTAAGGAAGGATATGGGTTAACGGAAGCTGGACCGAATAATTTTTTTATTTCTCATGAAGAGACAGCTGAAAGAGTAGGTTCTGTTGGAAAGCCGATGCTGTTTAATGATATTAAAATAATGAAAGAGGATGGTTCTAAAGCTCTACCAAACGAGGTGGGCGAACTATGGATACGTGGCTATCATTCTTTTGAATATTATTGGAATAGGAAAGATGAAACGGACCATACGATGAAAGAAGGTTGGATTCATACAGGTGACCTTGCTAAACAAGATGAGGATGGGTATGTATATATCGTTGGTCGGAAAAAAGATATGATTATTACAGGTGGAGAGAATGTTTATCCATTAGAGATTGAACATTGGTTAGAATCAAATAATGATATTGTTGAAGCAGCTGTTGTTGGTCTTCCTGATGAAAAGTGGGGGGAAGTAGTAACTGCGTTTGTAGTCACAAAGGTGCCACTTTCAGAAGAAGACTTGAAAGATTATTGCAATCAAAAACTGACACGTTATAAAGTACCTAAAAAATTTCATCTTATTGACGAGTTACCAAAGACCCATGTTGGTAAAATAAATAAAGCATTGTTAAAAGAAAAAGCAATGGAAGATAGCACGAGTTCTTAATAGGAACGCGTGCTATTTCCATTTTTTCGAAAGTATAGATAAAATAGAATCAGTATAATAAAAGAGCAGGTGAAGATATGGATAAACCAATAATCGATACAATTTTAAAAGGGAAAGTAAAACGTGTGGGAGATCCTAATGCGACAAAGCCAATGGAAAAACAATGGGAAAGTGGCATGTTCAAAAAAGAAGTTAACGGATCTATTTGGTTAGGGAAAACAGGACTTCAAGGTGATGAGGTAGCCGATAAGAAGAATCATGGAGGGCCAGAAAAAGCTGTTTTTACATATCCAATCCGTCACTATGACTACTGGAGAAAAGACTTAGAGTTAGAAACAATAGGGATTGGTGCACATGGTGAAAATTTTGCTGTTCATCATATGGATGAATCGAATGTCTGTATTGGAGATTCCTATCAAGTAGGAGAAGCTATTATACAAGTCTCTCAACCGAGGCAACCGTGTTGGAAGCCAGCTCGCAGGTTTGGTGTAATGGATTTTGCATTACGCATTCAAAAAAGTGGGCGAACAGGCTGGTATTTTCGAGTATTAAAGGAAGGGAATGTCACTGCTGGTGATACAATTGAATTAATGGAACGTCCCTATCCACAATGGACTATTGACGCATGTAATGATGTCATGCATGTCCAAAAGGATAACTTAAGATTAGCTGGAGATTTAGCTTCTTGTGAACTTCTTGCTGAGAACTGGAAGAATACATTAAACAAGCGCATTCGAGGGAAACAGTCGAATATTGAAAAACGTGTATTTGGTCCGAATAAAGAATAAAGAGAAATGGAAAGCGAATAGAGGTAACAGTATATGACTTTTACGAATACTGAAGAGTACGATGACCCAATAATATACGATAAAGAAAATAATGGATATAGACCAGAACTACCATTTCTACTAAAGTGGGCATCAAAAATGAAAGGTACCATTATAGACTTAGCTTGTGGTACAGGAAGATTAACGATTCCAATGGCAGAAAGTGGCTATCATCTAATTGGTGTTGATATCCATAGAGGGATGTTAAACGAGGCAAAAGAAAAAGCAAGAATTCAAAATGTATCTGTTAAATGGATAGAACAGGATGGTACAAATTTAGAACTAAACGTGAAAAGTAATTTTATTTTTACAGTGGGTAACTCATTTCAGCATTTTCTTACGAATGTTGATCAAGATAAGTTGCTTTCCTCTGTTCATAAACATTTAGATAATGATGGAATATTTATATTTGGTACACGGTTCCCTAGTGCTGAAGAGTTGTTACAACCGCCGACAGAAGAATACTGGAGAACGTATATCGATAAAGAATCAAATGCAACTGTTGAACTTTTTACAATTAGCAATTATGATGCTTTAGAACAAGTTCAACATTATACTACGATTAGAAAATACAAAAACATAGACGGAGAATTGTTCAAAGAAAAGCGAACGAAGATATCGTTAAGATACGTATTTCCAAAAGAAATGGAAAGATTGTTACAATCGAATGGGTTTGAAATTGTAGATATCTATAGTGATTGGAACGAAACACCCGTAACTAATAATAGCTATGAGATGGTTTATGTATGTAAGAAAATATGATATAACAATACCCTTATACTAGGAGTGCATGTAACGGTTTTCCTAGTATAAGGGTTCAATCGTTTAACTATCTTCAAGTAATCGCACATTTACTCTATTTTTACGACTGGATTCTGTTACTAATCTGTGTAATTGAATATATACTAAGCCATTTTTGTATGTTGCTTTTATTTTATCGGCACGTACTGGGAATGGTAAGGTAATTGTTCTTTCAAAAACTCCCTGCAATATTTCTTCTTTAATGACCATTCCACCATCATGACCAATGTCAATTACACCCCGAAGTTCCATCGTTGTATAGTCAACATAGATATCTAACTTTTCTAGATCGTGTAATCCTGGAATATTAACGATGCATAAGAGTTCATTGTCTGTTTGATACAAATTAACTTGGGGAATAGTAGGTTTAATAATGCCTTCAAATTGATCCCAAAATTGCTCTCCAAAAAAATGGTCCATATTTTGTTTCCAGTCACTCATTTGTTGAAATGGATCCATACGAATCACCTCATTTAGTATCGCTTTAATACAATATGCCTAAAAATGTTAATGGGTGAATGTCATATTTTCTTTTGATAGAAATTATTGATATGATAAAACTTCAAAGGCATGAGGAGGTTTTGCAATGCTAGAAAATGCACTAATTATGGTAGCGATTATTTTAATAATCAATATTGTTTATGTTTCGCTTTTTACAGTGCGCATGATTCTCACGTTAAAAGGGCGACGTTATGTAGCAGCATTTGTTAGTATGTTTGAAATAGTTATTTATGTCGTAGGTTTAGGTTTAGTACTAGACAACCTAGATCAAATTCAAAATATCATCGCTTACGCACTAGGTTATGGAATTGGGGTTGTAGTTGGTTCCATAATTGAGGAGAAACTTGCTCTAGGTTATATAACCGTTAATGTCGTATCAACTAATCCTGACTTAGCCTTTACAAAGAAAATCCGTGAAAAGGGATATGGTGTCACTAGTTGGTCTGCATATGGAATGGATGGCGATCGTTTATCGATGCAAATCCTTACGCCAAGAAAATATGAATTGCAACTTTATGAAGTGATCAAGAATATTGACCCAAAAGCGTTTATAATTTCTTATGAACCAAAGCAAATTCATGGTGGTTTCTGGGTAAAACAAGTTCGAAAAGGTCGCTTGTTTAATCCCAAAAAGAAAATGGATGGAAAACCAAATCCACCGCAAAACAATCGGAATGATGTACCGGGGTCCAAACCGGAATAGAATCTTGTAAGTGGATGACATCTATTCCGTTAAGTACATGATAAGTTGATTATTTGCCTACATTTTGGACATCGGTTCCTTTATTTCATCCAAATTCATACTGATTAATCTCTAATAGGCTTAATAAGTGATTAGATGTCCGTATAAATGTGAAAATAGATTAATATCAATGAATAAAGGATTATTTGTCCTTATTCCGTAATAACCTAACAGTCATTCGTTTAAATCCGAACATTAGTATCAATTTAAAATTTATTGTTCGATTTTTATTGACGGGACTGATGGGGATTTGTTATGCTTAATTCATCAATTAAATACGGGTCCTCATATATTTCTTGGGATATGGCCTTGAAGTTTCTACCCGGCACCGTAAATGCTGGACTATGAGGAAGGATGAATCATTGTTTATGAATAATGGTCTGTTGTAACCGGATAAAAGGCATGAGTTTGGCTTTTTATTGCATTTTTCTATGAGTTAATCCATTAGTCTACTCATCTTTCCTCATTTTTTGAGGGAGACGAGTAGACTTTTTTATTTTTAAAAAGAAAGAGGAGATTCTATGCCAGTTGTTGGTGTAATAATGGGGAGTATTTCAGATTGGGAAACGATGCAGCATACCTGTGATGTTTTAAAAGAATTGGATATTTCTTATGAAAAAGAAGTCATTTCTGCGCATCGTACCCCAGATGACATGTTTGTTTATGCAAAAACAGCTCGTGAACGTGGCTTAAAAGTAATTATTGCAGGAGCAGGGGGAGCAGCCCACTTACCAGGGATGGTTGCATCACAAACGACCTTGCCAGTAATTGGGGTGCCTGTTCAGAGTAAAGCGTTAGATGGATTAGATTCACTACTATCCATTGTACAAATGCCAGGTGGGGTGCCAACAGCAACGGTAGCCATTGGCAAAGCAGGAGCAACAAACGCAGGGATTTTGGCTGCTGAAATAATTGGAGCTTTCGACGAATATACGGCTGCAAAGCTAACGACATATAGAGAAGAGATGAAAGAAAAAGTAGATGAGATGAGGGGAAACCTTGCAGAACAATAGAGTAATTTTACCACCAAAAATAATTGGGATAATTGGTGGAGGACAATTAGGACGAATGATGGCTATTGCTGCAAAATATATGGGATATCAAATTATTGTCCTAGACCCAATACCAAATTGTCCAACTGCACAAGTAGCTGATAAGCAAATCATAGCAAATTACGATGACATGAATGCCATTAAACAATTAACAGAGGTAAGTGATGTCATCACTTATGAATTTGAAAATGTAGATTTAGAAGCTGCTACATATATCGAACAACAAGGGAAGCTGCCTCAAGGTTCATATGCATTAGAAATTACGCAAAATCGTGAAAAGGAAAAGAAGCTGATGGAGGAAGTTCGCTTACCCATCCCTAGATTTTCTATTGTAAATAGTAGAGTGGAATGTGAGCAAGCATTCGAAAAGATAACATTCCCTGCTGTCATAAAAACCTGTCGTGGGGGTTATGACGGAAAAGGACAACAGAAGCTAACGTCCCCTGAAGACCGTACACAAGCAATTGAGTTTGTAGAGAAACATCAACACTGCATTATCGAAGAATGGATCTCATTTGATAAAGAGATATCGGTCATCTTTACAAGAACTGCAGCAGGTGCGATTGAATTTTTCCCGATAGCTGAAAATGAACATATGGACCATATATTACATAAAACAATGGCACCGGCTAAGGTTACGAAGGAAGTAAAACTAAAAGCCATCGAAGCAGCTAGAGTACTAGCAGATAAAATGAATATCATCGGAACATTTGCTATTGAAATGTTTGTGTCAGGGGAAGATATTTATGTGAATGAGATGGCACCTCGCCCACATAATTCAGGACATTACACGATTGAATCTTGTAATATTTCACAGTTTACTCAACATATTCGTGCCATTTGTGGTTTACCATTAATACCGGTGGAAGTTGTAACACCGGCTATCATGTTGAATATTTTAGGTGAAGATGTGGAACCAACTCTACATGCAATGCCTAAGACCCCCAATGGTTTTGTTCATTTTTATGGGAAAGATGAAGTGAAAGCAAAACGGAAGATGGGGCATATTACATTTATAGGAGATACAGCTGAAGAACAGATTAGGCAATTTGAGGAGGCAAAACAATGATTGAACGTTACACAAGAGAAGAAATGGGTTCGATTTGGACAGAGGAAAATAAATATAAAGCTTGGCTAGAGGTTGAAATATTAGCATGTGAAGCTTGGAGTGAACTAGGCATTATACCAAAAGAAGATGTGAAAAAACTGAGAGAAAACGCATCTTTTGATATCAATCGAATTTATGAAATTGAACAGGAAACAAGACATGATGTCGTTGCGTTTACACGTGCTGTGTCGGAAACATTAGGAGATGAGCGGAAATGGGTCCACTATGGATTAACGTCTACAGATGTGGTTGATACTGCACTTTCCTATTTATTGAAGCAGGCGAATGACATTATTAGAAAAGATTTACATAACTTTATTGAGATTTTAAAAAACAAAGCGATTGAACATAAGCATACAGTCATGATGGGAAGAACACACGGAGTCCATGCAGAACCAACTACCTTTGGGTTAAAGCTTGCATTATGGTTTGAAGAAATGAAACGAAATGTGGAACGCTTTGAATTAGCTGCTGATAGCATTGAGTTTGGGAAACTTTCTGGTGCAGTAGGAACATATGCCAACATCGATCCATTCGTGGAAAGTTATGTTTGTGAAAAATTAGGTCTTTCCCCAGCACCTGTGTCAACACAAACTTTGCAAAGAGACCGTCATGCTGCTTATATTTCAACGTTGGCACTAATTGCTACCTCCATTGAAAAAATGGCTACGGAAATACGTAATTTGCAAAAGACAGAAACGAGAGAAGTAGAAGAACGATTTGCGAAAGGGCAAAAAGGCTCATCTGCAATGCCGCATAAACGTAACCCAATTGGGTCTGAAAATATGACAGGAATGGCTCGTGTCGTTAGAGGTCACATGGTTACGGCATATGAAAATGTTTCGTTATGGCATGAACGTGATATTTCTCATTCGTCTGCAGAACGGGTTATTTTACCAGATGCAACGATTGCCTTGAATTATATGTTAAACCGCTTTGGTAATATCGTGAAAAATTTAACAGTCTTTCCTGAAAATATGAAACGAAATATTGATAAAACGCATGGTGTTATTTTCTCACAAAGAGTTCTACTTTCTTTAATTGATAAAGGAATGGCTAGAGAAGAGGCGTATGATCTTGTTCAGCCAAAAGCAATGGAAGCATGGGAAACTGAAATTCATTTTAAGGAATTAGTTACAAAAGATGAAAAAGTTACCTCATTACTAACTAAGGAAGAAATTGATGATTGCTTTGACTACACATATCATTTAAAAAATGTCGATGCTATTTTTGAACGCATAGGCCTAAGCTGAGGTGGGGAAATGAAGGCAGAACTTTTATATGAGGGAAAAGCCAAACAAGTGTATCGCACCAATACTAAAAGTCAACTAGTTCTATCTTACAAAAATGATGCAACAGCTTTTAATGGGAAAAAGAAAGCATTCTTTGAAGGAAAAGGCCGGTTGAATAATGAGATTTCATCACGAATTTTCACTTATTTACAGGAGCAAGGAATTTCGAGTCATTTTATTAAGCGATTAAACGAAACAGAACAACTCGTCCATGAAACAGCTATTATTCCACTAGAGGTGGTTATTCGAAATGTCGCTACTGGAAGTATTTTGAAACGCCTTGGACTAAAAGAAGGAATGCCCTTCCAGCCACCTCTAATTGAATTATTTTACAAAAATGATGAACTTGATGATCCATTAATTAATGACGACCATGCTCTACTACTTACGAATATCACTGTTTCTGAATTAAAAGAGATAAAGGCAAAAGCTTTAGAAGTCAATACAGTTCTTCGTGAACTCTATCAATCTCTCAATTTAGATTTAATTGATTTTAAATTAGAGTTTGGTCGCTCGATAACTGGTGAAATTGTTCTGGCAGATGAGATTTCACCGGATACATGTAGGCTATGGGATCGTGATACACGAGAAAAAATGGATAAGGATGTTTTCCGCCAAGGTACTGGAGATTTATTGGAAGTGTATGAAATCATCTTACATCGTCTGGAGGAGAGGAAATGAAGAAGGTTCATGTTTATGTAACTTTAAAACGTGGTGTATTAGATCCTCAAGGGAAAGCCATCCAAAAATCTTTAAATTCCCTTGGTTATGAGGAAGTTGTAGAAGCACGTGTAGGCAAATATTTAGAACTTCAAGTGGAAGAAGGTCCGAATTTAATGGGACGGGTGAAAGAAATGTGCGATAAATTATTAGCAAACCCAGTCATTGAGGATTACAGCTTTGAAGTGGAGGAGGCTATTCACTCGTGAAATTTGCAGTCGTTGTTTTTCCAGGATCCAATTGTGACCGAGATATGTACCATGCTGTGAAAGATGTACTTGGAGAAGAGGCCGAATTAGTTTGGTATGAAAATAGTAATCTATCAAATTATGATGGAATATTACTACCTGGAGGCTTTTCCTATGGGGACTATCTTCGTTCTGGTGCTGTTGCAGCAACATCAAATGTTATGGAACAAGTGAAAGAGCACGCCTCTTTAGGTAAGCCGGTACTTGGTGTATGTAATGGCTTCCAAGTGCTAACAGAATCTGGATTACTTCCAGGTGCTTTAATGCGTAATAAAAACTTATCCTTCATGTGCCACCAGGAAGAACTTGTCGTTAAAAACAATGAAACAATATTCACTTCTAGTTACTCCACGGGAGAAATTATCCGTTTTCCAATTGCCCATGGAGAAGGAAATTATTACTGTGATGAAGAAACTTTAGCCGAATTGAAAAACAATAACCAAATTGTATTTACATATAAAAATAATCCAAATGGTTCCGTATCTGATATCGCTGGAATCGTTAATAAACAAGGCAATGTCCTAGGAATGATGCCACACCCAGAACGCGCAATGGAAAAACTACTAGGAAGCGACGATGGCCTAAAATTATTCCAATCACTTATCAATAAAGTCAAGGCAGTTGTATAAAGTTAGTAAAATAACCTACCGCTACAGAAATACACTTCCAGCACTAGGCGACATCTGCTCAAGCTTCCTACGGTTGGCTGGTGATCCAGGGAACTATTTGAATAATTTTCCTTTCTCCTTTGCGCTGAGGAAGCCTGCTTCGAAGTTCTACTAGTAGACGTAAGCGCATTATGGGGTATTACCTATGCCTTTCCTCCCGCAGGACAAAAGTTTTCGGTGGGGCGAGTAATCGCAGTGCCAAGAAGGACATCGGAAGCATAATCATCGCATGAAGGAGATTTTTCTTTATTTCCGAAGAGTCTCCGTGTATTTCCTCCACTGGTATTGTAGTAATTGTACTAAATAATTTTGATAATTATTGCAATATTGAAGGTTGATTGGAGAGGAGGGCAGTCGACTCCTTGAAAATGCATTTCCATTTGCATTTTCTGCGTGCGATGTTTCTCTGACGTAGCCTTCCTTGTCCTGTGGGAACAGCACGTGTCCGAAAACCCCAAGTGATGCACCTGCGTCTACTAGTATTTCTAAGAAGTTAGCTTCCTCGGTGCAAGGCAGCTATGAAGCCTAATCAAGTAGTAGCCTGGCTGAGGCCGTGCCCACGGAAAGCGACTGTCCGTAGCGGAAATCAACTTAGCTGACAAACTCTAGTTTATTCAAATGAAATTAAAATTCCTATATAGGAAAAGTCAATTTCTAATACATACCAAAACGAATCGGAGGGAATCCGTTTATGTTACAAACCCATGATATTAGCCCAGAACAAATTGAAAACGATAGATTGTATCAAGAAATGGGTCTTACCGACCAAGAGTATGACATGATTAAACGTATACTTCAGCGCCGCCCAAATTTTACAGAGACAGGTATTTTCTCTGTAATGTGGTCGGAACATTGTAGTTATAAAACATCTAAGCCACTACTGAAGAAATTCCCAACGAAAGCTCCTCATGTGTTGCAAGGACCAGGAGAAGGAGCAGGAATTATTGATATTGGCGATAACCAAGCTGTTGTATTTAAAATAGAAAGCCATAACCATCCATCAGCAGTGGAACCATATCAAGGAGCGGCAACGGGTGTTGGTGGAATTATCCGTGATGTATTTTCCATGGGAGCTCGTCCAATTGCCTTAATGAACTCACTGAGATTTGGGAATTTAACGTCAGAACGAGTAAAGTATTTATTCTCAGAAGTTGTAAATGGAATTGCTGGATATGGCAATTGTGTTGGTGTGCCAACAGTAGGTGGAGAAGTGCAGTTTGACGATAGTTACGAGGATAATCCACTAGTTAATGCGATGTGTGTTGGGTTAATTAATCATGATGAGATCCAAAAAGGAATTGCGGCAGGTGTTGGTAACTCGATTCTTTATGCAGGTGCACCAACTGGTCGTGATGGCATTCATGGGGCGACATTTGCATCCGATGATTTAGCCGAGGATTCAGCTAAGGACCGTCCAGCTGTTCAAGTTGGCGACCCTTTTATGGAAAAACTATTAATTGAAGCATGCTTAGAAGTTATTCATTCTGATGCACTAGTCGGAATGCAAGATATGGGGGCAGCAGGTCTAACATCTTCAGCTAGTGAGATGGCCAGCAAGGGTGGAACAGGAGTCGAGATGGACTTAGACCGTGTTCCTCAACGTGAACAAAACATGAACGCTTATGAGCTTATGCTTTCAGAATCACAAGAGCGTATGTTGTTAGTTGTGAAAAAAGGCCGGGAACAAGAAATTATCGATATTTTTAATAAGTACGGTTTAGAAGCAGTAAATGTAGGTCAGGTCGTGGAAGAGAAGGTATTTCGTATTAAGCAACATGGTGATATACAAGCAGAGATTCCAGTAGATGCATTGGCAGAGGAAGCACCGGTTTATCATATGCCTTCAAAGGAAGCAAATTATTATAAAGAATTTCAGAATATTCAGTGCAACGTTCCGGTAGTAGAAAATCATGCCAGCGTACTGAAAGAACTTTTACAACAGCCAACGATCGCTAGTAAAGAATGGGTGTATGACCAATACGATTCCATGGTTCAAACGAATACGGTCGTAGCTCCTGGATCCGATGCTGCTGTTATCCGTATAAAAGGAACAGAAAAAGCATTAGCAATAACGACAGACTGTAATTCTCGCTATATTTATTTAGATCCTGAGACAGGTGGGAAAATTGCTGTAGCAGAAGCAGCGCGAAACCTTATTTGTTCAGGTGCAAGGCCTTTAGGGTTAACGGATGGCCTAAACTTTGGAAATCCAACTAATCCAGAAGTCTTTTGGCAAATGGAAAAAAGTGTAGAAGGAATGAGTGAAGCTTGTAAAGTTCTTGATACACCAGTAATTAGTGGGAATGTATCTTTGTATAATCAATCCAAAGGGAAAGCTATTTTTCCTACACCAATTGTTGGGATGGTAGGTCTACATGAATCAGTAAATCATATTGCATCTAGTTACTTTCAAGAAGCTGGCGACCTTATTTATGTTGTTGGAGAAACCAAGCAAGAGTTCGGTGGAAGTGAATTACAAAATCTGTTGAATGGTCAGTATACAGGTAAAGCACCAGAGATTGATTTAGATATCGAGAAAAAACGTCAAACCCAAATCCTCCAAGCAATCCAACGTGGAATAATTGCATCTGCACATGATGTATCTGAAGGAGGATTAGGAGTTGCACTTGCTGAGAGTGTGTTTAATGAAAAAGGACTTGGATTTGAAGTAGATATAAGTGGGGATATGACTGTAGCTTTATTTAGTGAATCCCAATCTCGTTTTCTATTAACGATTAAACCTGAACAACGCGAACAATTTGAAGAAATGGTAGAAGATGCAACTTTAATAGGAAATGTAACCTCTGATGGAATGATGAAGTTTCAATCAGAAAGCGTTTCGATTAAAGAAAGTGTGGAGGAACTTTATATGCTTTGGAAAGGAGCTATTCCATGCTTGCTGAAATAAGAGGGTTAAACGAAGAGTGTGGTGTGTTTGGCATATGGGGGCATGAAAAAGCTGCAGAGATCACCTACTATGGTCTTCATTCCTTGCAGCATCGTGGCCAAGAAGGAGCAGGTGTAGTAACAACAGATGGTGAGCAATTAAAGCTTCATAAAGGACAAGGGCTTGTCAATGATGTGTTTAAAAGGGTGGATTTTTCCAAGCTTAGTGGCCATGCAGCAATTGGGCATGTACGGTATGCCACCCAAGGCGATCGCACCATTGATAATGTTCAACCTCTACTGTTTCACTCTCAAACGGGAAGTGTGGCTTTAGCACATAATGGAAACATCATGAACGCTTATGCCCTTAGAGGCGAATTGGAACGAGGAGGAAGTATTTTACAAACTTCCTCCGATACAGAGGTATTAGCTCACTTATTAAAGCGAAGTGAGGAACCTGATACCAAAGCAGCACTTAGTGAAGCACTGTGCAGATTAGTTGGGGCATACGCTTTTGTTCTTTTACAAGAAGATAAAATGTATGTAGCCCTGGATCCTAGTGGTTTAAGACCATTATCAATTGGGAGATTAGGTGATGCATATGTGGTTGCCTCTGAAACCTGTGCATTTGATATTATCGGTGCAACATATGAACGGGAAGTGTTACCAGGGGAGTTAATTACTATTAGTGACACTGGGATTGAATCGACTAGATTTGCAATTCAAGAGCAACGAAGCCTTTGTGCGATGGAATATGTTTATTTTTCAAGACCGGATAGTGATTTAAATAATGTCAATGTTCACGCCTCACGGAAGAAAATGGGGATTGAATTGGCAAAAGAATCACCAGTAGAAGCAGATATTGTCACAGGTGTTCCAGACTCTAGTATTTCAGCTGCCATTGGATTTGCAGAGCAAAGTGGAATCCCTTATGAAATTGGCCTCATAAAAAATAGATACATAGGGAGAACATTTATCCAACCGTCACAGGAATTACGTGAGCAAGGTGTAAAAATGAAACTATCTCCAGTGAGAGGAATTGTCGAAGGAAAACGAGTCATTATGATTGATGACTCCATTGTAAGGGGAACGACGAGCAAACGAATTGTTCGAATGCTAAAAAAAGCTGGAGCTAAAGAAGTCCATGTGAGGATCGCTTCTCCTGCAATTACAGACCCTTGTTATTACGGAATTGATATGTCGACGAAACAAGAACTCATTGCTGCTAATTATTCATTAGATGAAATCGGTAAGTTAATTGGAGCAGACAGTATTGCATATTTGTCTGCTAAAGGTTTAGAGAAAGCAATCGTGGAGAGGAATTCCCTAAATCAAGGAATTTGTATGGCGTGTATGACTGGAGAGTATCCAGTTAGAGATATCGACCAAAAAGAGTTTTCCTACACTAGATGTTGAAAAGAGGGTGTCAAGATGTCGAACGTGTATAAAGAAGCAGGTGTGGATGTAGAAAAAGGCTATGAAGCTGTCGAACGAATGAAGAAACATATCGCAAAAACGAATCGTCCTGAAGTACTAGGTGGTATCGGTGCATTTGCTGGGTTATTTGATTTATCTGCTTTGGATGTTAAGGAGCCGGTATTAGTTTCAGGAACGGATGGTGTAGGAACAAAGCTGAAACTTTCATTTCAGCTGAATAAACACGATACAGTTGGAATTGATTTAGTTGCAATGTGTGTCAATGATATTGTGGCTCAAGGTGCAAAACCACTGTTTTTTCTAGATTATATTGCTTGTGGAAAAAATGAACCTGTCATGATTGAACAAATTGTATCAGGTGTTACTAATGGATGTGTTCAATCTGGTGCTGCCTTAATAGGAGGAGAAACAGCAGAAATGCCTGGGATGTATGATGAAAATGAATACGATCTAGCAGGTTTTGTAGTTGGTGTAGCAGAAAAACAAAACATCATTACAGGTTCATCTATTGGTACTGGCGATATGGTTATTGGTTTACCATCAAGCGGAATTCATTCGAATGGGTATTCATTGGTTCGTAAACTAGTAGAAGATAAGGAACTAGCATCGACCTATGATGGATTCTCAAAACCTCTTGGAGAAGTTTTACTGACTCCAACAAAAATTTATGCCAAGGCAATAGAAGGGTTAATGAAAGAAGTGAACGTAAAGGGAATCTCTCATATTACAGGTGGTGGATTCTATGAAAATATTCCAAGAATGTTGCCTGCTGGATTGGGTGTTACCTTAGATTCTACGAGTTGGGAAGTACAAGAGGTATTCCGATTTTTACAAGCGATAGGAAATATTGCAGATGAAGACATGTACGGAATATTTAATATGGGAATAGGAATGATCATTGTCGTAAATGAAGCGGATGTAGAAAAGGCGTTACAGGTTCTTCATGCAAATGGGGAAAATGCGAAGTTAATTGGTCAGGTTATTGATAAAGAGGGAGTGCATTTCCGCCATGAGTAAAGTTCGAGCAGCCGTGTTTGCATCAGGAACAGGAAGCAATTTTCAAGCAATGATGGAAACAGAAAACCTTGCCTGTGAAATTACCCTTTTAGTTTGTGATAAACCAGGTGCATCCGTTCTGGAGAAAGCGAAAAGATTCAATGTTCCAACCATAGTTTTTGATCCCAATATGTATTCAACAAAGGAAGAATATGAACTGGAAGTACTTCACGTTTTAAAGGAAGCAAAGATTGACTGGATTTTCTTAGCAGGTTATATGCGAATTGTTGGACCAACGTTGCTTCAAGCATATGATGGGAAAATGATGAATATCCATCCATCCTTGTTACCACAGTTTCCTGGAAAAGATGCTATTGGGCAGGCATTTCGTGCAGGAGTTGAAACAACTGGAGTAACAGTGCATTACATTGATGAGGGGATTGATACTGGTCCGATCATTGATCAAGTAGAAATTAAAGTACATAAAAATGATACAAAAGAATCGTTACAAAAACGAATTCAAGAAGTAGAACATCAATTATATCCTGCTGTTATAAATGATGTTTTAAGTAAAGGAGTTAAGTCATGAAAAAGCGTGCATTAATTAGTGTTTCTGATAAACAAAATGTCGTAGAGCTCGCAAAAGGATTAGTAGAACTTGATTATGAAGTCGTTTCAACAGGTGGAACATTGCGTGTGCTTCAGGAAGCAGGGATACCTGCTGTTGCAATTGATACCGTTACTGGTTTTCCTGAGATTTTAGATGGACGTGTCAAAACATTGCACCCAAATGTTCATGCAGGGTTGCTTGCAAAACGAGATAATGTAGCGCATCGACATCAGCTGGAAGAAAACAATATCTATCCAATCGACATAGTCGTTGTCAATTTGTATCCATTTAAAGAGACGTTACAAAAGCAAGGGGTATCCCAAGATGAAATGATCGAAAACATTGATATTGGTGGACCGACCATGCTACGAGCGGCGGCCAAAAACTATCAAGATGTAACGGTCATAGTTGAACCATCCGATTACCAAAACGTTTTACAACAGCTGCAGTCTGGGGAGTTAAATGAAAATAATCGGATGAATTTAGCTGCTAAAGTTTTTCGTCATACAGCAAATTATGATGCGCTAATTGCAAATTATTTTTCGGAACAAACAGGAGAGTCCTTTCCTGAAAATTATACGATGACCTATGAAAAGGTGCAGACACTTCGGTATGGAGAAAACCCACATCAGGAGGCAGCGTTTTATAAAAATCCATTACATAAAGGAACTAGTCTAGCGACAGCAAAACAATTACATGGGAAAGAGCTTTCTTACAATAATATTCAAGATGCGAATGCTGCAATTGAAATAGTAAGTGAATTTATTGAGCCAGCTGCAGTAGCCATAAAACATATGAACCCATGTGGAATTGGGGTTAGAGATTCTATTAGTGAAGCTTTTCAAACGGCATTTGATGCGGACCCAATCTCCATTTTTGGTGGGATTGTTGCTTTAAATCGGGAAGTAGATGTAGATACAGCTAGACAACTAAGTGAGATTTTTCTTGAAATTGTCCTTGCACCGAGTTTTTCAAACGAAGCGTTAAATATACTTACACAAAAGAAAAATATTCGTCTATTGGAAGTAGAGTTAATTCCGGATGAAAGTTCACAACATAAATTTACGACAGTAAGTGGAGGGGTATTGGTCCAACATAAGGATGACGGCATGATACAAGAAGAACAGGTAACAGTGGCAACAAAAAGAGAACCTACTGAACAAGAGATGATGGATTTATTATTTGCTTGGAAGGCTGTCAAACATGTGAAATCCAATGCGATTGTTCTAGCAAAAGATAATCAAACGGTAGGAATTGGTGCTGGTCAAATGAACCGTGTAGGAGCAGCAAAGATTGCTATCGAGCAAGCAGGTGAAAAATCACATGGGGCAGTAATGGCATCAGATGCATTCTTCCCAATGCCAGATACTGTTGAGGCAGCAGTAGAAGCAGGGGTTACGGCGATTATTCAACCTGGTGGTTCTAAGCGAGACCAAGATTCTATTGATGTTTGTGACCAACATGGAATTGCCATGGTATACACAGGAATGCGTCACTTTAAACATTAAGAGGGGGCAAATGATGAATGTATTAGTGGTTGGTCGTGGTGGACGTGAACACAGTATGGTTCAAAAACTGGCAGAAAGTAAGACAGTTAATGAAATATATGTTGCACCAGGAAATGCTGGAATGGATGAAGCAACACGGGTTCCTATTGATGAAAGTGAGATAGAGAGATTAATTGATTTTGCAAAGGAAAAGCAAATTGACATGACAATAGTCGGCCCGGAAAATCCCCTCATGTTAGGGATATCCAATCGTTTTCGTGAAGAAAACCTACCTATCTTCGCACCAACAAAAGAAGCGGCACTTATTGAAGGAAGTAAGGATTTTGCAAAAGCTTTTATGACAAGACAAGGTATACCTACAGCTTCTTATCAAACCTTTACTGATGTAGAAGAGGCAAAGTATTATGTAAGAACTAAAGGTGCGCCTATCGTAATAAAAGCAGATGGTCTAGCAGCCGGAAAAGGTGTCGTCGTTGCAGAAACTGAAAGGGATGCACTACAAGCGATTGATGAAATGCTCGTTTCGAAATGTTATGCAGATGCAGGCACAACAATTGTAATTGAAGAGTTTTTAGAGGGAAGAGAATTTTCTTTAATGGCATTTGTTCATGGGAGTAACGTTTATCCAATGATTCCAGCTCGTGACCATAAACGCGCTTTTGACAATGATGAAGGACCAAATACTGGTGGAATGGGCGCGTATGCTCCTGTCCCGGATATTTCAGAGGATATCATCACTAATACAACAAAGGAAGTTCTACAAAAGGCAGCCGATGGACTTGTAAGTGAAGGAAGAAGTTTTACAGGTATTCTTTATGCTGGTTTAATGATGACAACTAGTGGGCCTAAAGTAATTGAATTTAATGCACGTTTTGGTGACCCTGAAACACAAGTTATCCTTCCATTATTGAATAAAGATTTCTTACAAGTGATCGTTGATGTCTGTCATGGAAAGGACCCTGAACTACAATGGGAGGATAAAAAATGCCTTGGAGTAGTTGTTGCAGCACAGGGTTACCCAGCAACCTATGAAAAAAATATTCCTATTCCTAACCTTGATTGTGAAGAAACATTTGCAGCGTATGCTGGTGTAGACCAAATTGACAATAGGCTTGTGTCCAACGGTGGGCGCGTAATGTTAGTCGGTGCCAAAGCAACCACTTATCATCAGGCATTTGATGCTGTATACAATCAGTTGAATAATATAGGAGACTCTAGCAAGCTCTTTTATCGAAGTGACATAGGAAAGAATTGTAAAGAAGACGCCCTTGTGTGAAGTAAGGGCGCCTTTTCTTGTGGGCTTGATGAATCCTCATTCCTTTATTTATTGAAAATCACAGCTATTTAAGGGGTTATGTAATCCTCATTCCGTTAATGCACTTCTCCTACCTCAATTAGCATAGTTTTATAGCATATAACGGAACCATAATCCGTTTGCTACTAAAAAGTAGTTCTTTTTAGCTGAATAACGGAACCAGGGACCATCTCTATAACTAGTGAATCCTAATTCCCTTATTGAAATAAAAAAGCCATTTATTGACTTCACAAATTTTTCACTTTATTTAACGAAAACTTTACAGTAATAAAGTGTGAAATATGATACAATTATAAAAATGAAAATTTGGAGAGTTGCCATATGCTAGATAAAGGGTACTGGAGAAATTATGAATTAAGAAAACATGTAAAAGTAATAGATGGTATGGTAGCACCGACATTGGTATTAACAAATGCTACATACTTAAATGTATATACAAAACAATGGTTAGAAGCTAATATATGGATTTACGAAGAACGCATCGTTTATGTAGGGGAAAAACTTCCGAGCAATGACCAAGGAACAGAAATCGTGGATTGCACTGGAAAATATATCGTGCCGGGCTACATGGAACCTCATGCCCATCCATTTCAATTATACAACCCTGAAAATTTAGCTCATCATGCAGCAAAGTTTGGTACAACAACATTAATAAATGATAATTTGACGTGGCTTTTATTATTAAATAAAAAGAAAGCGTTTTCTATAATTGAGGAATTTAATAAAATACCAGTATCCATGTATTGGTGGTCCCGTTTTGATCCACAGACGACATTGCAAGATGAAGATTCTATTTTCAATACAAGGGATATGATGGACTGGATATCTCATCCTTCCGTAGTACAAGGAGGAGAACTAACAGCATGGCCAAGTGTGTTAGCTGGTGATGATAGATTACTATATTGGATGCAGGAAACAAAGCATCTATTGAAGCCAATTGAGGGACATTTACCAGGGGCGTCAGAAAAAACATTAACAAAAATGAAGTTACTAGGTGTTAGTGCTGATCACGAATCTCTTTCAGGGGAGGATGTATTAAAGCGTTTAGAGCTTGGATATCACGTTGGGCTGCGGTATTCTTCTATTCGACCAGATTTACCGAGATTAATAGAAGAAATACTAGAAGCAGGTCTAACAACATTTGATAACTTAACAATGACGACCGATGGCGGGACACCTGCGTTTTATGAAAAAGGCTTAATGAATATTTGTATTGAGATTGCTATTGATAAAGGAGTTCCGATTGAAGAGGCGTATCGAATGGCAACGTACAATGTAGCACGTCATTTCCGATTAGATGAACAATTAGGAAGTATAGCTCCAGGAAGAATTGCACATATTAATATTTTACAGGACAAAGCTAATCCTCATCCTGAAAGTGTGTTAGCGAAAGGACAGTGGATTGTAAGAGAAGGAGAAGAACAACCAGTTCCTTCGCTTATTAATTGGGAAAAATATAACATAGGCTCAAAGCAGTTTGATTGGGATTTAAGTATTAATGATTTGCAATTCTCTGTTCCAATTGGATTGGATATGATAAATGATGTCATTATTAAGCCGTATGCTATTGAAACTGACGTTACTATGGATGAATTGCCAAGTAACCGAGAAGATGCCTTCTTAATGTTAATTGATCAGGACGGTCAATGGAGAATTAATACGACATTAAAAGGATTCACAAATAAGCTCGGTGCTCTAGTAAGTTCATATTCACAAACAGGCGACTTAGTTTTTATTGGAAAAAACAAACAAGATATGCTACTCGCTTGGGAGAGAATGAAGGAACTTGGTGGAGGCATTGTCGTAGTTCATAATGGTGAGATATTAATTGAAATTCCACTAGAGTTAGGTGGAAAATTATTTTCTGGTACAATGGGTGAACTCATTGCAAAAGAAAAGCAATTAAAAGAAATACTAAAAGAATTTGGGTATCCATTTGATGACCCAGTTTATAGTATTCTGTTTCTTTCATCCACTCATTTACCGTATATTCGAATTACCCAAGAAGGAATCATTGATGTTAAGAAGAGAAATGTGCTCTTCCCAGCAACAATGCGTTAATCTATAATAAGGATTAAGCACTAAAATCTTTTTATAAAGGTGTTGGGAGATATGAGAAAACTAATCTTACTATTATTTATCGCATTATTCCTTGCTGCGTGTTCCAACGATGAAGAGGTAGCGAAGGAAACAGAATCACCAACAGAAAATGAACAACCACAAGAATCAGAGCAAGAAGAAAATGTAACGGAAGAACCTGATCCAGAACCAGAGTATAAAAATACTTTCCCGCTAACAGGTGTTGGTACAAATGATGAGGTAGATGACCGAATTGTGGGGATAATGATTAATAACCATACGAATGCGAGACCACAAACAGGTTTAAGTCAAGCGGATATTGTCTTTGAACTATTAGCAGAAGGACCAATCACTAGGTTTCTAGCATTATTTCAAAGTGAAAAACCGGATGTAGTAGGACCTGTACGAAGTGCGAGAGAATATTACTTTGATTTGGCTAACCGTTATGGTGCGTTATATGTCTATCACGGTGCTGCTGGATTTGTAAATGAAATGATTTATAATAGAGGGATAGAGTACATTGATGGATATTACCGAGATAATGATGGGCATGCCTTTAAGCGGGAATCCTTTAGAGTAGCACCACATAATTCATATTTTCTAATGGAAAATGTTTATGACGTTGCTGAAAGTAAAGGATACGACGTGAAACGAGAGTACGAGTCATTACCATTTTTAGATGATGAAGAAATCGGTCGTTTATCTGGAGAAGAGGCAAATCATATTGAAATCGTTTATTCCAACAATCCAATGGAAATAGTAGAATTTACATACGATCCTGCATCAGAAAAATATAATCGCTATAATGATAGAGAACAGACAGTTGAACTAGAAACAGATGAGCCAATTGAAGTAGATAATGTTTTTATTATTGAAGCACAACACGCCGTCATTGATGATGTAGGGCGACGAGATATTGATTTATACGCAGGTGGGGATGCCTACCTTATTCAAAAAGGAAAAATTCAAAAGCTAGAATGGGAAAATCGATTTGGCAGGTTAATCCCTGTTAAAGACGGTGAGTCAGTTGGTTTTGTACCCGGTAAAACATGGGTTAATGTTGTTCCGACAAACCCAGGAATGGAACAATCGGTTAAGGTAATGAATGAGTAGGGAGATGGGAACATGCAAATTGATAAGTTAAGGGGAGAGCATTTGGATCAATTATTCGATGCTATTCTTTCTTTAAAAGATAGAGAAGAATGCTATCGTTTTTTTGATGACATTGCAACAATGGGTGAAATTCAATCACTCTCTCAACGACTACAAGTAGCAAAAATGTTAACAGAAGGTCATACATATAGCATGATTGAAAAGGAAACAAAAGCATCTACAGCTACCATCTCACGTGTACGTCGATGCATAAACTATGGTAGTGATGGTTATAAAACGGTACTAGACCGAATGATGGATAAAGAGTAAAAGGTTCAGGGCATGGATAAAACCATGTCCTCCCTTCTATCTAATCATTGTTTGTCACTCCGACCTACAGCATATCTACTTAAAATAACCTCTAGAACTTCGTATTTTGTTAATATGCAAATTCCCCCATATATTTCTACAAAAGAATATTCATATCGCTAAATTCATACTCTGTTTTTTGCTATAATAAAGTGAAACTTCCATTATAATTTTATAATGGAATAGATACGTGTGTAATAATAGGTAAGACATGGGATTTTATATTGGAGGATTGTACCATTGAATATAAATATGAAAGAATGGAAGCACATATTTAAATTAGATCCAGCAAAGGAAATATCAGACGAACAACTTGAACAAGTTTGTGAATCTGGTACAGATGCAGTAATTGTCGGAGGAACAGACAATATAACATTGGACGGTGTACTGGATTTACTTTCCCGTATACGTCGTTATACCGTTCCATGTATACTAGAGATTTCCGATATGGAAGCTATTACACCAGGATTTGATTATTATTTTATCCCAATGGTGATGAATAGTCAGGAGAAAAAATGGCTTATGGATATCCAGCATGATGCCATTAAGCAATTTAAAGATATTATGGATTTCAATGAAATCTTTTTCGAAGGTTACTGTATTTTAAATGAAGAGGCAAAAGCTTTCCAAAAAACAAATTCTAAATTACCAAGTGATGAGGATGTCATTGCTTATGCATATATGGCAGAAAAGGTCTTCCACTTACCAATTTTCTATATAGAATATAGCGGGACATATGGGTCACCTGCATTGGTAGAACAAGTGAAGAATGAATTAAAGGAAACTTTGCTATTCTATGGTGGAGGAATTAAAAATAGCATACAAGCACGTGAAATGAAAGAACACGCTGATGTAATTATCGTTGGAAATAGTTTATATACAGATTTTAAAACAGCTTTGAAGACGGTAAAAGCTGTAAAGAGTTATAACATAGGAAGGTGTATTTTGTGAGTCGAACAATTGGTGACCTAATTAAAGGGTTAAATAAAGAACAACAAGAAGCAGTTAAACATACAGATGGGCCGTTATTAATAATGGCAGGAGCAGGTAGTGGGAAAACGCGAGTACTTACCCACCGCATCGCTTACCTAATGGGAGAAAAAGATGTTTCTCCACGTAATATATTAGCGATTACCTTTACCAACAAAGCTGCAAGAGAAATGAAGGAACGTGTGGCAAGATTAGTTGGACCAGAAGGGGAAAATATGTGGGTATCTACGTTCCACTCCATGTGTGTACGAATATTGAGAAGAGATATAGATCGAATTGGCTTCAGTAGGAATTTCACAATTTTAGATAGTGGTGATCAGCTATCATTAATCAAACAAATTTTGAAAGATAAAAATATTGATTCGAAAAAGTTCGATCCACGAGCGATTTTAGGACAAATTAGTGGTGCAAAAAATGAATTGATTACCCCTGAGAAATTTAGTGAAAGCGTGGGGGATTATTTTAGTAGACAAGTATCAGAAGTTTACACAGAATACCAAAAGAGACTACAAAAAAACCAGTCGCTTGATTTTGATGATTTAATTATGGAGACAATCCATCTGTTTAAACGTGTGCCAGAGGTATTGGAATATTACCAAAGAAGGTTTCAATATATTCATGTCGACGAGTATCAAGATACTAACCATGCGCAATACTTTTTAGTAAAGCAGTTAGCAAGTCGATTCCAAAATCTCTGTGTTGTAGGTGACTCAGATCAATCGATTTATCGTTGGCGTGGCGCAGATATTGGGAATATTTTATCGTTTGAAAAAGATTATCCAACAGCTAGAGCAATATTTTTGGAGCAAAATTATCGTTCCACAAAGTCCATTTTAGATGCTGCCAATAAAGTTATTAATAATAATACAGGTAGAAAACCGAAAAATCTTTGGACTGATAATCCAAGTGGAAATAAAATCAATTACTACCAAGGTACAACCGAACAAGATGAAGCAATATTCATCACCGACAAAATTCAAGAATTGACCTCAAAAGGAGAATTTTCACCGAATGATGTTGCGATTCTATATCGGACGAATGCGCAATCCCGTGCAGTGGAGGATACATTTGTAAAATCTGGTGTAGCCTATCAAATGGTAGGTGGTACTAAGTTCTATGATCGTAAAGAAATTAAAGATATGCTTGCTTATTTACGTCTAATTACGAATCCCAATGATGACATTAGCTTTGAACGAGTAGTCAATGAACCGAAGCGAGGAATTGGGAAGACATCGGTTGAGAAATTACGAGCTTATGCTACTAACCACGATATTTCTTTGTATCAAACAATTTTAGAAGTTGATTTTACAGGAGTATCTAAGAAGGCAGCCAATGCTTTATCTGAATTCGGTACATTAATAAAAACGTTAAGCCAACAGCAAGAGTTTTTGACGGCGACTGATATGGTAGAGGCTGTACTTGAGCGAACTGGCTATGAACAAATGCTGAAAAATGAACGCTCCATTGAGGCGCAGAGCCGATTAGAAAATATAGAAGAGTTTAAAACCGTAACACAGAAGTATGAAGAAACAAGCGAGGATAAGACATTAATTGCCTTTTTAACAGACTTAGCTTTAATTGCAGACATTGACCGTGTGGATGAAGAAGAGAGCCAAAATGAAGAAAAAGTAACGATGATGACTTTGCATGCTGCCAAAGGGTTAGAGTTTCCAGTTGTATTTTTAATTGGTATGGAAGAGAATGTTTTCCCTCATAGTCGTTCGATGTTTGATGAAGAGGAAATGGAAGAAGAACGACGATTAGCATATGTGGGAATTACGAGAGCAGAGAAACAACTTTTCTTAACTCATGCGAAAATGCGTACCCTATTTGGACGTACGAATATGAATCCTATTAGTCGTTTTATTAATGAAATACCTGAAGAACTGATTGAAGGAATTGAAGAAGTGAAAACATCAATGTTCGGTTCCAAACCTTCTCCAACAGCTTCACCATTTGGCAAACCGAAAATTCAAGAGGCACCTGTTAAACGGAAAGCCCAAAAACAAAAATCAACTGGTGCTGAAAATGAAACGTGGAAGCCAGGGGATAAGGCTAGTCATAAAAAATGGGGTGTTGGTACGGTTGTGAAGGTTCAAGGTGAAGGAGATTCAATGGAACTTGATGTTGCATTTCCAGCACCAACAGGTATCAAACGATTATTAGCTAAGTTTGCACCAATAACGAAGGAGTAAGGGGTGCTTAAAATGGATCAACAACAAGCAAAAGAAAAAATAGCTTCGTTAAGAGAATTGTTAAATCAATATGCACATGAATATTATGTAATGGATAAGCCTACAGTTCCGGATGCTGAGTATGATCAAAAGCTTCAAGAATTACAAGAACTTGAAGAACAATTTCCAGAGCTTATAACTTCTGACTCTCCTACCCAACGTGTGGGAGGAGAGCCACTGGAAGGATTCCAGAAAGTACAACACTCTATTCCAATGCTCAGTCTTGGGAATGCATTTAATGAACAAGACTTAAGAGACTTTGCGAAAAGGGTGAGCCAAGGAACAGAAAAAGAATTAACTTTTGTCTGTGAACTAAAAATAGATGGATTAGCAATTTCTTTGTTGTATGAAAATGGTCAGTTTGTTCGTGGTGCTACACGTGGTGATGGTTCTACAGGGGAAGATATTACAAGTAATCTTCGTACGATTCGAAGCATTCCTCTTTCAATTAAGGAAAAGGAAAGAATAGAAGTACGTGGAGAGGCTTACATGCCACACAAATCATTTCTAGCTCTAAATAAAGTAAAAGAGGAAAATGGGGAAGAGCCATTTGCAAACCCTAGAAATGCAGCAGCAGGGTCATTACGACAGTTGGATCCTAAAATAGCTGCCTCTAGAAATTTAGATGTATTTTTATATGGGGTTGGTGAGTGGCAAGCAGAAGAATTGCCATCCCACAGTGAACGACTAGAGCGATTAAAAGAGCTTGGCTTTAAAACAAATCCAGAATGGAAAAAGTGTCAAACCATCGATGAAGTTTTAGAATATGTCGCATACTGGACGAACGAACGACCAAATTTAAATTATGAAATCGATGGGATTGTAATTAAAGTAGATGATTTAGAAACACAGGATGAGCTAGGATTTACAGCTAAGAGTCCTAGATGGGCTATTGCTTATAAGTTTCCAGCTGAAGAGGTCGTTACAACATTAACTGATATCGAACTAAGTGTTGGAAGAACTGGAGTCATTACTCCAACAGCTATTCTTGACCCAGTTAGGGTAGCAGGTACTACGGTGCAACGTGCTTCTTTGCATAACGAAGATTTGATTCGTGAAAGGGATATTCGAATTGGGGACACAGTTGTTGTCAAAAAAGCTGGCGATATAATTCCAGAAGTTGTTCGTGTCGTACCTGAAAAAAGAAAAGAAAACTTAAAGGAATTTCACATGCCAAAAAAATGTCCTGCATGTGGGAGTGAGTTAGTTCGTTTAGAAGAGGAAGTAGCGTTAAGATGTATAAACCCTAATTGTCCTGCCCAATTACAGGAAGGCCTTATTCATTTTGTTTCTAGAAATGCGATGAATATTGATGGACTCGGTGAAAAAGTAATCAACCAACTTTTCCAAGAAAAATTAATTCATACAATTGCTGACATCTATCGTCTAGAACGAGAAGAGTTATTAAAACTTGAAAGAATGGGCGAAAAGTCAGTGGATAATTTGTTGAATGCTATTGAGGTTTCAAAGGAAAACTCATTAGAAAGATTATTGTTTGGACTAGGCATCCGTTTCATAGGTGCAAAAGCGGCTAAAACGTTAGCAGAAGAATTTGAATCAATGGCTAATCTACAAAAAGCTACTTATGAAGACCTCATTGCCATCGATGAGATTGGTGAAAAAATGGCAGACGCAGTTGTACAGTATTTTTCAGAAGAAAAGGTTACTGACTTAATTAAGGAATTAAACGAATTAGGCGTTAACTTGGAGTATAAAGGTGTTAAGCGCTCTGAAACGGTAGATGAATCATCTGTCTTTAATGGGAAGACGGTTGTTCTAACAGGGAAGATGGAGAAATTTACTCGTTCAGAAGCGAAAGAAAAAATAGAAGCATTAGGTGGATCTGTAACAGGAAGTGTCAGTAAGAAGACTGATATTTTAATTGCTGGGGAAGATGCAGGTTCAAAATATGAGAAAGCAGTGAAACTAGGAATCACGATTTGGGATGAACAACAGCTAGTGGATGTGCTAGAAGACTAAAGGGGTGGTTGCATGAAAAAAGTTAGTGTTATTTTAATATGCACCCTCCTCCTCATAACAGGTTGTATACCGAATCTAGAGGGTGAGGATGAAGTGCTGCCAAATGATGAAGAGGTAGAGGGACAAAAGTCAATTGTTCCAAGTTATCGTCTTTCCGATGAAAATTATCCAATGATTTTGCCATATAGAGTAAGTGAGGCAAGAGGTGCTATTATTAACCAAATGGGAAGTAATAGAATCGACATTGATGAAATGGAAGAAGGGTTACGACGTCATTCACAAGAATATTTTGACCCAGGGGATTATTATTTTGAGGAAGGACAATATTTATCACTTTCAACCGTATATAATTGGATTGATGATCTTAATCCTGAAGTAGAGGATGAAGCAGATGTTGAAGACTATCGTGAAAATCCAAGATATCTCACACATATTCTCGAGCAAAATTTTCTCCAACGGAAAGGAGAGAAGAAGGTAGAATTAAGTGGGATATCGATTGGCTTAGCGATGAAGTCTGTCTACCGTTTTAATGCAAATGGCAGAGGGCCTTATTTTGAAGAAATTGACTACGATACGATGTTTGAAAAAGCCCAAGAAGTTGCTCAAAAAGTGTTGGAAAGGCTTCGTCAACGTGAAGAATTAACAGATATCCCGATTATGTTTGCCATCTATCGAGAAGAAGCCCAAAATTCAGCTGTACCAGGTAATTTTGTTGCAAAAACCTATGTAAAAAGTGGAGATATGATGATCAGAAATTGGGATAATCTGAATGAAGAAAATATTCTCTTCCCATCTAGAGAAGCAGAACGGAAATATTACGATGACGCTCAAATGATTAATAGCTTCGCGACAGATATAGCTGAATTCTTCCCTAATTACGTTGGGGTGATTGGAAAAGGATTTTACATTAATGAAGAACTGCAAGAATTGACGTTAGAAATTCCAATCGAGTTTTATGGAAAAGGGGAAGTACTAGGTTTTACGCAATATGCTTACGGATTAGTAAAGGAAAAGTTTTCAGGTGATTACTATGACTTAGAAGTGAATATAACGTCAAGTCAAGGACAGGAAGCATTAATATTCCGACCTGCAGGTGAAAATGAACCAACTGTCCATGTATATCACTAATAGGATAGTATATAAAAAAGAATGATTTATTGAAGAATTGCTAGATTTCAGTTAGAATAAGGAGTGGAATATACCACTCCGTTTTTTTATAAATGCACTTATTTCTTGAAAATTCATAATTCTTGTTTATTTCTCGCTACTTGTATTTAATAATGAAAACGGAAACAAGGTATAAATATGGATAACGTATAGGAGGTTTTTTATATGGTAGTACCATACAAGCACGAACCATTTACTGACTTTTCAGTAGAAGAGAACAGACAATTGATGCTCGACGCACTAAAAAAGGTGGAAGCAGATTTAGGTAAGGAATATCCACTAATTATTAATGGTGAGCGTATCACTACAGAAGACAAAATTGTTTCTGTTAACCCAGCTAATAAAGAAGAAATAATTGGGTATGTATCTAAAGCCAATAAAGAGCTAGCTGAAAAAGCAATTCAAGTGGCTGATGAAAGATTCCAAAACTATTGGAGAACTTCTGATCCAAAATTCCGTGCAGGTATTCTTTTCCGTGCAGCAGCAATTATTCGTCGTCGTAAACATGAATTCTCTGCACACTTAGTAAAAGAAGGCGGAAAACCGTGGAAAGAAGCAGATGCGGATACTGCAGAAGCAATTGACTTCCTTGAGTATTATGGTCGTCAAATGCTGAAAATAAAAGATGGTATTGAAATAAACAGCCGTCCTATCGAGCATAACCAATTTAATTACATTCCATTAGGTGTTGGTCTTGTTATTTCACCATGGAACTTCTTATTTGCTATTATGGCTGGTACAACTGTAGCTGCAATGGTTAGTGGTAATACAGTATTATTAAAACCAGCAAGTACGACACCAGTTATTGCATATAAATTTATGGAAGTATTAGAGGAAGCAGGTCTTCCTGCAGGTGTCATTAACTATATTCCTGGACCAGGGAGTGAAGTTGGTGATTTCTTAGTTGACCATCCTCGTACACGTTTTATTAGCTTTACAGGTTCTCGTGAAGTTGGTACACGTATCTTTGAACGTGCAGCAGTAGTACACAAAGGACAAAAGTGGTTAAAACGAACCATCATTGAAATGGGTGGTAAAGATACAATTGTTGTTGATAAAGAAGCTGACCTTGAGTTGGCTGCACAATCAATAGTACAATCTGCATTTGGATTCTCTGGTCAGAAATGTTCAGCATGTTCACGCGCAGTTATTCATGAAGATGTTTATGAAGATGTAAAAGGTCGCGTAGTTGAATTAACGAAAGAACTTTCTGCTGGAAATCCTTATGATAATTCTCATTTCATGGGTCCAGTTATTGACCAAGGTGCATATGACAAGATTATGAGTTACATTGAGATTGGTAAAAATGAAGGAGAGCTTCTTGTTGGTGGAGATGGAGATGACTCAACTGGTTGGTTCATAAATCCAACTGTATTTGGAGATGTGGATCCTGAAGCGCGTATTATGCAAGAAGAAATCTTTGGACCTGTTGTTGGTTTAACAAAAGCTAAAGATTTTGATCATGCTATTGAAATTGCTAACAATACAGAATACGGCTTAACAGGTGCTGTAATCACAAATAACCGTGAACACTTAGAACAAGCACGCCGTGATTTCCATGTTGGAAACCTTTACTTCAACCGTGGATGTACAGCAGCAATCGTTGGTTACCAACCATTTGGTGGGTTTAACATGTCTGGTACAGATTCAAAAGCAGGTGGACCAGATTACTTAATCCAACATATGCAAGGTAAAACAACTTCTGAAATGCTATAATTTTCACACCAACCCCACAGATTTACTTTCTGTGGGGTTATAAAAAGAAGACTTATATCTGAATATTTAATCTCTTCTATATAGTAGTGTTTAACGGGTGAAATTAACGTCAAAACTTTCCTACTTTCCTAAAGTTAGGAAAGTAGGAAAGTTTTTTCATGGTTAAAGCCACTTTTCAGGCCTAACTTTCCCAATAACGGTGTTCGAAAATTATGTTATTATAATAATAAGCAAATAGTAATAGAGACAAGTAATCGGAGGAGAAGATGAGATGGAAATTGGTTCCTTTATTAAATTACAGCGAGTCAAACAAGGAATGACACAAGAAGAGTTAGCTGATGGAATTGTTTCTATGTCCTATTTGTCCAAAATTGAGAACCAGCGTACAGATGCTAGTCCAGAAGTGATCAGCATGTTATGTACGAGACTAGGAATTGAACTTAATAGTGAGAAGGATGAAACGATAAAAGAGAAATGTCAAAACTGGTTCAATATGCTTTTTGAACAGAATGATAAAAGTGAAATTATTTCAACATATGAGGAAATTAGTCAGCTAATGTCAGTCGTTCGTTCTGATAACTTAATGATGTTTGAGATTCATAAGATAAGATACTTCTTGTTAATTGGAGAATATGATAAAGCTTTAGAGCAAATTAATAGTTTAAGTGAGGTAGCAGGCTCTTTTGATAACACTCATTTATACTATTGGTACAAATTTAAAGGTAACTATAGCTCAGTTATTGGAGAATTTACCCATGCAATGCGCATGTATCGATTGGCTGAGAAAAAGATTAATCAGATTAATATCAGTGATGCTGAACAAGCAGATATTTATTACATAATTGCTATAACACATAGTAAGTTAAGGAATGTTCTAGAAACAATTGATTATACCAATAAGGCTATTGATATCTTTCAAAGAGAGTATAACTTTATTCGGTGTGCACAATGCCATATAGTTCTTGGGATTGCCTACCGTAGAATTAAAATGTATGAAAAAGCAATTAAGCATTATAATTTAGCCAAACATCTTGGAGGGCTAAATAAAAATAATGAAATGATTCAATTAACTAACCAAAACCTTGGTTATTTATACTCCAATATTGGGGATACCAAAGAAGGTATTAAACATTTTCTAGAAGTAGTAAAGGATGAGAAGACTAAAGTTACTGGTAGATTAATGGCAGTAACAAACCTTATCAAAGAGTATTATAAGATCCAAAATTTTGATAAAGTTGAAGAGATGATAGTAGTTGCTAATAATCTTCTAAAACAAGATAAAAATGATGTTTACCATAGATTGTATAATTACATAGTTTTAACTTTTGAGTATGCCATCACGAATCAAGATGAAAAGTTCACTTCGTTATTAATAGAGGAATTTATACCTTACCTGAAAAAGCAAAAAGATCATGCAAACTTAATAATTTACTCGAATATGATTGCTAAACATTATGAAAGTGTAGGTAGGTATAAAGACTCTGTTAAATATTATAAGTTAGCAAACCTCACATATGAGGAAGTTGTAAATCTATAAAGGAGGGGAGAGTAAATGAAAAAAATGATAGCTACCGTTGCACTAGGAGCATTATTAGTTGGAGGATTTGTATTTGCGCAAGATAACACAACGGATACTGCATCTAATGGTGAATTAGAACCAAGTATCTTTAACATGATGAATTTTAAAGGTGATCTGTAAGGAAAAAATGGTTGTTTAAATTACCCTATTACTATATGATAGATGGCCTAGAATAGCGGAAACTATTCTAGGCTTTTTGTGTTTGAAAATTAACTTGTCCCCACAGAACCCCATATAAGGCACTTATTTAATTTTAATATTTTATTTTAACGTAATTAACAAAAATATACAAAAATTTTCACAAAATCGACAAAAAGTCTTATATTTCATTTCATTTATGTTATTATATTAATAGGAAAAGTGAATTGGAAAAGTTTCGAATAATACATAAACACTTTTCCGAAATCAAAAGGGCAGAATTGATAAAAAAGAAAGGGGTTTCATAATGGATTTATTTCTACTGAATGGATATGCCTTAACTGGTGCAACATGGTTTTGGTTACTTGTGCCGATGCCGCTATTAATTTTACTATCAATCGTGTCATTATTTACGAATAAGGGGGACTAGAAAATGGATACAGCTGTTTTAATAACTTTTATAGTTTATTTAGTTGGTATGCTCGTGATCGGGCTATTTATGTATTATAGAACTACTAATCTATCAGACTATGTATTAGGTGGACGTTCACTTAGACCTAGTGTTGCTGCATTAAGTGCTGGGGCATCAGATATGAGTGGGTGGCTACTATTAGGGCTACCTGGAGCTGCATATGCATCTGGATTCGGTGGTGCTTATGGTGGTTGGATGGCAATCGGACTAGCAGTCGGTGCATATCTTAACTGGCACTTTGTTGCGAAACGTCTTCGTGTGTACACAGAGGTATCAAACAACTCAATTACAATTCCTGACTTCTTAGAGAACCGTTTTAAAGACAACTCACACGTTCTACGCGTCGTATCTGCATTAGTAATTTTACTATTTTTCACCTTTTATACATCATCAGGTATGGTTGCAGGGGCAACACTATTTGAATCATCATTTGGATTTAACTATCAAACTGCGCTATGGATTGGTGCTTTAGTTGTAGTATCTTATACATTTTTAGGTGGATTTTTAGCTGTAGTATGGACAGACTTTTTCCAAGGGGTATTAATGCTCTTTGCTTTAATTGTAGTACCAATCGTTGCTTTGAATGAACTTGGTGGTTGGAGTACAGCTGTTCAAGTAATTGGAGAAATAAATCCTGACAACTTAGATATGTTAGCAGGAGTAGGAACGTTTGCTGGAGTAATTGCAATTATCTCAGGTGCTGCATGGGGTCTTGGTTACTTCGGTCAGCCTCATATTATTGTCCGTTTTATGGCATTACGTTCTCATAAAGATGTACCAAAAGCGAAATTTATTGGTACAACTTGGATGATTTTAGGTTTATATGGTGCAATGTTTACTGGTTTTATCGGTTTAGCATTCATTACAACACAAGATGTATCTATACTAAGTAATTTTGGAATTGATTTAGTAGAAGAAGGTGGAGTAACGTTATTAGATAACCCAGAAGTTATTTTCATTGCGTTATCACAGTTACTATTCCATCCAGTTATCGCTGGTATTTTATTAGCTGCTATTCTTTCAGCAATTATGAGTACAGTTGACTCTCAATTACTAGTTTCTTCTTCAGCAGTTGCAGAAGATTTCTATAAAGCAATCTTCCGTAAAGAAGCTTCTGAAAAAGAATTAGTATGGGTTGGTAGAATTGCAACAATCGTTATTGCATTAATCGCAACATTAATCGCAATGGATCCAGAAGCTTCTGTGCTTGAATTAGTTGGGTATGCATGGGCAGGATTTGGTGCCGCATTTGGACCAACTATAATTCTATCGTTATTCTGGAAAGGAATTACTCGTAATGGTGCAATCGCTGGTGTAATTGTTGGTGCTGTTACAGTTGTAATTTGGGGTAACTACTTATCAGGTGGAATTTTTGATCTTTATGAAATCGTTCCAGGTTTCCTACTTAACTTAATTGTTACTGTAGTAGTAAGTAAAACGGGTAAACCGTCACCTGAAATGGAAGCAGAGTTTGATGAAACTGTTGCTAAATTAAACGAATAATATTAATTAATAAGAAAGTCACTTCTCTAAGGAGAGGTGGCTTTTTTGGTTAGTCGTTCAATTAATATATATTTGAGGTAGATTTCCTAATTAAGAAACAATATAGCCGAACATTTCATGAGTGGAATTTGCTACAGATAGTACTGTAAGGAAGCTTTTATCCTTCATTAGTTGCTAATTCCTATTAAATTCTGCTATTATCAATAGTATTGTAGGGCTTTTCTTATTTAAATAATGTAGTTAAAATATCCTATTATATATAATGGAAATAGTGGAGGTGCAAACATGACAAATATTTCGAAAGAACAAGTGAAACACGTAGCAAACTTGGCACGCTTAGAATTCACTGAAGAAGAAGTGGAAATGTTCACAGAACAATTAAGCTCGATCATTTCATTTGCAGAGCAGTTAAACGAATTAGACACAGATGGTGTTGAACCAACAACGCATGTGCTTGACCTTAAAAATGTAATGCGTAAGGACGAGCATAAAGATTGGATTACAAAAGAAGAAGCAATGAAAAATGCCCCAGATCAAGAAAATGGTCAATATAAAGTACCATCTATTTTAGAATAAAAGGAGGGAATACCAAAATGTCACTTTTCGATCATAGCATTAAAGAAATCGAAGCGAAATTACATAACAATGAAATTACTGTCCAAGATTTAGTAGATGAATCATACAAACGTATTAACGAAGTAGATGACAAAGTGCATGCATTCCTTACTTTAGATGAAGAAAATGCACGAGCTAAAGCAAAGGAATTAGACGAATCAACAGATAAAACCGAAAAATTATTTGGTATCCCTGCTGGTATCAAAGATAACATCGTAACGAAACAATTACGCACAACTTGTGCTAGTCAATTTTTACGTAACTTTGATGATCCATTATATGATGCAACCGTCGTTCAAAAATTAGCAGCAGAAAAATCCGTTACAATTGGTAAATTAAATATGGATGAATTCGCAATGGGTTCATCCAATGAAAATTCTAGCTTCACTCCGACAAGAAACCCTTGGAATACAGATTATGTGCCTGGTGGCTCTAGTGGTGGTTCAGCAGCAAGTGTGGCGGCAGGTGAAGTACTATTCTCATTAGGATCGGACACTGGTGGTTCTATCCGTCAACCGGCTGCATTTTGTGGGGTTGTTGGGTTAAAACCTACATATGGATTAGTATCACGTTTTGGATTAGTTGCTTTCGCATCATCCTTGGATCAAATCGGACCATTAACACGTACAGTAGAGGATAATGCAAGGGTACTAGAAGTAATTGCAGGACATGACAATATGGACTCTACAAGTGCTAACGTAGAAGTTCCTGAATATACGAAGGAACTGACAGGTGATGTAAAAGGCTTAAAAATCGCTGTTCCTAAAGAATACCTTGCTGAAGGGGTTAATCCTGAAGTAAAAGAGACTGTTTTAAATGCATTAAAAGTATATGAATCTCTAGGTGCAACATGGGAAGAGGTATCTTTACCACATTCTAAATACGCCGTTGCAGCCTACTATTTACTATCTTCATCTGAAGCATCAGCAAACCTTGCTCGTTTTGATGGGGTACGGTATGGAGTTCGTTCTGAGAATGCAGAGAACATGATTGATATGTTCAAGAAATCTCGTAGTGAAGGCTTTGGTGAGGAAGTAAAACGCCGTATTATGCTTGGAACGTTTGCGTTAAGTTCAGGTTACTATGATGCCTACTATAAAAAGGCACAAAAAGTACGTACATTAATCAAAAATGATTTTGATAAAATATTTGAGGATTATGATGTTGTCATTGGACCAACTACACCAACCCCAGCATTTAAAGTTGGTGAGAAAATTGATGATCCATTAACAATGTACGCAAATGATATCTTAACAATTCCTGTTAACCTTGCAGGAGTTCCTGGTATTTCCATTCCTTGTGGTTTTTCCGAAAATGGATTACCAATTGGCTTACAAATCATTGGTGAACATTTTGATGAATCAACTGTTTACCGTACAGCACACGCTTATGAAAAAGCGACAGATCATCATACAAAACGACCTCAACTTGGAGGTGCAAACTAATGAATTTTGAAACGATTATTGGTTTAGAAGTGCACGTAGAATTAAAAACACAATCAAAAATTTTCAGCCCAAGTCCAAATGAATTTGGATCAGAACCTAACTCAAATGTAAACCCGATTGACCTTGGGTACCCTGGTGTTCTTCCAGTATTAAATGAAGAAGCCGTTAATTTTGCAATGAAGGCTGCGATGGCGTTAAATTGTGAAATTGCTACAAATACGAAGTTTGACCGTAAAAACTATTTCTATCCGGACAATCCAAAGGCTTATCAAATCTCTCAGTTTGACCAGCCAATTGGGGAAAATGGTTGGATAGAAATTGAAGTGAATGGGAAAAAGAAACGCATCGGAATTACACGTCTTCATTTAGAAGAAGATGCTGGTAAATTGACACATGGTGATGATGGATATTCCTTGGTAGACTTTAACCGTCAAGGAACACCTTTAATCGAAATTGTGTCTGAACCTGATATGCGTTCTCCAGAAGAAGCATATGCTTACCTAGAAAAATTAAAAACAATTATTCAATATACTGGTGTTTCTGATGTGAAAATGCAAGAAGGTTCTTTAAGATGTGATGCTAACATTTCCTTGCGTCCAATTGGACAAGAGAAGTTTGGTACAAAAGCTGAATTGAAGAACTTAAACTCATTTACTTTTGTGCAAAAAGGATTAGAGTTTGAAGAAAAGCGTCAAGAAAAAGTATTGTTATCAGGTGGCGAAATTCTTCAAGAAACGCGTCGTTATGATGAAAAGACAAAAGAAACCATTTTAATGCGTGTGAAAGAAGGATCAGATGATTATCGTTATTTCCCTGAACCTGATTTAGTACCATTATATATTGATGATGCATGGAAAGAACGAATTCGTAATGAAATTCCTGAGCTTCCAGATGCTAGAAAACAACGCTATATTAGTGAACTAGGTTTACCAGAATACGATGCAGCTGTATTAACAAGTTCTAAAGAAATGTCCGATTTCTTTGAGGAAACAGTTCAGCATGGAGCTGATATGAAGCAAGCATCCAACTGGCTAATGGGTGAAATTTCTGGGTATATGAATAAGCATTATAAAGAGCTTGGTGAATTAGCCATTACACCTGAAGGGCTCGGTAAAATGATCAAGCTAATTGAAGATGGTACAATATCTTCTAAAATAGCGAAAAAAGTATTTGCAGAGCTAGTAGAAAAAGGTGGAGACCCTGAACAAATCGTCAAAGATAAAGGACTTGTTCAAATTTCTGATGAAGGTCAGTTAAAAGAAATTATCGGCAAGATCCTTGATGATAACGAACAGTCAATCGTTGACTATAAGAATGGTAAAGACCGTGCATTAGGCTTCTTAGTTGGTCAAGTGATGAAAGCGACAAAAGGTCAAGCCAACCCACCGATGGTAAATAAAATTCTAAAAGAAGAAATGGATAACAGATAAAATTGTTATTACAGCTAGCTTGCATACTTGTGGGCTAGCTGTATTTATTGAACTGGAAATCCGTTCTAGATGTCTAGCTCCATGCGTTCTTTACTTTTCTTTATACAATTTACTTTTCAAAGTGGAAAAAAAGGGCTATGCTATAGAATGGATAGATTTAACAATAAGAGGATAACAACATAACTTCAAAGTGCTAGCATATTCTAGCATTAGGGAGGGGACGAGTTGAACGTGAAAAGAGCCCGAATTATATATAACCCAACATCTGGCCGTGAAGCTTTTCGAAAAGAGCTGCCACGTGTCTTAGAACGATTTGAACAAGCAGGGTATGAGACATCTGCTCATGCGACAACTGGTGAGGGAGATGCAATCGAAGCTGCAAAGACTGCCGTAGAACGACGGTATGATGTTGTAGTTGCAGCAGGTGGGGATGGTACGATCAATGAAGTAATTAATGGTTTAGCAGAGCAAGATTACCGCCCTAAATTGGGAATCATCCCAATGGGAACAACTAATGACTTTGCTAGAGCACTATCGATTCCTAGAGATATCGATAAAGCAGTTGATATTATTTTAAAAGATCAATCTTTATTATTAGATATTGGAAAAGTGAATGATCATTACTTTATGAATATCGCTGGTGGTGGGAAGTTAACGGAATTAACGTACGACGTACCTAGTAAACTAAAGACGATGATTGGTCAACTTGCGTATTATATGAAGGGGATTGAGATGTTACCATCGTTAAAACCTGCCCATGCTCGTATTGAATACGATGGTCAAGTGATTGATGAGGATATTATGTTATTTTTAGTGTCAAACTCTAATTCCGTTGGTGGTTTTGAAAAGTTGGCACCAGATGCATCGTTAACGGATGGATATTTTGATTTAATTATTTTGCGGAAAACAAACTTAGCAGAATTCATTCGAATCGCTTCCTTAGCGCTGCGAGGTGCACATTTAGAAGATGATCAAGTCATTTATGTAAAAGCTAAGAAAATCACTGTTATCCCTGATGAGAAAATGCAACTAAATATTGATGGAGAATACGGGGGATTACTACCCGGAGAGTTCGAAAATTTAAAGCAACATATTGAATTCTTTGTTCCAGAATCTCATCTAAAAAAGGAAGATGCCGAGTAACAGGCTATCTTTCTTTTTTCTTTAGGGATATTTAAAGGTAAGATATGATAAGATAAGTAACAGAAATCGAACGTAAAGGAAGATATAGATGTCAAAGCAAGCAGCCCCAGTAAAAAAGAATGAGACGATTACCCTTACTTTTGAAGACTTAACCCACGAAGGAAATGGGGTAGGGAAAATCGATGGATATCCATTATTCGTACCATATGCATTGCCTGGAGAAGAAGCAAAGGTAAAAGTGGTGAAAGTAAATAAAAAGTATGGATTTGGAAAACTAATTAATGTGACAAAAGCAAGTCCTGACCGAGTAGAACCACCATGTGACGTTTTTTATAAATGTGGTGGATGTCAAATTCAACATATGAGTTATTCCATGCAGTTAGAAATGAAGCAAAACCAAGTGAAGAATGTGATGCGTAAAGTCGCTCACTTAGACCATGTACCTGTGTATGAGACTATTGGTATGGAAGACCCTTGGCGTTATCGGAATAAGGTTTCTATTCCTGTAGGAGAAAAAGGCGGAGAATTAATTACTGGATTTTACCAAATGCGTAGCCACCATATTATTGATGATATGGATACTTGTGTTGTTCAAGATGATGTAAATGACCGTATGATTGAAGGCGTGAGGAGAATTGCAAGTCGTCTTGGTATAAGAGCATATGATGAGAAAAATCACCGAGGAGTACTACGTCATATTATGGTTCGTACTGGACGTGAAACGAAGGAAACGATGATTGTTTTAATAACAAGAACAGAAAAGCTACCACATAAAGAAGAGTTGGTAAAGGAATTAACGGATACGTATCCGAACGTAAAATCGATCATACATAATGTAAATTCCCGTCGAACAAATGTCATCTTAGGGGATAAGACTACGGTCCTTTGGGGTGAAAAATATATTTACGATACGATCGGAAATATAAGGTTTGCGATCTCTGCTAAATCATTTTACCAGGTCAACCCACCTCAAACACGTAAATTATATGAAAAGGCACTAGAATATGCTCAGGTTGATGAGGACGATACTGTAATTGATGCTTATTGTGGGATTGGGACAATATCGTTATTTCTAGCACAAAAGGCTAAAAAGTTATACGGTGTTGAAATTGTACCAGAAGCTATAAATGATGCGAAAATCAATGCAAAAATTAATGGTATTACTAACGTAGAATTCGAAGTTGGTAAAGCAGAAACTGTAATGCCTAAATGGAAAGAAGATGGATTGCGTCCCGATGTAATTATTGTTGACCCACCGAGAAAAGGGTGTGAGGAGTCATTGCTCAATGCAATGGTGGAGATGGGACCAAAACGAATTGTATATGTGTCTTGTAATCCATCAACATTAGCTAGAGATTTACGAATTTTAGAAGATGGTGGTTATGAAACAAAAAAAGTACAGCCCGTTGATATGTTCCCGCAAAGCATGCATGTTGAGTGTGTAGCAATGATGTCAAGAGAATTGTCTAATTAAAAAGTAAATCTCTCAATCAAAATAAACATTACCGACTCACACCCCAATTTCGTTAAAATAAACATTTCCGATTTCGGGGTCTGAACCAATAATGTCTCGGGTTTTCTTCAATAAGAACCCGGGATAATAGAAGCAAGAGAGGGGGACAAAAGAGTTCTTTCCTCTCTTTTCTTTGTTCCTCTATATCCCTTGTCAATACTGGGTTTATCCAATATTTCACTCCATCTTATTTTCAATAACAAATCAATACTCATCCAATATTTTTATCTTTTCCTCTTCAATTCTTTTCTCCAATATTCTTCCTTCTGTTATTTGAGAGAACTTTATTTTAAAATCGAAAAAAAGGTGAAAAAATAGCAGGAAAATAAGCCGAAAAACGTGCATTTTTGATGCGAAAAAGTGGAAAAATAGGGATTCTATAGGTAAACTTTATTTTAACCCGGACGGTGGAATGCGGGTTTGAGGTGGGGGGTTTCGGAGGAGTTTATTTTGGTGGTACAAGAATAAATATTGATATAACAACGTTTTAAGAAGAAACATCTATTTTGTCAACTCGACGAAATGGATGTTTTTTGGTTTGTGGGAACAAATCATTATACTACAAAATAAGAATATGTTGAGTTGACTGAAATAATGTTTAACTAGGGAGTGGATAGAATGGATATTAACTTCAATATTAATGGTCGACCATTTGAATAGATACGCTAATCTGACATAATTATGTTATAATAAAGACATGATTATGATTTATGGTGGAGGGGTTAATATGCCGGAAATAAGACCAATTAAAGACTTAAGAAATACAAACGAAATTTCAGAACTTTGTCATGAACGTAATGAACCCGTATATATTACGAAAAATGGTTATGGTCATTTAGTTGTCATGAGTATGGAAACATATAAAGAAAAGTTGGCAAAAGCAGAGTTATATGAAAAGTTAGCAGAAGCAGAAATGGAGCTTAACAATAAAGATGAACTTTTGGATGCTGAAGTAGTGTTTGAAAGGGTCAAGAAGAAGTATGGTAAAGAATAATTATTCTGTTCATTTTACTAACGTTGCGACGAATGACTTAGATGACATATACCGTTATATATCAGAAGAGTTATTTGCCGAAAGTGCTGCAACAGAGTTATTGGATCGAATAGAAAATAGTATCATGCAATTAAGGGAATTTCCGAATTTAGGTAATCGACTCACAGATGAATATCTACGATTGAAAGGTTATAGGAGGATCATTGTTGACTCCATATCATCTTTTATATTTTAGATGAACAGAAGAGAAAAGTGATTATTATGCGAATTTTATACGGTAAACGAAAATATGAAGATTTACTCTGAAGAAAAGTTATAAACTTTTCGTAAACAATGTTCTTACGATATTACGAACAGGTATTTTATAAGTATAAGACATGTAAAAGAAGGAATACAAATGGTGGAATGCGGGTTTTGAGGGATGTTAATTTTAAATCTACAGAAATTGTCTAACTAAAACATACAACTATTTCAAAAAAATCCCAAGTTCAAGAAAGAACTTGGGATTTTAATTTGAGTAAAATAACCCACATAACATGTGTCAAACATCGAGCTTATCAAGAATAAATGCATAACATGCCGCAGCTTCCTTCAAATGGTTGAAACGTCCTGATGCACCGAAGTGGCCTGCTCCCATATTTGTTTTGAGTACTAGAGTATTATCATCAGTTTTCATTGATCTTAGACGTGCCACCCATTTGGCTGGTTCCCAGTATGCTACTCGTGGGTCATTTAATCCGGTTGTCACATACATATGTGGATAGTCTTTTGCTTCCACATTATCGTAAGGACTATAGGACTTGATATAAAAATAGTCCTCTTGATTTCGTGGGTCACCCCATTCATCCCATTCCAAGGTGGTAAGTGGAATGGTTTCATCTAGCATCGTCGTGACTACATCGACGAATGGAACTTCAGGTACAATGACTTGAAATAGCTCACCAGCCATGTTAGCTACAGCACCAACAAGCAGGCCTCCAGCGCTACCACCACGCGCAGCCATTTTACTTGGGGTTGTGTATCCCTGTTCAATTAGATATTTCGCAGCTGCGATGAAGTCAGTGAACGTGTTTCGTTTATTTTGCATTTTTCCATCTTCATACCAATTTTTCCCCATTTCGGAACCGCCGCGTACTTGTGCTGTGACAAATACAATGCCCTTTTCCAGGAGAGGGAGACGATAGGGGCTGAAACGTGGATCGCTATTTGCTCCATAAGATCCATAGCCATACAGAATCAAAGGCGCAGGACCATGATCAAGTGCTCCTTCTTGGTAAACAACAGCCAATGGTACTTCCACCCCATCTTCTGCTTTGGCCCAAATTTGTTTTTGACGGAAACGAGAAGGGTCATAGTCTCCACTGACAGGAGCTACTTGAAGTTGACGTCTTTCTCCAGTTAGTAAATCTATCCCGTATGTTGTCTTTGGCGTAAGAAAAGATTCATATTGAATTAAAACTTCATCTGCATCGTAACTTTGATTGGATATAACGGAAACTGTGTAAAGAGGCTCATCCCATTGCACTTTCTCTAAATTTCCATTACGTAGTATCCAAAGCTGCGTTAAGCCATTTTCCCGGCCAAAAATAAGTAATGCATTACGAAACGGATAGATGGCTTGAATATAGCGTTTTTTGTTATACTCAAAAACTTCTTCCCGTGAATCAAGGTTATCGACTGGACACTTGAGAAGCTGAAAATTCGATGCCTCTTCATTGGTTAGTATTAGAAATTGTTCCTCCCAATGTTCAACGTCATATTCAACTCCATCCCGGCGTTGATCCACTAACTTAGGAGGTTCTAATGGAAAATCTGCGTCTATTAGGCTAACCTCACTTGTCGTTTTTGATCCTGAATGAACAAAAATATATTTTCTGCTCATTGACTTAGATATGAATAATGTAAAGGTTGTATCTTTTTCTTCATAAATAAGTTCATCAGTTTCAATGTTACTGCCTAGCTGATGTCGCCATAACTGGTGTGGACGCTGATTTTCATCTACCGTTATATAAAAAATATAATTACTACACTGGCTCCATTCCAAACTTCCAAATATATACACGTTTGGAATTTGATCTGGTAGAAGTTCACCTGTTTCCAAATTTTTTATGTAGAGGGTATAACGATCTGTACCATCTCTATTTTCTAAATAAGCAAGTAGGTTATGGTCGGTATTCATGCGTTGTACCGTTACACTTAAATATTCATCATCTACGGCTAATTCATTTAAATCGAGCACAATTTCCTCTTTTGCATTTGGTAGAAGTTCACGGCTTGTTGTCGTTTTACGAGCGTATGTTGGATATTGCTTTTCTTTTTCTAGGCGAGAATAGTAGAAATATTGTCCATGCTGCACAGGTACGTTCACTTCTGATTCGGGAACCCGGTCTAGCATACTTTGAAAAATGGACTCAGTTTTAACTTCCAATGGACGCATGATTTCATTGTAATACTGATTCTCTTGTTTTAAATACTCAATGACCTCGGGGTTGTCTCTATCCCTTAGCCAATAATACTCGTCTTTTCGTACATCTCCATGTAACTCATGGATGTGGTTTATGCGTTTTGCTACTGGTGGTTTCATAATTTCCTCCTTTCAATCTCATATAATAAATTCGAGATATAGTAGGTGAATTCCTTTTTTTGTTGCAGTTAGCATTATAAATGAAAAATGATAACCGTCCATGATTTTAAATAGAATTTGACTAGACACCATTCAGTTTCGTATAACCAAATCGGAGACACTTGCAAAACGGGTTATGGAAAATAATTTTAAACCTATTGTCGGATACAAATGTCAATTTAAAAATAAGGAAATAGATTTAGTTATAGATTGTGAAGTATTAGTTGTGGACAAGCCCCATAAGCTATCTTATACATGGATAGGTGGCCCGATTGACACATTCGTAACATGGACATTAAAGCAAGATGGAAAAATAACCTACGTTCACCTTGACCATACAGGATTTGAGGAAGTAGGACCAGCTTTCTATGGTGCGAAATCTGGATGGGCATATAAAGTGGAAGAGCTTAAGAAACAGTTGGAAGAGATATAAGACTAGTTTAGTGTTTTTGGCTATCTGTATGCTGGTCATGACCATAAAAAATATAGAGTTCTTCGGAATTTAATTCCCAAAAAGAAGTGAGTAAAGTAAATCAGATATTAGGTGCTATTCATAACTAATAGTTTGATTAAAAATACGAATACATGGTATAAGTGTAGAAGGAGTTTTTAAATACAAGAAGATCTTTTAGATAATGAAAGGATTTTATATATATGAAAGAAAACTTTTGGCACAATTTACCAAAACCATTCTTTGTACTGGCACCTATGGAAGAAGTGACGGATGTTGTATTCCGACATGTTATTAGTGAAGCAGCCAGACCAGATGTGTTTTTCACAGAATTTACAAACACAGAAAGCTATTGTCATCCTGAAGGGAAACAAAGTGTTCGAGGACGTCTGACTTTTACTGAAGATGAACAACCCATTGTTGCCCATATATGGGGAGATAAGCCGGAACTTTTTAGGGAAATGAGTATTGGAATGGCCGAACAAGGCTTTAGTGGAGTAGATATCAACATGGGTTGTCCTGTACCAAATGTAGCAGGTAATGGAAAAGGATGTGGCCTTATCCGTCGCCCAGATGTTGCAGCAGAATTAATTCAAGCAGCAAAAGCAGGGGGATTACCTGTTAGCGTAAAAACTAGACTAGGTTATACGGATGTCGATGAATGGCGTGATTGGCTAACCCATATTTTGAAGCAAGATATCGTAAACTTGTCGATTCATTTGCGTACAAAAAAGGAAATGAGCAAAGTAGATGCTCACTGGGAACTAATACCAGAGATTAAAAAACTTCGAGATGAAGTTGCACCTGATACACTATTGACGATTAATGGCGATATTCCTGACCGTCAAAAAGGATTAGAACTTGCTAATAAATACGGGGTTGATGGGGTTATGATTGGACGTGGTGTATTTAAAAATCCATTTGCATTTGAAAAAGAACCAAGAGAGCATAGTAGCAAGGAGTTACTGGATCTATTAAGGTTGCAGTTAGATCTTCATGACCAGTACTCTCATTTAGAACTACGCCCATTTAAATCCCTACACCGCTTTATTAAGATTTATGTTCGTGGTTTTAAAGGAGCAAGTGGGTTAAGAAACCACTTGATGAATACTGAATCAACCGATGAGGTACGTGATATGTTGGATCAATTTATGGCTGAGAACATAGATGGAATAGAGGAATAGGAATCAAACCTCTTAATACGTGGTCTGCGAAAATTAAAACTGGTGTCTAGATATTTTTAGACACCAGTTTTATATTTAATTCTTCTATTTATTCAACAGTTGTTTTAGTGATTTTTTACTTTTACGTGAGACAAGAATATATAGAATGTCTCCCACTTCAATTTTTGTATCACCAGAGGGAGTGATTAATTCGTCATTACGAATAATCGCATTGATTAGAACATTTTCAGGAAAATCAATTTCTGTTAACGATTTACCAGTTATAAATCCTTCCTCATTCACTTCGTACTCGACCATTTCGGCATTTGCCTTTCCGATCGACACTAACTCTAAAGAATGCATTGGTTCTGTTCTTTTAGGTCCAGTTAAACCTAATTTCTCTGCCAAAATAGAGATTGTCGAACCTTGTATGAGTGCAGAGATTAATACAATAAAGAAGATAATGTTAAAGAACACTTGGCTATTTTCTAGACCTGCTGCCATTGGAAAAGTTGCTAATACAATTGGCACCGCACCTTTTAAACCAGCCCAGGAAAGGAAAGCTTTTTCTTTAAAGTTAAACCCTAGTTTGATCGTTGAGAGGAAAACAGCTATAGGACGTGCTATGAGAATTAATATAAAGGAAAGAAGCAGCCCTTTAATAATAATGTCTAAAGTGAATACTTGTTTGGGGAAGACTAATAAACCTAAAATGGTAAACATTAAGATTTGTGCAATCCAGGAAAACCCTTCATTAAATCTAAAAATAGAGTGACGGTATGCAATATCTGAATTCCCTATTAGTACTGCGGATATATAAACTGCCAATAAACCACTTGCATTTATAAAATCAGTAATACTGAATGTTAATAGTGCAAATGCCAGTGTGAATACAGGATAAAGACCACTTGAATCTAGATTAATTTTATTTATTGCAAATACTGCTAGTCTACCTATAATTAACCCCAATAGTAAACCAATTATCATTTGCCAGAAAAACGAACCAACAAAATAAAGATAATTTTGTTGTTCAGTCGTTATTAGCTCTATAAAGGTAATCATTAGAATCATTGCCATTGGGTCATTCGATCCGGACTCTGCTTCTAGTGTAGAACTAATTCTGTTTTTAATATTCTTGCCCTTTAAGACGGCAAATACAGCTGCAGCATCAGTAGAACCAACAATTGAGCCAAATAATAAACCCTCAAACCAAGAAACATCTAAAATAAATTTTGCTCCTATACCTACAATTACAGAAGTAAAAATAACACCTATAGTTGCTAGCGATAGGGATGGGGCTATAACTGGCTTTACAGTTGTCCACTTCGTTTGTAATCCACCATCAAATAAAATAATAACTAGTGCAGCCATTCCTATCATTCTAGCTAGTTTATCATCACTAAAGTGTATGAGTCCTAGGCCATCACTTCCAATAACCATTCCAACGAGGATAAATAATACAAGAGCTGGAACCCCTAGACGATTAGAAAACTTAGCTGTCAATACACCGATAATTAGTAAGAGTCCAAGAGTCAGAATAAAGTAATCAAAAATTAAACTAGTGCCATTCATAAATGACCTCCTTTATAAAGTGTTAATAAAGAAAATTATAAATTTACATCCACTCTTATAGGGTGTTCATTCTGGGGATTGACTCCAATATACTTAAGTGTTTCTGATGGTGTATTATGGCCATAAATTGATTTTAATATTGAGATGGCAATTCCTTTTTTGTACGCATGGTATCCGAATGTTTTTCGTATTGTATGTGTACCAATTTTCCCATTAATACCAGCCTTTTTAGCTGCTTGGTTAATGATTCGATATGCTTGCTGACGGGTAATCGGAGTGTCGTAGTTCTTGGATTTAAATAGAAAATCATTACCTGTAAGTTTAATATCTGATAGGTAGTCTTTTATGGCTTCTTTTACATTGTCGTTTAGGAAAAACGTTTGTTCATTATGTTTTTCAGTTTCAGGAATAATCAAGAATTCTTTTACCTCATTCCTGTCTAAAACATCATGGACTTTTAAGTTAAGTAACTCATTTATTCTTATCCCTGTATTTATTCCAAATACAAATAATAGATAGTCCCTCTTGGATTTTTCCTTCAATAGAGCTTTTATTTTGTTTAATGAGTCTATCTCTTTAATTGGATCAACATATTCCATTGAATCATCACCCTATACGTTACTTATTCATATTATATCATATGGTTATGTAACTTTCTAAAATAATATCACCTGCTAGATCTAAACCTTTCTCATAGCCAATTGGAAACAAGTAATAAACTACTAAAGGTAATCCCTGTATTCGTAAAATTTGTGAATACAGGGTTTATTTATTTACATTATGCTGGTAATTATGTTTACATTAGTTATTGGTTTACAATGGATTACTTATGAAATTGTATCGAATGAAATATTTATGTTAATAAATAATAAGTAGGAAGCATATGAGAAGGAGAGAGCAAAATGGCAGAAGATAATACAGCTGAAAAACAAGACAAGCCAGAAATTAAGAAGGCTAATGAAGGAGATCAAATTAAAGTTGTTAAAGGAGAAGCAAAAGGAAACGAAGGAACGGTATTAACGGTAAGAGAGAACTCGGTCATCATCAAAATTGGGACCAATGACAAAACAGGAGAACCAATAAAAACCGTAGTGAATCATAAAAATTATAAGATTGTAAAATAGCATTTCGTATACTTAAGAAGCTGTCCTATTTTGGACAGTTTTTCTTTTTAAGATATCTAACACGATTTATCTTAAAAAAAGCACTTAGTCGAAACCAAGTGCTTTTATCGTTAGATTGCTTTTAATAATAATTTTTTCAACAATGGGGTAAAGTGGTCTGGTAGCTCTGATACGCCTGGTATCATCAGTCGTTCTCTACCGTAAATGTTTTTCATCGTAAGGTCTTCGTGTTCTTGGACTTCTCCGTTAGCCAAGAACATCCCAATAACATCAATACCTTTCTTCCTTGCTTCTAGTACTGCCTCATGGGTATCCACAATCCCGTTCTGTTCATAGTTAGAAGCTGCGGGTTCACCATCAGAGAAAACAAGCAAGAACTTATTCTTCTCTCGTCTAGCTTCTAGTTCTTTCGTTATGACACGAATACTGTAGCCATCACGGTTATCTTCTTCTGGTTCCAATTGCATAATTTTAGGACCATTATTTTCATATAGAGAATCATTAAAGGTATGGATTCTGTGGAAATAGTTCGGCTGATAACCTTCTTTCACATCATTCGCGTCTTCCCAAAATCCAATTATGGAATGCTTAATTTTTAACTGCTTCAAAACCTCGTGAAATAAAACAATTCCCTTTTTGGTTTCTTCCATCTTATTGTGCATGGAAGCAGAACAGTCAACGAGTAAAGTAAAGACGGCATCCATTTCTTTCGATTCGTGATTCTTTTTATAAAAAATACGGCGATCATTATCAATTACAATAGGTAGTAGCTTTTTAGACAGACGACCAAATAGTAAGTCTTTTCGTGGAGCGTTTTTCTTATGCTCTAATGTTTTTTCAATTGTTCGAGCTAGTTTACGCTGATAGGCTTCGATTTCCATTACATATTCTTTATATAATTGGATATCTTCATGTTCTGGTTTTTCGGCCACTTTGTCGATCTTCACAGCATCTCGATTTTCTTCACCGTAAATCGCCTCATCTTGTTGATTGCCTTTTTCTGTTTCTTTTTCTTCTAATGATTCCATGTCAGAGTAGTCATTTTGCTTACTTTGACCAGAGGCGCCTTGAATCGATGCCATTGCCTGGTCGCCTTCCTCTGTTTCTCGGGCACCATCACCAATTAAGCTGGTTTTCGTTCCTTGGTCGAGCTCAAACTGAAGAAAAGTTTGATTACCTTCTCCATTTTTGCTTTCACGATGCCATGTTGAAAATTTCTCATCGATATATTCGCTTTTTTCCTGGTCCACTTCTTCATAATCATCGTTCGTTAGTTTATCCGTTCTTGTTAATTCATCAAATAAGGTGTTTCTTGTGTAATGGTCAATATGGGAAACAGGTAATACAAAATATTCGTTATAAGAATCCCGATAATGCCCATCGATTTGTAAAACAATCTTCTCAGCAATATGAACGACATCTCTAGTGGTTTTTGCCTCAAATAACTCGTATAGAAAAGGTTTAATCTTTTCTAAATCAGATAGTTGTTTCTCATTTGCTCTTGGGAAGACCGGGTCTGGTACGTCTGATTCTATTAACAAATAGATAAGGCAAAATAATTCATCTAAAGAATAGCTTCTAGTGATGTTTGTATTCAATTGAGTTTCAAAATGTTGTTTGTGGTAGCTGTTTCGAATGTCAAATACCTTTTTAGTTCCAGGTCGCTCTTTTCTAATGATTTCCTGTAAGCGAATGTCTTCAAACAATGCAAATAATTGAGTAGCAAATTTTGGGATACTAACTTCACGAACGACTTCTTCTAAATATTGTTTTATATCGTTTAGATTGGTGTGATGCAATGTTCCAACAGTGCGTAGAAAAACATCTGATTTTAAGCCTGCTTCATGAATTACTGGCTTTGTATTATCCCAAAAACGACTTGCCGTCACCTTGTGATCAATAACATCGATGAAGGATCCAAAATTAAACTCAAATTCCAGATCTCTATTCCCAGACAAAACAGTTGTTAAGTCTTGCAATTGTAGGAAAAGATTCGTATCGACTTTCTTATTATTAAAACGATACATAGTATATACTCCTTACTTAAAGAACATTAACTAAAAAGTGTCTCTGCTAGATTTTTAATAAATTCCCGTTCTCTATCCTCATCAAGTTTATCAACAATTGAGCGTTGAATTGCGCGTCTTGGTGGAATTAGATTACTTAAATCACAGGCATCTAATAATGCTCGAATGGATGCAGCATCTTCCGATAATTTGCCTTGATATACAGCCTCAATCAGATCACCTGATAATTTCACAAATAAATCAATCGTTGTTTCATCTTTAAGTTTTGTATTGGATTGAATTAAGTTTTTTAATAGTTCTCCTTCAATATAAGGTACCTCAATCACGACAAAACGATTTTTCAATGCTTCATTTAATGGCACAGTTCCGATATAACCCTCATTAATAGCGGCTATGACGTTAAAAGAATCTTTTGCGGTAACTATTTCATTAGTAAATGGATTAGTAATCGTTCGGCGGTAATCAAGTACTCCATTAATGAGTGGTAATGTTTCGGGTTTAGCCATATTTACCTCATCGATATACAAGAAGGTCCCGTGTTTCATCGCATTGATAACTGGCCCAGGAATAAAATCGATCATTTGTTTTTCCTCTTCGTAAGTTAACGTTTTAAAGCCCAGTAAGCTCTCTGCGTCTAAATCAACGGAGCAGTTCACACTAAACATTGGTTGTTGGAAAAGATAGGATAGTGTTTCTGCGAATTTTGTCTTTCCGGCACCAGTTGGTCCTTTCAATAATATATTTTTCCCCATACTTAATGCTGAAATGGCATCGATTAATAGGTCTATATGTGGAGGTACATAACCGCCCTCCCTAACTAATTCAGTAAACTTTTCAGGACTTTTACTTTTCTTCTCATTTAATATAGAAACCAGATTTTCTGGTAATTGATAGTCATTGTTCATTAGAAAAACTCCTCTCTAACTACTTGTTATAAAAACAATAGTACTAGTGTATAACATGAAATGGTTTTAATGAAGTGACTTGCATCATAAAGTATATTCTTTGAATTAAAGTTGATAATTATAATAATAGGCTATACAATGAAACCTGGATAAAAGATATAATGCTTTTATCTACATAGAGGATGTTGATATTGAATAATGTCGAACGTCAGAAAGAATTAGCTAGTGCAATTGGAAAATTACTAAGAGATAATTTCGGGCGAGGACCTGAAGCAGTATTTGTTAGTATTCAAGAACCTTTTGTTACGGTATATTTAAAAAACTTTCTCTCTCCGGTAGAACGGACTTTGTTGCATGAGAATAGAGAGGAAGTTGTTCAAACATCTAGAGACGTAGTAATGGAAAATTTAATTCCTGAAGTGAAATCCTTTATTAAATTCATTACTAGTATTGAGATTGACGAGTTTTATTACGATTGGGGAATGCATAATCATTCAGGAATGTTTGTTGCAATATCCCACACAATTGATGATGAGCGTATCACTCAATTAGCAAGTGAGGATTATTTCGGAAAAGATGTACTACATGAAGAAATTTCAAATATTAGTTTGCAAGCACAGAAATTACCTGAAGAGATAATCTCCTATGAATTGAATGAACGAACGGTTTTAGTTATACGAAAAGGGATTTTAGTTAGTATTGAAAGAGAATTTATTCGCCTGGGGAAAAGAGAAGTTTTACGAATTGCTAAGAGGAATCTTGAAAAAAGATTACTTCATAATAATATGAGATTAGAATCCATTTTTGATAAGAAAATTAATGATAGCTTTGTATCTTGGGATTTTGATCTAGATAAATCCGTTATGTTATTTATATTAGACCCACATCAAAGAGGCAGCAATGGACTAGATAAATAAGCTAGACATAAGCCAAAAAGAAGTTAAAGCATTTTTGCTTTACTCTTTTTGGCTTTTTTGTTTATAGACAACTAGAAATACACGGGGAAGAGGAGAAGATTATGAAAAGAAAGAACTTTTATGAGAATTTAACGACAGAACTATTAGGTTGTTTTTATTGTTATGTACTGGACAATATAAAGAAAGAAAAGCATTTAAGTACTATGAATTTTGAACGGAAATTAATCGAACAAGTAGCAAAGAAAAGGGAAATATCTTTGTTGGAACTTAAGATTATAGGTCGATGGTTCATTGAAAAAGAAATCCATTTAATGAATGATGAACGATAAGCATAGATGAACTTTTCTTTAGGAGGACTTAGGATGAGGGCTATGATTCGTAATATCACTCTAATTTTCCTATTATTATTAATTATTAACGTCCTTTATTTGCCACATCACTATTATGCCAAGGAGAACGATTGTTTCAAGCAAGCTAACGAAAACGAACTCTGGTACGATTACTTACTACCACCTGAAAACTCTTCCATTAGAGAATCAAGAATTACCCACATTATGCTTCATTTTATTAGTAATGTGAAAGAAAAACCTCACAATCCATATCAAGTTGAAGATATTTACCAGTTATTCCAGAAGCATCATGTGTCATCCCATTACCTAATTGATCGAGATGGGACAATCTACCGATTCGTTCCCGAGTATCGCGTTGCTTACCATGCTGGATCGAATCTTTTCCATGGCTTTTCAACGCTAGGAAAGATGAATGAGCATTCGATTGGGATTGAACTAATGGCAATAGGAACGAAAGAAGAGATGACACCATTCATTAGAGAAGATATTTATAACTTCATACATTGGAAGAATATTGGATATACGGATGAGCAATACAATTCTTTGGATAAGTTACTAAATAATATTTATAGTAGGCATTCTGAGAACCTAAATATTCTTGGCCATAATCAATATGCTCCTTTTAGAAAAACAGATCCCGGTAAATTATTCGACTGGTCTAGAATAGAAAAATAGATGAGTACTAGATAAGGTGATTTTCTGATCAAGAGATACTATGATATCTTATAACAAAGGAGGGAGAAAAGATGACAGAAATCAAACAAGGGAATCAAAAGTTTTTTGTAGGTGAAAATGAACAAGAACCGCTAGCAGAAATTACATACCAAAAAACAAATGAATCAACGATAACAGTGGATCACACTTTTGTTTCAGACGAATTACGAGGGCAAGGTATGGCAGGGAAATTAGTAGAAAAAGTGGTCAGTTATGCACGTGACGAAGGGTATAAAATTATTCCTGAATGTTCCTATGCCAAGAATAAAATTGAAAAAACAGAATCATATCAAGATATTTTAGCTTAGATCGAAAAGAGTGTTGTGTACTTGGTACATGACACTTTTTTTGTAAAAAATGCACTACAATTTCCGAACGATTATATAAATATAAAGTATTACATGCGGTATTTCATTGTATGTGGTAATATATAACTAATTCCAAATAGTAGAAATTTGTTGAAAAACAGTACATTGTGTTGTTCTGGAAAGTAGTGGAGGACTCTATGAAGATTAAAAGACATTATGGACTACTGATGTTAATAACACTGATTATTCTATTCTATATAACTATTTATTTACTTCAAGACTATAGCAATTCTAGATTAATTGCTGCTTCAACTTTTCCGATAACGGCTGGTTTAATAAGCTTTGTTTGGTTATGGAAGGCATACCGATCAGCTAGGAAAGAGAAGGATGGATACTTTTGGTTATTACTAAGTCTTGGCGTATTATTATATGCAAGTTCTAATGTATCTTGGTTATATTATCAACTTAATATGAATACCCAAAATGTACCGTATATTGCCGATTTATTATGGATTGGGGCTTATACGTTATTCTTAATTGCATTGGTATATAAGAATCAGTTATTGAGACAGTCGATAAAGAAGCATTCTTATCTATTTAATATGATTATCTTTATGATTATTGCAATTAGTGTCGTGATACATTATTTTGTCCAACCTATATGGGCTGGTGCTAATGAATCTGTTGCACAATTAGCAATCGATACGCTTTATCCTTTAGTAAATTTAAGTATTTTAGTCGTTGTCACGAGTTTGTATTATGTGTCCATGTACAGTAAAGAACGTAAAGTACTGTTGCTCGTTATTTTTGGTTTCTTTTTACAAATATTAGCCGATTTATTACATACATATAATGGAACACAAATGAATGGAGATTACATTGAACCATTATGGAGCGTATCATTATTAGTAATTGGTTTAGCTGGTTATTATGCTAGAAAAGGTCATTCCTATCAAAACTGGAATTTGCCAGAGATTCTAAACAATAAAAGAGATTCAATATTTCCGTATATCTTTATAGGGGTATTGGTTCTATTAGTAATAGAAAGTTATGATTGGCAATTTAATATATTAACAGCAGGATTATGTGTGGTCTTTTTACTGATACTCGTTCGGCAGGTGCTTCTGTTAAAACAAAACGACCGACTGATGGAAGAAATAAAATACTTAGCTTATCACGACATGCTAACAGGACTAGAGAATCGGACGAAGTATTTAAAGGAAATAAATCAATACTTAAAAGTTGCGTCACAAAACAAGCATCAACTTGGACTATTATTAATTGATTTGGATCGCTTTAAAAATATCAACGATACTTTGGGACATTACGTTGGAGATCAGTTATTGAAGGTTACGGCTGAACGCTTAGTAACAATTCCAGGTATTGAAGGGAAGTTCTATCGCGCTGGTGGAGATGAGTTTATTCTTCTCTTACCAGGTGCAACAGTAGAAAAAAGTCAGGAAGTTGCTAAGAAGGTCATTAAATTATTCTCAACATCGTTTGTAGTAGATGAATATGAAATTTCAATTACACCAAGTATTGGGATTAGTGTCTTTCCTAATAATGCTAAAAACAGTCAGGCATTATTGAAAAATGCGGATGCTGCCATGTATGTTGCGAAAGAAAAAGGCAAGAACAACTATCAATTGTATAATCCAGAATTAAATGGTGCAGTTTCACGAAAACTAGAAATTGAAAATGGTTTAAGAAAAGCTATCAATAATAATGAATTACAGCTCGTTTATCAACCCAAAATGGATTTGAAAACTCGAGAAGTAATTGGAATGGAAGCATTGTTACGATGGAATAATCCTGATATTGGGTTTGTTTCACCAGCAGAATTCATTCCAATAGCAGAGGAAACCGGGCAAATTATTCCTATTGGTAAATGGGTACTGCGTGAGGCATGTGAGCAGAATAAAAAATGGCAAGAAGAAGGTCTTCCAAAAGTATGTATCTCTGTAAACGTCTCTGTAAGACAATTCCAACATAGTGGATTTGTTAGCTATGTGAAAAGGGTATTAGAAGAAACTGAACTAGATCCGCAATACCTTGAACTAGAAATTACAGAGAGTGTGATTCAAAATATTGAGGAATCAACCGAAGTGCTGAAACAGTTAAGGGCTCTTGGTATAAGTACCTCGATTGATGATTTTGGTACGGGATATTCTTCTTTACACGTTTTAAAGGAATTACCAATAGATACGTTAAAAATTGATAAATCATTTATTGACGATATAACAGAACTGGAAGAAGACTCAATGGTCAAATCAATTATTGATTTAAGTTTAAATTTAAAACTAAGTGTGGTTGCTGAAGGCATTGAATATGAAAAACAAGCAAGTCTCTTAACCGATTTTCGCTGTAGTTATGGGCAGGGCTATTATTTTTCCAAACCATTAGCTGCATCAGATTTTGAAAAATACCTTCAACAACAGTCGGCTTAAACGTTATAACCCCTTCATTACGGAGGGGTTAATTACTTTTTTAACGAAAAATTATTCAAAGTCTGCAAACAGTGGTAAATTAAAGTATACTTGTATGATAATACTAAATGTAGAGACATTATATAGTAGGTAAGAAAATAATATGGCAGGGATTTGGAGGGAGTACAATGTATCTTACAATAGAAGAAGTAGCAGAATATTTATCCATGGACTCATCCAAGGTGAGTGCGTTAGTCCTTCAAGGTAGAATCCGTGCTGTCCATGACGGTAACCAGTATTTAGTAAATAAAGAGCAATTTACAACCCATTTTGAACAGGTAGAAAAATATCGCAAAATGATTCAAGATTACTTGTCAGAACCAATTCCAGAAGATATTGACGTTAAAGATGAAGATTAGAGGGGAAAATACATATGTCCAAAAACAAGAATAGAACGAGCAATACAATGAACTTTGAGGTGGAGGAAGCATCCGAATTATTACCGTTCCTTTTGAAATCAATGCCGAATCGTAGTAGAAATTCTGTAAAGTCCATTCTAACACGCGGTCAAGTTTCCATTGACGACCATATTGAAACGAAGCATAATTATCCACTTCAACCTGGAAACACAGTGACAATTTTGAAAAATAAGGCTGCTGTCAAACAGGAACAGTTAATTGGATTAACGATATTATATGAAGATGAGGATATTATCGTTGTAGATAAGGCAGCGGGTTTGTTGTCTATTGCTAGTCAAAAGGAAAAGAAGCAAACGGCCCACCATCAATTAATGGAATATGTTCGTTTAGAAAATCCACTTAATCGTATTTTTGTTGTTCATCGTTTAGATAAAGATACTTCTGGTGTAATGATGTTTGCTAAGAGTGAAAAAGTAAAGAGAACCCTTCAAGATAACTGGAAAAGAATCGTTAAGGAGCGCACTTATGTCGCTTTAGTAGAGGGTAAAGTAGAAAAATCTGAAGGTACCATAGCTTCCTGGCTAAAAGAAACAAAAACACATCTTATGTACTCTAGCCAAGAAAAGAACGGTGGGTTACGTGCTGTAACACATTACAAAGTTCTACGATCAAATAAAGAGTATTCGTTGCTAAAAGTTCAATTAGAAACAGGACGGAAAAATCAAATTAGAGTTCATATGAAGGATTTGGGGCATCCAGTAGTTGGAGATAAGAAATATGGAGCAAAAACGAATCCTGTTGGTAGACTAGGATTACATGCAAAGATATTATCTTTTAACCATCCAACCACGAACCAATTACTATTATTTAAATCTGACGTCCCAACTACATTTATTAGAAAAACAAAATAAGAATTGGGGAAAAAGGAATATTTGCATAACGAAATCCGGGCTAGTTGAGTTCGGATTTTTTGATGAATCCTTATTCCGTTATTCCAAGAGAATTGTTAGTTTTAAGTGTGTTATGTAATCCTGGTTCCTTAATTTGCCTTTTTTGAACAATGTATTCACGTTTTTAAGGACAATAACGGAACCTAAAACCGACTGCACATCAAATATACGACATTATGGTCTATTAACGGAACCAGGGCCACCAATAAGGTGAAAGGTTCAACCTCCTTTTCATGAAGAAGATATTGTTCGATAATTTAATGCTACGTCTGGTAGCAGGATCCCTATTTTAAAAGAAAGAAACTACGTGGAGAAACTACATCGCTTTTGTGCCGAGTAACCGAAGACACAGTCCCAGTCCATACGTCGCAAAGCGGGCGCACTAAGCTTTTCTTAATGAAAAAGGTTTATAGGAGCCTTATCTATCACTTTTCCTCCTTTTCCTTCCGTTGTTTCTGCATATTTTAGTGAATTAATAATAGCTTCTTCTGTGGATTCAATGACAGCTTGGAAGAGCTGATTCATTACTTGATGGTGGTCTCTTATATATTCCATTGATTCGGTATGTGAATTGGCATTATGATTATGTTTATTAGCAGTGGAAAAAGCAATGGCAATATCTCCACTACCATGGGCGATATGACTTCCAGTGCGTGCTAGACCTGCCGTGGTGTGTTTAGCTAATCGTTTCAATTGACGGTCATAGAGTGGTGCATCTGTAGCAATTACCATCATAATGGAACCATCAGGAGACTTGGCTTCAATTGTGGGAAATTTAGCAAATAACGCTTGTTCTCTTTTTCCAAAATTGGAAAGGACAAGACATCCAACCGTATATTTTTTATCGGCTGCTGTGACTATTCGTGAGGCAGTTCCAATCCCGCCCTTATATTGAAAACAAACCATCCCTTTCCCGGCACCAACAGCTCCTTGTTCACATGCTCCACTACTAGCATTTTCGATAGCCATCTTAGCATGTTCTGGTTTAATTGCTTGAATTCGAATTGAATTTAGCATGCTATCATTGCACTCACCTACAACAATATTGATCGTACCAGCAGAGTTGCCAATTTCCTTGTTTTGGTCAAGCATGTAGCGCAATGTTCCCTCAAGTACGGGCCCAACACTAAAAGTATTGCTTAACATTATTGGTGATTCCAACAAACCTAATTCATCTAACTGAATTAACCCGGTTGATTTTCCGTAACCGTTTATGACATAACTAGCTGCATGGATTTTTTCATAAAAGAGATTTCCTTCATGGGGGAGAATGGCAGTAACGCCAGTACAAATCGTGTCTTCTTCATTTATTTTTTCATAAAGCGTGACATGGCCAACTTTTACTCCAGATACATCTGTAATACAATTTTTATTCCCTTGTTGTAATGGCATCTATTGCACTCCTTTAACAAATTCTTATTAATGTTACTAATGTATACAAACAACAGATAAATTAAACAACAAAATCTCGTAAGCGTATTAATACGAATTAAGTTCTATGGCCGTTATAATGTAAGTACCTTAATTTTGGAGGAATTAAAATGTTACCTACGTGGGCATTAGAAAATATTGCAATCTTTGTTATTAGTTTTATTGCAGGGTTTCTTTTTTACTATGTTATTAGCCCAATAGAAAGACTAGAGAAGAAGAAACATTTAGAAGAAGTACTCTCTATGTTAATTAATTTTGTTGTCTATATTTGGATAAGCAAAATCATTATTAACATCGGCTTGTTCTTCACAGATCCAATTGCTGTACTTGCATACCCTAGTAATGCTCAAGCATTTTATTTAGCTACTGTATTAACTGGGATTCATATTGCATATAAAGTAAGAAAACATAATTGGGATGTTATGAGATTTATTAGTACATTTACCTTTGTGTTCATTGCCGCGTCCTTTTGTTACGAATTCATTCAGATTATGTGGGTCGGTGATACATATACATGGTTGTATTTAATTGTATTATTTGTCTTATTATTAGGAGTGGTCGTACTTCATAATAAAATATCAATAAATACTCTAATCTTTAGTACCTGGGTAGGGTGGGTTGTTGGCCAATTAATCCTTTCATTGTTAACCCCTTTTATAACCGTGTTTGGATATATGATATCCCCAGTCTTTTTAATCGCACTATTAACGATATGTCTCGTCTGGACGTATGTATTTAAAAGAAAAAGAGTAAAATAGATAACTATTAGTAAAAGTTAGGGGAGGTTATCGAATGAAAAAAGGTGTTGTACTAATCGTTTTAATTGGAATGTTCTCATGGGCAATTTATGATTTTGCATTGAGTGACAGTGAAAATGCACAACGTGATAACGAAAAAGCAGAAGATGTATTGGCAGAAGCAGAACAGGATTCAGACTCGATTGGATTACAAAAAGGAAACATCGCACCTGATCTTGAACTAAAAACGCTAGATAATAAAATTGTAAAACTTTCTGATTTACGTGGTGAACGTGTCATGCTCAATTTTTGGGCATCGTGGTGTGGGCCATGTCGTGCAGAAATGCCAGATATGCAGAAATTCTATGAAGAGAAGGATATTGCGATTTTAGCTGTAAACTTAACAGACACAGAAATTGGTAAGAAAAATGTAACAGAGTTCGTTGAGAAATATAATTTAACTTTTCCAGTTTTATTAGATGAAGACGGGGAGATATCACATCTCTATCGAATTCAGCCAATCCCAACGTCATTTTTTATTGACTCGAATGGACGTGTCCATAGTTTTACATATGGTGCCATGAACTATGATCAAATGGTACAGGAATTTGAAAAGATGGAATAAGGAGTCAGTGGGAGTGGATGCCCCCCACTAATTCCTTACCAAACAGCAATATGTTCCTCAATACACCCTAGTAATTGGTTAATTTCTACTTTCTCCCCATTTTGCATCCGAACGTATCCTTCATAGTGGCCAACCATTTGATGGACATCTGATTTTACAACTACTGCGTTAGAGGCAGCTTTACGTTCAAAAAATGGATGGAAGGTAAGTCGTACATCATCTGTTTCGGTTGATTCGATTTTCCATGGCTTCATAAAGTCATTGCGGTCATAAATGAATTCAACATCTTCATTGATTTTGGTGATGGAACCGTTGACGAAAAATGCATTTTCATTAGAACCTGTATTGTCTGTCCATTGGCCACCGAAATTCAGGCCAATTACATCCTCATGTTGTTTTCCAGATGCCATTCCCCAATTCCAAGTACTTTTTCTTGGCCAAACTCCACGCCCATAATCCAATACAGCAAATGCTGATTTCTCATCGAAGGAAAAGCTCTGATCTCCTACTTTCACCTTACCTGTTGCAGGAAGACAATGATGCTTAGCAGTAAATTGAAATTGCTCATCACTCCAAGGTACGACTACGTTGAGTGAATCCGCATTGTTTGGATGGTTAATAGTTAGGTTAACCTCCAAAGTCTTTCCACCAAAATCTTTACTACTTACCTTTAGTAAAGTGTTGTTACCATTGTTAACAAAGAATATTCCCATCTTATTATGAATAAACTCGACACTATCCAGGACTTCTTCTGGCATTGTTAATTTTTGATGAAAAGGGACAAGTACCGTTTCTTCAATATATTTCTTTGTGCTATATTCTAAATAATAGATAAAGCAAACAGCAGCATAGTCCATATGAGTAATAGTTGCTGAGAATAAGGCGTCTTTCCCAAAGACACACCAATAATTCCATTTTTTCTTACGAAGGAAATTCCCGGAAAGATTGGATGTAATAATTGGCCTCCGAGCCCAACCGATGCTTTCTTTATTAAACTTTCCATCTGTTGTACATAATTTGATAGGTTTTATAATTTCATTTTCATGATATTTAGCAATAATAAAAACCTCCCTAAAAGGATATAAATATATCATTTCGACACCAAATTACATTTTCCTGCTTTTCCAAAATGGAAAACATTTCGATGATAAGATACACTAATAGATAGGTATTGGAAAGGGAGGATACAAGAATGAAATTTTTAGTATACCAAGTGATTGCAATTGGTGTGATTTGGCTCGGTATGTCCTTTTTCTTTAATCAAATGTCAGATTCCAGTAAACTAATATATTATATTGTTTCTTCATGGCTATTATTTTTAATTGTTTTATTAGTAAAGGAATTTATCAGAAGCAAAAAGAACAAGGAATAGCTTTAGTGGAGGCTACCTCCAAAAGGAAGGGTTAACATGCTTACGATTGAAAATTTATATAAATCATATGGGGAAAAGGTGTTATTTAATCGGATAAATGGCACGATTATCCCTCATGATCGCATTGGGTTAATTGGGGTCAATGGAACTGGGAAATCTAGTTTATTAAAAGTAATCGCAGGAATAGAGAGCCCAGAAGATGGGAGTGTTAGTTTTCCCAAAGATTATTATATCGAGTATCTAGCACAAGAACCTGATTTAGACCCGGAATTAACGGTTATTGAGCAGATTTACTATGGTGAATCAGCAATAATGAGGGTCATGCGTGAATATGAAAGAACATTACAAGAGCTTGAAAAAAATCCAACTAACGAACGAGTCCAAGAGAATCTTTTAAAGGTTCAACAAAAGATGGATGAATATGAGGCTTGGGAAGCGAATACCCAAGCAAAAACAGTGTTAACGAAACTTGGTATTCATGATTTTGATAGAAAGATTACAGAGCTATCTGGTGGACAGAAAAAGCGTGTAGCGATAGCAAAAGCATTAATTCAACCAGCTGATTTATTAATTTTAGATGAGCCGACCAACCATTTGGATAATGAGACAGTGGAATGGTTGGAAAAATTCTTATCTTCGTATAAAGGTGCGTTGCTGTTGGTCACACATGATCGCTACTTTTTAAACCGAGTGACCAATAAGATTTTTGAATTAGATAAAGGCAATCTTTATGTTTATGAAGGCAATTATGAGATTTTTTTAGAGAAAAAAGCAGAACGTGAAGCATTGGAACGTAGTAGTGAGCAAAAGCATGCGAATACATTGCGAAAAGAGTTAGCTTGGTTGAAGCGAGGGGCAAAAGCTCGATCTACCAAACAGAAGGCAAGAATTGATCGTATCCATGATATGAAAGAACAAACATTTGATACGAAAAATGAGAATGTGGAATTTCAAGTTGGTTCCACTCGTTTAGGCAAAAAGGTAATGGAATTAAAAAACATTTATAAATCCTTTGATGATAGAGTGTTATTGAAAGATGTAGACCAGCTCATCATTCCTGGCGATAGAATTGGAATTATTGGTCCGAATGGGTCAGGCAAAACGACATTATTGAACATTATGGCGAACCGTATTGAACCTGAACAAGGAGAAGTCATCATTGATGAAACGGTTAAGATAGGGTATTATACGCAAGGTGATGAAGAGTTAGACGGAGACCTTCGCATCATTGATTATATAAAAGAGGTTGCTGAAGTTATCCATACAAAAGATGGAGATGTTATTACAGCTGAGCAAATGTTGGAGCGATTTTTATTCTCTAGGTCTGAGCAGTGGACGTACATACGAAGACTTTCAGGTGGAGAAAAACGTCGCCTCTATTTGTTAAAAGTGCTGATGACAGAACCAAATGTACTATTTCTCGATGAACCTACCAATGATTTGGATATTCAAACCTTAAGTGTGTTAGAGGAGTATCTCAATCATTTTCCAGGTGTTGTCATTACCGTTTCCCATGACCGCTATTTCTTAGACCGTGTCGTTGAAAAATTACTCGTATTCCGAGGTAATGGTAAGGTTCAATCCTATTATGGAAATTATAGTGAGTATTTGGATGAGCATCAAGCTGAGGAAAGAACAACTTCCAAACCTTTGAAATCTCATGAACCTAAGCCAAAGAAGCAGAAAAAGAAACTATCTTATATGGAACAAAAAGAGTGGGATGAAATAGAAGATCAAATTACGGCATTGGAAGAGAGAATTGAGGAACTGCAGCAGGGAATTGTTGATGCTGGAAGTGATTCCGAACAAGTTCAAAAGCTATTTGCTGAACAACAGGAAGTAGAAGGCGAATTGGAACGTAAAATGGAACGCTGGGAAGAACTTTCAATGATGATTGAGGAATTTGAAAATAACTAGAAGAGATGAAAACCACACAGCATTTGGTTGTGTGGTTTTTTGATGGGGAGAAGGAATGCTATAGGGACAGGGCCAGGGACAGGGACATATATTCCTCTATTTGTGTAGAATAGTGCTATTTTGGAGTGAATCGGACATATAGTTCCTTATATGATGAATCTAGTCTAAAATAGTTGATGAATTTGGTAAATAAGTGATTATATGTCCGATACAATAGAAGATCATGCAAAATCTATTAAATAACGTACCTCATGTCCTAAGTTAAATGACCTCGGTGCCCTTTTGAAGTGAAAGAAGGGTTGAAAGGTAATCGATAAAATTGGGCAAATCTAAAACTCCAATTAAGTCTGTTTAATTTTAAATTAAGACATGATTCGTTACACTAGGGGTACTCATAGCATTGGAGGACGGGTGGAGAATGAAACAGATTTATAGTGATATTATACAGTTCAGAGGCACACATTATGATTTTGGGTATAAGCAAGGAGAGTTGTTAAAGGATTCCTTAACTATCGAGAACCGCAAAAAACAGTGGAAAATTAGAAAGCCTCGATTTACAATTGACGAAAACGAAGTGAAGAATGCCATTACCCCAATAGCACCAGCAATTTGGGAAGAATTATTAGGTCTACAAGATGCGCTTAAATGGGATATGAATAATGTTCTTCAAGAGTTTGGTGGGTATCGACTTGCGTACCAGCGAAGTGGATGTTCCATTTTTACAAGTGAGGATTACATGATACGGAATTATGATTATCATCCGAAGACATACGAGGGAAGGTATACTGTATTCCAACCGACGGATCAAGGTTACAGTGTTATCGGTCCTTCACAAAGGATTACAGGAAGAATGGACGGCATGAATGAAAAAGGTTTAGCGATGGGATATAACTTCATGCATCGAAAAAAGCCGGGTGATGGCTTTATTTGTAACATGATTGGGAGAATGGTCCTTGAGACGTGTAAAGATGTCCATGAAGCTGTTACGTTATTAAAGGAAATACCACATCGTCATTCGTTCAGTTATATTGTTTTAGATCAAAGTGGGGAAACTTATATTGTAGAGGCAACACCTAGAGGATTCGAATTAAGGCAATCCAATATGTGTACGAATCACTTTGAATTGTTAAAAGATGAAAATCGCCATCATTTAGATGATTCTTACAAACGCATGGAAGCAATGGAATTGAGGCAACAAGATGTAAGTGATGGTTACCAAGCATTTCGAATGTTAAATGATTCGGATAAAGGAATTTTCTCTGACCAATACAAAAACTGGTCTGGTACCATTCACACCTCTGCCTATTTTCCTAAAGAAAGAAAAGCCTGGTTTGCACTTGGTGGGGACCGAGAACCAGTAGTCTTTGATTTTGATGCATGGCTAGCTGGTGAAAACTTTAAAACAAAACGAATTCTTGGTCAAGTTAATACAGATTTACCTTTTGTTCATATGGACAATAATGTGAAGTAAGACAGGAGATGTACAAGGTTTGAAAGATTGGTTAATGAAAAAATGGGTCGTTATAAGCATTGCAATCTTTTGCTCGATTTTATGGGGAAGTGCTTTTCCCGTTTTAAAATTAAGTTATGAAGAAATGCAAATGGCTGCAGATGATGTGATGGCAAAAATTGTTTTTGCTGGTATGCGTTTTTTAATGGCGGGGTTAATTTTATTAATTAGTATGTTGGTCATTAAGAGAAGTGCATTAAAGGTGACTAAAAGACAGTTACTTTTTCTTACTATCTTTGGTTTAGTCCAAACAGCATTGCAATACTTTTTCTTCTATAATGGTTTGGCAAATACGTCGGGAATGCAAGGTGCAATTATTGTATCAAGTGGCACGTTTTTTACCATTATAATTGCTCATTTTTTCTATAAAGATGATCGGTTAAATTTAGGAAAGACAATTGGATTAGTAGCAGGTTTTACAGGAATCATCGTTGCTAATTGGGGGCAGGAGTTTGAGATGACCTTTCAGTTTACCGGCGAAGGGTATATGATTCTTGCAGCATTAACGGGAGCAATTGGAACGATTATGGCAAAAGAACTAGCTGTTGGGATACATCCATTTGCATTAACAGGGTGGCAATTAACAATAGGTTCAGCCCTTATGTTGCTAATTGGTGTTCCACAGATGCAGGAAAATGCGATTACATTTACACCGTTTGGTTGGGGGTTATTAATTTATTCTGCTCTTGTATCATCTGTAGCTTTTGCTTTATGGTATTCTATATTAAAATATTACAAAGCTGGTGTAATTAGCATGTTTAAATTCGTGACTCCAGTTTCAGGTGCAATCCTGTCAGCATGGTTGATTCCAGGAGAGTATTTAACGATGAATATCATTGGTGCATTAGTACTTGTTGCTGTTGGAATCATTGCTGTTAATATTCATTTACCGAAGAGGAACTAGTTTTAAAATAATATGTTCAAGATTATTAATCATGATTTTTATGACTAAATGAGCGTAGATAAGGAAATATAAGAATACTTATAACGATATTTATGCAAAATAAATACGAAATACATATAGGAGGATAATATATGAAGCTTTTTCAAGTAAGAAAAGGTCAGTTTGTATTTTTCGAAAATGAACTCCATCAGGTTTATTCAGTAAAGCCTATGTTTAAGAAGTCGGTTCATCTGTACCGTTTAAAAGATATGAAACAAGTGCTGACAAAAGCTAGTGAAATCCAGCTGTATAAACCAAAGCATAATGATACATTTATTTTTTATGGAAAACGTTATACGATTGATGAAAATAAGAGACCAGAACCAGGCAATTATATTTTAATTACAAAACCTGCTCCAGACTTTTTAGATCATTATTCATTAAATGCGATTGAAAAAGTAGAAAGTGTGGAAGATGGAAATGTGGTAACAACAAGGGATAATGGTGTCAAACACCATGAGTATGTTGTGATGATTCGTGGTCGTTCGGATGCTAGTCAAGAGATTGCGTATTATGACAAGAGCTTAGTACCGGAATCACAGCAATTAGAAGATGAATCCATTTCCTACTTGGCTGAAAGTGATGATAGCATTAGTCCAATGGTTGGCGATATTTATATGGACGTCCAACAGAAAACGAAAGCAATGATTGTAGCAATGACAGTGGATGAAGTTATTTTTGGTCATGGTGTGAGAGTCCATGTTACGGATTTATTAGATGAAGATAAATTTACAGTAGTCTTTAGAGTAGATGAAGATAGTTAACCAAACCCGGCATACTTAGGTATGCCGGGTTTAGCCTTTTTTACAGTGTCGAGCGTATTTCCCAAAGTTCAGGGAAGAAATAGTGATCTAGTACTTTTTTCAAATAGTTCACACCTGAAGACCCACCTGTTCCTTTTTTATGCCCAATAATACGTTCAACTGTTTTCATATGACGGAATCTCCATTGTTGGAACCAGTCCTCAATATCGACTAACTTTTCAGCGAGTTGGTATAAGTCCCAGTAGTCATTGACGTTTTTATAGACTTCCTGCCATGCCCTTTCAACACTTTCATCCTTTTGATAGGTTTTAGAAAAATCGCGTTCTAAAATATCTTTATTAATTTGGAACCCTTCGCGAGCTAGGGCTTGAATGGATACATCATAAAGACCAGGTGCGTGATAGGCTTCTTTTAATATTTGATGAAGTTCAGGATTTTTTTCATAGATTTTCAAAATATGTGGAGTTTTATATCCTAACACAAATTCCACTAACCGATATTGGTAGGATTGGAAACCGGAAGCATTTCCTAGTTTATCCCGAAATTCCATATACTCAGCTGGTGTTAACGTTGATAGGACATCCCAGGCTTGAATGATTTGTGATTGTATCTTTGAGACACGAGCTAACATTTTAAAGGAAGCCTGAAAATCCCTAGATTGAATCGCTTGTGTTGCAGCTTTTGTTTCATGAATAATTAATTTCAACCAAAGTTCACTAACCTGATGAATAATAATGAAAAGCATTTCATCATGATGGTTAGAAAGCCGTTTTTGGCTATTTAATAAAGTATCTAACCCTAAATAATCCCCATAGGTCATCTTTTCAAGAAAATCAGTATGAATTCCTTTTTCTGATTGAAAGGTCTTATCATTACTGGATGTCATCAATTATTCCTCCTCAGCTAATGGCTTAAGTACGGCCCTTACCGGACTGCCATCCGCGCCTTCGATAGCGAGTGGCAATGCAATTAATTCATAAAGACCTGGTTTTACATGATCCAACATAAGATTCTCTAAAATATAGATTCCCTGTTCATATAGTGCGTGATGGGTTGGTAAGTCTTTACTATCTGGTGCGTCAACAGATGGCATATCAACACCTAACAATTTAACCCCTTTTTCTTTTAATAAAGGAGCAACGGCCGGGTTGAGATTAGGAATGGCCTCTGGAAAACGCTTCGGATTATTTGGTAGAGACGTACGAAGTAAAACTCTTTCCACGTTATCAATAGTTGCCAACATTTCTGGGAGAATCGAATCCGTATCACTCACATCAACGACTAATGCTTTTCCAATATAAATATCTAAATCTACTTTTTCCATCGTTTGCCCGTTTGAATCATAATGGAAAGGGGCATCCACATGTGTTCCCCCATGAAGGCTAGTAGTCATTTGACCGATATTAACGGATCCAGTTTCTTCTTTCGTGTAAGTAAGTGAAAAATTAAACGGTGTATCCCCTGGAAACTGGGCTAAATCATTGGTTAATGGTTGAGAAATATCAATCCATTTGGACATTATGCAATGACACCTCGCTCATTTTTATAGTCTTTATAGGTTTCTTTTGTCATTATTTTTTTGAGGATTTGTACTGCCTGGTAGACCTCTGAAAAAGTATTGTATAGAGCAACGGGTGCTAATCGAATTCCATTTGGTTGACGAAAATCTGGAATAACTCCTTCTGCTTTCAATGCTTTACAAATACGGGCAGCCTCTGGATGTTCTAAAAACACATGCCCACCACGTTCTTTTTCGTCTCTAGGATTCGCAATTACAAAATTGAAATCTCCTAATTCCAACTCAATTAACTTCATAAGATAGTTAGTCAATTGAAGCGATTTTTTTCTAATATTGTGGATGCCAGCTTCTTCAAACATTTGAAGAGAACCGATTAAAGGGGCAGCACTTAAAACATGTGGTGTCCCAATTTGGAATGCTCCTGCGTTTGTTGCTGCTGTTAAAGTATGTTCCATGTCGAATTGCTTTTCTTTCTTTGAGCTAAACCAACCTGCTAGTCCAGGGGGAGTGCCAAAATGCTTTTTATTCACATACAGGCCACCAACACTGCCAGGTCCACCATTTGTATGCTTATATGTACACCAAAATGCGAAATCGACATCCCACTCTGATAATTGGTGAGGTATTGCTCCAAAAGAATGGCATAAATCAAAGCCAATTAGGATATTTCGTTTATGGGCTTCTTTGGTAAGTGTTTCTATATCTAAAATTTGGCCACTTCGATATAGAACGCTTGGTAAAACGATCAATGCAATATCTTCATTCATAGCTTTAATTATCGTATCTGTATCTAACGTGTGACCGTCATTACTTGATACTTGAACAAGATGAGTATTTGGATTTAATCCTTTTAATTGAAGCTGGCTTTTTAATGCATAAATGTCAGAAGGGAAGTTTAGTTCATCAGCAAGAATTTTTGACTTGTATTCTGTTGGATGAAAAAAGCTGGATACCAGCTGGTGTAAATTTGTTGTGGTTGAACCTGTGATGATTACCTCTTCAGCATCTACTCCAACTAATGGTGCAGATAAAGCACCTAGTTTCTCGGATAGATAAAACCAAGGGTGCTTTCCTTCTGTCCACCCATCAATGCCGTGTTGCTTCCAAGAGTCAAGCAGCTCAAAGACTGTTTTTTCAGCTCTTTTCGATAATAACCCTAACGAATTGCCATCAAAGTAAATCGACTTGTCTGATACATAAAATTCATTGCGAAACGTATGTAAAGTATCGTTTTGATCAAGCTCTTGTGCATAGTTAAACCCAATGTCCATAAGTAACAATCCTTTCTAACAGTTGTATTGAAAAACTAGAAATAATATAGAGAAGGCGATACTGAGTATTTTTCTATCAAAGCGCAGGAAATACACTTCGCTTTTACTTGTAGATTCCAATAAGTATAAATCTTAAGTTTAAATAATACATTTACAATAGTAACACGAAGCTTCCCATAGTAAAATATATTCAGTTTAATTATAATTATTGAAAAAATAAAAATACTAATCTATACTGATGATAGATATATGAAATGGCGTTTCATATATTGAAATGGAGGATGATGCCATGCACGTCTCGAATAAGGTGAAGGATTTACCGCCTTATCTTTTTTCTGAATTTCAAAGAAAAAAGGAGCAATTGCAGTCAGAAGGAGTAGATGTAATTGACCTGGGAATCGGTGCTCCTGATTTACCAACACCAAAGTTCGTCATTGACAAACTGGTGGAAGAGGCAAATAAACCGATAAACCATCGTTACTCATCCTACAATGGAATACCAGAGTTTAGACAGAGTGTAGCAGAACACTATAAAACTCGTTTTAGTGTTGATTTAGATCCCGACACAGAAATACTCACCTTAATCGGATCAAAAGAAGGAATTGCCAACTTAGTCCACGCTGTTATTAACACAAATGACACAGTTCTTATCCCAGATCCAGGCTACCCAGTATATCGAACAGCCGTACAACTTGCTGATGGTAAAGTAGCTTACTTGCCATTGGACCAAGAGAATGGTTATGTACCAAGATTCGACCAACTATCCAACGACGACATTTCAAAAGCTAAAATGCTATTTTTAAATTATCCTAGTAATCCAACCTCAGCTACAGTTGAATTAAACACATTTTTGAAAACGGTTACATTTTGTCGAAATAATAATATTCTACTTGCTCATGATGCAGCATACAACCTTGTCACGTTCAATGAATATCGTGCACCAAGTGTGCTTCAAATTCCTAATGCAAAGGATTGTGTTATTGAATTTGGCTCTTTATCGAAAAGTTTTAACATGACTGGTTGGCGTATCGGTTATGTTGTAGGAAATAAGGAAGTCATTAAAGCACTGTCAACACTGAAGAGCAATATGGATACATCACAATTTATACCAATACAAAAAGCGGCAGCTACAGCATTAAATAGTGACCTTCAAGGTGTGCAAGAAAATAATAAAGTTTTCGAACAACGAATGGAAAAGTTGTATGAAGCATTAGTCAATTTAGGATTGAAAGTGAATAAGCCAAGAGGAACAATTTTTCTATGGGCAAAAGTCCCTGATAAGTACAATTCTATGGAATTTAGTACGAAGCTATTAGAGGAAGTAGGGGTGATTGTTACACCTGGAACTGCCTTTGGTCCATTAGGAGAAGGATATATTCGAATATCACTATCGGTTACTTTAGAGCGGATAGATGAGGTTATTAAACGATTGAAAAAGTTTACCAATCAGGAGGGTAAGAACCAGTGAAATCCCAGTTAACATCTACTAAGAAACAAACGATGACAGCTGCTCAAGCAATTGTAGAATGTATGAAACGCGAACAAATTACCAAAGCGTTTTGTGTGCCAGGGGAGAGCTATTTGCCCGTACTAGATGCACTGTATGAAGAATCCACCATTGACGTTGTTTCGACACGGCATGAGGGTGGTGCTGCCTTTATGGCAGAAGGCTATGCTAAGGCTTCGCTTAAACCTGGGGTTGTTTTAGCAACACGTGGTGTCGGAGCTGCCAATTTATCGATTGGAGTTCATACAGCCTATCAAGATTCTACACCAATGGTCGTTTTTCTTGGCCAGGTTCACAGTAAATTTAGGGGAAGGGAAGGGTTTCAGGAAGTAGATTTAGAGCAATTTTTCCAACCAATATCAAAATGGGCTGTGGAAGTGAAAGATGCTGAAAGAATGCCAGAAATCGTCCAACGTGCTTTCCGCATTGCAAAATCAGGAAGACCAGGCCCAGTAATTGTTTCCTTACCCGAAGATGTACTTGTAGAAGAAAAAGAAATGATGTTTGGAACACCATCTATCATTCCGAGGCCAACCCCATCGATTGAAGAAATGAGACAGGTAGAAAAATTGCTTGCTCAAGCCAAAGCACCACTTATTATCGCTGGTGGCGGAGTGAAGTGGGCAGAAGCAGAAGAACTATTAGTTAGCTTTTCAGAGAGATACACGATTCCAGTTATGGCAGCATTTCGTAGACATGACGTTTTTCCAAATGACCATCCCTTGTATGCCGGCCACCTTGGGTTAGGTACGAATGCCGACATTCTAAATATAGTTAAAGAAGCAGATGTCATTCTGGCATTAGGAACGCGTTTATCTGAAGTTACTACGCAGGATTATCAACTAATTACAACTGATAAGCGACTCGTTCATATCGACATTGATTACGACACGATTGGTAAAACTTACGCACCTGAGATTGGGATTGTTAGTCACATGTATGAAGCATTGCAATCATTAAACAAGTTGGAAGTAAAACCTTCATGGATGGAATGGGCTGGGAAATGTCATTTGCCTTATAAAGGAATACTAGAGCGTTCAAGGGAAGAAAGTGACTTTATGAAACAAGTCATTCAAACGTTAGTTGAGCATATTCCAAGAGATGCAATTTTAACTAATGATGCTGGTAATTTTGCAGGTTGGCTGCACTCCTTCTATCCTTTTACAGAGAAACATACATATGTAGGACCTACATCAGGAGCGATGGGATATGGAATGCCTGCAGCACTTGGAGTGAAATTGGCTCAACCGGAGAAAACAGTTCTTTCCTTATCGGGGGATGGTGGCTTCATGATGACAGTCCAAGAATTAGAAACAGCAGTGAGGCAATCGATTCCAATTATTGCCCTTGTTTTCAACAATAACATGTATGGAACGATCCGAATGCACCAGGAAATTCATTATCCAGAAAGAGTAGTAGGTACAGACCTTGGAAGAGTGGATTTTGCGCAATTAGCGAGAAGTGTTGGGGCTAAAGGGTATTCCGTACAAACCATTCCTGAATTTGAGATGGCTTTAATTGATGCTTTAAAAAACAACAAACCAACTGTTATTGAGATTCAAATAGAGAAAGAGCAGATCTCGGTATCATCAACGATTACAGAGATAAGAAATCGTAAGAAAAAGTGAGGTTTTCCTCACTACTATATATTTTTAGGAGGTAGAAAGATGGTTGAAACAGTTCTAGATACGAAAAAACTAGCAAACTTTATTAATGGTGAGTGGGTGAATTGTGAAAATACAACACCAGTTATTAATCCGGCGAATGGAGAAACTGTCGTTGAAGTGCCACTATCAGAATCCGCAAGTGTTGATGAGGCAGTAAAAGCTGCTAAAGTAGCTCAAAAAGAATGGGCATTAATTCCTGCGCCACAACGTGCAGAAGTATTATATCGTGTTGGAAATTTAATGAAAGAAAGAAAAGAAAAATTATCTCAATTACTAACAATGGAAAATGGGAAAGTCATTGAAGAAGCAAGAGGAGAAGTTCAAGAAGGAATTGACATGGCCTTCTATATGGCAGGGGAAGGTCGTCGTTTGTTTGGTCAAACGACTCCAGCAGAATTAAAGGATAAATTTGCGATGAGTGTTCGGGCACCAATTGGCGTTGTTGGAATTATTACTCCATGGAATTTTCCGATTGCTATTGCTACGTGGAAATCTTTCCCGGCTATTGTCGCTGGTAATGCTGTTATTTGGAAGCCTGCAACAGAAACACCAATCATGGCTTATGAATTAGCGAAAATATTCTCTGAAGCAGGCCTACCTAAAGGAGTTATTAATGTTGTGTTTGGAAAAGGATCAACAGTAGGCGATGCGATGGTACATCATGATGATATTCGCGTCATTTCTTTTACTGGATCCAATGAAACTGGCCGTAATATTGCTGGAGAATGTGGGCGTCAGTTGAAAAAGGTATCCTTAGAGATGGGCGGAAAAAATGCAGTAATAGTGATGGATGATGCAGACCTTGATTTAGCTGTAGAAGGCATTCTGTGGAGTGCTTTTGGAACGAGTGGACAGCGTTGTACGGCATGTAGCCGTGTCATCGTTCATGAGGACGTTAAGGAAAAATTAGAAGAGAGATTACTAGTCGAAATGGAAAAATTAACGATTGGTAATGGTCTGGATGAATCGATTAAAGTAGGTCCTATTATTAATAAAGCTGGTTTAGATAAGATTAAAAAGTATATTGAGATTGGAAAAGAAGAAGGAGCTAAACTCCTTGCTGGTGGTTATGAGTTAACAGAAGCTGATTTAGGAAAAGGGCATTATTTTGCGCCAACATTGTTTACAGATGCAACAGCAACTATGCGTATTGCTCAAGAAGAAATTTTTGGTCCAGTGGTTTCCTTAATTCCTGTTAAGAGCTTTGAAGAAGCAATTGAGGTGAATAATGGGGTAACTTATGGTTTGTCCAGTTCTATTTTTACGGCAGATGTAAATCGCGTGTTTAAGGCACAGCGTGATCTAGATACTGGAATTGTTTATGTAAATGCCGGTACAACAGGTGCAGAGATTCATCTTCCATTTGGAGGGTCAAAAGGAACTGGAAATGGACATCGTGATTCTGGTGTTCAAGCACTCGATGTATTTACAGAGTGGAAAGCAGTCTATGTTGATTTTAGTGGAAAGTTACAACGTGCACAGATTGATGTAGATTAAAGAAACTGAACAGGCAGCTGGATTTGAGGCTGCCTTTATTCTGATAAAAATTAGTAGATTGGAGTGACAGAGATGAAAGTAGGCGTATTAGGTTCAGGATTGATGGGAAAAGAAGCGGCTCGTGACTTAGTTGCAAGTCCAGGTGTGGAAAAGGTTGGATTAGCAGATATTGATTTGAATAGGGCACAACAAGTATGTGATAGTTTGCATTCTAATAAACTAGTGGCTTACCAAGTAGACGCTAGTGATAATCAACAACTAGCAAATTATATGCGTCAATTTGATGTGATTATCAATGCGTTATTTTATTCATTTAATGAAATTGTAGCAAAGACGGCTATTCAAGTTGGAGTGAATTCCGTTGACCTTGGAGGCCATATCGGGCATATGACAGATAAGGTTTTGGCTATGAAGGAAGATGCTGAAGCAGCTGATGTAACCTTAATCCCTGATTTAGGTGTTGCACCGGGAATGATTAATATTTTATCAGGTTATGGAGATAGTAAGTTAGATAAATTAGAATCGATTCGCATTTTTGTTGGGGGAATTCCGGTTAGGCCAGAACCTCCACTAGAATACAATCATGTCTTTTCGATGGAAGGTGTGTTTGACCATTATACAGACCCATCGACTATCATTCGAAACGGAATTAAAATTGATGTACCATCGCTATCGGAAGTGGAACCAATTCATTTTGAAAAATTTGGTCCATTAGAGGCCTTCCATACTTCTGGAGGAACGTCGACATTGCCGTTGTCTTATCCGGATGTAGATACTTTAGAATACAAAACTATTCGCTATCCAGGCCACGCCGAGAAGTTCAAGTTACTCGTTGATTTAAATTTAACAAAGATGGATTATGAAGTAGAAGTGAACGGTCAAAAAGTTAAACCAAGAGATGTTTTCTTGAAAGTATTAGATCCAATTGTTGAATTAGGGGAAAAAGATGATGCTGTACTACTAAGAGTACTTGTAACAGGAGAGAAGGATGGCGTTCCAACAACTTATCAATACGAAATGACAACCTATAAGGACCGTACGACGAATGTAACAGCGATGGCACGCGCAACAGCAAATACCATTTCTGTTGTTGCACAAATGATTGGTAATAAATCAATCAAGAAAAAAGGAGTATATCCTCCTGAAAAAATCGTTCCTGGAGAATTATATATTTCGGAAATGGCAAAAAGAGATGTCATTATTAAAGAATCCATCCACCAAGAAGCAACACATGAGAAGGTATAGCTGTTATGAGGTTGTCTTTTAGTAGGCAGCCTCATCTCTTATTATAATGGGTCCAAGGGGAATCTATATGAACCAAAGTGTAATTAAAGCACTGAAGTTATTAGACTTATTTACAGAAAACACAAAGGAACTAACATTAAAAGAGATTGCAAGAAAGGCAGATTTACCGAAACCAACAGCATATCGATTATTGTCTTCATTAGAATCAATGAATTTTTTATATAAAATAAAAGAAAGTGAACATGATAGTCGTTACCGTTTAGGAATTAAATTACTAGAATTAGGTCAGTTGGTTCGTGACCAACTGGAGTTACGTAAAATTGCCCTTCCGTATATGGAATCTTTAGCAAACGAAATACAGGAGGCTGTTCACTTAGTCATTCCTCACCAACAGATGGCCGTCTATATTGAAAAAGTAGATAGCAAGAAAGCGATTCGATTAGATACTAGAATTGGGAAAAGTTCTTCTTTGTTAATAGGATCGGGTCCAAAGTTACTACTGGCTCATTTACCTGAAGAAGAACAAGCTCAAGTTATTGGTGAAGGTGTCGATTATCTGAAATTATATGATGAATTATGTACGATTAGAGAACAGGGTTATGCGTATAGTATTGGTGAACAGGACCCTGATACAACAGGAATCTCTTATCCTATTTTTGATTTCCACCAACATGTAGTTGGAGCGTTAACGGTAAGTGGATTATCCCATTATTTCACAGGAAATAACTTACAAAAAATCAAAAAAGAGACGCTAAATACTGCATTTGAGATATCTAGCAAACTGGGCTTTAAAGAGATTCACGATTCTTACAGTAAGCCAAACTTATAGAGGGAAGCGTGGGAGAATTATTTAATTAAGAAAGGATCGATACATAATGAATACAGTATTTATAGCAGGGCATGCGAGACTTCCTTCAGGGATGGCAGCCAAAAGCATTTATGAAACTCTAACGATTACTGCAGAAATCGATAAAAAGTATGGCGTTATTATTACAGCTAGTTGTACACTTGCAACTGAACATGGACGAGATTACATTCACCAGTTACTACGGGGACATAGTTTGCAAGATGGGATTGAACAGCCAGTACAAGCATTAAAACAGCATTACTTAGGGAAAGCAGGAAATGCTTTAGTGTCTGCATTAAAGGATTTGTATAAGCAGTATGAGATGAGAGAGAGGTAATATTAGATGTTTGCAGGTGTGGGGGAGGACATTTCTTCCTTTATTTTTGATAAAAAGCCTGGTTTTGAGTTCTTATGGACTTCTGTTCCTTTATTCATCTGAAATCTATTAATACCTCTACTAAAATAGGTGAATAGCGTACTATTTGTCCGATTATGTTGCTAGAATGAAGATTTCTAGATTATAACGGAATAAATGTCCTATCACCTAATAAAACCAAAAGAGGAACCGTCACTAAATTGGGCGGTTCCTCTTTTCAAATTATTCTATTCCAATTGACACAAATTTCTTTTCTAAGAACTCATCCATTCCATGATGGCCGCCTTCTTTTCCGTTCCCAGATTGTTTAATGCCACCAAATGGTGCTTCTGGTACGGCAGGGAACACATCATTAACTCCGACAATTCCGTAGTCTAATTTTTCAGCAACCCGCAATGTACGACTCGTGTTTTCAGTGAAGATATAAGCAGCTAAACCATAATCGGTATCATTAGCTTTTTTAATAACAGCATCTTCATCAGTAAATGTTTGAATAGGGAATAGTGGTCCAAAAGTTTCTTGATTCATAACAACCATATCATCAGTTACATTGGATATGATGGTTGGAGGATAAAAATGTCCTTGTAAATCCCCATCCCATTTTTGTCCACCACATACAATGTTGGCCCCTTTTGATAAGGCATCATCTAGGTGAGATTGAACTTTATTCGTAGCTTGTTCATTGATCAATGGGCCGAGATCAGTATCTTTCTCAAGACCAGAACCAACTTTAAGCTTTTCCACTTTTTCTTTTAATAATGTCGTAAATTCATCTGCAATTGATTCATGAACGTATAGACGATTAGCACAGATGCATGTTTGCCCATTGTTTCTAAACTTACTTCCAAGGGCTAGTGTTGTTGCTTTCTCTAAATCAGCATCCTCAAAAGCAATGATGGGAGCGTGCCCACCTAGTTCAAGTGCTACTTTCTTCACATGGTCAGCACTTTCGCGCATTAAGTATTTTCCAACAGCCGTTGAGCCTGTGAAAGTGATAGCTTTTACCTCTTTATTTCCTAGCATTTCTTTTCCTATTGCTTCTGCATCACCGGTGACAAGGTTTACGACTCCAGCAGGCATGCCAGCCTTTTCAAAGATTTTCATTATCTCAATGGCTGATAATGGTGTTTCAGGTGATGGTTTTAGTACAACTGTACATCCAGCTGCAAGCGCTGGTCCTAGTTTTCGAGTAATCATAGATGATGGGAAGTTCCATGGAGTGATAGCACCGACAACTCCAACTGGTTTTGGAATAACGAGCATACGCTTAGATTTGATGGAGGATGGAATCCATTCCCCGTATCCACGAGAGGCTTCTTCTGCATACCATAATAAGAAACCTGCAGCACCCTTTACTTCACCAATTGCTTCCTTTAAAGGTTTTCCTTGTTCCATTGTAAGAATTTCTCCTAGACGTTCAGCATCTTTTCTCATCAGTTCTGAAGCCTTATAAAGAACGCGAGAACGCTTGCGTCCTGTCATTTCACTCCACATCGGAAAAGCATTGGCAGCAGCTTCAATTGCTTCCTTAGTTTCTTGGGCGCCACCGTGGGCTACCTCTGTAATAGGTTCAAGTGTTGCTGGGTTGTAGATGGTGTCTGTTTGATTCGTGTCTACTTCTCTCCATTCCCCATTAATAAAAATACTTTTTGTTAACGTTGAGATCATCCGATTGCCTCCTTGACTAATTAAATTTTTAACTTATTAATGTAAGCATATCGCACCTACTAATAATCTCGCAAACTAGCAGGTGCGTATATAGTTTTTAGTTAACAGTTTCTTTTTCAGTGTCCCATGCTGGTAACATTTTATTTAATTGTTTGTCTTTACGATAGCCAAGTACATATTCTGCTTGCATAATGGTGTGAATTTCTCTAGTCCCTTCATAAATAACTGGTGCCTTAGAATTACGAAGGTAACGCTCAACAGGGTATTCATCGGAATAACCATATGCACCATGAATTTGCATCGCATCATCTGCTGCTTTATTGGCAAAATCACAAGCTTGCCATTTTGCTAGAGAGGTTTCCCTAGTGTTTCGTTTCCCTTCATTTTTTAATTCACCAGCACGATAGACGAGTAGTCGACTCATTTGAAGGCCTGCTTCCATTTTCGCTATCATTTGTTGTACGAGCTGGTGTTTTCCGATTGGTTTTCCGAAAGTTTCGCGTTCATGGCAGTAATCCACACTTGCTTCTAAGCAAGCCATAATTTGTCCTACAGCCCCGGCAGCAACGGTGAAACGGCCATTGTCTAAGGCTGACATGGCGATTTTAAAGCCCTCACCTTCTTCGCCTAGTAAATTTTCCTTTGGTACTTTTACATCCTCGAAAAATAACTCTCCAGTATTACCAGAGCGTATTCCGTGTTTACCTTTAATAGCTTTAGAGGAGAATCCCTCCCATGTACGTTCCACGATAAACGCTGAAATTCCATGGTGTTTTTTTGATTTATCAGTATAGGCAAAAACTAGAAAATGGTCAGCAGTGTCACATAAGGAAATCCATGTCTTCTGGCCATTAAGGATATAATGGTCACCATCTTTTACAGCTGTTGATTGAAGTGAAGCAACATCAGAACCAGCGCCTGGCTCGGTTAACCCAAATGCACCAATTTTTTCACCTTTGGCTTGTGGAACTAGGTATTTTTGCTTTTGTTCTTCCGTTCCCCATTGTAATAAAGTCATGCTATTAAGCCCGGTATGAACGGAAACAGCTGTACGGAAGGCTGTATCGCCTCTTTCAAGTTCTTCACACACGATTGCTAAAGAGTTGTAATCCATTCCACTTCCACCATATTCTTCTGGTATACAAACTCCCATTAATCCAAGGTCAGCAAGTTTAGGGATAATTGCTGGATCGAATTGCCCTTGACGGTCCCATTTTGCAATTTGAGGCATAATCTCTTTATCTACAAAGCTACGAACAGTGTTTCGCAGCATTTTTTGTTCTTCAGAAAAATTAAAATCCAATTGTATCAACTCCTGTTTTTATTTGATAATAGGCTATCATTATGTTCTCCAACATCAGGTGGGTGGTTTCTCAATGTTACTGGTGTTCTCGAAAATTTTAGTGGGCTACCAATCATCTTTATTAATCCTGCAGTTGGATGTTCGGTTTCTAAAAACATATTCCGGGCGATTAATTGTGGGTCTTGTGTTACTTCTTCTAGATTTTGGATTGGTCCACATGGAATATTATTTTCTTGACATTTCTCTTGCCAATATTGAGTTGTTTTTGTTGTAAAAACTTCCTGTAAAAGTGGAACGAGAATATCTCTATTTGTCACACGGTCGGGATTAGTCTTAAACCTATCATCTTCACTATATTGGGATTTTCCTAAAATAGTACATAATGCTTTAAATTGATTGTCATTTCCAACGGCAATCACCATTTCTCCGTCCATCGTTTGAAAGGTTTGGTACGGAACGATGTTTGCATGGTGGTTACCAAGGCGCACTGGAATTTTTTCTGACATTAAATAATTGCTACCAATGTTAATAAGTGCACTTACTGCTGAGTCATATAGGGAAATATCGAGCTTTTGTCCTTTGCCGGATTGTGTTCGTTCTAATAAGGCTCCTTGTATGCCAATGCATGCATACAAACCTGTCAAAATGTCGGTAATGGCAACACCTAGCTTTTGTGGTCCAGACTCCTCCGTTCCGGTAATGCTCATTAATCCACTCATAGCTTGGATTATAAAATCATATCCCGGATAGTCTTTGTATGGTCCAGTCTCTCCAAATCCCGTGATGGAACAGTATACTAGTTCCGGATTAATTTTGGAGAGTGTTTCGTAATCTAGCCCGAATTTTTCCATTGAACCTGTTTTGAAATTATGAACTATTACGTCGCTCTCTTTAACCAAATCTTTGATCGTCTCAATACCTTCATCTGTTTTGAGGTTTACGGTAATGCTCTTTTTATTGCGATTGGCACAGAGGTAATAAGCGCTCACACCGTTTTGAAAAGGTGGTCCCCATTTTCTCGTATCGTCACTGCCTCCAGGTGCTTCCACTTTAATTACTTCAGCACCAAGGTCACCCATGATCATCGTGCAATACGGACCTGCTAAAACTCTCGACAAATCCAATACGCGAATATTTTCTAACGCTCCTGTCACTGCTTCACTCCTTTCTATAAGTTGGTAATGTTGCCACGGAATGCAACTTTTATTTAATTAATTTTATTGGGTGGGTTCCTCCTTTAGAAAAGTATTAAAAAAGCCAGCTCAAAAAGACTATGTAGCTATAGCTGATAGTCAAGTTGAACTGGCTTTTTGCTTGTTGGGACAATCCTGGTTTGGGACTGTAAACAAGATAGGCAGTACGATTCTAATTTGATTGGTCATGGGGCAGAGACGTGGCGTTCGTCTTTACATGACTCATTACATACTAGTTTAATATATTCTGAAAAATAAGTAAACAGTATAGAAGTAATATACTGATGGATTTTCTCGATGCCCGAAGAGGTTGAAGGAAAGGAGCTACGGTAATCGATAAGGTGTCTCGATGCCCGAAGAGGTTGAAGGAAAGGATCTATGGTAATCGATAAGCTGTCTCGATGCCCGAAGAGGTTGAAGGAAAGGAGCTCTGGTAATCGAAAAGCTGTCTCGATGCCCGAAGAGGTTGAAGGAAAGGATCTATGGTAATCGATAAGGCGTCTCGATGCCCGAAGAGGTTGAGGGAGAGGATCTATGGTAATCGATAAACTAATTCAATACCCATTAGGATATCAAAAATTGATGAGACTAAGCCAAATAAAAAAAGAGCAGGGGCAATAGCCCGTGCTCTTACTTCACTGCTTTTTCTAGTTTTGAGATCATTTTTAAAGCTTTTCCAGTACCGATTGCTACAGATTCTAATGGATTTGGAGCTAGGTGTACTGGTACAGATAATTCATGGGCTAACCATTCTTTCATACCGTGTAATAGTGAGCCACCGCCAGTAATTACAATTCCGTGGTCGACAATATCTCCACTTAATTCTGGTGGACAGTTTTCTAATGTAACACGGATAGCTTGTAAAATTTGTTCCAATGATTCTCTTAATGATTCGTAAACTTCTTTTGAGGAAATCGAAATGGTATTTGGTAATCCAGTAACCATGTCGCGTCCACGTATTTCCATTGTTTCTCCTTTATGGTTTGGATGGGCATACCCGATTTCCATTTTAATATTTTCAGCAGTACGTTCACCGATAAGAATATTATATTTTTTACGGATGTATTGAATAATTTCATCGTCCATTCTGTCTCCACCAACTCTAACAGAGCTTGAAGAAACAACCCCACCTAATGAAATAATACCGATTTCTGCTGTTCCTCCGCCGATATCAACAATGACATTGGCAATTGGCTCATCAACTGGTAGGTCTGCTCCAATAGCGGCAGCAACAGGTTCCTCAATTAGATGAACAGTTTTAGCACCATAGCTTGTAATTGCATTATGAATTGCGCGCCGTTCCACAGATGTACTTCCTGTCGGTGTACACACAACAACATTAGGCTTTCTCATGGATAGCCCTTGTTTTTTACTTACTTTTTTCAAGAATGCTTTAAGCATTTGCGCTGTAATATCATAATCGGCAATAACCCCATCTTTTAATGGACGTATTGGAATGATATTGCGAGGTGTTTTACCAACCATCTCTTTTGCTTCTGTACCAACAGCAACAACCTGTTTAGTATTCACATCAATCGCTACAACAGATGGTTCGTTTAAAACAATTCCTTTATTTTTTGAATATATTAAGATATTCGCAGTACCTAGGTCAATTCCTATCTCTGCAGTTGAAAACATAATAAGTTCCTCCAATGATGACAGTATATATTCATGTAATGATAATCATAAGGACCGGATATTCCATTATTTAATCCATTTATTGGACATTCTTCAATTATTATGGACAAATACCAAAAAAACATGATTTTTAATTGTTCCTGATGTCCTAACTAAAACTATGACTAATATATAAAATAGAATATATTGTATAAGAAGACAAGTAACATTTTGATTACAAGATGGTTCTTTTGTAATAATCTCACATGATAATCATCTGAAATGAGTTAGGATAGCGAATAGTAGTGTGACATTTATTACAAAATTTCTTCATATAGATTATGGACTAGATTTATAAAATTGATGCATTTGCTGCTTGAACATCACCCATAAACGGGTATAATTTATATTGTACTAATAGGGGGAGTTCGATGATTTTTACATTATGGATTTATTTATATGCTGGGTTATTAGTAATTGGTAGTTGGTTTTCCTTGCAAAGGGCCAAGAAACTATCTAATCAACCAATGACTGCTGATATAAAGGAACAAATTTTTAATACACCGAAACGAGTTTCACAAAAGGTTATTGAACGTACTGGAACAAAGGTAGAGGTAACGGGGCAAGAGAAAGTGCCTGATGGAGCTGTTTTATATGTAGCGAATCATCAGGGGCTATTTGATATTCTAGCATTTTTAGGATATCTAGGTAGACCAGTTGGTTTTATTGCAAAAAAAGAGATTAACAAGTTGCCTATTATAAGGACTTGGATGGGAATCATTTATTGTGTATTTATTGATCGTGCAGATCGTAGACAATCGATGAAAGCCATCAACCAAGGGATTGAGAATCTTAAGAATGGTCACTCAATGGTTATTTTTCCAGAAGGCACAAGAAGTCGAGGCCGCACGTTAAATGAATTTAAGCCAGGAAGCCTTCGTTTAGCTACTAAAGCTGGTGTTTCCATTGTACCGGTTGCAATTGATGGTACCTACCAGATGTTAGAAGAAGGTGGAGGACGGGTGAAAGGTTCTACGATAAACATTACTATCCACAATCCTATTCGTCCAGAAGAATATAAAGAACTAAAAAGTGCAGAGTTGGCTGAAAGAATCCAGTCCGTAATCCAACAGTCATTGGATGGAGAAAATGCTCAGAAGGAACAACAAGAAGAAGTATTCATAGGGAGTCATTAAAAGGACAGCAATTTAGTTGTCCTTTTTACATAGCAAAGAAATGAATAAAATTCGGAGATGTCTAGCTCCGAGCGCCTGCGACTAGCGAAGGAACTACATAGAATTACTCCTCTGGCCTTTGTGCCGAGTAATCGCAAAAAAACTACGTGGCGAAACTTCATTGCTTTTGTGCCGAGTAACCGCAGGCACAGGCACAAGACTTCCTTCGCCTCCGTACGATAAAGAAGACTTGCCGATTGGTG
>NZ_FQVW01000005.1 GCF_900129485.1 Ornithinibacillus halophilus
GTTACCGTAGACTCCGGGATTCGTGTGCTTCCGGCATCGACAAGCTCTATCGGTTACCGTAGACTTCGGGATTGCTCTGCTTCCGGCATCGAGACACACTATCGATTACCGTAGACTTCGGGATTCGTGTGCTTCCGGCATCGAGAAGAGCTATCATTACTGTAGAGGCTGCGCATGCCATCACTAAAATACACTCGTAATTTCAAAAGATCCGAACAAATTATTTTGTTCGGATCTTGCTATATCTATAAATCTTTTGTACCAGCTTCCATTTTTTATAAGATTAGAAGACACTCCTACTCATTCCATTCCAGTACTTCCAATTTCACCGGATTTTCTATATCTCTCTTTTCATAAATAATCGTTCCATCGTCTTCCCATGCACTTGGATATAAATAATAGTGTTGTGTCCCTTCTTCTAATACAGTGACATTTCCAGTATCCAAATCATACTCAGCAAGATGCATCGTTCCACCCATCTCCGTCTGAACTACTGGTTCCACATTTTCATCCACCAAACCAATTGCAATCTTTGTAGAATCTGGGGACCATGCCAAACTATAATCATACTGAAACTCAGAAATCGAACCATCTTTCATTGAATATAAAATACCTGTTCTACCAAAAGCTGACGTATGCATTTCAGCGATAACATACTGACTATTAGGAGACCATTTATAATGCGAGATATAACCAAAAACATCTTCAACTATCATCGGCCTCTTTTCTCCTACTTTCCATAAGTACATATAAGACTGTGGATCTGAATCTCCAATAGAAGAAAAAGCAACTACTTCCTTATTTCGAGACCAATTTGAACTAACCTCTACGGAGTCTAACACTTCACTTATAGTCTCATACGTGCTATTTTTAACAGAAAGTTGGCCCACATCAAATTCCTCTTCAGGTTCCCATTCTGCAAAAAAGTCATATGGCAATACATTTGGTGTAATGCTAGATAATTCTAGTGGTACACTGTCTATAGAATTTCCGTTTATAATAACAAAAAGTTCATGCACATTAGGAAAAAGCTCTTTCTGATGAAGGATATTTAACCCCAGTCCATGAATTAATAACTCACGGATATCACGTTCAATCATTTGATTTGCCTTAGCTGCTTTTCCCAAGTCTCCTTCAATAGAAATTTCGTAATCATTGCGGGCATTTATCTCTATATAATCTACAGTAAACATAGAAAAGTCGATGGAATCCTGATGATTGGCAAAATATGCTTCAAACAATTGATTTTTATCCTCAAATACATTATCACCATATGCACTAAACCCAAGATAAATCTTATCGTCTATAGTTACCGGCACATAAAAACGAGGAGTATTTATCGGCATATCAATAATTCCAAAACCTTCATGTTCATTATAAAATGGTTCATCTCCAGAATATACTGTATAATGGAATGCCTCATTTATAAAGTTTGATGCAAATATTCTGTTAGCGAGACTAAATGCACGGTCTACTCCTGAATGGAGCGTCAAACCCATCACATCTTGTTGTTCAAATTGTAAGTTTAAATGATTGTCCACAACTTCAAAATCGCCTATAGGAAATTCATTGAACACTACTTGTAAACCATATTCCGAAAGAAGGTATTCATTCAATAAACTATCCGCGTCATAAGTGATTTTTGCTAGTTTCTCTTTGTTCACGCCAATTCTGGCTTGATTGAATCCTTGAATGCTTGCTTCAATAATGTAATCAGAACGTTCATCTGTCATAGCCACTGAATAATGAGAGTCATCATATGTCCCATCATAGTGGTGCAACGTTTTTTCTTGGGCTTCATTGTCTCCTAATTCATCAGTTTCATCATCATCAGGAGTAGGTTCAATAACAACTGGTGGTTCTTCAGGGCCTTGAATATTTTGTTGGTCACCATTGAAATATAGAGTGTATCCAACAGCTATAAACACCAAAAACAACCCTATACTTGCAACATATGGCGAGAATCGAATCGATTTATCCTTTTTACTTTCTAATCTATCAATAGAATCATTAATCCGTTGATGCAACTGCTCTTTCTTGTTACTGTTCCAGCTAATAGCGTGGCTCAACTTCTTAAACTCATGATCTCTTCGGTTCTTTGGATAGTCCTTCGTCACTAGAAAAACCTCCTTTCCTAAGTTGCTTCTCTAGAGCTGGCAACGCCCTGTATAATGTTGTTTTGACTTTTCCCTCTGACCATCCTAGAATTTCACTCGTTTCTTGTATCGAAAATTCTTTTAATTTCCTTAAGATGATGACTTTTTGATATGAAAGTTTCAACTTAGCTAAAGCCTGGTATAATTCTTTAGAATCCTCTTTGACAACCATCTCCTCATCTGGAAGCATGGAAGTATCTATCAAGGGAAAGATGTTCTTTAGAAATAAGATTGGTTTTTGCTTTCGTAAATAATCAACCGTAACATTGTGTGCGATTTGAAATAGCCATGTTTTTATTTTGGAATCTCCTTTGAATGTTTCATAATTTCTATAGGCTTTGATAAAAGTATCATGGGTAAGATCCTCAGCCGTTTGGTAATCGTGAATCATTAATAAGATAAATTTTATTATTGCATCACTATATTCATCATACCAATCACTGACGATATCTCTTTTTGATTCCATCATCCTCCCCCTCTTCATTTCTTACTACTAAGACGTAAACCCTGATAAAAAGTCACAGTATAAGAAAAGCGCAAGCGCCTTGTTCACCCCCGACAAGCTTAAGACGAGCCTCGGCGTGGTGCTTTTTGCCACAGAGAGGATTGACTTAAGACCTCGAGGGGGTAGGCGCTGGAGCTAGACATCTCTGAATTTTATACATTCTTATCTTTCAAAGAAAAAAACACATAGCAAACATTTTCTGCCATGTGTCTCTTCTGTCATTTATTTATCTATATTTCTTGGGAAATAGACATCAACCTTAGTTCCCTTATCAACTTCACTATTTATCTCAATTGTTCCATCATGTACATCCATAATATGTTTAACAATTGCGAGTCCTAGTCCAGTTCCACCAGTATTGCGACTTCTCGCTGCATCAACCCGATAAAAACGTTCGAATATCCTATGAAGTGCATCTTTCGGAATACCAATGCCAGTGTCTGTCACACGAAAATGAACATGTTCCTCTGTAGAATTAACCTCCAAGTGAACATTCCCCTTTTCAGGCGTGTAATTAACACCGTTCATTAATAAGTTAATGAGCACTTGTTTTACACGATCATAGTCAGCCTTAAATACAAATTCCTGTTCACAATCTAAAGAGAAATTAATTTGTTTACGTTCTGCCTGTTGATTAATAACTGGCATTACTTCATTGACTATCTCTTTAACATTAATTTCTACAAGATCAAGATGAAACTCTTCTTTTTCTAATTTTGATAGTGCTAGTAAATCCTCAATGATTGCTTGTAATCTTTTACTTTCATCATATATGATTTGAACAAATTGTTTACTAGTTTCTGGATCTTCTAGTGCTCCATCTTTTAACGTTTCTGCAAAACCAGTAATCGATGTCATTGGGGTTTTTAATTCGTGAGAAACATTTGCAACAAAATCTTTTCGCATTACCTCTAATTTCTTCAATTCGGTAATATCATAAAAAACTAAAACTGCACCTTTTATCATTCCACGTTCATTTGATATTGGAGCACCGACTATTTCAATATAATAGTCATTATGAGTAATGGAGTTCTTTACGGTATCTTCATATAAAAATGTATCTTGGACCGCACGGTGAATTTTTTCATTAGTAATCACATCATAATAAAGATAGCCTACATAATCCTTCGTAGTCTTTCCAAACATGGTTAGAAATTTTCTATTTACAAGGTGGATGTAGCCTTTCTCATCGACCAAAGCTAATCCACTTTGGGTATTATCAATAACGGTTGAAAATTGCTCAGACTGTATTTTTTCATGAATAGATAATTCACTTAGACTTCTAGCTAGAGCATTTACCTTACTACTTAGTTCCCCAATACTTCCTGTAATCGGATGATGCACTCTTGCACGGTAATTCCCTTTTACTAATTGATTAATTGTTTTAGTCACTTTTTGAACTGGTTTAATATACGTATCAAAAACATATAAAAGAATCATTATTAATACAACATAAAGTGCACTTAATACAGCACCTAATACTACAAAGTTCTCAACAAAAGGATATAATACAAACCCTGTTAATAAAACTAGTAATAATAATCCAATGCAATAGAAGATGACTGGTTTTGAAAAAAGTGTTTTCACTGCACCGGAACCTCCAATTTATAACCTAACCCTCGAATCGTTTTAATATACGCAGGCGTCTTTGTATCTGTTTCTATTTTATCTCGTAAATGACTTATATGGACATCTACTATTCTAGTATCTCCAACAAAATCATAATCCCAAACGGCACTTAGTAATTGATCCCTAGACAATACTTTGTTTTTATGTCTAGAAAGGTAGTGTAGCAACTCAAATTCTTTCCGTGTAAATGTTAGTACTTTGCCATCTTTTTCTGCTTCATATCTTTCAGGAAAAATAACAATATCACCGACACGTATCACATTTTGCGTCGTTTCTACTTGCTTGCTACTTCTTCTTAAGATAGCTTTAATTCGTGCAAGAACTTCTTTTGGACTAAATGGTTTTGTTAAGTAATCATCTGCACCAATCTCAAGCCCCAGTACTTTATCAAACTCTTCATCTTTAGCTGACAACATTAAAATAGGAACATCAAGTTGGTGTTGACGTATTTGTTTACACACTTCAATTCCATCTAATCCTGGTAACATAAGATCGAGGATGACGAAATCGTATTGCTGTTGTTTTACTTTATCTAATGCCTCAAGACCGTCATAAGCCACATCAGCAGAATACCCTGCTTTTTCTATATTAAATTTTAATAATGTAACGATCGACTGTTCATCATCAACAATTAGTATTTTTTCATTCATCTGTCTTCCCCATTTCCCCAGTAGTTACTACTTCAATCTTACAATGAAACCGGGAAAAATGGAACATGTGAACGCGATTGTAAATAAAAATTTACTTTCATAGAGAATAAATATAGCAATTGAGGGTAATGGTGCTAAATTTAACTAGTATTTCACCCTCCCCTTGACTGGACGTAGTTTCTTTAAAAGAAATTCTCTAGTGAACTTGCAGTGATCGACTTTGGTTTATATGCAGGACAAACCTCAAGTTCACCCTCTATGACAACGTCTCCTTTTACATCAAACCCAATAACAGTCATTTTGACGTGATGGTCCTCTTTATCAATATCAGTGATTTCAATAGTAAATTTCACCTCTGAATTATGATAAACGACCTTTGGGAATTTAATGCTATGTTGTAAGATATGGCTTCCTGGACCAGGTAAATGCATGGAAACAATTGATGAGACCATCCCGAAAAGCATCACAGATGGAACAATAGGCTGATGATAGGGTGTTTGCGAAGCGTAATCGTGTTGTATGTAAAGTGGGTTGGCATCGTTTGTTAAGCCTAAATATAATAGTAGCTCTTTATCTTGAATGATATGTGTAGCAGTGTATGATTCGCCAACTTGCAAATCGTCAATTTTCTTTCCTAGCTTTCTCTTTTTACCGATCATAAAAACACCTCCACATTATGTAAGCGTTTTCTATTATACCAAAAATGGTTGTAACATCATAGTTTTTACTCTGCCCAAGTGAATCACACCTCAATAGCCAGGGGATGATTAGTGTATCGGGAAAAATTGGTGTCTTATCGGGGATTGTGGTGAGTTTATCGGGATTGTTAAGGTAGTTATCGGTAAGTTTCTTATTTTATCGAGGAATCAGTTCAATTTATCGGCAATCAGTGCTTTTCTACAAAAATCCCCTAGCAATACGTAAAAAAAGTGGGACACTTCATATCTGTGCCCCACTCCAATTTATTCTAAAATATCAAGTACCTTTTTCACAGACTCAGCCGATTTATCTAAGGCTGCTTTTTCATCATCTGTCAGATCTAATTCAATTACTTCTTCAATGCCATTACCACCTAAAATGGTTGGGACACCTAAATAGATATTACTATAACCATATTCGCCTTCTAGGTAGGCGATGGATGGTAGAATACGACGTTGGTCTTTCAAAATTGCTTCTGCCATAACTGTTATTGATGCTGCTGGTGCATAATAAGCACTTCCATTACCTAATAAGTTAACAATTTCTCCACCACCAGTTCGTGTACGTTTAACGATGGCATCTAATCGTTCTTTAGGGATTAATTTTTCTAGTGGAATACCACCTGCGTAGGAATAACGGATTAGCGGAACCATATCATCACCATGGCCACCTAAAACAAAACCAGTCACATCTTTCACAGAAACATTTAATTCTTGTGCAACAAACGTACGGAATCGAGCTGTATCTAATACACCAGATTGACCGATTACACGCTCTTTAGGAAAACCAGATTCTTTATATACGGTATATGTCATCGCATCAACTGGATTTGTTAATACAACAATGGTTGTTTCTGGAGAATATGTAACAATTTCTTGAGTAACAGCTTTCATGATTTTTGCATTTGTGTTTACAAGATCATCACGACTCATTCCTGGTTTACGTGCAATACCAGCAGTAATGATTACAAGATCTGATTCTTTTGTATCTTCATAGTTAGAAGTACCGATTACATTTGCATCAAATCCCTGAACAGGACTAGCTTCTAGCATGTCCAACGCTTTCCCTTTTGTAGGGTCTTCCATGTTTGGAATATCAACTAAAACTACATCTCCTAGCTCTTTTTGAGCAACCATTAATGCCGTAGTTGCTCCTGTAAAACCTGAACCAATTACTGAGATTTTCTTCCGTTTATTGCCCACATTAATTCCTCCCTATATATTTACTAGCTTATAATTATATCTAAAAATAAAAGTAGCCATACCTCTATCCAGAAGTATGGCACTTTTGTATATTAATTAACCCATGTTTTTAATTAGTTCATCACCGAATTCAGAACATTTCACTTCTGTAGCTCCATCCATTAGACGAGCAAAGTCGTAAGTTACTACTTTAGAAGCAATTGTTTTATCCATAGATTTAGTGATTAGATCACCAGCTTCTCTCCATCCTAAATGTTCTAGCATTAGAACACCTGAAAGGATTACAGATGAAGGGTTTACTTTATCTAGTCCAGCATATTTAGGTGCTGTACCATGTGTTGCTTCAAAAATAGCATGACCAGTGTCATAGTTGATGTTTGCACCAGGAGCAATACCGATACCACCAACTTGTGCAGCTAGAGCATCAGAAATATAGTCACCGTTTAGGTTCATTGTAGCTACTACGTCAAATTCTTTAGGACGAGTCAAGATTTGTTGTAAGAAGATATCTGCAATAGAATCTTTAACTAAGATTTTACCAGCAGCTAATGCTTCATCTTGTGCTTTATTAGCAGCATCTTTACCGTCAGTTTCTACGATGCGATCATATTCAGCCCATGTGAATACTTTATCACCGAATTCTTGTTCAGCAACTTCATATCCCCATTGTTTGAATGCACCTTCAGTGAATTTCATAATGTTACCTTTATGAACTAGTGTAACACTCTTACGACCTTCATTGATCGCATATTGAATGCTAGCACGTACGATACGTTTTGTTCCTTCTTCAGAAACTGGTTTCACACCGATACCTGAAGTTTCTGGGAAGCGAATGTTATGTACTTCCATTTCGTTTTGTAAGAAGTTAATTACTTTTTTCACTTCATCTGAACCTTTTTGCCATTCAATACCAGCATAAATATCCTCAGTGTTTTCACGGAAAATAACCATGTCTACATCTTCAGGACGTTTAACTGGAGATGGAACACCTTCAAAGTAACGTACTGGACGTAGGCAAGTGAATAGGTCTAATTGTTGACGAAGTGCAACGTTTAGTGAACGAATTCCTCCACCGATTGGTGTTGTTAAAGGACCTTTAATAGCAATTTTATATTCATTGATTTTGTCTAAAGTATCTTGTGGTAACCATTCACCAGTTTGGTCGAATGCTTTTTGTCCAGCAAGAACTTCTAACCATTCAATTTTTTTAGTCCCATCATAAGCTTTTTCAACAGCAGCTTCGATTACACGTTTTGCTGAAGCCCAGATATCAGGACCAGTACCGTCTCCTTCAATGAAAGGAATAACTGGGTTGTTCGGAACATTCATGTTGCCATTTTCTACAATAATTTTTTCACCTTGTGTCATCTTATAATCCTCCTAGTAATCATCTAACATTGCTATTTTACCATAATTTAGTTATTCATGATAATAGCCGGATTTCCCCGGCTATCATCCTTGACAATTATTAGTCATTCAATAGTGTTCTTTCAAAGATGTCTAGCATTATTGTTAAAATTTTACTCGCATTCTAGTTGACTAGCGATTTTCAACTGTTACATATTCTTGTGTGTTTGGACCAACATAATCTGCACGTGGACGGATTAGGCGGTTATTAGAATATTGTTCTAGGATATGTGCAATCCATCCTGAGAAACGGCTCATAGCAAAGATTGGTGTGAATAAATCATGGTCGATTCCTAAGCTATGATAAACAGATGCTGAATAGAAGTCTACATTAGCTGGAAGTCCTTTTTCACGTTTAATGTAATCTTCAATTTTAACAGACATGTTATACCATTTTTCTTGTCCAGTTAACTTAGTCAACTCTTCAGACATTTTCTTAAGGTGTTTAGCACGTGGATCTCCTGTACGGTATACACGGTGCCCCATTCCCATAACTTTTTCTTTATTAGCTAATTTTTGTTCAATATAAGGAATTGCATTCTCTTCTTCGCCTATTTCAGAAAGCATCTTCATCACTTGCTCGTTAGCTCCACCGTGAAGTGGTCCTTTAAGTGCGCCGATTGCAGCTGTTACACCAGAGTACATATCGGATAATGTTGCCACACATACTCTTGAAGTAAACGTAGATGCATTTAATTCATGGTCTGCATGTAATACTAGCGCCTTATTAATTGCTTCGATTTCAATGTCTTCAGGCTCTTTTCCATTAAGCATATATAAGAAGTTATATGCATAACCTACACCTTGTTTTGGTTGTACAGGTTCTAAGCCCTGACGAATTCTAGCGAATGCTGCAACAATTGTTGAGATTTTCGCTTGTAGACGTACTGCTTTACGTCGATTTGCTTCTTCTTCCATTACATCTGATTCTTCATCATAAAGTCCAAGTAGTGAAACTGCTGTACGTAGAGCAGCCATTGGATGAACTGTTTTTAAATCATAAGATTTTAAATGATCAATTACAGCTTGAGGTAATGCCATTTCATTAGCAAGCTCTTGTTTGAATTGATCTAATTCTACTTGAGTTGGTAAACGTAAATTCCAAAGTAGAAATACTACCTCCTCAAAACTAGCATTCTCAGCTAGGTCATCTATACGATAACCGACATATGTAAGTTGGTCATCGATGATTGAACTAATAGACGATTGAGTTGCTACAACCCCTTCTAGACCTTTCGTTGCTGTCATAACAAAACCCTCTCCTTTTCTATAATAGTTGTAACAATTATAACACAAATTATAATGTTAAAATTTTTCGACAATATTCTTACTATAGATATTGCCATCCCCAAAACCAATTATAAGGTATTATGGCTTATATGTGAAATGAAACCGTTTAATTTTTTAATGGAAATTATTGAATAACGCTAAAATCCCCTATTTATCAACATAATAACATTAAAGTTTGTTAGATTTTTTTTAATAGATTAAGTCTAACCCTATTCGAACCAACATATAATTTCTAAAGAGCTTGTCTTTATTATTTCATGCAAAATTTGTTGATTAAAAAAATGGGGTTATTTTATGTACAAGCCATTACTATTAAAATTAGCAAGAGGACTCATTGTAGTAGCGATTATTTTCTGTGCGTATTTATTAGCTATCACTACTATTAGTTATATACTTCCTTTTTTAATAGCAATTGTGATTGCAATCATTCTTCATCCTTTTGTTCATGCATTAGAAAAAATCAAGATACCGAGAACGCTAGGTACAATATCCGCTTTATCGATAATATTTTGTATCTTTATAGGTTTTTTATTTTTAATAGTCAGTGAAATTATTCAAGGCACAGCCTATTTATCCGAAAAGATACCGAGTTATTTTGAATCATTTGTATCACTGACTGAGGATTGGATTACAAATCAATTATTACCGATTTATCATAATTTTAGTTCATATTTTCATGCATTAAATGAATCGCAACAAACATCGATACAAGATTATGTTCAAAACTTATTAAATGATATTGCAACAACAGGTGGAACTCTTTTACAAGACTTTTTCAAAAATATACCCAACTATATTGCAACTGTACCAAGTTCATTTAGTTTTCTAATCTTTACGTTACTAGCAACATTTTTCATTACCAAGGATTGGAACACCATTCGTTTTTTTGTAAAAAAACATACTCCAGCACAAGTACAGGCATACACAGGAAATTTTATAACGCACCTAAAAAAGGCATTGTCAGGATACGTAAAAGCTCAACTTTTACTAATTACGATAAGTACGGTCATCATTTTTATCGGATTAATCATCTTAAAAGTGGAACATGCTTTAACCATCACTCTGTTAACAGTTATATTTGATGTTTTACCCTTTATTGGTACTGGCGTTATTTTTATTCCATGGATTGTTTATACTTTTCTAGTAGCTGATTATTCCATGACTATTGGTTTAACCATATTATATATGTGTGTAATTATCTCAAGACAATTACTAGAACCTAAAATTCTGTCTTCAAGTATTGGTATAAATCCATTGGTAGGTTTAATTATCTTATTTGTTAGTTTTCAGATTTGGGGAGTATTAGGAATTTTATTGGCACCAATGCTTATTATTTTAGTTAATGTGTTGCTAGAATCTGGAATCTTCAAACAAGTATGGCTATTTGTGAAAGGGTAATTACCACTTACGATAGATGACGGTGTTTTTATCCATCATTTGACGAACGAAACGCATAATAAACCCTTTAAAAACACCTCGAGTTGCCGGGACAACGAGTGTGAAACCAATAATATCCGTAATAAATCCTGGGGAAAATAAAAAGACGCCGCCAACAAAAATACAAATTCCATCAATAATATGTTTCGTTGGTGGTTGTCCATATTGCATCGATTCTTGTGCTTTCTGCCAAGTTTCCATTCCTTGTTGCTTTGCTAATGTAACACCAACAATTCCAGTTAGTAAGATTAATGCAACTACCCACCATGGACCAATAATTCCCCCAGCCCAAATGAAAACACCAATCTCTATAGCAGGTACTACTATTAATGCAAGTAATAACCAACGCATAAATTCTCATCCTCTCATAGAAAAGCGCAGTGCACGTTCATAATCGATTTTCGATAGTCAGACGCCCGGAGCTACACATCTCTGAATTAAAAAAGTACAGAGGTCAGTGATGAACTACTTTCATCCTTCTGACCTCTGACATCTATCTTATCATTTAACTGTTATAATACGCTAGCATGTCCTTGATAGATATCACCTTTATTACCATCAATTGTAATTTCTTGACCATCTTTTATCAAGTCCATAACATCTTTAACACCAACAATTACCGGGATTCCTAGACTTAACCCAACAACAGCAGCATGTGATGTTAATCCACCTTCTTCTGTAATGATTCCAGAAGCTTTTTCAATTGCCGGCATCATATCTCGGTCTGTACCGTATGCAATGATAATATCATCTTGCTTCACTTTAGTTGCTTCTTCTGCATTTCGTACAACAACCGCATGACCATAAGCACTACCTTTACCGATTCCTTGTCCTTTTGCAATTACGTCACCAATTACGTGGACTTTCATTAAGTTAGTTGTACCACTTTCACCAACTGGTACACCTGCAGTTATGATAACGCGACTTCCACGTTCAAATAATTTAGCACTTAATCCACGGTCTATCGCAATATCAAGCATTTCGTCTGTTGTAAGTGCTCTTTTACCCATCACTGCATGAACTCCCCACACAAGGGACAATTGACGATTTACTTGTTCTGAAAAAGTAACGGCAACGATTGGTGCTTTTGGACGATATTTTGAAATCATGCGAGCAGTATGTCCACTCTCTGTTGGTGTGATGATCGCATTCACAGATAAATTCATCGCTGTATGCGTCACACTCTGACTGATTGCATCTGTTATCGTCATATCCACAGAACGAGAACGTGTTTTTAGAATCGTATCATGATCTAAAGCAGATTCTGTTTTTACAGCAATATTGCGCATAGTTTGAACAGATTCTACAGGGTAATTCCCTGCTGCCGTTTCTCCTGAAAGCATAATTGCATCCGTTCCGTCAAAAATAGCATTGGCAACATCGGATGCTTCTGCCCTAGTCGGACGAGGATTGCGTTGCATGGAATCCAGCATTTGTGTAGCAGTAATAACTGGTTTTCCATTTAGATTACATTTGCGAATTAATTCTTTTTGTACTAGAGGAACATCTTCAGCAGGAATTTCTACCCCTAGGTCACCACGTGCAACCATTAAACCATCACTTACTTCTAAAATGGAGTCGATATTATCAACACCCTCTTGATTTTCAATCTTAGGAACCAATTGAATATGTGTTGCATCATGTTTTTCAAGAATTTCTCTAATCTCTAATAAATCAGATGGGCGACGAACAAACGATGCAGCGATAAAGTCGACACCTTGTTCAATTCCAAATGTAATATCATTTGCATCTTTCTCAGTAATACCTGGTAAGTTAACAGATACATTTGGCACGTTTACACCTTTTTTATTTTTAATTGTACCTGAATTCAAAGCAATCGTTTTAATTTCTTGATTGTCATGGTTTACTTCTTGTACTTCCAATTCAATAAGTCCATCATCTAAAAGAATTTTAGAACCTTCATGAACATCATTTATTAATCCATCATAAGTCACATAGAAACGTTCTGCTGTTCCCTCTACTTCTTTCATTGAAATATAAACGGTATTTCCTTGAATAAGTTCAGCCTGTCCATCTTTAAAATTACCTGTACGGATTTCAGGACCTTTTGTGTCTAAAAGAATCGCAACTGTTTTTCCAGTGTTAGCTGCTGCTTCTCTAATATTTTTAATTCTCGCTCCATGCTCCTCGTAATCTCCATGGGAAAAATTCAAGCGTGCAACATTCATTCCAGCTTCCATTAATTTTTCCAATGTCTCCACAGATTCTGAGGCTGGACCAATCGTACAAACGATTTTTGTTTTTCTCATATATAACCCTCCTACTATTTCAAAAACTTATATAGAAAGTTCTTTCGATAATTTATACATCTCCATATTAATGGCGTGCTTATCAGTAAGAACCTTTTCAATGTCGTGATCTACTAATTCATTATTTTGGATTCCAACCATTCTTCCAGCTTTACCACCTAACAGTAAATCTACTGCTTTTGCACCTAACCGACTTGCTAATACACGGTCAGCTGCCGTTGGTGAACCACCACGTTGGATATGACCTAGAACTGTTACACGGGTTTCTAATTTTGTTTCATCTTGGATGCGTTCCCCGTATTCAATACCACTTCCAACACCTTCTGCAAGAATAATAATACTATGTTTTTTCCCACGTTCATGGCCACGTTTAAGTCGCGCAATTACATCAGCAAAATCATCTTCTGCTTCTGGAATTAAAATCGTTTCAGCACCATCGGCAAGACCTGCCCATAATGCTAAATCTCCTGCGTTTCGCCCCATTACTTCAATGACGTATGTACGTTCATGGGATGTAGCTGTGTCACGAATTTTATCAATTGCCTCAATAATCGTATTTAACGCGGTATCGAAACCAATCGTAAAATCTGTCCCAGGAATATCATTGTCAATCGTTCCAGGCACACCTACACAAGGATAACCTTTTTCAGTAAGCTTTTGTGCACCACGAAAACTTCCGTCCCCACCGATGACAACTAATCCTTCAATTCCAAACTTTTTAAGCTGTTCAATTCCTTTTTCTTGTCCGGCATCTGTTTTAAATTCTTCACAACGAGCAGAGTAAAGCTTTGTTCCCCCGCGTTGGATGATATCGCCGACCGACCCTATTTCCATTTTTTCTATGTTACCGTCAATCAACCCTTGGTAGCCATTTTTAATTCCATAAACTTCTATATTATGGTAAATACATTTACGTACAACAGCACGGATTGCAGCGTTCATTCCTGGTGCATCTCCGCCACTCGTAAGAACACCTATTTTTTTCACTATAATCACCTCAATCAACAAACTTTTCAGTCGTCTACTATATCTTTTTTAGTATGTACATAAGGTTACAAATTAGTACGTTTCTTATTTATCTTATTTACTATCTCCTATTACACGATAAGCCTTAGAATAGGAAATATCAACAAAAAACAACCCGTTTCAGGGAACTTTTTAAATGTGTTTTACTTTATGAAAAAGTACTGAAGAATAAGGTTATCTAAAGGATATTATTACCATTTAATAGTACATACTAAATGGATATTGGGTGGTTCTAGACTTTTGCCGTAAATGAAAATAATCATGGAATCCCGGTAGGTTCCATGATTATTTCTGCGCGTAGTTGTATGCAAACTACTGCTCATTAAAATCTCCAATTTGTTTATATTTTTCCCATCTTTTCTCAAGTAATACCTCAATAGATAAATTTTTTAATTCAGCTAATGATTGGTCAATAACTTTATCAATGTATTTCGCTTGTTCTTTGACATCGCGATGGGCGCCACCTTTTGGTTCTGGAATAATTTCATCAATTAGACCTAACTCAAATAAGTCAGGAGCCGTAATACGCATGGATTCTGCAGCTCGTTGTGCTTGACCAGAATCTTTCCAAAGTAGAGCAGCTGCACCTTCCGGGGAGATAACCGAATACGTTGAGTTTTCTAACATATGGATATGGTCTCCAACCCCTAGTGCTAGTGCTCCACCACTACCACCTTCACCGATTACAACACAAATAACTGGTACCGTTAATCCTGCCATTTCCATTAGGTTTCTCGCAATTGCTTCACTTTGACCTCTTTCTTCTGCTGCTTTTCCAGGTTCAGCACCCTTTGTATCAATAAAAGTAATAATTGGACGATTAAACTTCTCTGCCTGTTTCATATGACGTAATGCTTTACGATACCCTTCTGGATGTGGCATTCCAAAGTTTCTACGAATGTTTTCTTTCGTATTCTTCCCACGTTGATGCCCAATAACCGTTACAGGTGTATCCTTATAAAATGCAATCCCTGAGACAATCGCTTCATCATCACCAAATAAACGATCCCCATGAAATTCAATAAAGTCTGTAAACAACTCATTGATATAATCTAATGTGGTTGGACGTTCTTTGTGTCTGGCCATTTGTACCCGTTGCCAAGGTTTTAAATTGCCATAAATATCATCTTCTAAGCTAGATAATCGATTTTCAAGCGTGTTTATTTCTTCTGTTAAGTCAATATCACTTTCGCTTGTAAATTTTCTCAACTCAGCAATTTTCTCTTTTAAGTCAACAATTGGCTTTTCAAAATCTAATACTTGTTTCATGAAGAAGCCCCACCCTTCTGATGCATTTGCAATAGTTTTACAAAAAGCTGCTTCATGTCGTGACGATGGACTACTTGATCCAGCTGCCCATGTTTAAATAAAAATTCAGCTGTTTGGAAATCATCAGGCAATTTTTCTCGTGTCGTTTGTTCAATGATTCTTCTTCCTGCAAATCCAATTAATGCACCTGGTTCAGCAAAATTATAATCTCCAATTGATGCAAAACTAGCAGATACTCCCCCAGTAGTTGGGTGTGTCATAACAGAAATCATCAATCCACCAGATTCCGAGAAACGTTTAATCGCAACAGAAGTCTTTGCCATTTGCATTAAGCTTAGTACACCTTCTTGCATGCGCGCTCCACCAGAAGCTGTGAAAATGATAAAAGGTAGGGACTCATCTTTCGCTTTTTCAACTGCACGAGCTATTTTTTCACCAATAACTGAACCCATACTACCCATTCTAAAGCTAGAGTCCATAACTGCAAATGCTGCTTCTTGGCCATCGATGGACCCTTTTCCAGTTACTACCCCTTCATTTAAACCAGTCTTTTTACGGTCTTTTTCTAGTTTCGCTTCATAATCAGGAAATTCTAGTGGGTTAGTAGATAGTAGACCATGGTCCCACTCTTGAAATGTCCCCTCATCAAATAAGCTATCAATTCTCTCCCATGCAGTAAGTTGATGGTGATAGTCACAACTTGGACAGACATTTAGATTTTTATTTAATTCTTTACGATAATAGATTTTATAGCATTTACTACACTTTTTCATTAAACCCTCAGGAACATCTTGCTTTGCTTGTTCACTAGGTATAGATGCATATTTTTTCTTCTTGCTAAATAGATCTTTAAGCAAGGAAACTCCCCCTTTTCTCTTCGGACAACTAGCGTAAAAGTTAAAATAATAGTTATGATTAATCTATGAATAAATGATATATGATATGAATGCTCTATTAATTTTCTAGTTCTTGATTAAATAATTGTTCGATTAATTCATAGTTTTGATTTCGATAAGCTTGTATTAAATTTTGGTAAAAGCTTTCTTCATAATACGATTGATTTACTGCATGTGAATAGCCTTCAATCAACTTCCAAATTTTTGTGAATAATTGATTCCCAGTTATTTTAAATATAAAAGTAAAAAATTCATCATGGATGTTATTCCATTCTTTTGACTCTTGGTTGATGATAGATGATAATTTTTCCAGTAATCCCTCATCTATATTCTCATACGCCAATTTGGCTGCTTCTTTTTCTAGTAGATTTTTCACTAATACTAATTCGTCTCTAGTTGTCGTCTCCTGGAGAATAAAGGAAGCTAAAATCTCGACGGTTTGTAATGGGCGATAAGAACTTAAAAAAGTTCCTTCCCCATGTCTAGTTTCAATGAGCCCTAGCAGCTCCATCGCACGTAACGCTTCCCTTACAGAAGACCTTCCCGCTTGTAATGTTTCGGCAAGTTCCCTTTCTGAAGGTAATTTATCGCCTGCTTTTAAATGATTCACTTCAATGAATTTACGTAATTCTTGTAATACCCCTTGGTAAACTTTTTGCTTAGGTGACATGGACACAGCCATGTTTCACTCCTTTATTGTTCTATTTTTTACAGGCACACTTGCCGATAAATAACCATTCTATTCTTTAATTTGAGATAACTGTTTTGTCTTTTCAGCAATGTCTTCTGGATCCACCTGAATCCGGGCTACTCCTGATTCCATAGCGGTTTTAGCAACACTTGCTGCAACTGCCGGAGCAACACGCGCATCAAATGGTGCCGGAATGACATAATCAGCTGTGAGTTCATTCTCATCAATTAGTGAAGCAATAGCTTGTGCTGCGGCAACTTTCATTTTTTCATTAATTCTAGTTGCTCGAACATCTAATGCACCACGGAAAATCCCTGGAAATGCCAATACATTATTTACTTGGTTAGGAAAATCCGAACGACCTGTTCCAATAACCTTTGCACCAGCTTCTTTTGCATCATCTGGCATGATTTCAGGATCAGGGTTTGCCATTGCAAAAATAATTGGGTCGCGGTTCATTTTTCCTACCATCTCTTTTGTTAATGCTCCACCAACGGAAACACCAATAAACACATCAGCATCTTCAATGACTTCATCTAGCGATCCTTCCTGTTTATCAATGTTAGTAAATTCAGCCACACGATCTTTTACTTCGTTCATACCATATGTTCTACCTTCAAAAATGGCACCACGAGTATCACACATAATCATATTGCGAACCCCGAAATTATATAACAATCGAATAATAGCAATCCCTGCAGCACCAGCCCCATTTGCTACAACTTTAATTTCAGAAAATGATTTTCCTACTAGTTTTAAAGCGTTAATTAGACCAGCTACAGTAACAATTGCTGTTCCATGCTGATCATCATGGAAAATAGGTATATTAGTTTCTTTTTTAAGACGATCTTCAATGATAAAACAGTTAGGAGCTGCAATATCTTCTAAGTTGACACCACCAAAAGTAGGTTCCATTAATTTAACAGTACGAACAATTTCTTCAACATCATGGGTATCTAAACAAATTGGAAATGAATCTACTCCAGCGAAGCTTTTGAATAGTACTGATTTTCCTTCCATTACAGGAAGTGCTGCCTCTGGTCCGATATTTCCAAGACCTAGTACAGCTGACCCATCACTTACTACTGCAACCATATTACCTTTCATCGTGTAATCATAAACGGTTTCTTTACGATCATGAATTACTTTACATGGTTCGGCTACTCCAGGTGAATATGCCAAACTTAAATCTTTAGCATTTCGCACTGGCACCTTTGATTCTGTACTTAACTTTCCTTTTTTTGCTTTATGCATTTGTAATGCTTCATCTCGTAAATTCACGCTACTCGCTCCTTTTGCAGTAGAAGGTAATTCAACTATCTAAACAGGTGGTCTGACCACTTAACTACTACATTATAACAAATGGACACGACCTGTAAAGTATTGAATTCGTTCACACCTCTACAATTTATTTTTAGTATGTTTTTTCTTATTGTTCACTAAAGGCAGTTCCTTTACGCCAAACGTTCTGTCCGACGGAGTCACTGCCTTTATTCATTCTGCTATTCAATTTTTTGTAGTACAACTTGCTCTCTTCCAAAAAATTCATATAGTTGTTTTAAGCAAGCATAGTTCGGTTCTAAAGAATAGTCTGCTGCTAATTTGTATGTTTGCCTTTTTTCTGCATGATAAATGATTACTGGTGTGCTTCCTGGATACGAACTAGCTACCTTTTTAATAAAACTTAGAGCGACATCATTAGTTTCGTCTGTTATTTTTATAAATAAACGTTCCTTTTGTACTTTAACTAACTTATTCTCTTCAAATTGTTCTGCTTGTTGGATCACCCATTGTTTTTTCCCATTTCTTTCTTCCACTTTTCCATTAAGTACGGCAATGGCCTCTTCATTTAACCACTTCTTAACCTCACGATATAAATCAGGAAAAATCACAGCATCCATTTCACCAGTCTCATCTCCAATGACAAGAAAGGCCATCTGGTCCCCTCTTTTCGTACGGATGACTTTAATCGATTGAATAATGACAACGGTGTTTGTATTTTTCTTACCAACTAAATCAAATGCACGATTTATGGAAATAAAACCATTCTCACGTAATTTTGAGCGATATTGCTTTAATGGATGACTCGACAAATAAATTCCCATCAGTTCTTTTTCATCTGCTAGCTTTTTAATTGGACTAAAGTCCTCAATATCAATATAGTTTGCCTCTAACTCTAATTCATTCTCAAATAAACTTGGTTGATCCGTAAATTCTCGGAATAGTTCTCCTTGTTCCATCGCTTGATCAATGGAAGCCAATAAACTAGCACGATTTTTATATGTTTCATCAAAAGCACCAGCTAAAATTAACAGCTCCAATGTCGCACGATTGATCAACTTATTGGATACTCGTAAACAAAAATCAAATAAATTTTTAAATGGACCATCTTTACGTACTTGGATGATCTCTTTAACGGCTTGATTCCCAATACCTTTAATCGACATTAAGCCCATACGGATTCCTTTTGGTTCAACTGCAAATTTGCCGTAGCTTTTATTAATTGAAGGTGGAAGTAATTCCAATCCCAATTGCTTCATTTCGTTCATATAACTGTGAATTTTATCCTGTTGATTAGCTACTGAACTCATTAATTCGGCATAAAAACTCTTTGGATAATGTGTTTTTAAATAAGCTAGCTGATAAGCAATTTTACTGTACGCCACCGCATGACTTTTTGGAAAACCATAATTGGAGAATTTAACAATCCAAGCAAACAGCTCTTCACTTACCTTTTGTGTATATCCATTTCTTAAGCAACCATTAATAAATTGTTCTCTCTGTTGGTCCATAATTATTTGTTGTTTCTTACTCACTGCTCTCCTTAAAATATCTGCTTCTCCTAATGAGTATCCTGCAATTCGATTTGCTATTTGCATGATTTGCTCCTGATAGACGAGTACCCCATACGTTGGTTTCAATATAGGTTCCAAATCTGGGTGTGGGTAAGTTGTTTTTTCCAAACCTTGTTTTCTTTTAATATAAACAGGAATAAAATCCATAGGACCTGGACGATACAAGGCATTAACAGCAACGATATCCTCAAAACGAGACGGTTGTAAACGAGTTAATACTTGTTTCATCCCTTCTGATTCTAATTGGAACACACCATTTGTTTTACCTTTTTTTAATAGAGAAAATGTATCTAAGTCATGTTCCGGAATATCTTCTAAATTTAATTTATTCTTACTAGTGAAATGAATCGATTGAATAATCCGTTCGATTAACGTTAAATTCCGTAATCCCAGGAAATCAATTTTCAACAGACCGATCGATTCTAAATCAGTCATCGAAAATTGGGTTAATCTCGTATCATGAGAACCAATTGTAAGAGGGACATGATTCACTAAAGACTGTTCACTAATTACTACACCAGCAGCATGAGTAGAAACATGCCTTGGTATCCCTTCTAATACAATTGCAATTTGGAAGAGCGTTTTTAATTGATTCGACTGTTTAATATAGTTCGATAGTTCCGTTGAATCTTTTATGTGCTCCGTCAATGTTTTAGATGACTGGGCTGGAATCTCTTTCAAAATAAAATATTCGTCTTGCTGGTCAATTTCTAGTGTTTTAATCAGTTCTCGAAGTAAAGACCTAGCAGCAAACGTACCGAATGTTATAATTTGCGCCACTTGTTCTTGTCCATATTTCTCTCGTACATAGCTAATCACTTCATCTCGCCTTTGGTCAGAGAAATCAATATCAATATCCGGCATCGTGATTCGTTCAGGATTTAAAAAACGCTCAAATAATAAATCATACTTCAGTGGGTCCACATCAGTAATTTGTAACACATAAGCTACAATCGAACCTGCTGAAGATCCCCTTCCAGGACCAACAACAATTTTATTCTCCTTTGCATATTTAATAAAATCCCAAACAATTAGGAAATAATCACTAAATTGCATCGATTCAATGACACCTAATTCATAGGAGAGACGTTCCTTCACTTCATCGGTAATTTCCTCATAACGCTTTTGAATATTTTGCCAACAAATTTCTTCTAAATATTGATGAGCTGATTTATTTTCAGGTACTGGATAAGAAGGAATCATCCTCTTATCAAAATCAAATTCAACATGACATTTTTCTTTAATCGCATCTGTTTCGACTAGTACCTCTGGCCAGAAATCCCCAAATGCTTGCTGCATCTCGTCTTGAGATCGTAAATGAAGCTGGGAGATAGCAGGATTTGGTTCTTGAGGCTTCCACTTTTCACCATGTCCCATTGCTTGAAGACAATCATATGCATAGGCATCTTGTTCTTTTAAATAACGAACATCATGAATCGCTACAACTTTCCTTGGATAGATTTCATGGTATGCCTTCAATGCTGTATGTACCTGATATTCATGTTCTTGTCCATTTTTCTGGATACCAATGTACAAATCATCATGAGGATAAATGGACTCCCAAGATTGCATATAGCTTTCTACCTGATCATAAGAAACAGTCGGGAGCAACGTTTTAAGTTTACTGGTTTCTACAGGTAAAATGCAGATTACATCTTCCCTATATAAATGGAGTTTTTCTTTTTCGATTCCTTCAAGTTGATTAGTTTGAATATCCGTACTCAATTTCATTAATTGCTGGTAACCAAGATTAGTTTTTGCTAAAAGTACACAGTTTTCTCTCGTTTCATCTTGGTTGATGACGGTTACTGTCATGCCGATGATTGGTTTAATATCATATTGCCTGCATAATTTGTAGAATGGTATAACTCCATACAATACATTCTCATCTGTTAAGGCTAGAGCATTATATTGTAGCTGACTAGCTCGTTTCACTAATTTTTCTATTGTAATTGTACTATTCATTAACGAATAACCACTTTTAACTTGTAAATGGGTAAATGACATCGTATCCCACCTCTACCTTCTCTATCTTCATTATAGCGAAATCACCTAGGGGATGTATATTAGTTAGGCTCTGATCTGTTGTGTAGATCTTCAATAAGACCTTTAAACATAACTCGTCCATTTCCATCATAGAATGATAGAAGTACATGATGCTTAAGGGGCGCTTATTATGGAAGAACGGTTTTTTGCATCTTTAATCCATTGTTTTTTTATAGCACTTGGTGTTATTTTAGGTGGCACGTTAATTGGTAGTATTGGTGCCTTTGCAACAGGAGAACCTCCCTTCACTGAAATGGGAAGGCTAGCTAAAAAACTAAGAATCTGGGCGATTGTTGCCGCAATTGGCGGTACATTCGATGCCATTGAAAACTTGGAAAAAAGTCTTGGTCCTAACGGTTCAGCACTTGATATATTTAAACAAGTATTACTTATCGTTTCTGCAATGGGAGGAGTTAAAGCTGCGATGTTAATGATCAGCTGGCTCATCCAAGAGGAAGTGACATAGATGCACATACCACCATACTATAAGAAGCCCGGTTGGCAGCGATTTTTTGTAGGTGTATTTTTTGGTGGACTAATCTCCTATTTTGTGGTCATTTACATGTATGGAAGCATGTATGGACAACTGTTAGAGGAAAATACAAAGCTAGATTCTGAGTTAAAAAATGCTGAGAAAAGAATAGAAACCTTAGAAGAAAATAATGCTAACTTAGATGAGCAATCCAAGAAACCGATCGCTGTTGAGGAGATTGAAATGACTATTGTAAACGCCGAACAACTAAAACTCGATTCATTAATCACCCACCAGCTAGAGGAACTCGTCAAAGAAGAAGTCGACCAAATTATTGGGGAAGATGTGAATATCGTGACAGAGAGTAGTGCTTTAATCATTTCATCCATTGAAAATAAGAATTTTAAGGTCGATGATTTTAGCTACGCCTTTGAAGTAAAACAAATAACGATTGCAAAACAAGTGAAAATAGTGGTTGAAGCAGAGCTTTCCAACTAGCATTAGAAGTATGAACATTTCTTGAAACCTTCCATATATTGTAGAGATTGCGTCATTCGTGGTGTAAAATATAAGTGAGGGGAATAGTACAGATACCTTACTAATATAATATATGGAAGGAGTGGTTGTAAATGTTAATTCTAAACAAGAGTCAAATGCGTGATCGGAAAATTAATCAGTTGCTAAACGGCTATACGGCTTATGCTGAATCACAGGAACTCATTAGACTAATCAAAAGAGAAATTTATCGTAAAGGACTAAATGTATACATCGATGAAACTACTGAAGGATGCTGGTTCATACCACTTAAGGAAAGTAAGAGCAGCTAAAATGAACATTCTCGAACCTAGTCCAAATAGACAAATCACATAAATAGTACTGATTTCCAATTGAAAAAGAAATCAGTACTTAATTTTTGTCTTTATTTATCCGTATAGTTTTTACAAATTTCTTCTAAGTCACTAATTACAGATTCTGTTTCTTCCCAGCTATAGACAGACGCTCCAGCCGCCATTGGATGTCCACCGCCGTTGTATTTGGCAGCTAAATCATTGATAACAGGGCCTTTAGAACGAAGGCGAACACGGATTTGATCATCTTCTTCAATGAAAAACACCCATGATTTGATTCCTTCAATATCACCTAACACCCCAACTAATTGTCCAGATTGAATCGAATCGACACCATACTCATCCAACAATTCTTTTGTTAGCTTAATGGAACTCATGCCATCTGCAGTTAACGTAAAGTTTTGCAAAATATAACCACGTAGTCGCGCGATATTATGTTTCACACTATACATACCGTCATATAAGCTTGTACGGTCAAAATCATACGTTACTAAATCTGCTGCATATTGCAAAGTCTTTTTCGTTGTGCTTGGAAATAAAAATCTGCCTGTATCTCCGACAATTCCTCCGTAAAGCAAACGAGCAGCTTCATCGTTCATCACAAAACCATGTTCTTTTGCCTCTACATATAGTTCATAGATCATCTCACTACAAGAACTTGCATTCGTGTTTACCCAACTAATATCTCCATATGGGTCTACATTTGGATGGTGATCAATTTTAATCAATTTCTTCCCTTGATCGTATCGGCCATCATCGACACGCGCCGTATTTGCTGTGTCACATACAATAACTAATGCATCTTGATACAAGCTATCTTCCACTTCATCCATTCTAACGAGAAATTCTAGAGATGGATCCTCATCTCCAACGACATACACCTGTTTTTCTGGAAAACTTTGCTTAATAATGGCTCTAAGACCTGCTTGGGAACCAAGTGCATCTGGATCAGGACGTACATGCCGATGAATGATAATTACATCGTTATCTTTAATTTCTTGAATAATCTCTTTGACTGCCATATTTATTTGCTCCTTATATGTACTAAAATCGTCATAGGTCTTACTAGTCAAATAATGAAAAACAAGCTACAATAGCCTAGTAGGCACATTTAACGATCTACATAGTATCAGCATTGCTTGTTCAAAATTCAAACTAGGAGTAGATTCTATGATTATTTTTCCAATTATTATCGTACTTTCACTTGTAATGTATGTATATTATAAAGTTGCTATTTTAAAATCAAAGGATAGTTTAACTCAACGATATTTTAACGCGAAATCCCGAATTTGTCTTGGGTTATTTATCTCTGCATTTGCAATTAATCAGTACGTTTTCTATGAGACACAACTTTCGCTCTTTGTAGGATTAGTCTTCCTTGTTCTAGGTGTCTTACAAGCCGTTAGAGGTTGGAAGGAAACGAAGCATTATCGAAGTGAATATAGACGATTAAATCCAGCTGACTAGGTTACTAGTCAGCTTTTTTAATAGGTAAGTAATTTCAGTGATGTCTAGCTCTAGCGCTTGAGCTTTTCTTATTATCTGTCCATGATTTGTGCCATGAGTAGTGCTTTTCCTACTTGTTCTTTCCCGTCATAAACTTCAACATCTATTTTTGCGTACATACGTCCTGCCTCTAATAAAGACGGTTTGACTTGTACTACACTATCAATTGGAACTGGTTTTAGAAAGTATACCGTTAAGTTCTCAACTACTAATTCACCTTTTTTCAGCTTTTGCAATAATCGGTTACTCGCTTCTGTTACCAAACTAGTAAATACCCCGTTAGATAAAGTTCCCAGCTGGTTGGTCATTTGTGGAATGACTTTTGCTTCATAAGCTGTCTCTTCACCCTCAACTTCTTCCATATTACTAGAAACAATATCATCGATTGTTTCCCCGATTTGAGGTTGTCTTTGAATCTGTTGAAGTGCCTTGAGTACGTCTTGTCTAGATACAACGCCTTGTAAGACTTGTGATTGATTGACAACTGGGACTACTTCAATCCCTTCCCATACCATCATGTGAGCGATATAAGCTAATGATGTCTTTTCCTGAACGACAATAGGGGTTTTGGTCATCACTTTTTCGATCGGAAGATCTCTAGCTTTATCAATAATATCTCTTGATGTCACAATTCCAACGACTCGCTGTTGCTCATCTAAAACGGGAAATCTCGTATGTGTCGATTCCTCATTTAATTGGTACCAATCTGTAACCCAATCACCGGTGTTTAAATAGCGGGCTTCTTCGACTGGAGTTGCAATATCTCCTACAAAAACAATCTCCTTTTTAATCAACTGGTCGTATATTGCACGGTTAATCATCGCAGCTACGGTAAAACTATCATAGCCTGTTGAAATTATCGGAAGTTGCTTCTCGTCTGCTAGTTTTTTGATATAGTCTTCGGTATCAAAACCACCTGTAATTAGAACAGCAGCCCCAGCTTGTAATGCTAATTCATGTGCTTTCACACGGTTCCCTACAATTAAAAGGGAATCTGCTTCAGTATAGCGCATCATAGCATCCAGTTGCATCGCACCGATTACAAATTTACTCAGTGTTTTGTGCAAACCTTCGCGTCCACCCAAAACTTGTCCATCAATAATATTAATTATTTCTGCAAACGTTAGGCGCTCAAAGTTTTCCTTTTTCTTTCGTTCAATACGAATAGTACCAACGCGTTCGATGGTACTAACAAGTCCGATATTTTCTGCTTCTTTAATTGCTCGATAGGCTGTTCCTTCACTAACACCTAATGTTTTAGCTATTTGTCTTACTGATATTTTACTCCCAATACTTAATGAAGTAATATGTTGAATAATTTGTTCGTGTTTTGTTGACATGTTGTCACCGACTTTCAACTGTACTAGTCTTAGTATTACCTAATATTATACAGTTGAATACGGTGAACCTCAATGATTATCGGTTTCTCGCTCAAAAATCTCTTCCTGTTCCATTACAGGAGGCTTTGTCATTCGTAATAGTGTAGCAAGATTTGCCCCAAAAACTAATAAGAAAAACACAAGCCAAGCACCCCAGAAGTAGTACTCTAAAGTTGTTGTAGCCTCAGGGATTAAAGGGCAGGCGAAATAAAGAAAAAATCCAGCGAGTAGAAGCCTAAGAATGGCATAATGTGGCATAAATATCACTCCTTAATATAGGTACGGGGACACATAGTATCTTGTCCCAGAAAACTTCTCTACTATATAGGATATGCCCTAACACAAAATTAAGAACTTGAGTCCATCGTTCTATACGATTAAAAAGAGGAGTAATAGGTTGTGACTGATAAGGATAAAGCTGCATATTCGTCGGCTTGGTATATATTGAGATTTTCAACTATCATGAGCCGCTCACTATTTAGTATCGCGTTTAAAAAATTACTAATTTGTTCTAAATTATCTCCAGACACTTCCAAGGAATAACTTGTACTATTTAAAGTGTTATCATCATCATCTTCATCAGCCATTGTACCGCCTCCTGAAGTGATAGAAGAGATCAAAACACCTGATGTCTGAGCGATTTTCTGAAAATTAATTAGAACATTATCTGGGGACTTAGCATTCGGTACTTGGACAGTAACGTTTTCTAAGTCCTCACCAATTTCATCATCGGTTTGATTAATAATCGATTCATAACTACTTTCAAATAAATCAGCTTGTTCTTCTGCCTTAACCAACTCTTCTTGTAATGGTTTTAAAATCGTTAAATAACTAATCCCATAGATTACAACTACCGAAAGTATAATTCCGATAAAGATATAGTTCGTTGTTTTTGTCCATTTAGTCATTATTACCAAGCTCCTCTCTTAACAAATCTACATCAATATTAAAAGTTAGGGTAGCTTGGTAAGCATCAGTTGCACTTGTAACACTTGATAATGTTGCATCTGTTACATAAGCCTGCTCCAATAATGTTCCGACATATTGAGCTACAGACTCCAAGTCAGCAAAACTAGCTTCTAAAACAAACTGATTTGCCCCTGAATATGTGAAGTTGGATAACTGATCTGATGAAGTTAATAACCCTAATACATTCCGATACAATGCAACATTTGGGATAGAATCTTCTTGGATAGATATAATTGACTTCTGAATATCCCGAAGTTGTTGCGTGGTGGCTGTTTCTTGACTATGTTCTACTAATAATTCTTCTATTTGGCCTAAACGTCTTTCCTCATTTTCTATCGCACGATCATACAGAAGCTGTTGATAATATAGCGTTACAATTGCAACGGCTAAAAATAATAAAAAAGTGATTCCAAGTACAAGAGGTATAACATATTTTTTGGGCTGTCTTTCTAGAAAGTTTATTTCAGTATTCATCGTTAGCCCCCTTATGTTTCCGTCTTGAGTGCAAGGCCAAGAACATCAGCATATTTTACTGGTACCTTGTCTTCTGGAAACTCATGAATTGGGATCGAACTGGTCTCTTGTAAATTCTTTCTAACAGCATTAAGATAAGGAAAATCACCTGATAAAATTAACAACTCAATTTGGTGTTGCCCTTTTGTAATGGAGTATTGATAAAAATCAATAATCCGATTCACTTCAATCATATATTCATCAATGATCTGATGTGCGGTTTCTTTTGTAATTTCACTATTTTCCTCGACTGTAGTTGTCTTCATATGTCTAGTAAAGATAGCTTTATCATGTTGGAATGCAGAAAGAACCAATGCATCCTTATTCCAATGAATTAATAAAACATGTTGCTTATCCGCTTGTTTATTCTGATAATAATAGCGATAAACTGATAATGTTGTTAGGTCTGCAACTACTGGTTCTAACCCTTTATTTTCAAAAACATCTTCTAATGTAGCAATTTTTTCTTTTGGGTATGCGTATAAAAGAACATTTCTATTTTCTTCTTCAATAGTGTCAAGAAAATCTAATGCAATTGCTGGATTTGCAAAAGGTAAATAGACGCTATTTCCAATCTGTGTCTTTATATAGCCCATTGCCTCATTCTTCGTTAAAGATGCAGGTACCTTCAACTGACGGATAACTACTGTATCATCCGGAACACTGAAGGAGACTTTTTTTCGTCTCCATTTATTTTCCTTTACTAGTTTATGGATTATTTCTTCAAAGACAGCTTTATTCGTTATGATTCCATCCTTCATTATTCCTTCTGGTAACTTAACCTCACCGTGTGAAACCATACCATCAACAGAAGGATTTTTATGAAAAGAATAGCGTAAAACTCGATTCGTGATAACTATATTTACTCTGCCATTTCCAAATAAGCCCATGCTATCACCTACTTATGATATAAGATTAAAATACCATTGAATTAGTGCTGCTCCATAAAAATACGTTATAAGACTGGCAACGACTATATAAGGTCCAAATGGAACTGGCTGCTTTCGCTCTATTATTTTAAACTTAAGCAGAATTACACCTACTATCGAACCTATAATACATGCCAAGAAGAATGCTAATAAAACACCCTTCATCCCTAAAATTATCCCAAGTACCCCAAACAACTTCATGTCACCTGCACCCATTCCACCACGACTAATCAGTATAATAAAAGCAAGAAGAACAAAACCAAATACTCCACCAACCACTGAAGACCACCATGGATCCAAAGGTTCTACTATTCGAAGGACAATAAAAAATGGCAGGAAAAAGAGTAGTACTTTGTTCGGAATTAGCATGTATTTAATATCTGTTATTAATAGAATGACCAACATAGACACAAATAAAAGTGAAACAATTAGCTCAATTGTAAATCCAAATGTTATATAGCTAAATGCAAACAATAATCCTGTTAAGAACTCTATCAATGGGTACTGAATGGATATTTTGATTTTGCAATTCCTACATTTCCCACATTGAATTATGTATGAAAAGACTGGAATAAGTTCGTACCAAGCTAGTGTGTGGTTGCAATGCGGACAATAGGAACGGTCATTGGTGAAAGGTAAATTTTTAGGTAAACGTAGCCCTACGACATTGAAGAAGGATCCGAAGATGAGGCCAAGTAATACGAGATAGATTATCATTAATAATATAACTCCTCATCAAACATATAGTTCTACAGAGAAACGCCCTTGCTTAATAATACACATAGGGCGCTCTACTATATTTTATAACTTTAAGAAGAAGCATTTTGGTTAAATTCAAATTTAATTCCGCCAGTTCCGTCGTCCTCAACAACCTTGACATAAGTATTATCATAGCTTCCATTGTTACCTACTGCGTCAGGAACACTATCCAAAAAACCAGCGTCAACTAAGTGGTCTACAGTATAATAGTTGTCATCACCAGCATCCGTAACATTATCTACATCTACATCTGTATCATTATTACTAAATGTAAGACCACTGACATGAGCCAATCTTGCAGCATTCGTAATTAATTCCTCATTTGCTTTTAGCGCATCCTCTTCAGAGTTGCTCACAATATTCCCAATAGTCGGCACCGCAATTGCCACAATAATACCTAAAATAGCAATTACTGCTAAGAGTTCTACTAGAGTGAACCCTTTCTGTTGCTTGAACTTCTTCTTTAACTTTTTTAACATGTTTATTCCCACCTTTTTATTATATTATTTTTATATGTGTTTAAGACTAGTTGTCGGTTGCACTAATTACTCAATGACCCAAGTGCTCAAATATGGATAAACAGTCATCATATCCTCCGTTTGTCCTATAAGCTCATTATAAAACATAATTAGACAAATATCTATATAATATTATTGAATATTTTCAAACAAAGAGAACATCGGGATAACAACTGCTGCAATTACTCCACCCACTATTACAGTTAAAATAATAATCATTAATGGCTCCACTAAAGTTTTAATACGATTGGATAACTGGTCCAATTCTTCCTCATAAAACTCAGCTGCCTTTGATAGCATATGATCAAGCGTACCAGTTTTCTCACCTATTTGTATCATTTGTACAACTAAAGCAGGGAATACCCAATGATCTTTCATTGGTTTTGCCAATGACTCTCCTGTTTCTAGCGATTTTCTTGAACGACTCAAAACATCCGTAACTACACGGTTTCCTACTACTCTTTCCGTAATTTCAACAGATTGTAGAATAGGAACAGCACTATTTACAAGTGTACTTAAAGTTGATGTAAAGCGCACCAATGCTCCTTTATGAATCAAAACACCTAGAAACGGAATTTTTAATTTCATCTTATCTATCTGGTAAGCAACTGCATCATTTTGTACCAAATATTTATAAAGAATGAGACCTAAAATAAATACAACTACAACTATCCACCAATAAGCACCTAGAAACTCACTTAAATCTAATACAAATTGTGTATAGGCTGGTATTTCCTCACCAAATGAATTGAACATTCCTACGAATTGAGGTACAACAAACACTAACAAAAAGACAGTTAAGAAGAAAGTTACTACTCCAACCACACTTGGGTACATTAAAGCGGACACTAATTTTTGTTTGTTTCTGTGTTCTTTCTCATAGTAGTCTGCCATTTGGTTTAGTATATCATCCAATTTACCAGCTGCTTCTCCTGCATGAATCATATTAATCAACAGTGGTGGAAACACCTTAGGATGTCGCTCACAAGCAGCAGATAATGCTTGACCTTGGTCCAACTGCTTGTCAATATCATCTAAAGCTGTTCGTAAAGCATAGTTTGTCGTTTGCTGGCTCATCGTCTTTGTTGCATCTGAAATGGAGATACCTGCATGAATTAGTGTTGCATATTGCCTCAAAAATATAACGAAATCCTCATTTTTAATTCGTTTGTTTATAATAATATCTTTATTCCAAGGTTTCGTTTCATCGATATTAAAGATTATTAGTCCACTCTTCTCTAATTCTTCAAGTGCCTCCTTTTTTGAATCTGCATCAATGGTCCCTTTAATCTTTTGACCTGATAACCTTCTACCAGAATATTGATAATTCATCTTCTTAGTAACCCCTTTCCTGCATAAAAGGAGCAGCTGTTTCGTATGAAATCACATCTTCTTGCAATAGTTGTTTTAGGTCCATTTCTAATGTATGCATTCCTTGCTCCCTGTTTGTTTGAAGGACATTTTGGACTTGATGTAATTTTTCATTACGGATGAGGTTTTTTACAGCAGATGTATTCATTAATACTTCAGTTGCTACACGACGACCAGTACCATCTTTTGTTATCATCAATCTTTGTGAGATAACAGCATTTAAAATGGATGATAATTGAATTCGAATTTGAGTCTGTTGTTCTGCGGGGAATACATCAATGATACGCTCAATCGTTGAAACAGCACCAGTAGTATGTAATGTTCCCAACACTAAATGTCCGGTTTCAGCCGCAGTAATAGCTGTTGAAATAGTTTCCAAATCACGCATTTCACCAACTAATATGACATCTGGATCTTGACGTAGACTTGCCCTTAATCCATTTACAAAGCTATTGGTATCAAATCCTATTTCACGCTGGTCAATAACCGACTGCTTATGATTATGGATATACTCTATTGGGTCTTCTAAAGTAATAATATGCCTTTGCATCGTTTGATTCATAAAATCTATCATTGAAGCTAATGTAGTACTTTTCCCACTACCTGTTGGCCCAGTTACCAAAACTAACCCCTGAGGTTTTTCCATTATTTCCTTTGAAATTCTTGGCAAGTGCAATTCTTCTATCGATGGGATTCTTGTCGGCACAATTCTTATAGCTAATGACAACTCACCACGTTGATAGAAAGTATTAATCCTAAATCTAGACACTCCAGTGATTCCATACGAAAAATCCAATTCTCTATTTTCTTCTAATTTAAGCCAAAGTTCTTCTGGAATAATGGACTTGACAACTTCCTTTGTATCTGAAGGTTTTAACTTTTCATAGTCCTGTTCAATTAATTTTCCATTGATACGAAAAATAGGGGCCTTTCCAATAGTTAAATGTACATCTGATGCTTGAGTATAGAATGCATCTCTTAGCCATTGTTCAAATTGATCTTTCATATATATCCCCCCTTACACACTAATAGAAACTTGCATAATTTCTTCGATAGTTGTCAATCCTTGTTTAACTTTCTCTAACCCATCATGAATTAGAAATTGCATACCATCCTGTTTGGCATAGTTTCTTATGTCTCCAATAGAGCGATTATTTAATAGCATAGTCTTAATTGTGTCATCTATAACTACTACTTCATGTACGGCAATTCTTCCTCTGTACCCACGGTGATGACAACTACTGCAACCCTTACCATATGAAACGGTTTCGACATCAACACCGTTATAGTAAAAAATCTCTTTCTCCATTACTGTAGGTTCTCTTTCTGTTACACAATCTCTACATATTTTTCGTACCAGACGTTGTGCGACAACGCCATTTAGTGAAGAAACTACTAAGTATGGTTCAATTCCCATATCCGTTAAACGAGGAATAGCATCTAGTGCACTATTTGTATGCAATGTACTTAAAACTAAATGACCTGTTAAAGAGGCGCGAATGGCTATTTCTGCAGTCTCTTGGTCACGAATTTCTCCAACCATTATAATATTTGGGTCTTGTCTAAGGATTGAGCGTAGTCCGTTGGCAAATGTTAAACCTACTGCACTATTTACTTGCACTTGGTTTACACCTTCCATTTGGTATTCAACAGGATCTTCAACTGTCACGATATTAACATTTTCCTCATTCATTTGATTTATAGATGCATATAGAGTAGAAGTTTTCCCTGAACCGGTTGGCCCTGTAATGAGTACTAATCCTGATGGCTGAGAAATCAAATGCTTGTACTTTTCCTTGTTTTGTTCTGAGAAGTTTAATTCACTCAGTTTCAATAATGCACTGCTTAAATCCAAGATTCGAATAACAACTTTTTCACCGTGTACTGTCGGTAGACTCGATATTCTCAAATCAACCGGAGTTACTCCAACTGTTGTCTTAATACGCCCATCTTGTGGCAAGCGCGTTTGTGTAATATTTAAATCAGCAAGAATTTTTATTCTAGCTACTAAGGAATTTTGTAACTGTTTAGGTATCGTCTTCTCTGAGCGTAGTTGACCATCAATACGATAACGAACATTAACTGCTGCTTCTTGTGGATCAATATGAATGTCACTCGCCTTTAGCTGTACCCCAGTTGTCAAAATTTGATCTAATAAATTAATAACTGGTGATTCATCTACAGTATCTGCTGTTTCCTCAGTAGTCATCTCTCCATCATTTTTATAGTAATACTTGTTAATGGCATACAAAATATCATCTTTAGTCGCTATGACTGGAGAAATACTTAGACCAGTAGACAATTCTAAATCGTCAATAACGTAATAATCCATGGGGTCCTTCATTGCAATCATCATTTCATTTTCTTGAATACGTAGAGGCATTATTACATTATCTTGTGCAAATTCTCGTGACACAAATCCTAGTACTCGTTCATCTATTGGATATTGGTATAGTGATACATGTGGTATTCCTAATTGAAATTCCAGCACTTCTATTAGTTGTCGCTCAGTTATGTAGCCTCGCTCTAACAATGAATCCCCTAATTTTTGGTTATCCTTTTTATTTTCAAGTGTTTCATTTATTTGTTCTTCAGTTACTAAACCCGCTTCTTGAAGCAGATCCCCAAGTCTTTTTCTTGGCATTCTTTATTCCTCACTTTCACTTCCTACTACATTGATAGTAATAGTTGAATTAGTGTTTGATTGTTTACCTTTAGCCTTATCAATTACTGCGGTTACAGTGAAATATATCTTGTTTGCTTCCTCATCTATGGATGTTGTATCTATAAAAAATGAATAATTATCGTCTAATTCAACTTCATGATTCAATAATACACCTGAAGATATGTCCAATTCCTCTATATCAGAAATTGTATCCGGTAAATTTTTTTCGATGTAAGCATGGTAATAATCTACACCCATTTCGGCAATTTGTTCTGCCACTAGGTTTTCTTCTATTGTTGTTATTTGTTTAGTGGTATTAGTAATTTGAAAGAACAACGTCATCAAGAATAACAGAAACAAAGTAATAATCATTATTGTTAAAACTAACGCTGCACCAGTTTCATTTTTAAATGAATTCAACTGTCTTCACCCTCATTTTTTGCGACATATGTATAGGATTCACTAAGTAGTCGGTTATTTTCAGGATGAAAAATTTGAATATACGTACGATATAGTTCCACATCTTCTTCTAAACAAACTTTTAATTGAACGTTATATTTGGGATTTTCTACCGGAATTGTAGTAAAAGAGTTGGAACATAATTGTATATCTTCACTGTAAATATGAACAGTAGAATCATTTTTTATTTCATAAGCAATTTGTCCTAATAAGTTACTAGCCACCAATTCATCATCAGCATTGTTATTCCATAGAGCAATCTGTGGAATAATTGGTAAAAGCACCATAATAACCATGCCTAAAATCGCAATTGATGCTATAATTTCTATAAGGGTAAACCCATAATTATTAATCAAGTTCTTTTTATCATACATTGAGTTCACTCCCTGTCTACGTTTTTACCCAATTATACCATTATATCGGATGTGATAAACATGATATTTCGACAATTTAGACAAGAAAATGGGATGACATTAGTAGAGTCACTCGCAACAATAAGTTTATTCGCTATTGTTATTGTATTATCCTCTACTACAATTTTTCAGATTATGGGAAATGAGGAAACAGTAAGTAGGCAAGTGTCTTCTACACAAGTTGCGAACATTGTATTATCTGATTTAAAATCACAATATAATGATAAAGACAGTAGCATTTGTATAGATGATGCTTTTCCATCTTTTTCTATCGAAGAAAACAGTATTGGGGAACTGTCTGATGATAAAAAATGCATTACCATAAATGACCATAATTCCTCCCAAGCACTATCTATTAAAGTAAAATCAGATACTGGAACAGAAGTTAGCAGTACTTGGGAAAAGAAAAGATTAAAAATAACCAAAAACATTAACATGCTCCAAAACGAAACAGATTCCGACAAAGAAGATTTTAATGACTATATTGAAGGTGACGACCAGAATCTTTGTATTATTTTCACAGAGGATACTAAGTTTATTGATTATGTTAATACCAAAAATGGGAATTCAAAAAACGGTTGTAACGTAATAACTTTTGAAAAAAATGCTGCTTTCATGAATGGTTTAAGATTACATAACCACATAAATGAATTTATAGTTGAGGACCTATATATATTTGGAGATTTAACAATCCAAAACCACACCCATATTTATGCTGATAATCTTTTTATAATAGGAAATATACATTTAGGGAAGGGTAGTATAACAATTACCGAAAATATGTATGTTGACGGTAATATAAATTTTCATCCAAACAGTAATATCTCAATAACTAAAAATCTATTTACTACCGGAACGTATTCTGCCCCCCAATTATCTGGAATATCTGTATGTCGTGTAGAAACACTTGACGACCTCAGCGATTGTCCAGTTGAATAATAACTATATATAAATTAAATATACTAGGGAAGGATATAAACACACATTTTTATGGATTGGATGTGTAATTTATGTCCTTCTCTTTTTTAAAAAAACAGGCAGGTATCACTCTAATTGAATTACTAGCTACCTTGAGTCTTTTTTCTATAGTTATTACACTTACTTCCACTCTCATTCTCCAAATATTTAATAGTGAAGATAATATTAGAAAGCAAATATCTACGAAACAAGAATTAAATATACTTATAAATGAGATTAGGCAGCAATATAGAGATAATAACTTAACGATTTGTTATGAAAATAACCAGTTGAGCATCGAAGAATTACAAATAACCTATACAAATATTAGTGAGGCATCTTTTCAAAACAATGGAAATACATTTTCAGGAGCTAACAGTAATACTTGTATGGAAGTGGACACTGAAAGTCCTTTAATAATTAAAATAGCAACAAGTACTACAAAAATTGAAACAACCTTGATAAATCAATCCAATCAATATACTAAGGATATCCAACTAGTTCATGAACATGACGAAGTTGAAGAGCCTGGTGGAGATTCTTATGATGTTTTATTCACTTTTCAATGCAACTTTGAAGGAAATCCAAATTTCACAAAAACACGATCACCTACTGTAGAATTTATTCTAAATCCCCTTTGTGGATCACCTTCTATTTATACAGTTGAAAATAATGCAACTTTTTCAAGAAATCTTTTACTGAATCCTCAAGTTAACCTAAACGTAAATAATAACTTCTATTCTACAGAAAATGTTAACAGCATTAATATTGAGGAAAATTCAAATCTTAACGTTTCGGGGAATGGAATTTTCTATGGAAATGTAACGTTGTCACCTAATGCTAAGTTACAAATAGATGGTGATGCAACGTTTAACGATAATATTATACTAGACAGGAAAGGGAGAGTTGTCTCTGAAATTTCAATTGGTGGAGATGTTATAATACATGGCAATATCACAATGCCTCAATTTACTATGTTAACTATAGATGGGAACGCTAAATTAAACGGGAACATTTATCTTCAACCACAATCTCTAATAATAATTAAAGGTGACGCTATTTGTAATGGATTCATTGATAATAAAAGCAGTATTCAAGTTAACCCAAATAAAATCAATACCTGTTCATAAGTGGAATTATGTACCTGATAAATAGAAACGTGAGCTCATCGACTCACGTTTCTTTATAACTCCATCTCTTCCCCAATCTCCATCACTTTTCCTTCGCCAGTCTTCACTTTACTAGCAAAAGCCTCAGCATCCTGCTCGATTACTGGGAATGTATTGTAATGGATTGGAACAACGACGTTTGATTTAATCCAGTCTGCTGCAACTAACGCATCTTCTGGTCCCATGGTGAAGTTATCACCTATTGGAACAAATGCTAAATCAATATCATTCATATTCCCATACATTTTTAAATCCGTAAATAATGCCGTATCTCCTAAATGATAGATTGTTTTCCCTTCTATAGTTAACAAAATTCCACCAGGCATTCCGGTGTAAACGATCGTACCATCCTCTTCGCTATAAGAGGATCCATGGAACGCTTGAGTAAACTTCACTTTCCCAAAGTCAAACTCTCGGGAACCACCAATATGCATTGGATGTGTATTAATCCCTTTCCCACCTAAATAAACAGCTAATTCATTAGGTGCAACGACTAGCGCACCGGTACGTTTAGCGATATCTACTGTATCACCGACATGATCATTATGTCCGTGCGTTAATAAAATGACATCGGCCTCCACATTACTAGCATCCAAATCACACGCTTCATTCCCCGAAATAAACGGGTCAATCAAAATCGTATGCGAGTCAGTCTTTACCTTAACAACAGAATGTCCATGATAAGAAACCTTCATTGATAACCACTCCTTCTAATTAATTTTATAGTATGTATTCGATAAATATCCTTAAAATCCTGCTGACGAATAGTATATTGACCATCAGTGTTACTACTGGACAACAATTTCTAGCATTGCTCAAAATAAAAGAGTTAATACTCTCATTTCTTACAAATTAAAAAGAGGCTGATCCTATACCAGGTCAACCTCTTCTCTCATTTATAGTAAATCAAAAACGTCTGCATATTCTAAGCCATGTGCTTCAGCTACAGCTTCATAGGTTACATAACCATCTGCTGTATTGATTCCTTTTCTTAGAGCTGCATTATCATTACACGCTTTTTTGTAGCCTTTATTCGCAATTTGCAACGCATATGGTACCGTTACATTTGTTAAACCAATCGTTGATGTTCTTGGAACAGCGCCAGGCATATTGGCTACTGAGTAATGAAGAACACCATGCTTTGTGTACGTTGGATTATCATGAGTAGTAATTCGGTCACTTGTTTCAAAGATACCACCTTGGTCAATCGCAACATCAACAATAACAGATCCTTCTGACATTGCTTGGACCATGTCTTCAGTAACTAGTTTTGGTGCGCGTGCTCCAGGAATTAAAACTGCACCAATAACTAAGTCAGACTCAGCAATAGAATTTGCAATATTTAATGGATTCGACATCATTGTATTAATAGAGGAACCAAAAATATCGTCCAATTGTCTTAATCGGTCAGGATTTAAATCAATAATTGTAACGTCAGCACCTAAGCCAGCAGCGATTTTTGCTGAATTCATTCCAACAACTCCACCACCAATAACTGTTACCTTGGCACGTTTTACCCCAGGAATTCCAGCTAGTAAGACGCCTTTTCCACCTTTTGATTTTTCTAGGAATTGGGCTCCAATTTGAGCAGCCATTCTTCCTGCTACTTCACTCATAGGAGTTAACAATGGAAGGGTTCTATTTTCTAATTGAACCGTCTCATAAGCAATCCCTACGACTTTTTTATCAATCATGGCCTTTGTTAGTTCAGGCTCTGCTGCTAAATGTAAGTATGTAAATAAAATAAGTCCTTCATAAAAATAATCATATTCCTCAGGTAGTGGTTCCTTTACTTTCATAACCATTTCCTGTTTCCAAGCTTCCTTTGCACTACCAACGATAATTGCTCCTGCATCCTCATACTGTTCATCAGTGAAGCCCGAGCCAAGTCCCGCTCCAGTCTCGATAAAAATATCGTGTCCTGCTCCTTTTAGCGACAGCACCCCAGCTGGAGTCATTGCTACACGATTTTCATTGTTCTTTATCTCTCGTGGAACCCCTATGTTCATCTTATTCCCATCCCTTCTTACAATTATATTTTAAAAACTATGTAAGCATTTTCATTGTAACAAATTTTCCGTGAAAAAGCATTAATACAAATACTCTTTTAATGGGATTTTTACAACTACCTTTTACTCCCTATTAAAAACACAGCCCAACTTTCATTGGACTGTGCAAAACTTCTGTTTCTAAAGTTTTTAATTTTTTCGGTTATTATACGTCCAGATGTCACGGTTATTATGCAGACGGTCTTCTACCACTCCACTTTGATAACTTTCAAATAATTGGTTCTGAACTGCAGCAACACCTTTATGATCTTCAACTAACTTTTTTGTATCTTTTTTAGCCAAGGGATACACCTCCAGTAAATACCAAAACAATAATGGTAATTTTTTAAACCCCATTGAAAGTGAACGAAATTAAGAATGGGATTCTATTTTAGTTTGTACAAAAAAACGTCACATTGTTCCTGTAACTTTTTCCAATTGTAAACGTTTTTATAGTATAATATAAGTGTAAGATACAGTTGTTCGGAAGGGGAGAGGCCATATGGAATTTGAATACAAAAATATTGTAGTCGCTATTGATGGTTCAGAAGCATCTGAGAAGGCATATAAAAAGGCATTGACAATTACGAAGCGTAATAACGCAAGATTAATACTTGCTCACGTAGTTGATTCAAGAACGTTCGCAACGGCAGAAGCCTACGATCGTACATTAGGCGAGCGTGCTGAAAAATACGCACAAGAGTTAGTTGATAATTATGTTAAAACTGCTAAAGAAGCAGGTGTCGATGACGTTGTACGCTGTATTGAGTATGGGTCACCTAAAGTAAAAATCGCAAAAGATATTGCAAATAACTTTGATGCGGACTTAATTATTTGTGGTGCAACAGGGATGAATGCCGTAGAACGTTTCCTTATTGGAAGTGTGTCTGAGAGCATTACTCGTTATGCTACTTGTGACGTACTTGTAATCAGATAATACTTGTTCAGAAATACCTCAATCCCTTGAAAAGGCTGTTCTAATGGACAGCCTTTTTATAATTTCTTTATTTCTCTAACGACGTGAGATAATTCTGGCAAAATAAGCTTGTTCATTGCTAATCGAACCGCACCACTTGATCCAGGTGTCGAAAATATTGCCGTCGATTCTCTCACCCCTGCAATAGCACGAGATAAAATAGCTGCTGAACCAATATCCTCTTGATAACTTAACATACGAAATATTTCTCCAAATCCCGGTATTTCCTTTTCAAGTATCGATTGTACTGTCTCGACCGTCACATCTCTTGGCGCAATCCCAGTTCCACCATTCGTTAAAATAACATCGATTTCCGGGTCCTTACAACCAATTTCAATTTGCTCTTTTATGTCATCAATTTCATCAGGGATAATTTCTTTAGCAATCACTTGGTGTCCTTCTTGTTCCAAGAACTCCTGCATCAACTTACCACTTTTATCACTTGCTTCCGTTCTCGTATCACTAATTGTGATTATCATGCAGCGAGCAGAAACCGTTTTTGCTTTATGCTCATGAACAGCCATACTTTTCCTCCTCTTTAAATATTCTTTTTTTCTAATGTAGCATAGTTTGCATTTAACAGTCAGTCTAGAGCTTTCGACTTTCATCTGTTACTCTAAGTTCACTTTTTCTTCAGCTATGGGCATTGATAGCTTCTCTCGATTACCGGAGACTCTTTTTTACCTTCGCTTCCGGCATCGATGGGCCTTCTCGATTACCTTAGACTCTCTTTTCTCTCCGCTTCCGGCATCGATGAGCCTTCTCGATTACCCTAGACTCGCTTTTCTCTCCGCTTCCGGCATCGAGAAACCCTTTCGATTACCTTAGACCCTCTTTTCTCTCCGCTTCCGGCATCGATGGGCCTTCTCGATTACCCTAGACTCTCTTTTCCCTTCGCTTCCGGCATCGACAACCTCTCTCGATTACCGGAGACTCTCTTTTCCCTTCGCTTCCGGCATCGATGGGCCTTCTCGATTACCCTAGACTCTCTTTTCTCTCCGCTTCCGGCATCGATGGGCCTTCTCGGTTACCCTAGACTTCTTTTTACCTCCGCTTCCGGCATCGATGGGCCTTCTCGATTACCGGAGAAACTCTTTTCTCTCCGCTTCCGGCATCGACAACCTCTCTCGATTACCGGAGACTTCCCTTTCCCCACGCTTCCGGCATCGACAACCTCTCTCGATTACCGGAGACTTCCCTTTCCCCACGCTTCCGGCATCGATAATCACAATTCATAAACTGCATACAACAAAAAAGCCTTGAACCAGCATCTATAGCTAGTCCAAAGCTAATATAATTACGATAATCGTACGGTATCTCTTGCAATCATGACTTCTTCGTTAGTTGGTATGACGATCACTTTAACTGGTGAGTGTGGGTAATTGATGAATGCTTCTTTTCCACGTGTTTCATTCAATTTAGGGTCCCAATATATTCCCATGAATTCTAATCCAGTTAAGACTCTTTCACGGATGCTAATACTATTTTCTCCAACGCCAGCTGTAAAGATTATTGCATCTACTCCTGACATACGAGCTGCATAAGAACCGATATATTTGTGAATACGACCTGCAAATACATCTAGTGCTAGTTCTGCACGTTTATCTTCATTTGCTTTTTCTTCGATATCACGTAAGTCACTAGAAAAACCTGATAATGCTAGCATTCCACTCTCTTTGTTTAACACATTTAAAACTTCATCTGCAGTTTTACCTGTTTTCTCCATAATATAAGGAATTAAAGCAGGGTCAATATTTCCGGAACGAGTTCCCATCGTTACACCGGCTAAAGGAGTGAATCCCATTGAAGTATCAATTGATTTTCCTCCTTCAATGGCAGCGATACTCGCACCGTTACCAAGGTGACAAGAGATTAAACGTAACTGCTCTAAAGGAATACCTAATAGATCTGAAGCACGCTGCGATACGTATTTATGACTTGTCCCGTGGAACCCATATTTACGTATACCATATTTTTCATAATATTCATATGGCAAGCTGTATAAATATGATTTTTCTGGCATCGTTTGATGGAATGCAGTATCAAATACAGCCACCATTGGAACGTTTGGTAACACTTCACGGAATGCACGAATACCAGTTAAGTTAGCAGGGTTATGCAATGGTGCTAAATCAGAAATAGCTTCAATTTCTTTAATGACTTCATCTGTAATCTTTACAGAATCGGGGAACTTTTCTCCACCATGAACGATACGGTGGCCTACTGCATCAATTTCATTTAATGATTGTATAACTCCTGATCCTGTTAATTTTTCAAGCAACTGTTTTACTGCAACTTCATGATCAGGGATATCGGCGACTACTTTGTCTTTTTCTCCATTAACTTCTATTGTAAAAATCGAATCGTTTATGCCAATTCTTTCGACTAGTCCAACTGCTTTCACTTCTTCTTCTGGCATTTGAATTAATTGAAATTTTAATGATGAACTACCTGCGTTGATCGCTAATACATTACTCATGATGATTCAACTCCTAATGATGTTAATTTTTGTATGACGCAAACCAATTATTCATTTGTGCTAGAATATCTTCCATCGCTTTTGTGTTTTTTAAAGATGGAAGCTGTACAAGTAATGGTTGTTTCGGTGCAGAAGTATTTTCTCCTTTCTTCTGCAATATAAGAATACTTTTCGCTTGTTTTTCAGATTTAAAAATGCTATCCGGTAGTTGTAACATTCCTATTATATGTCCATATTCTTGTATGTAAGCATGTAACTTATCCGATTGGTCACTATCGAATAAAAAGTTTGGAACGACAAATATTAAATATCCAGCTTCCTTTGTATAATTCATGCTTTGCTCAATGAATAAATGATGGGCATAAGAATGGCCTTCATCTGCTTTTAATTGAAAATTTTTAGCGCGGATATCATCTGGATAATAACCAACTGGTAAATCTGATACAACTAGATCTACTGGGTCCATTAAAAATGGTCTTAAGCTATCTTGATGAAAGAATTCAATTTTCCGTTGTTGTATATTGGCACTAATTACTGCTAACTGGATTAACGTTGGATCTACTTCGCTCGCAAAAGTTTCCATTGGTTTATCGATATGCCCCATAACCGTTGTTAATAGATTAGCTGTACCACTAGCGGGATCAAACACACGTAATTCCTTAACGTCTTTTGTAAGCTTTTCTGCTAAATAACCAACGAGTAAACCAACAGATTCTGGTGTTAGTAAATGTTGCTGCTGGGTTGTATCCTTCATTCCTTTTAATATCGCAAATTGAATTGCCTTGCGTATCTCATCTGATTTATAGGAACTTATATCAACTTTTCCTAGGGCCGTCTCTAGTTTATGGGATAAAATATCATCCATTGTTTCTTCTGGACTATTATAAAAAAGTGTCTCCAAGCATATAACTAAGCTTTCCAAATATGTTTCATTCTCATGTTGCTCTATAATCATTGTTGTTGAATCCAACCATTCAAAAAGTGTTTCTACCTTTGTTTTCTCCATAACTTCAAATCCTCCGTTCTTTAGAGCGTATCTATTGTACCAAACAAGGACACATCTGTACAAAAAATTGATACAGATTTTTATAATTTAGTATAACAGTTTTGCAATAATAAAATCCCTCCCCTTATATGGAGAGAGATTTTACCCGTTATTATTTAGCCTGTTTCGCTGCTTCTAATGCTTTGTCATAGTCTGGATGCTCGGAAACCTCGCTTACATATTCTACATATGTAACTTTATCATTGGAGTCCACAACAAAGATGGATCGTGCCAAGAGTCGTAGCTCTTTAATGAGTACTCCATATTTTTCACCAAAATTTCCTTCACGGTGATCGGACAGTGTTATGAGGTTACTTACATTATTTGCTTCTAGCCAGCGTTTCTGTGCAAAAGGCAAGTCCATACTTACAGTCAACACCTGTGCGTCTACCTTACTTGCTTCATCATTAAATTTTTTAGTCTGTAATGAACAAACACCTGTGTCAAGTGACGGTACAACACTAATTAGTTTAACTTTTCCTTTATAATCATCTAGGCTTACTTCTTTCAAATCATTATTTAATACAGTAAAATTAGGTGCTTGATCACCGACTTTTATCTCTGACCCAATTAATGTGACTGGTTCTTGATGGAATGTTACGTTTGCCATAATATCCATTCCTCCCAAATTAGATTTCACCTATCATTATGCGTAAGATAAGGAATCATGTCTAGTAAAAGGCCTATTAAATATCATATTCCATTTCGTCATCTTCTTCTTCAGACTCTTCATCTTCAGGTTCTTCTTCTTTACTTCGTTTTTTACGAGATTTTTTGCCTTTTTTATCTTCTTTATCTTCCTTACCTTCTTTAGATTTGTCTTTGCTTTTCTTATCTCCACCACTACTTGATTCTTTCAATAATTGCTGTATTTTTTCAACTGCCTTAGGAGCAAAATCAATCATTTTCTCATAAATATGTGTGTTCTCGTCTAAATGAACCATTTTAATCCCTTTTGGACTAACGATTAAAAAAGCAACAGGTGTGATGGAAACTCCTCCACCACTACCACCACCAAATGGCATACTTCCACCATCTTCACTACCTTGAGAATTACTAGAAACAAATTCACTCCCACCAGCAGCAAAGCCAAATCCTAATTTGGAAACCGGAATAATCACACTACCATCAGGAGATTCAATGGCATCTCCTATTATCGTATTGACCTCCACCATATCTTTTAAATTCTCCATTGCGGTGGTCATTAATCCTTGAATCGGATGTTCTTCCATGTTGATCCTCCTTCTGACAATTTTAAATATATGCTTCTTTTTTCACTGGGAAATTTCGCATAACTTTTAAAAACATATATATAGCTTTTCCTATTCGAATCGATACAATGCAATCAATCTTAGACTGCAAGAGTTTCTGTTGAAAGTTAGGTATCATTTCGATTGAGGGTTGTTTATTTAGGTTAGTTATTTCATGCAAGGCCCCGATTATCGTACCTTTGACCATCCATAAGCTCCCTGTTACAATGCCTGTTGAACTAGCATCGCCAGTTCCAATTGCTGTTTTCCAGTCAAGTTTTTTAATATTAATTTGTTGCATTGCTTCCTTAAATAGCTTCGTTCCTTGTTTCATCCAATGTTTGAATGTTTTCAAATCTGTTTGAAAGGACTGCACTTCTTCCTGAATATCTATCTCCATTAAAGTATCCAACCAATCCTTTTCCCTATTATTTTCATACTTTCTTTCAATAGAAAGAAGCTGAATCCCATACAATCTAATAGCTACACTAATGCAATGGATATGGTTGTTATACGAATAATGCAATATTAAGTTTACTTTTGACATGACAATAATGAATAGTAGAAGGAATAATATAAGACCAATAATCATCCATACCACAAAAACCACTCCATTCATATCATTACAATAGTTTGCTACAATTTACCAAATTTATCCCGTGAAAATAGAAAAAATAGCCTCTAATAATTCCTCTACGTAATTAGGATAATCAGACTGGAAATGATAAAATTACAGATAGCATGATAAGAATGGAGGAAAAATCAGTGTCAAACCGAAAAAATATCTTCTTTTATCAACATTACCGTGATTTAGAAGATAAATTACAACCTTTAATAAAGCTGGCTGAGGATAATAACTTTACACTCGTTGAAAATGCAAAAGAAGCTAATATTATATTTAGTGTTGGTGGGGATGGTGCATTCCTACAAGCCGTACGAAATACAGGATTTCGTCAAGACTGTCTATATGTGGGAATTACTAAGGATAATGAATCAGGTTTATATTGTGACTTTAATTTAGATAATTTTAAAGAAATGTTACATACGATGCAGCATGAAGAATTAGAGGTAAGACGTTTCCCTATGGTTGAAGTGTTAATCAATGGAGATAACTCTTTTTATTGCCTCAATGAAGTAAGCATTCGTTCTTCCATTATTAAGTCTATTGTTATTGATGTTCTTATTGATCAAGAGCATTTTGAGACTTTTCGTGGAGACGGTTTAATTGTTGCAACGCCAACAGGAAGCACAGGTTATAATAAATCAGTTAGTGGGGCAATCGTCGATCCGTTATTACCTAGTATGCAAGTATCAGAACTGGCCTCATTAAATAACAATCGGTACCGTACATTAGGGAGTTCTTTTATTTTAGGAAAAGAGCGCACACTGCAATTAGAAGTAGTACAAGACGGAAATGATTATCCTATAGTTGGGTTAGATAATGAAGCATACTCCATACAAAATATTAAGGATTTAACAATTAGATTAAGTGATAAAGTAATCAAAACCGTTAAATTGAAAAATAATTCGTATTGGAATCGAGTAAAAAGAACGTTTTTGTAATTAGGAAAAGCGCAGAGCACCCGCTTTGCGCTCGAAGCTAGACATCTTTGAAAGAAGAAAGGACTACCCCGAATGGAGTAGTCCTTAGCCATCATATTTTATTTTTATTAACCTTGTGTTCCACCGAACTGTTGTTCAGCCATTTGTACAAGACGTTTTGTAATTTCTCCACCAACAGAACCGTTAGCTCGAGAAGTAGTATCAGCACCAAGTTGTACACCAAATTCTGATGCGATCTCATACTTCATTTGATCTAAAGCTTGTTGTGCACCAGGGACTACCAATTGATTTGAGTTATTGTTGTTTGCCATGGTATATCACCTCCTTGGTACACTTATAATGTGTCGTTTGGAGATGATTCATTCACTTATTTTATTGGTAAGTGTTGGTTACATTATCTAAAAATTACAGTAGGTCAGAAAAAGCATCTTCAACCTGCTTCTCATCAGATACTTGTACTACTTCAATTCCTTGTACTGCTTCTTCAATTAATTCTTCATAATCAAATTTAGACTCAAAATAATTTACACGATCACGCTTTGGTTTTGTCTTCGGTGCCTTTGGTACAAAAATCGTACAGCAATCCTCATATGGTCTGATTGAGATATCGTACGTATCAATTTGCTTTGATATTTCAATAATCTCATCTTTATCCATTGTTATTAAAGGACGAATGATAGGATAGTTGGTAACTTCATTTATCGCATTCATACTATGCATCGTTTGACTGGCAACTTGACCTAAATTCTCTCCAGTTGCTAACGAAAGAATTCCTTCTTTTTGACAGACACGTTCACTAATTCTTAACATCATACGTCGCATTACCGTCATACCGTATCCATCAGGTGTTTCTTGAAAAATACGTTGCTGTAATTTTGTAAAAGGTACAATGTGAATGTTAATTTTCGCCCCATAGCTTGTTAATTTTTCTGCTAAATCTAAAACCTTTTGCTTTGCACGCTCACTCGTAAATGGTGGTGATTCAAAGTGGATTGCTTCAATTTCAACTCCACGTTTCATTGCTAAATAACCAGCTACAGGACTATCAATTCCGCCTGAAAGAAGCAACAATGATTTTCCAGAAGTTCCTACAGGTAAACCTCCTGCTCCACGTATCACACTAGACGTAATATAGGTTGCTTCATTTCGGATTTCAACTTTAATTTCTAGATCAGGATGATGAACATCAACTATATACCCTTCTGTATTACTTAACAAATGACCTCCAAGAACTTGATTTAAGTCTTGTGAGCGAACCGGGAACACTTTATTAATACGTTTCACGGAAACTTTAAATGTTTTTACATTTTCCCCATTCTCAAGAGCAAATAAAGCTGCTTGTTTAATTTCTTCTAATTCATTTGGAATTTTTATCGCTAAACTGATGCTATGAATTCCAAAAATGTTTTTAACCTTATTAATAATGGCATGGGGATCATGGCCATTTAATAAGACAAACATTCTTCCTTGAGTACGTTTGACCGAAACATCAGGAAATTCCTTTAATTTATGACGGATATTTTCTTGTAGTTTTCCAATAAATTTTTTACGGTTCTTTCCTTTTAAAGCAATTTCCCCGTAACGGATTAATATATGATCGTATTGCATCGTTATCTACTCCATTATAAGATTTCTTTTAATTGATCAATGCCTTTTCTTAGCTTATCCAAAAAGACATCAATTTCTTCTATTGTATTATCATACGATAAACTTACTCGTAAAGCGGAAGTTGCGCGCTCTTTTGAAAAGCCACAGGCAGCAATAATTCTACTTTCATCAGCTAATTTCGATGAACACGCTGATTTTGTAGATATATAAATACCTTCCTCCCCTAACATATGAATCATAACTTCAGGTTTAATACCCGGAAGTGAAAAATTCATTATATGTGGTGCGTTATTGCTAGGAGAATTAATTTCTACTAATGGAAAGTCACTTAAGTTATCGCGAAGATATTTGTTTAATGAATGAACATGATTTATTTCATCTAGTTCACGTTTCTTAATAATACGAAGTGCTTTTACCATCGCTACAACGCCAGCTACATTTTCAGTACCAGATCGTATTTTGCGCTCTTGTTCTCCCCCATGGAATAATGGAAATAATTTGGTACCACTTTTAATATATAGAATCCCAGTGCCCTTAAGTCCATGAATTTTATGCCCAGACATTGTACAAAGATCGATTCCACTATTATTTAATTGTAATGGTATTTTTCCTAATCCTTGAACATAATCAACATGGAAGAAAATTTTCGGATGCGCCTTGGCTATTTCTCCAATCTCCTGTATTGGTTGTATTGAGCCTATTTCATTATTGATATGCATCACACTTATAAGAATGGTATCTTTTCGTATTGCATTACGTACATCTTCTACAGAAACAACACCATCTTGATTAACGGGTAAAAATGTAATGTCAAAGCCTAGTTGTTTTAAACTTTCACAAGCTTCATATACAGAAGGGTGTTCAATTTCTGTCGTGATGATGTGCTTCCCTCTATTCTGATGCTCGAGTGCAATACCTTTTATAGCGATATTATTTCCTTCTGTACCACCTGATGTAAAAATTACTTCTTCCTCTTTCACTTTTAGCAATTCGGCTGCTTGTTGTTTCGCTTTCAATAGTAATTTCTCTGTTTGACCTCCTAGTTGATGTATAGAGGAGGGGTTGGCGAAAAACTTATCCGATACCTGCTGAAAACTAGCTAATACATCTGGATGGGGTTTAGTAGTTGCACTATTATCTAAATAGATCATAAAATTACCCCCTATTAGAACATTTATATCAATATGTTTAGTAATTTCACAAAACAGAGGGCTGTCATAAGAAAAGATTTAACCCTTTTCTTAGGCAGCCCTGTTTACGTGTAACTATTATACACTATTATTAATGAATAATCATTCGATTTTCCTCAATATATTCCAACGCATTAGGATCTACTTCTTTTAATGCTTTAACTGCTGTCTCTAAAGCCAATTCATATTCATAGGAACGGAATAAGCTTTCAGATTCAGATAGTTTAGCAGCCAATATTGGATATTTGCTACGGTATCGATTCGCATATTGGATAACTTGTTCTGTTAACTGAGCTTGTTCCAACATATCATCAGTTTGTTCTACTAATTGATTTAAAGTATCTTGTGCTTCAGATAATGCACGTTGAACACCAGCTATATCCAGTGGATGCTTATCTAATGACTCTAATACTTGTTTGTTTTTCTCGGTAGCATCATTCGATAATTTCCAAATATACTCAGGTACACCTGGGATGTTACTTTTCTTTACTTTACGATGAACCTGCTGCAACTGGTCTCTCATATCTGAAAGTTTTTCCTTGGCTTCAATTTCATCTTTTCGTAGGTTGTATACACTCAGTTTGAAATCATCGTGTTTTTCCTTTAAAGCGTCTAGCTGTTCAAAACCGACTTCAAGTTTTTCTCTTAGTTCGGTATGTGTACGATCACTATCCTCTAGCTCATTCAATATTTCTTCAAATTGTTTATGCAATTGAGCAATACTCTGCTCCAATGATAAATATTTTTCCATGTCCTGGTCATCAAAATAATACGTTTTTTTCAATTCTTCTACATCTGTTTTCGTATTATTAAAGGACGCTGCTATTTCATCAAGTGATTCTTGATAGCTAGGAATTTGTGTTTCCATGAAATTTTTAGCGATGGCTTCTTTTTCAAGGAGTTGATACATCTCTTGGATTCTTTCATCTAACTCTTCCTTGAATACTTTAGCTTCTGATGTTTCCCCTTTTTCCAAGTCATTTACAAAGTCTAAAATACGCTGTTGATAATTATGAATTTCTTTTTCAAATCCTAAATGCTCAACACGATATCCATCTTCCTTCATTTCCTTGATGCCATTGTATAAATCGTCAATCTGTGATGGAAGTTCCTGTTTAAAAGCTTTATAAACAGCAGGAAATTCTTGGATTACGGTTTCTATACTAGACAATTCTTCTTTAATCGTATCTACAAGGGTCTTTCCTTCTAAGTAATTACCAGAATTCACTAATTCATGATACTTATGTAGACTTTCGTCAAGTTCATCTAGTTCAACTTCAAAACGAACTTCAGCTTTACCATATTGGAAACGATTTTGCGAAAGTTGTTTTCGTAACTCTTTTATCGTTGGTTGGATATGCTCGATTTCTTTTCGACTAGATTCTTCTGATTCCATTAATTCTTCTAGTTCTAACAAAATCTTTTCAATATCTTTTTCAATGGAGTGCAAAACTTGATCTGATTTACGAAGCGTCTTCTTAGCTGTCGGAAAACGATAACGATCTGCTGCTTCCTCTGCATCAAACAGGTATTCTTCGATGTCTGGAAGTTCCTTTGATAAAATTAATTCCCAACGCTCTTTCCACGATTCAAACTTTTCTTGCGTTTCTCCTGAAAGATTAAGCTTCTTTATTCTTGAAAGTTGGGAGGTTATGTTACGGTTCATAATATCCATTTTCCAACCTTCTTGACGATCCACCTCATCATATACACGTTTACGCAAAATCAAACCTACAATAATAATTACAATAATAGCTAATAAAATTCCTATAAAGTACTCCATGCAATATGCCCCCTAACTCCCTTAAAGAGGTCTCTATATATTCAAAATACAAATTAATAATTTATGTAGTTATTATGATACCATGTAATAGCGCATTTTGGCTAAAAAAAAAGAAAAAAATGACGAATTATACGATTTTTTTCTTTTATCCTTCTATTTTATTAAATAAAGCATATTGAAATCACTAAAACAACCTAAAGTCACCAATTCTAAAATTGACTTTTATTTCAAATCGAACCATCATGTAGTTGTTTTTTCTTTTGCTTGTTCAAAAATAAAATCTATCCATTTATGAATCACTTTTACGTAATTTTTGATAAATTTCTGATGTGAATAATCATTAGAAGTATAACTTTTCCATTCATGTTGAAGAAGGTATGGAGTTATAAGCATTCCTTTTAACTGCATAAATAAGAAGTGGTGATTAAGCTTGAGGCTCTCATGTTGTTCCATCGTTTCTGTGAGAATACTTTTTAATAAATGGTTTTCCTTTGCTAGATAAGTAACCGATACCTCTCTTACGAATACGGAATCAATGGATAGTTCACGATGGATAAAACACGAGATTTGGTAGTTCTTATGTTTATATTGTATAATACTAGTTATTAATTTTTTTAATTTTTCTACTGGTTTTTCAGTTTCATATTCTTGTATTGTTTCTTCAATGGTTTCTAGATAGTCTTCATAATATCGAGTAACGGCATATTCTAACAGTCCTTGTTTTCCTTTGAAATAATAACTGATCAAAGAAAGATTCACAGATGCTTTGGTGGCAATATCACGCACAGAAGTTCCATGAAAACCTTTTTGATAGAACAAAGATAATGCTGCATCGATTACTCTTTGCTTAGATGTATTGGATTTCATTGCTATCAACTCCTTAACATGGATTTAAACCATAACCGTACTCATATTATTAAATACGACACAGACGGCCTAATTCCTGCAATTTTATGTCGACAATTTTTTCATATAGAAGGGAAGTTATACGATGTTTCAAACGACGAGCTATTCTGGTGATAAAGTAAAAGATTATGAACTCTTGCTTAAACAATTAAATTCTTTATTAGAAGGGGAAAACGATACGGTTGCCAATTTATCGAATGCCTCTGCCTTGTTAAATCAATTTTTGGAAGATGTAAACTGGGTTGGTTTTTATATTTGGAAGAATGACGAACTAGTACTTGGGCCATTCCAAGGTTTACCTGCATGTATTCGCATTCCATATGGAAAAGGTGTATGTGGGACAGCAGTAAAGGAACAAATAACGATGCGAATCGAAAATGTCCATCATTTCCCAGGGCATATTGCTTGTGACAGTGCTAGCCAATCTGAAATTGTAGTTCCAATTGTAAAAGAAGATGAAATATTTGGGGTGTTAGACATTGATAGCCCTTCATTAAACAGGTTCGATGAAGTGGATCAAACCTATTTGGAGAAATTTGTGGATGCACTAGTTAAATTTATTTAAAAATATAGAGGTCGCCTCATGTGGGGCAACCTCTTTTTTTAGGATTAAAATTGCTGCATTTCTGCTTTTTCACCATAGGCAATTTTAAATACACAGTTTTTGCCAAAGCTTTTCGCATCATACAGCGCTTTATCTGCTCGAATAAAGAAATCTTTTGCTGTATCATTATCTACACTCTTCCAAGTAGACACACCAGCGGAAACTGTCACTGCAGGTTCAGTAAAACTCTCTATCTGTTTCCGAATAACACCAGCCAAATTTACACCTGCATTTATATCACTATCAGGAAGGTAAACTGCTAGTTCTTCTCCACCCCATCTTGCTCCTACATCAGCATCATTAATGTTCATCAATATAATATTAGCTACTTGTTTAATCACTTCATCCCCAACATAGTGCCCATGTGTATCATTGACTATTTTAAAATCATCGATATCAAATAAAATAAGTGTTCCCATTTCTCCCGAATTCATATGTTTACGAATTTGTTCATCTAAATAATTCCTTGAGAACAACTGTGTTAAATAATCTGTAGAAACAGCTCTTTCTAATTGTTCTTTTAAAATTGTATTTAATACTGCTAAAGTAGAATGTCGAATAAGTGACTGTAATAATTTATAACTATTAAATGAAAAAGCATAAGTCTTCTCATGTAGAATGATAACAACTCCATGGATTATTTCTGCATGTTCCATCGGGATAACCATGACTGATTTATAAGCCACAGGATTCTCCCAAGTAAATTCTCCAGAAAATGTAGACTCTCTCGTTTCGAGTGTCTTTTCAAATAAATCTACTCCTAAATTCCTACCATCACGTGTATTAAAGAAATCTGTCGTTCCAGATAAAAAGTCAATTCCAGCTTCTTTATTTCCACTAGAATATAAAAAAGCAATTTCGGATGGTTGGCATGCATCAATTACTTTATTTTTAACTAAATGCGTAATTTCTGTTAGTTGTAGATTTGAATTTAATTGATGTGAGGTATCATTAATAAGCTTTAAATCTTTCACTAGATGCTTTGATTCTTGATATAGAGTTGTTCTTTCGATAGCCTTTCCAGCTGCTTGTACAAAATTTTCAATGAAGGCAATCTCATCATCTGAAAACTCCATAACTACCGGTGTTATTATTTCTAATACTCCGTATACACCCTGTTCACCTGTTAACGGGGCAAAAAGGCTAGTGTTTTGTTCATTGTACCTATTCTCGATTTGTAACTCACCACTAATAAACGCTTCCGTACTGACACGTTTTGTATCATCATCACTAAACTCTAACAATTTTACCGGTAATCTTGGATCGGCATCATAATCTTGCGAGAGTAATAAATAGTATGAAAAGTCAGGATACACTCGTCTTATCGATTTTATTATTTCTGTGAGAATCTCATTATTATCTCTTGCAGAGGCAAATTTTAAGACAAGTTCATACAAAAAACGATTTTTCTCAATCGTTGTCTCCATTCGATACCTGTCATAAGTACTATATATTACTCTTTCAGTTTCTATTTTAATTACTTTCATTATATTTACGGGAGGGGTTTTCACATTATTATTAAACAAAAAACACAAAAATCCTATAGCTCCCTTTTTTGGCTGCAACGGGATGATAAGGGGATGTATTTCATTATCTTCTATTTGAAGTACATCACATTGATTCACAGGAAATTGTACATGACTATTATTAATTGTCATCGTATAAAAACTTTGTTTATCAATAATACTCCGAAGTAATGACGTCGTATCTACATCACCAGTTGCTGTTTCTAATGTAAAATAATTTGATCCAGTTTGATATCTATATAGGCCTATTGTTTTACATGGAACGACATCTAGTAATAGTTTCACTAAACCAGAATAGAATTTTTCATTACTATTAAATGTATTAACATTTGTCATTAATTCATAATATTTAATTTTTATCATGGTACTTAATTCTTCCATAATATATCACCTATTATTCGTTTATCCCATATCTATGGTAGACTATAACCATCAGGTATGAGTGATATTAAAACATCAAATATTTTAAGTATAAAGAATCTAATTAAAATCAATTTCGCAAAAATAGTAATATATTACCTATTATATAGCAAAAGTCACAGATTTCCTATTAAGTATGGAAACTTTTCAAAATTCTTTTATATTCACTTTCCTTCTGATTTAAACGATATTTATCTATTTCTAAGAAAAACATTGACTTCACATTAAAAAACTTATATACTATTCCTTGTGTAAAATAATTAGGTAGCCTATGTGACTCGTCGCTTGCCCCCATTTTGTTCCTCAAAGTATGAGGTGTATCGTGTAACTCTCTGCTGCTGGAGCGATGGTACATGAAAACAAAATGGACAACGAAAAGATCACGGTTGTTTTTATTTTATGCAAATAAAATAAAAGGAGGAAATGTCCTATGGCACGATATACTGGTCCTATTTGGAAAAAATCACGTCGTCTTGGCATTTCATTAACTGGAACTGGCAAAGAGCTAGATAAACGCCCATACGCTCCTGGGCAACATGGAGCAAACCAACGCAGAAAAATCTCTGAGTATGGTTTACAATTACAAGAGAAACAAAAACTACGCTTTATGTATGGATTAAACGAACGTCAATTCCGTACTCTATTTGATAGAGCTGGTAAAATGAAAGGTGTTCATGGTGAAAACTTCATGATTCTTCTTGATTCTCGCCTTGATAACCTTGTTTATCGTCTTGGTCTTGCTCGTACACGCAGACAAGCTCGTCAGCTTGTAAACCATGGCCACATTACAGTTGATGGATCACGCGTTGATATTCCATCTTACCTAGTAAAACCTGGTCAAACAATTGGTTTACGTGAAAAGTCTAAAAACCTAGACATTATTAAAGAAGCTATTGAAGCGAATAACTTCGTACCTGAATATCTTACATTTGATGAAAACAAATTAGAAGGTACATTCAATCGCTTACCAGAACGTTCTGAGCTTCCTGGTGAAATTTCAGAACAACTTATCGTTGAGTTCTACTCTCGTTAATAGATTAACTTTTAAAACCAGATTCCTTATAGGAGTCTGGTTTTTTACATACTTTAATCACAAAAGATTCCTTTCGGGGCACCGAGCACCACTTTCTATAATAATTAATCCAAAAAAATCCAGATGAAAATCTAATTTCATCTGGATTTTTAATTCCTTTAATATTAATCAATTATTTGCAGTTCTTTTGGAAACTTAGTTAACGTTTCATACCCATCTTTCGTAATTAGGACATCATCTTCAATTCGAACTCCACCAACATCTGGAAGGTATATACCCGGCTCGATTGTATATACCATACCTTCTTTTAATGTTCCATCATTTAGATGACTCATTGAAGGAAATTCATGTACATTGATTCCCATTCCATGACCAATGCGGTGCGGGAAATACTCACCATACCCTGCTTCAGTTATCACATCACGAGCAGCAATATCTAGATCTCCAATTCTGGTACCAGGTTTACTAGCTTCTAGAGAAGCCATTTGTGCTTTCAATACAGTATCGTAAATTTCCCTCTGTTCTTCAGTAATTGATTTAAATGCTACTGTTCTAGTAATATCGGAACAATACCCATCTAAGACCACCCCTAAATCAAACAACACCATGTCTCCTGCTTTTAGTTTACGGTCTCCGGGATTTCCATGTGGATCTCCGGATTTCTCTCCAAACAGAACCATCGTGGAAAATGACATTTCACGAATACCTTTTTTCTTAAGTTCAAACTCTATTTTTGCTAGAACTTCCATTTCAGTAATTCCTTCAGTTAATGCTTCCACACCAACCTGAACGCCATAATCTGCCATTTCAGTAGCTCTTTTAATAACTTCTATTTCACTTTCATTTTTTACGACACGCATTTCATTTAACTTATCTTCCACAGATATCACTTTTGCATCTGGGAATAGGTTTAATAATGCCTCACTACGCCCGTATGATAATATCTCTTTTTCTAGCGTCACTGTATTAACAAAATCCAACTTCCTAGATTCGATAATTGTACGAATAAGCTCCCATGGATTTTCATGATCAGAATACCCAACAATCTCATGCTTCCAACCTTCACGTTTCAATTGATTGACTTCCATCGCCGGTAAAACGAACAATGGCTCAGATTGTTTAAAAACAAATATCCCCATTAAACGTTCATGTGGATCAGTATAGAAATTTGATAGATAATACACATTTTCTTTTGAATTGATAAAGGCAACATCGACATTTTCATCATTCAACCAAGTTGTTAGTGTTTTTAAACGTTCATTCATTCTTTAACACCCCTTATTTTTTCTTTTGTGTTGCAAGAGATACTACAATAAGAACAATAATGGCAATTGGAACCGATATTACGGAACTATTTAAGTCAAATGGAGTATTAAGCACTAGTTCCCATACCAATGTTGTAACAACACCTGCAACCATTGAAGTAATACCGCCTAGCTTTGTAACACGTTTCCAGAAGAATACAGCTAATATTGCTGGAGTTATACCTGCACCATATACGGTATAAGAATACATTTGTACTTCTAAGACAGTTGGGAAGTAGCTAATTAATAGATATGATATCACACCTAAAATAACAATAAACAGCTTAGTCATCACCATTTGCTTTTTGTCGGTGGCATTTTTGTTAATATACTTCCCATATATATCATACGTCATATTCGTTGCTGCAGAAAGTAAATAAGAGTTACCCGTTGTAATAATAAAGGCTGCAGCTGCCGCAAGTAGTATCCCACCTACTCCTAGTGGTAGTGCCAGTGTAGTTGCCATTAATGCCATACCGGGATCAATATCTGGAAAAATAGAACGAGATGCAAAAGCAATGATAGATATTGCTGGTGAAATTAATAGCATAACTAATAGCCAACTTAATGCTGCTCGTTTGGAAGACTTATCCCCTTTTGATGCTGCTAGTCTTTGATACATATTTTGGTCACTTAATAATAGGAATAATGATGGTAATAAGTAACCAATTAGTTGAACTGTAGTTAATCCACCAGTCACTGTCGTATGTGAATCTGGAACATTAGCAATAATTGAGTCCCATCCACCTGCGACTGATATAATGATTGGTACCGTAATTAGTAGGCCCCCCACCATCAAGAAACCACTAATCGCATCGGTTTGTGATACGGACCGAAGTCCACCAATCATTGCAAGAAAGATAATTAATACAGCTGCAATAATCGTACCTAATTGAACACTCATTCCTGTTGTCAGGTTTAAAATAAATCCAAGACCTGTCATTTGATATGAAACAATACCAACATATGCTAGAATCACTATAATACTTGCTAGATTACGAGCAGAAGTACCATATTTAGCTTCTAAAATACCAGAGATTGTATACTTTCCAAAGGCCCTGATTTTTGGAGCTATGATATATAGTACTAGAATACCAACTATTGTGGGTATCATTAACATGAAAGATGGAATAATTCCAAAACTGTAAGAAACGGACGTTTCACCACCTGATATACTTCCACTACCTGTCCAAGTAGCTAGTAGGGTCCCCATTAATACTAGTGGGCCTAAACTTTTTCCTGCAAGAATAAAATCCTTACTATTTGATACTTTCTTTGACATATAAATCCCAATGCCAATCATTAATACAGCATATATCCCAATAAACCATAGTAATTGTGGATTAGCCTGTAATTCCATTTAAAGTCACTCCTGATGTAATTATTTCTACTATTTTTATTCATTCCAAAAATGAGCTATCGTTTGAAATTCTATTAGTATAGTAGATTTCATTTTGTCAACTTTAAAAGCGTAACATAGGGGATATCTCCTCTCAAATAGGTTATTATTGTATTTAGCATCAAATAACAGAAATAAATTGTCTAAGAAATAAATGAATTATCCATTCGTCAAATTTCGACAAAATACACGGTGTACCTTTAATTTATTGGTAATTAGCTGTAAATAATAATCTCTGAAGAATATACAATCATTTGAACAAAGAAAAAAACTGGTCCAAGGTGTGAAGTCCTTGAACCAGCTATGCTTAATATTGAATTAAGAAATATTTCTTCTTCCCACGACGGATAATTGTGAACTTCTCTTCAATTTGGTCGTCTTTGGTCACAGTGTATTGCACATCTTGCTGTCTCTCACCATTAATATAGATGGCTCCATTTTGTATATCTTCTCTAGCTTGACGTTTTGATGGAGAGATTTTTGCGTTTACTAATAAATCCACCAAACCAATTTCTACATTTTCTGCTTGGTATGTTGGAACGTCTTTAAATCCCTGTTCAATATCATCAGCAGAAAGCTGTTTTAAATCACCACTAAATAATGAGTCTGAGATTTTTTGTGCTTGTTCTAAGGCTGCTTGACTATGAACCGTTCTTGTCATTTCTTCTGCTAAACGTTTTTGAGCAACACGATTTTCAGGACGATCATCCACTTCCTTCTGTATTTCAGTTAACTCTTCTTCAGTAAGGAATGTGAAATAACGCAAGAACTTCATTACATCACGATCATCTGTATTGATCCAGAATTGGTAAAATTCATATGGTGAAGTTTTTTCAGGATCTAACCATACTGCTCCACCTGCTGTCTTACCAAACTTCGTACCATCTGCTTTTGTAATCAATGGAACAGTTAATCCAAATACTTTTATCTCTTCTTCTTCGTTTTCACGTGAACGACGAATCAATTCCATCCCAGCAGTAATGTTCCCCCATTGGTCACTTCCACCAATTTGTAATGTACAGTTTTCTTTCTCATATAGCTTATGGAAATCTAATGACTGAAGAATCATGTAACTAAATTCAGTAAATGAAATCCCCTGTTCAATTCTTGCTGATACAGATTCTTTAGCTAGCATGTAGTTAACACCAAAGTGTTTCCCCGCATCACGCAAGAAATCAATTACAGTCATTTCTCCAAGCCATTCTAGATTATTTCTAACCGTAACGGCATTAGAATCTGAGTCTACTTCTAATAACTTTTCAATTTGTTGCTTTAATTTTGCGCTATATCCATTTACAACATCAGTAGTATTAAGAGAACGCTCTGTTGAGCGACCACTTGGATCCCCTATCATTCCAGTTCCTCCACCAACTAATGCAATTGGTTTATGGCCAGCTTGTTGGAATCGTTTTAGCATCGTAATTGGTAATAAATGCCCAATATGAAGACTATCTGCAGTTGGATCGAAACCACAGTATAATGTCACTTGGTTTTCACTCAAGTGTTTTTCTAACCCTTCCCTGTCTGTAGTTTGCTGAATTAATCCTCTTTTTTCTAAATCTTGCAATATATCCATACGAACACTCCTTTTTGTTAGATAAGTTTGGTATTACAAACCTTGATTTTAAGCACTAAAAAAACCCGCTCCCTAATCATATAAAAGGGACGAGTTTAACACGCGGTACCACCCTTGTTGCAAAATAAAACCTTTGCCACTCTGGTATTGTTAACGATGTCGCCACCGTTTCTTTTTGAAAAAGATAACTTCCAAAAAGAAATAGCTCCAGACTGTAATTCGTATGCAAATATATACTAGTTTCCACCAACCACTAGTTCTCTTAAATAGGGATTTGCTATACTACTTCGATCCTTCAATGCCATTCATGTTTACTTTTCATTCTTAATAAATACCATAAAATACAGGAGAATGCAATTAATTTCATAATAATTATACCCCTAAAATGGAGCTTATGCTATAATAAAATGTGGATTATTAGGAGGTATTATAGTGGATTTTAAACAATTCTTCCAATCATTTGGTAAAAAAGTCGTTACCTTTTGGAAAACAGGAAAACTACAGCGTATATTGCGAATTACATATGATGTATCGTGGAATGTTATTTTATTTTTTATCATTTTAGGCACTATTGGACTATTTGTCGGAGTAGGTATCGGTGCTGGTTATTTTGCATCCTTAGTTAAAGACGAAGAAGTCCGTTCCTACGATAGTATGGAAAAGGCAATATATAACTATGAAGAAACATCTCAGTTATATTTTGCGAACAATATTTATATCGGTGATATTCGCTCAGACCTTCACCGTGAAGAAACTTCTTTAGACCAAATTTCCCAAACCTTAATTGATGCAGTAATCGCAACTGAAGATGAATACTTCAATGAACATAAGGGAATCGTTCCAAAAGCGATTGTACGAGCATTATTACAAGAATTTACGAATGCTGAAATGAAGTCAGGTGGTAGTACACTGACTCAACAGTTAATTAAAAATCAGATCCTCACAAATGAAGTCTCTTTTGAGAGAAAAGCAAAAGAAATGCTACTAGCTTTAAGACTTGAGCGTTTCTTTGAGAAAGATGAAATATTAGAAGCCTATCTTAATATTGTACCTTACGGAAGAGATTCCCTTGGTAGAAATATTGCTGGTGTTCAAACAGCTTCTCAAGAGATTTTTGGTGTAGAAGCTAATGAATTAAATTTAGCACAAGCAGCTTATTTGGCAGGACTACCACAAAGTCCTTCCTATTATACTCCGTTCAAGAGTTTAGGTGATGGTGGTGGACTAAAATCAGAAGAAGGTATTGAACCTGGTATTACACGTATGAAAGTCGTTCTGAATCGAATGTTAGAAATGGAAAAGATAAATGAGAGGGAATATCAAAAAGCTCTAGCCTATGATATTACAAAGGACTTTATTATTGAAACAGACTCGCCTTCAGAGACGTATCCATATCTAGTGAATGAATTAGAAAGAAATGCAACTAGAATTATTAGAAATCTATTGGCAGAAGAAGATGGGTATTCTCCAGAAGACCTAGAAGAAGATGATGAATTAAAGGTTCATTACCAAATGTTAGCCGACCGTGATTTAAGACAAAATGGTTATCAAATTCATTCAACGATTGATAAAGATATTTATGATGCTTTCCAAAAGGTTGTAAAAGACTATGAGCACTATGGTCCTGATTGGACATACGCCTTAAAACATCCTGAAACAGGTGAACCTATCATTGATGAAGAAACAGGTGAAGTAAAAACCGTAACTGAAATGGTTCAAACAGCTGGAATGTTATTTGAAAATTCAACAGGTAAAATTTTAGCATTCATTGGTGGTAGAGAATACAGTTTAGAAGATCAATGGAACTATGCCACTCAATCTGTAAGGCATAATGGTAGTACGATGAAGCCATTATTAGTATACGGTCCAGCTATTGAAAAAGGATATATACAACCAGGAACTCCTGTGGCAGATGTAGAAACAACTTTTAAAATCCCAGGGCGAGATGATTGGACACCTAAGAACTATTCTAGGGGACGTTTCTACGGAATTGTACCAGCAAGACAAGCATTACAACATTCCTATAACGTAGCTACAGCAAGAATCTATTCAATGATTGTTGAAGAAGATCCAGCTAGAGAGTATTTACCGAAATTAGGATTCACTACTTTATCAGAAGAAGATTATGACATTTTATCTCTTGCATTAGGTGCTATGTCTAAAGGAGTAAAAATAGAAGAAAATATTAATGCATTTTCCACTTATGGTAATAATGGAAAATTTGTTGATGGTTATATGATTGAAAAGATTACGACAACGGATGGCGAAATTGTTTATCAGCATGAGTCACCAGAACCAGTTGAAGTCTATTCAGAACAAACCAATTATTTAGTATTAGATATGATGCGTAGTGTTATCAATAATGGAACTGCATCCCGTTTACGTAGTTGGTTAACACATAATAATGTCGATTGGGCTGGTAAAACGGGAACTTCCGACAATGATCATGATTTGTGGTTTATTGCAACTAATCCAAATGTTACTTTTGGTACATGGCTCGGGTATGATACACAATATTCATTAGACTGCCCTTCATGTGCATTACCAAACAGTCAGCGTAATCAACTGCTATGGGCAGAATTAGTTAATGCTGCAACAGAAGTAAGGCCTGATCTGATGGCACCTTCCAATCGTTTCGAACAACCTGGTGGTGTCGTGTCACGAAGTGTATGTGCAATATCTGGTATGCTTCCATCCGAATTATGTTCCGAACTAGGATTAATCACAACGGATCTATTTAACTCAAACTATATACCAAATGAAGTTGATGATAGTCTCATTAGAGGGGCGTTTGTAACAGTAGACGGAAATAGAGTCGTAGCTGGAGCAAACACACCTGAGGAATTTGTTGATGGTGATGGAATTGCTTTTAATCCAGAGTTTCTAGAAAGAAATGATTATAATGAGTTAGAAGATATTCGATCATTGTTCCCAAGTAGCAATCGTTCAGCATGGGAAAGAATAGGCATCCCAAGTACAGATGATACGATTAAAGTTGAGGATGATGGTAAGAGTCCTTCTAGGCCAAGTTCTGTTGACTTATCAGGTACAACTCTTTCTTGGAAAAAATCAAACAGTAAAGATGTGGTTGGCTATCGAATCTTCCGTGCTACTAAACCTGAAGCCAAATTTGAATTAATAGGTAGTACGACAGAAACGGAATTTTCTATTCCTAATATTGATGGCGTTTATCATGTGAAAGCCGTCGACTATTTTGGGTTAGAATCATCTACCTCTGAGTCCGTCATAAAAGGTGAATTCCAAGAAGACAGTGACGACAACGACGGTTCAAATCGTGATGATTCCAATGAGGAAGAGAATCAGGATGAAGATGATAATCAAGGTGAAGATGATAAAACTGACCAAGATAATTCAAATGAAGAGAATGATGGCGAAGGAACAGACGAAGAAGAAGGACCAAATAATGAATAGTATATTAATATTTTTTAGAGAAGAGTATATGCTCTTCTCTTTTTTTAATTAGAAGATGATTTTAGCTACAATGCATATTTAACCAATAGAAAACAATAATATATGATTCAAATTTGAACAGAGTAATAATTTATACTGCATTAAATCTGGAAAACACTAAAAATTTAAACGATTATCCTGTATAATAGTCTTAAGGAGAAAATATTGCTGGTGGTGAAGCCGTGAATCATGTAAAGAAATATCACAAAAAAATAATAACAACTAAAGAAGATTCCATTATTATTGAAGGTCCAGTTCCCTCGTCTGAACTTAGTAATTATAAATTTCATGAGGACTTAATAGCATTTCGTCCTGCACAGCAACAATTTGAAGCAATAAAAGGTATTGCTGATTTATCAGAAGGTCGAATTATTATTGCAAGAAAAGACGATCTTATTGTTGGTTATGTTACATATCTACACCCGGACCCATTAGAAAGATGGTCAACATTCAATATGGAAAATCTAATTGAACTTGGTGCGATTGAGATTATTCCAAGTTATCGTGGTGTTGGAGTAGCTTCAAACTTATTGAGGGTATCCATGTTAGATGAATTCATGGAGAATTATATTATTATTTCAACTGAGTATTATTGGCACTGGGACTTAGACGGTACAAAACTAAGTATATGGGAATATCGAAAAGTAATGGAAAAAATGATGGCTGCAGGAGGACTACTCCCTGCCCCAACAGATGATCCTGAAATAATTTCCCATCCAGCAAATTGTCTAATGGTACGTATTGGTAAAAATGTTGACGAAGATTCCATTAAAAGATTTGATACACTTCGTTTCTTACAAAGACATCGCTATCGTAATATGAGGGAGGGGATTTAGTTGAAAGTTGAAGAAATCATGAATCGAAATGTCGTAACATTAGGCCCAACAGCTACAATTGCAGAAGCTTTACATTTGTTACAAGAAAACCGTATCCGACATATTCCAATCATTGATGAAAATCGCTCTGTAATTGGAATTGTATCAGATCGTGATGTTCGTGATGCGAGTCCATCTGTCTTAGTTAAAGATTCTGATCAAGCAATTTTACAAAGTGAAATACAGACCATTATGAGCCATCCAGTGATTACTGTACACCCTCTTGATTTTGTAGAAGAAATTGCGCGAATATTTTATGATGAGGAATTTGCAAGTTTACCTGTAGTATCAGATAACAAACTAATTGGTATTGTTACTGAAAAAGATATGCTATATACATTAATTCAATTAACTGGAACCCATGTCCAAAGTTCCCATATTGAAGTTAAAGTTCCCCATAAACCTGGCATTTTACCAGAGGTTGCGGCTGTTTTTGGTCGTAGAAAGATGAACATAACATCCGTTCTAATTTATCCGTATCATCAAGATCCAAATTATAAAGTTTTAGTATTTCGAATTCAAACCATGAACCCCTTACCTGTTATTAATGATTTGAGAGAAGCAGGATATGAATTAATGTGGCCAAATAATATTCCGGGGCCTAAACGATGAAATGTCATGCCGCTTTTGTTTATTCAGATGAGTTACTAACTTACCATTTTCATCCGGATCACCCATTTAATCAAAAACGTGTATTAATGACCAAAGAATTATTAGAATCATCAAAAAAGATTGATTCTAGTGATATCATTAAGCCAAGAATGGCTACTGACGAAGAACTCGAACTTTTTCATGACGCATCATACGTTGATGCTGTCAAAAGAGCAGGTAAAGGACTACTATCTGAGACTGAAGGATTACCATACGGATTAGGTACAGAGGATGTTCCAATTTTTAAAGATATGCATGAAGCCTCATCATTATTAGTCGGTGGTACATTAACTGCTGTAGATACAGTACTCAATGAAAATGCACAACATGCACTCCATTTAGGTGGTGGATTACATCATGGGTTAAAAAGAAAAGCTTCTGGATTTTGTATTTATAATGATGGGGCAATTGCGATAAAATACATTCGTGAAAAGTACAATCTAAAAGTTTTATATGTGGATACAGACGCCCACCACGGAGATGGTGTTCAATGGGCATTTTATGATGACCCTAATGTATGTACCTTTTCTATACATGAAACAGGTAGATACCTCTTTCCTGGCACTGGAAATGTCAATGAGAGGGGCATAAAAGCCGGACATGGATATTCATTTAATCTCCCTATCGATGCATTTACACAAGACGAATCATTCTTGCAAGTCTATGAAACTGCATTAAGAAAAATAATAGAATTTTTCAAGCCAGACATTCTTGTTACCCAAAATGGTGCAGATGCCCATGTGTTCGATCCATTAACACACCTTTGTACAACAATGGAAGTCTATCAAAAAATCCCTCAACTTGCTCATGAGCTTGCACATGAATATACTGGTGGAAAATGGGTTGCACTTGGGGGTGGAGGTTATGACATTTGGAGAGTTGTACCTAGAGCATGGGGGCAAATTTGGAATGTCATGAAATACGGAACTCCTTTACAAGGAGAATTACCAGAAGATTGGTTAGAAAAATGGCAAAAAGAGGCTACTGTAGGCCTACCCAAACTATGGGAAGATTTACCCGAGATTACACCAGACATACCAAGAAAACAAGAAATCACAGAAAAAAATGAAACAGCCCTCTTAAATCTATTAAAGTATACAAAAATTACTAAATAGCAGCTGCCTATATATTGTGCAGTTGCTGTTTTTTTGTTCCTTCTTATCAACAAAAAAAGGCCACACCATAAGCAAGTTCTACTTATGAAGCAACCTCTTTTGAATCTTCATTTAAAATTATAATTTCTACTCTTCGATTCTTCTTTCGATTCTCTTCATTATCATTTGAAGCAACTGGCCGTGTTTCTCCATACCCAGAGATTGAGAATCTTGCTTCATCGATCTCTTCACTTTCTATTAAGTAACGAACAACACTACTAGCCCTTGCTCCTGATAATTCCCAGTTAGAGGGGTAACGATAACTTGACATAGGTACGGTATCCGTATGCCCTTCTACCTTTATATCATTTGGGATTTCTTCAAGCAGTACTCCTACTTTGCTTAAGAAAGGAAGTGCACCCGAAAGAATTTCTGCCTCGCCTGGGTCAAACAATATACTATCTTGTAAGACTAATACTACACCACGTTCTGTTCTAGTTGCTGATACAACGTTATTTAATTCATTCTCATTTAAATAAACTTCTATATCAGACATTAAATCAGTTAACGAATCATCCTGTTGTTCTTTCGATTCATCAATATCATCATTTTGGCTTTTTTCTGGGAGATCTGTTGGATTTTCAAATTCGTTCGATTGCTCTCCGCTTTTCTCGTGACTACTATGTTCTGTTGGATTATCCATTGGGATCGGTGATGGATTAAAATCAAAAATAACTCGATTACGGAATGATTCGGTAACAGCATCAAATTTTGCACTATCAATCTGTGAAATAGAAAATAGTAGAATAAAGAAAACAAGAATGAGAGTTACCATATCGGAATAGGTTACCATCCATTTAGGTGCACCCTTATTTTTCGTTTTTTTTTCAGTTCTACGCTTCATTTATATTTCCCTCCACGGAATCCATATCATTTTGTTTTTCCTTCGAGCTTAATTCTTCTTCATTTGAAAGGAAAGCACTTAATTTTTCTTCTAGAATTCGTGGATTTTGTCCAGACTGAACACCAATTACACCTTCTATTATAATTTGCTTAATAAATACTTCTTCTTCTGTCTTATTTTCTAGTTTACTAGCCATAGGCATAAATACGAGGTTTGCAAGTATTGTACCATAAAGAGTAGTTAATAGTGCTACTGCCATACTTGGACCTAATGTAGCTGGATCTTGTAAACTATTTAGCATAAGAACTAGCCCAACAAGTGTACCTATCATTCCCCATGCAGGAGCATATTCTCCCGCTTTTTCAATAATTTTCCGACCGTTATAATGCCTTTCTTCCATTGCAGTAATTTCAGCATTCATAATATCGTTAATTACTTCCGGTTCAATTCCATCAACAGCAAGTAATACCCCTTTTTTTATAAACGGATCCTCTACTTCTGATATTTCATTTTCTAAAGCAAGAATTCCTTCTCTACGTGCGCGTTCCGAAAGACGTATAAATAGATTGATTAAGCCTGATAATTGGTGCTCATTTTTATGAAAGGCTTCTTTAATTACCCGGGTTGTCAACTTTAGCTGTTCAAGCTTAAAGTTAATTAATAAAGACCCTATTAAGCCACCAATTACAATAAATATAGATGAAATATCTATAAATGAGGTCGCATTTTCTCCGCCTCTTGAGATGATCGCTACCATAATCATAATAAATCCAACTGTAATGCCAATAGGGGTTAATAAATCTCGTTTCCTCATATTCTCTCTCCCTGAACAAAATAAGACATTTTCCTACTCTATTTATATCGACATTTTTCTTATTTTGTTGAGTTCCTTTCGACAATTCGATGTGGCAATACTACTTTTTGTTCTTCTACTTCCTCTTTATTCATATATTTAGTTAGTAATCGCATAGCTACTGCACCAATATCATACATTGGTTGAACAATAGTTGATAATGTAGGCCTTACCATTGTAGCCAGTCTTGTATTATCAAAACCAAAGACTTCTAAATCATCAGGAACCTTTAACCCACGGTCTTGTGCCCCATGAATAACTCCTAATGCCATTTCATCAGCAGCTACAAAGATAGCAGTAGGTCTCTCATTTAATTCCAGTAATTCATTAACTAATTTAATTCCAGAATCGTACGTATAGTCTCCTTTTACAATATACTCGTCCTTAACTGCAGAACCTGTTTCTTCTAATGCACGAACATAGCCTTGATATTTCAATTGGTTGATAGCAGTGTCTTCCTTACCAGAAACAAATGCCGGTTGTTTATTCCCTTTTTCAATTAAATAGTTAGTTGCTTCATATGCTGCTTCTTCATAATCTATATTCACTGAAGGGATCGTGTCTGAACCGTCATATGTTGCTGCCAATACAACTGGAACCGATGCACTTGAAAACTCTTTTACATGCTCTTCAGATATATTCCCGCCCATGAAAATGATACCATCCACTTGTTTTTCTAACATCGCATTAATTAACTGTATTTCTTTATCTTTATTTTGGTCCGAGTTACTAAGGATCATATTGTATTTATACATTGTCGCAATATCTTCTATCCCTCTTGCTAATTCGGCAAAAAAGATACTAGAAATATCAGGGATAATTGCACCTACTGTAGTTGTTTTCTTACTAGCTAACCCTCTTGCTACTGCATTTGGTCTATATCCTAACCTCTCTATCGTTGCTAATACTTTCTTTCTAGTAGTGGGTTTTACATTTGGATTTCCGTTTACAACACGTGAAACGGTTGCCATAGAAACATTTGCTTCTCGTGCTACGTCATAAATTGTAACTGTCATGTTCTTTTCCTCCTATATATTTATCACTTAACTTTTTAGCTTGTTATTTGCAAACACCGATAATTCATCCATAAAATGATCAAACATTGGTATATCCATTTGTTGCTGGGAATCAGACAAAGCAATTGCTGGTTCTGGATGGACTTCTGCCATTACAGCATCTGCACCAATAGCTAAGGCTGCTTTTGCTGTTGGAATTAATAAATCTCTTCTTCCAGTTGAATGCGTAACATCAACCATAACTGGTAAATGTGTTTCTTGTTTTAGAATCGGTACGGCAGAGATATCCAACGTATTTCTTGTCGCTTGTTCATACGTTCTGATACCTCTTTCACATAACATAATATTACCATTTCCACGAGAAATAATATATTCTGCAGCATTGATAAATTCAGAAATCGTTGCGGAAAGTCCACGTTTTAAGAGAACAGGCTTATCAACATCTCCTGCCGCTTTTAACAATTCGAAGTTTTGCATATTTCTAGCACCTATTTGTATAACATCTACATAATCTATTGCATTCTCAATGTGGGCAGGATTAACTATTTCACTAACAACTGCTAAGTCATATTGATTAGCAACCTCTTTAAGAATTTGTAACCCTTCAATACCTAAACCTTGAAAATCGTATGGAGATGTTCTTGGTTTAAATGCACCACCTCTAAACAATTTCACACCACGCCGCTTAGCTGCTTTTGCGACCTCTTCAACTTGTTCATAGCTTTCTACCGCACAAGGTCCAATAACAAATTGTGTTTTTCCGTTCCCTACTTTTTCACCTTTAATGTTGATAATTGTATCCTCTGCTTTACGCTTACGAGAAACCAGTAGCGCTTTTCGATGATGATCCTCTTGTAACTCCACACATGCTTTAAATACTTCTTTAAAAATATGTTTAACTGTCGCATTATCAAATGGACCTTTATTATGTGCCACTAATTGCTCTAGCATTTCTTTTTCACGGACAGGATCAAATACATTAACACCTTGTTTATACTTAATATGTCCAATCTCTTGAACAATAGAGGCACGTTTATTAATTAAATCTAGTAATTGTAGATTTACATCATCTAGTTCTTTTCGTAACATTTCTATATCATTATTAGCCATTAAAAAATTCCTCCTGGGTTAGCTATTACAATTTTTGCCGTAAAATGTCTAACAATATACATTGGTATATGTAAAAATTATACGACTAACTTTCTATAGAAACAAGTATACTTACTATTTTTCCTTTCTCATTGATAAGTTATAATAGAATTAGCTACTTACAGGGGGAATTATTTAAATTATGGAAAATAATCCTATTATTTTTGCTCTGGATATTGGGACTCGATCAGTAACCGGAATAATACTTAAAGAAGAGAATGAACATTATACATTATTGGATTATTGTTCAATTGAGCATAAAGTTCGGTCCATGCATGATGGCCAAATACATAATGTTGAAGAAGTGGCCAATGTGATATCTCAAGTAAAACGTATACTAGAGGATAAACATGGAGAATTAAAGCGCGTGAGTGTTGCAGCAGCAGGGCGGTCGCTTAAAACGATACAATCAACTGCTTCCATTAATATAAATCAGCAACCGATTACACAAAAAACTACCATCAAACATTTGGAGTTAAGTGCTGTACATTCGGCCCAAGTGGAATTAGCCAATCAAGAAACGAATAACCATTATTCTAACTATTATTGTGTTGGTTATTCTGTATTATATTACAAAATTGATAATGAACAAATAGGATCTCTCATTGATCAAAGTGGGATGGAAGCATCTGTTGAAATAATAGCGACATTTCTACCAAAAGTGGTAATCGAATCATTACTCTCTGCTTTGGAAAGAACAGGCTTAGAAATGCAAGCCTTAACTTTGGAGCCAATCGCAGCAATTGATGTACTAATCCCTGAATCAATGAGGAGATTAAATGTAGCACTAGTAGACATTGGGGCAGGTACCAGCGACATTGCGATCACCAATAATGGTACAGTAGTTGCATATGGAATGGTCCCAGTTGCAGGAGATGAGATTACAGAATCGATTAGTGATCAATATTTATTAGATTTCCCCTTAGCTGAACAAGCTAAGCGTGATATCGTAACCAACGGTGAGGCAGTAATAACGGATATTCTTGGTTTTGAAAACACAATTACGTATGACCAATTATTACAAGATAACAAACCAAATATTGAAAAATTAGCACATCAAATTGCTGAAGAAATTTATAGACTAAATAAGAAGAGCCCTAAAGCTGTGATGCTTATTGGTGGAGGCAGTTTGACTCCAGAATTAACGACACTACTAGCTGAGAAGTTACAATTACCGAGTAATCGGGTTGCCATTCGTGGGATGGATGCCATTCAAACATTAAAGAAGACAGATAATATTCCTAGTGGACCTAACTTTGTAACACCGATTGGTATTGCAATTTCTGCAAATCGGAACCCCGTCCATTACATAACAACTACCGTTAATGATCAAATTCTCAGGATGTTTGAAGTCAAACAACTAACAGTTGGAGATTGCCTTGTACAAGCTGGGATGAAAATAAATAGGATGTATGGAAAACCAGGAATGGCATCTATCGTAAAACTTAACGGAAAAGAGATAACTATACCAGGGGAGTTCGGACAAGCACCGACTTTACTCTTAAACAATCAGAAAACGTCAGTAGAAACTGCTATTAATGATGGTGATTCGATTATTGTTAAACCTGGTAAAAACGGTAAAGCTGCCTCTATAACGTTAGAGGAATTAATAGGTTCTATCCCTACAATCAGTATTTTTTACAATGAAGAATTAATAAATATTCCTGGAAAAATATACGTTAATGGTTCTACTACGGAAAAAACATATTTAGTACAAGATAATGACAATATTGTGATAAAGTATCCCAATACTATAGAAGAATTTTTTGATTGGCACAAGCTTGAGATTCCATCAACTAATCCATTTACGATAACGGTTGACGGCAAGAATCTCACACTAGCTGATGGAAAATCAAAGATACTTTTAAATAATAAAGTAATGTCATTAAATACTCCTATAAAATCAGGGGATAAATTAGACGTTCTAGAAAATAGTGAGTCAACCGTTAAAGACCTATTAAACCACTTAAAACTAGACCCATGGCACCACATTACGGTTCTTTTTAATGGAGAACAAGTGGAATTGGTGAAGAAAAAACTGGTAGCAATACGTGATAAACAAGAATTACAATTAGAAACAACTATCCATCCAAATGATAGAATCACTTTAAAAGAGTGTGAATTGGAACCTTTTATCTTTCAGGATGTATTTAGATATGTAGAGATTGATTTAACAAATGCGAGTGGAAAATTTGATTTGCTAAAAAGTAATCAACCCACTACCTTCTACGATACCATCATGAACGGAGATCAATTAGAAATAAAATTTCATTAGAATATAGTAAAAGGCTGAGATAAAAGTATTTTAGATAAATCAAAATCCGAACAATGAAAAAAATTGTTCGGATTTTTGATGTTGCGAGAAAATTATAGTGGAGACGTGAGTCGAACGCTACGGAAAATACACTACGCTAGTTTGGCGTCAATATCAATTTAAAATATTGCAATATAAATTGTTGTTTGGAGCGGATGGCTGTTGACTCCTTGAAAATGCATTTCCATTTGCATTTTCTGCGTGCGATGTTCCTCTGACGTAGCTTTCCTTGGAACTGTGCCTGCGATTACTCGGTCCCACCGAAAAGATTTGTCCTGCGGGAATAGCACGTGTCTGAAGACCCGAGAGATGTACCTGCGTCTACACACTGATATTTTATATTATTTAGGTTGTTATGCCCCCCCGCCCTCTTGTTTATTTATTAATCATTTTATTTTTCTAAGTCTTGTGCAACTTCTTCAATAGCGTCTGCTACTTCATTCACTGTTTCTAACGCTTCATCTTCTTTATTACGAATGTCGTTAAGTTTTTCTTGTACATTTTTTGTTACATCTTGTGTTTTTTCTGATACCGTTTTTGAGATTTGTTGTGAAGAATCAACTGCACGCTGTTTTAGTTCAGAACCTTTTTCCATCGCTTTATTTTTCCATTCTGAACCTTTCACTTGGGCAGTTTCTTTCCAATCGCCAGCACGTTCTCGAACCTGAACTGCCCCTTGATTAATATCCCCTCTTAGTTCTCTTCCTGATTTTGGTGCAAAAAGTAAAGCGACACTAGCACCTACTAACCCACCAATTAATGTACCAATCATAAAATCTTTACTGTTAATGTTATTGTTGTTTTCTCCCATTTCTTAATTTCCTCCCTAAGCTTTTATTATTTTCTTTTCTTTTTCCACATATCAACTAATGCTGTTCCCCAGGTAACTGCTTGTGATGCCTTGTCCTGATTATGCATAGCAGTTCTTGAAATAGTAGAAGAGAACTGCTTTAATGATTGGTTAAATTCTTGAACTGTTTCACCAATCCCTTTAACTCCATCAAAAACACCATTCAATTTTGATGATTTTTCATTAATATCATCAGCTAATTTATTGGTTTTATTTAAGAGTTCTGTCGTTTCTGAAGTAATACCCTGCATCTGTTTTTCAAGTGACTCCAATGTATTAGCAACATTGTTTAATGTACGTTGAGATGCTTTTAACGTCATAGCTAAAAATACAACTAATACTGCGAATGCTACTGCTGCAATGATTGCTGCAATATATAACAACCCTTCCATCTTCCAATTCATTCCCTTCTCTTGTCCATTTTTAAGTATGATTGATCTTCTACTATAGAGCCTGCTTTACTTAATAGGAAATCTCCATATAGTAAGTCCTATACTTCTATTTTCCCGAAATATGTCGACTCTAAACAACATCTAGTTCTATTGTTACTCAAAATAGAAATTTTAGTATATCTATATTATAGCAGTCCCCTATCAACAATTTCGACATTTATGTATGAAAATCCTTTAATCAATTCAGAATTTTATTTAGAAGTGAATGTATTGCTAGTTTGGAAAGAACATAAGTTATCTCGAAAAAATTTAAATCACTACAGAATAGCGTTCGTTTTGTTAGTCACGCTATATAAAAAAAGAGTGCTAGATTCTTAACAAATTAGCACTCTTTTTGTATTCCTATTCATTATTACTTACTTGTAAACTTTTTTCATAGGCTTCCTGAAACTTTTGAATGTCTCCAGCTCCCATAAATACAAGGACACTGTCTTTATGTTCTTGAAGGACATCAATATTTTCGATTTCTAACAATGTTGCATGATCAATTAGTTTCAATAAGTCATCAATTGTTAATTGACCATTATCTTCCCTAGCCGAACCAAATATATCACAAAGAAAGACATGATCAGCTTCCTTTAAGCTATCAGCAAACTCTTGTAAAAATGTTTTAGTTCTTGTAAAAGTATGTGGTTGGAATATAGCAACAATTGGTCGATTAGGATATTTCTTCTGCGCTGATTCAATGGTTGCAGTGATTTCTATTGGATGATGTGCATAATCATCAATAATTATTTGGCTATCAATTACTTTTTCAGTAAATCGACGTTTTACCCCTTGAAATGTAGAAAGACTCTTCATTGCATCTGCTTGAAGTCCTTCATAATGACAAATCGCAATGACTGATAAGGCATTTAAAATATTATGGTTTCCATACATCGGTATTTTGAAAGAATCATAAAATGTGTTGCGAACGAACACATCAAATTCAGTACCGTCTTCCACCTCTTTTACATTTTGTGCTTGGAAGTCATTGGATGGAGAGAATCCATAGTACACTACAGGTACTTTTGCCTGAATCTGTTGAAGTTGTTCATCATCTCCACAAGCAATAATACCTTTTTTCACATTATCTGCCATTGATTGAAATGCATTAAACACATCATCTATACTAGTAAAATAATCTGGATGATCAAAATCAATATTTGTCATTATTGCATAGTCTGGTTCGTAGCTAAGAAAATGCCTACGATATTCACATGCTTCAAATACAAAATATTCACTATCTACATGTCCTCTCCCAGTCCCGTCTCCGATCAGATAGGAGATAGGAAAATTTTGTTGAAGTACATGAGAAAGTAATCCGGTAGTAGATGTTTTACCATGTGCGCCAGTAACAGCAACACTTGTATATTGTTTTAACCATTCACCGAGAAATTCATGATACCTATAATATTTTAAGCCCCGACGTTTTGCTTCTCTTATTTCAACGTGATCATCTGAAAAGGCGTTTCCAGCAATAATTGTAAAATTATCTTTTATATTTTCTTCTGAAAAAGAATAAATTGGGATACCTTTAGCTTCAAGTGCATCTTGGGTGAAAAATCGTTTCTCTACATCAGACCCTTGAACATTTTCTCCAGAGTCATCTAGTATTTGTGCAAGTGCACTCATTCCTGTACCCTTAATACCAATAAAATGGTAAGTTGTCATAAAAAAGAACCTCCAAATTTATGTGTACAATAACCTCAAGTACTCATTATAGCAAAAACAGAACACTTTGTGTTTGTAAAACTTACCTCTTACCCATACTTTATTATAGTCAGTTTTATCTATTTCTTTTCAGAATGCTTATTTTAGTAACAGGCTGTGTGCTCCGACTAAATATAACACTATTTATTATTCCCGTGAATCCCTGTATTCCACTTTTTCTAAACGAGGATTTGGACGATACCGTCTACCTTCTTTCGCTTCAGGAGTACCATTTAGAAGTACATTGTCCCCGGTGAAACCAATTTTCATATTTAGTAAACTTCTCCCGACACCATATGTGTCAACTGGAACACCAAGATTTTCAAAGTGACGAATTTTATCTTCTGTAAATCCACCTGTTGCAACAATTTCAACATGTTTATATCCTTCATCATCTAACGCTTTTCTTAAAGCAAATATAAGCTCAGGATTAACACCTCTAGGGTCAAACGTACCCATCAAGTGATGGTTGCGCAAGAAATACTTATCAACTAATGTTTTTGAAGTATCTAATCGTACTCCTACTAACTTATCTCCAAATGCCCTAGCTACTTTTAATGAATCTGTTATCACATCATTATTATAATCCACTAATGCTACTAAATCATCGTTAGGAAATACTTCATGATAGGCTTGTGTAGCTGCAACAACATCACCTCTAAACATTTGGATCATTGCATGGGGCATCGTTCCCATTCCTTCTTTCCCCCACCATTCATTCATGGCATGTGTTGCTTGTGCAGTTGATCCACCGATAAATGCAGCGTAACCATCTCCAGCCTGTTGTGTATAGTGATCATCACGATCCCCCATAAAGATTACAGGCTTTTGTTTCCCTGATGTTCTAGCCGCTTTTACGACATTATATACATTTGTGGCAACCGATGTTCTTCTAGCTAATATCCCATCAATAATCCCCTCTAAGAAGCCAAAACTCTGATATGGCCCAGAGATTGTCATTACGGATTCAAAAGGAGATATTTTATCTCCATCTTTTAAAGAATAAATTTCAAGATTTTCTGGTTTATCTGCAAATGTATGTACTAAGGCAATGGCTTCATCTGTACCACATAAAACAGAATCTTCTTTTTGGAAGAATTGCATCGTAACATTATTTTGTGGTAATTTCTTTTCAGCAATTTCTTTTGTTTTCAAGAAATAAACTGCTGAAAACCATCCTTCTCGAATTCGTTCATCAAATTTAAATGTTTTATTAGTTAATCGATTGATTTTTCCTTGTAGTTTTTGTTCAATCTCCTTCATGCGACGTTCTCCTTTAATTTTTGTACATTGAATTTATTGTATCACACAATACATACTTTTTTATAATTCTTCTAACTGAGACCTCGTGACTAAAATATCTCTAGGTTTACTTCCATTTTGTCCAGTAATAATTCCTCTATGTTCTAACGTATCAATTAACCTTGCAGCACGATTATATCCAATTTTAAAATGGCGTTGTAGTAAAGACGTACTTGCACTGTTTTGCTGTAAGACGAATTGAATAGCATCGTTTAGCAAATCGTCCTCATCCTCATCGACTGCCATTTGTTCTAACAACGTATCTTGTTCAAAAAGATAATTTGGTTCAGCTATGTTGCGCACATGATTCGTAACTCTTTCTACTTCTTCATCGGATACGAATGGACCTTGCAATCGTACAGCCTTTCCACTTCCATTCTCGATAAATAGCATATCTCCTTTTCCAAGTAACTTCTCAGCACCTGAAGTGTCAATAATGGTACGTGAGTCGACTTGTGACGATACACTGAAAGCAATTCGTGTTGGGATATTCGCTTTGATTAATCCTGTTAAAACATCGACTGAAGGCCTTTGCGTAGCTAATAATAAATGTATTCCACATGCTCTTGCCTTCTGAGCTATTCGACTAATTGAATCCTCTACATCTTGAGGAGAAACCATCATCAAGTCTGCTAACTCATCAATTACAATAACAAGGTATGGCATTTTCTCAGAATGTCTCTCTTCACTTTTTACTTTACGATTATACCGCTCAATATCTCGAACTCCTTCTCTCACGAATCGGTTATATCGATCTTCCATCTCTTCTACGGCCCATTTTAATGCAGCAGTAGCGGCTTTAACATCCGTGATGACCGGAGACACCAAGTGAGGAATACCGTTATATGGTGCCAACTCAACCATTTTAGGGTCGATAAGCATAAATTTTACATCTTCATAACTCGCTTTATATATTAAACTGATTAAAATCGTATTAATACAAACACTTTTTCCAGAACCTGTAGCTCCAGCAATCAAACCATGAGGCATCTTCTGAATATTGGTAATCATAGGTGCTCCTTCAATGCTTAGGCCAAGTGCAATAGAAAGAGGTGATTTACTTTCTTGAAAATCAGTTACCTCTAGTATTTCCTGTAGACCTACCATTTTAGATGTTTCATTCGGAACTTCAATGCCAATTGTGTTTTTACCTGGTATAGGTGCTTCGATTCTTATATCCCTTGCTGCCATATTTAACTTTATGTCATCACTTAAATTCTTTACTTTACTCACCTTAACACCAAGTTCGGGATGAACCTCAAACCGAGTAACAGCAGGGCCCTGAGTTGCACGAACAACCTTTGCACGTACATTAAAGTGCTTAAGTGTTTCTTCTAGCAATCTCTGTTGTTCCCTTACCCATAAGTGATTTGTACTATTATTTTTCACTGGGTCATTTAACAAATGTAATGGAATTTCAGATTGACTTGCTTCTATTACTGGTATTTTTGTTTCTTTTTCCTCTATCTTTTTCTTTTGCAATAGCATATTACGCTTATCTCTAGGTGTCATCATTACATTATAAGGAATTGATCGATTTCTAGATTTTTTATGACCATTATGCTCATTATCAGATTTTTGCTGTGATATTATTTTCCGTTGCTGAATGGATTCTTGTTTGTCTTCTCTTGGTCTTGGCTCGGAAGGCTCTGCAAACGTTTGGTGCTGTACGTCCTCTACGGTAACAGCAACTTCATCAGTATTTTCATTATTCACTACTTGATTGTCAATCGTTATTTCATCTTCGTTATTTAGATAATTTTCTTCTTGTTCCTCTTTATGTATTGATTCAGATGACCTGTTTAGTCGAGTTGGCTTTCTCAAAAATGCTGGTTCATCTTCTATTTCATTGTCCTCCTGATTTCTCGAACGAAAACCATAAATTGGTGAAGGTACTTCACTTGGTTTAAATGGTTTCTTTTCCACCTTTTGTTCGTATGTATTGGGGGTATAGTTCATGTCAATAGGCTCTTCTTTTTGTTTTTGTTGATACGTATACTCCGTTCTCATTTTTCTTCTATGGAAAGCAGGGACATCATACTCATCGTTACTAATCTGCTTTTGGTTAGGAGATTGCATCTCTGGAAAACGGAAGTTGTTGTTATCTGGATACTGATATAGCATTCTTGCTTTTATTTGTTGGTGACTATCTACTCGTTCATAGGATTGTTGTTTTGGTTTATCTTCTTCCTCTTCCCATATGAAGTTTTCGATTCTTTTCTTCCACTTTTCCCACATTTATTTCACTCTTTTCTATTGTGTTGCTATATATGTATTTTAACAGGTTTACTGTAGAATGGTAGATTATTTTACAGGAAATCTAATCTACGACTATCTTAATACCTTCCTGCAAACCGAAAAGCAACCTTCGTCACTATGACAAAAGGTTGCTTTACATTAAAATTGAAATGCCTCGCCTATTTGATACGAATCTTCTAGTACATAAATTCCTTTTTCTTTTGGAGCATTTGGTAAACCAAGTTCTTTCTGAGAACAAATCATCCCATTTGAAGGTACTCCACGAAGTTCAGTAGGTTTTATTTTCAAACCACTAGGCATCGTTGCTCCCACTTTCGCTACTACAACTTTCTGGCCTTTATCAACATTTGGTGCTCCACAGACAATTTGAAGTGTTTCTGAACCTACATCCACTTGACAAACACTTAATTTATCTGCATTTTCATGTTGAGTCTTATCCGCTACAAAACCAACAACAAATTTTGGACTCAAATCAAAGTCTAGTGGATCATTTAAATTGTTCTTTTGGAATAACTCTTTAATTTCGCTTAACAAATCTTCTGTTAACGTAATTTTACCCGTTTCATTTAAGTTTACATGATTAGAAGCATCGAAAATATTATACCCTAGAATCTTCCCATCTGTACTTACAATTTTAACGATAGGACCGTATTTTTCATGGGTTAATTCTTCTCGATTTCCTTCTTCTAATGGGATAATTAGTACATTACCAATTCCTTGTGGATTATAAAAAACATCCATTCTAATCACTCTTTCCTATTATTTCTGTGGTTTATTTTTTGCTAATATGAAGATCGGTGTTAGTTCTTTATCTTCATAAATAAATGCTAAAGATGTTATTGGAATACGACCTTCCGCAAAAAATTTCATTGTCATTTGTGCTAATATATCATAACCTGTCTTATTTTGTATATCGACAATGATTAATACATCCTGGTGAGGTACAGCAACGGCTAATTCACCTTTGCTTTTTGCCTTCATCTCTTCTAACAGAGAATCATTTAAAATACGACTAGCGTCATATCCATCTTGTGCTGCAAAAAAGTAAAAATCATTTCCTGCTACTTGATCCAATTTGTATTCAGTCGATAAGGAACGTAAATTGAATGTTGCAATTTCATCAAGATGTTCATTCGTCCATCCTTCTTGCTCGACCATATTTTCATTGATAAGGCGATAAGATTTCCCGACATCTAATGCATAAAACACTCTCGTTTCTGCAGTATGTTCCTTATATACCAGTCTTTCTCCTTGCTTTGTTTTTTTAGGGAAAGATGTTGAACGAATAACAGGTAAAATATTCCTTTCTCTTCCTGCAAGTTGATAACTCTCATTCATCATTACGAGTGATTGAGAAATATGGTCAACTAGTTCGTCAATAGCATCTTCACCACGTTCATTATATTTTGCAATTACTTTTGGTAATGTAATCGTTACACCTTGTTTGCTGTCTTTCCACTCAATTCGAAATGTATCTTTATCGCGATTAAACGATGTTCGATAATTAGGTCCTGCCAGTCTATCTTCTAGTATTCGCTTTAACTTTATACTAGTCATTTTCATTGTAATTCCTCCTTATCCCGAAACAGAGGTACGCTTATTACTTCGGTAAATTCTCGATAAATTGTACAATCTCTTCCTTTGTTTTTCGGTCTTTACTAACAAAGCGACCAATTTCCTCTCCATGATGAAAAGCAAGAAAACTTGGTATTCCAAATACGTCAAAGTCCTGACAGATAGAAATAAATTGATCACGATCAATAAGTATAAATGTATAGTTAGAGAATTGCTCTTCAATTTCAGGTAAGATTGGTTCAATTACACGACAATCTGGACACCAATCAGCAGTGAAAAGCATAATTACTCTATCTTTATTTTTATATTGGTTAAATTCCTCAGTTGATTGTAATTCTATCACTATAAATCACTCCCACAAATATCATAGCTTTGTTTAGCTTATCTTTCAATTATTGGGCTTTGTATTTACGGATTTCATGTAGAAAAAATAGAGCCTGCTTATCAACAGCCTCTATTCTTGTTTTTCGGATGAAATGATAGAATTTGCAATTGTCATCGCTTCACTAGCATTTTTCTCTAAATTAGATCGATTGCTAATCGTTGTAATTTTAACTCCCCCGATTCCAACTTGTAACTCATACATTGCATCTTCTTCGGGTAATATCCGTACATAGCCAAATTTCTCGTCATCCTCAAAAGACTCAAGTAGAACATTATCATTTTCTTGAACTTTATCATAGTTTAACTTACTTTTAGAGGATTCAAAAGGATTGTAGAAGACTAATAATAACTGTTCATTAATTGTAAGTATAACATTATTAGCATCAACTTCTTCTACTGTTGCATTATCAGATAAATAAAATGAAAATCCTTCTGACTCATAGTTAACACTTACTGGTGTTTCAAATGCATTCTCGGCTGCTTCTTTTGTTTTTTGAAATACTGCATCATCCGTGTCATAGCTAATAACACTAAAAACTATAATAAATAATGTTAATGCTGCAATTACTATTATTGTTTTACGTTCCATATAAAAGTTGCTGGTATATTACTTTACCAGCCACCCCTCCCTAATGTGTATTGCTACTAAAGACCTATTCACTCTTTTTATCATACTATTATTTTTTGCATTTTAAAAGTCATTGAATTGTATCAATTATTTTCATTTAGTGAGCTTTTTCGGTAAACTAAGATTAACTAAATATTTTGGGAGGTTTTCTTTATGGAATTAACAGTTTATTTAGCTGGCCAAATTCACGACGATTGGCGAGATCAATTAGAAGATAAAGCAAAAGAAAAGAATTTACCATTAAACTTTGTTTCACCCCAAACAAATCATGACCGTTCTGATGATATTGGAGAAGCTATTTTAGGGCAGCAACCTGGTAAAGTATATAGAGATGATGCAGCTTCTAGTGTGAACAATTTAAGAACACAAGTATTATTACAAAAATCTGATGTTGTGATTGCACTCTTTGGGGAAAAATATAAACAGTGGAATACTGCTATGGATGCAAGTGCAGCGATTACAATGAATAAACCAACTATCATTGTAAGACCAGAAAGCTTAATTCATCCATTAAAAGAACTATCGAATAAAGCCAACGTTACGGTTGAAACGATTGATCAAGCTTTAGATGTTCTAGCCTATATTTATGAATAGAAAACTATGAAATCAAAAAAATCCGAATATAGTTCGGATTTTTTTGATGTAACTATATAATTATTAAACAATTAGATTTTAGAGTTAAAGATCCTTACACTTTTTTAACAAATTCCGTTTTTAGTTGCATTGGACCAATCCCATCTATCTTACAATCAATATCATGGTCACCATCAATCAAGCGAATATTCTTCACTTTTGTTCCTCTTTTAACTACCAAAGATGAACCTTTCACTTTTAAGTCTTTAATAACAGTTATTGAATCTCCATCCTCTAGTATATTTCCATTGGCATCTTTGTATACTTTTTCATTGTTTGTTTCATCATCTTCTGTAGGTGCCCATTCGTGACCACATTCAGGACAGATAATTAAAGTACCATCTTCATATGTATATTCAGAGTTACATTCTGGACAATTCGGTAATTGTGTCAATTCAATTCCTCACTTTATCGTTATTTTACTTTCCAATATTCCCATTGACCTCTCAATAGAGTAACTACATGTTCAAACATAGCACTTCTGGATATTAAATTATTAGTGAAAATACCAATTGCACCTTCATTGTTTCTTACTTCATTTTTTTCAGCATAGGAGTCCATAATATCCCCAAGTTCTACTCCTCTTTTCAGTTGATCGTCAATTTCCTTAGGTAATAAAACTCTTGCACCACTTGCTGTGAAAATGGATTTTTCAGGAGTCACTAAAGCACCCCAGTTACATAAGAAAAGTTGGTTGTCCACATACATGACACCACCTTCTAATCCTATCCCATAAACATCTTCTTCAGATTCAGCACATTGTAGTGCACGGTTCACTGCCCCATCTCTCGTTTCTTTATCAGAAAATGGTTGCGCTGAAACTTTGGAAGGAACAGAAAGGGAATTAACTATTTCGTCTGCAAAAACATGTTCAACTGCTTTAATTTTAGTAGGATTTTTTGAGCCGACGATAATTTTCATGGTAATTCTCCTTTATGTATTTCTTGCGTATCATTACAGGTTAGATATATTAGAAGCTGCTACCAAATGGGTAACAGCTTCATATAAGTCTATTGTTGACGAATTAAATCTACTGTATTCTGGTCAGTATTTTTAACTAATTTAACAATTAGTTCTTTTGCTGCTTGGTAATCATCCACATGAATGATTGATGCAGATGTATGGATATAACGTGAACAGATTCCTACAACTGCTGATGGAACACCATTATTAGATAGATGTACGCTTCCAGCATCTGTTCCACCTTGAGAGATGAAGTACTGGTATGGAATATTGTTCGATTCTGCAGTATCCAAGACAAATTCTCTCATTCCACGGTGTGTAATCATTGAACGGTCAAAAATACGTAAAAGTGCACCTTTACCTAGTTGGCCAAATTCTTTGTCATCCCCAGACATATCATTAGCAGGTGAAGCATCTAATGCATAAAAAATATCTGGTTGAATCATATTTGCTGCTACTTTGGCACCACGTAATCCTACTTCTTCTTGGACTGTAGCTCCTGAGAACAATTGGTTCGGTAACTTTTCACCTTGTAATTCTTTCAGCAACTCAATGGATAGTCCACAACCATAGCGGTTATCCCATGCTTTTGCTAATATTTTTTTCTCGTTTGCCATTGGCGTAAAAGGACAAATAGGTACGATGGTTTGTCCTGGCTTAATACCAATCTTTTCAGCATCTTCCTTATCATCAGCACCAATATCAATTAGCATATTTTTAATTTCCATTGGCTTTTTACGTTGTTCGTCGGTTAAATTATGTGGTGGAATAGAACCGATTACACCAACAACAGGACCGTTATCAGTCATTACTTGTACTCGTTGTGCCAGTAATACTTGGTTCCACCATCCACCAAGTGGTTGGAAGCGAATCATTCCATTTTTGGTTATTTGTGTAACCATGAATCCAACTTCGTCCATATGGCCTGCCACCATTACTTTCGGACCTTCCCCTTTTCTTACACCAAATACACCACCAAGATTATCTTGAATAATTTCATCGGAGTATTTTTCTAGTTCACCTCTCATAAAGGTACGTAAAGCATGTTCATTCCCAGGTGCACCCTGCAATTCGGTTAATGTTTTAAATAAATCTAGCGTATCCTGCTTCATGATATCCCTCCACTTGTTTCTCTTTATGTATCATTATTAGTATAAATCAACTGTTTTATAGTTTCCACAATTCCAACACATGTATCTATTATTTTCTATTTTTATTTTTTTAAGGTATACTAATCTTACATGATGGTACGAATACAATAGCAAATCTACGCAAGAGGTGAGATGAATGGGAATGAAAAAAGCAGTCCTAGCAGCAGGTCTTGGTGTGGCAGTTGGATACTTAGCCAAGCAACAAATTGATCGTAATCAAAAGATAACACCTGAAAAAGCTTTAAAAAGAGCAAAAGAAGTATTTAAACAACAAGGCCCTATTAGTGGATCTTGGATTTATATGAAGCCAGAAGAAGTTCAAAAACACGGTCTTTCATATAATATCTATCGCGGAGGAATAACTCGGAATATCGATGGTGAAAGTAAACAATTTGAGTTTCACATTGATGTTGATACAGGGGCTGTCATAGACGTCGTAGCTGAATCTCTTTAAAAAATTATGACCACCAGGATAAATTATCCTAGTGGTCTTATTTTAATTATAGGAATACCGTTTCCTTTTAATAATTTCTTGTATTTCTCCTTTTTCATCAAACTTCACGGCTCTGTGATAGGCATCATGATAGAAAGTATACCATGCATTATTCTTATACCCAAAATCCATCCATCTTTGCTTCTCGTGAACAGAGGTAACAGGATAATCATCATATGCTAACGCCCAAAGTTTATTTTGATGCCCTAGGGTCGGCATTAAATCTGCCATATGTATAAAACAATTCCCTTCGTCCTCAAATACCAATATACTATGCCCATCACTATGCCCACCTGTATGAATCATTCGTAACCCCGGAATAATTTCAAGCTCGTCAGTAAACGTTTTTACTTGATTTACAATTGGCTTCCAGTTCATTTCCCAATACGTATTTACTGATCGGATATTAGGGTTTCTCATTTCATTCCATTCCACTTCTGATGTATAGATAATAGCATTTTTAAATATCGATTCGAAGCTATCAGAGGTTTTTTCAGTTAAACCACAAGCATGATCAAAATGTAAATGTGTCATCAATATAAGGTCAATATCATTTGGAGTAATATTTAAAGCTTCTAATGATTGAATAACCGAAGATTGCTCTAATACACCAAAATTACGTAACTGCTTGTCTGTAAGTTTGTCATTTCCTATTCCACTATCCACTAAAATATTCTTATCGTCTATTTGAATTAGAAGCGGATCTGTTCTTAATTCAATTGTGTTATTTTCATTAACGGGATATTTTTTGCTCCATAACGCTTTAGGAACAACCCCAAACATAGCTCCCCCATCTAAAAAGTTCACGCCACCATTTAACCAAGTAATGGTCGCACGTCCCACTTGTAATTTCTCCATATAATACCTCCCCTTTGACATAAGTGTAGCTAAAACAATATTTTTCTACAACGCTAACATTGTACGTAACCCTCATAAATAAACGAAAAGACACCAATCACAAATGGATCAGTGCCTATACTCCTAATATTAGAAACTTGTTTTACAACGATAAATAGGATTACCTTTAGCCGAGAATTTCTCTTCGTATTCAGTCATCACATTTTCTGGATCTTCTAATGCATGCAAATTCAAGGTCACTTCTTCTAATGTCATGCCAAACTTTGAAAAACTAACTAAAGAATATTCAAATAAACCTCTATTGTCTGTTTTAAAAATAACTTGTCCATCTTTATTAAGAATTTTACGATATGTGTCTAGGAAGGTATGGAAAGTTAGTCTTCTCTTCTCATGACGATTTTTCGGCCATGGGTCGGAGAAGTTAAGATAAATATTTGCTACTTCTTCATTCTCAAAAATGTCACCTAGCTCCATCGCATTTTCATTTAGCATAAGTATGTTACTTTGGCCTGAATCTAAGACTTTTTGAGCAGCAGTAACAATCACACTTTTTGCTAATTCAATACCGATAAAATTTATGTTTGGGAATTGTTTTGCCATTCCTACAATGAACTGCCCTTTCCCAGTTCCTATTTCAATATGAATGGGATTATTATTATTAAACAGCTCATTCCATTTTCCTTTATAATCTTTCGGATTTGGTATGATTAAGTGCTGATTATCTTTTAAAAAATCATCAGCCCACGGTTTATTTCTTTGTCGCAAATCTTACACCTCTTTTGTTGGTACTTTTACATATTTTTTATCGAACATCGAATACTATAGTCTGAGGTGAGTCAGATGTCATTAACAGTTGAAAACCAGCTATCCTTACTAATGGATATATTAGATGAGCAACAACAAGATTGTTGTGCAGAGGTATCCGAATACCAACAAATTAAACGGTTGGTAAAATCAATGTTAGCGAACAATAGTATTACAGATGAACAACTTTTACAACTCCTGCCTGAAATTTATAATTATGGAAGACAGGGTGAGAATGTTCAAAATATGGAAGAACATATTACAACAAATAAAGAAAACATTAATCAGTGGATTAATGCTATCTCTTTAAATCAAGTGGAATAACCGAGCTAACTTGGTTATTCACTTTTTTTAATAGGTCTAGGCGTTCTTTCATTCGATTAGGTTCATTACGCTCATAATGCCATGCTATAAATTTTAATGTATCTAAAATTAAATACCAATATAAACGTTTTAGAAAGTGCTCATCCCGTTCGATGCCATAACGACTTAACCAACTATCCCAATTATCTTGAGGTAAATAACTCAATAGAACCATTCCATAATCGGTCATCGGATCAGATATCATGGCATTATCCCAATCTATAAGGAATAACTGATTATCATCCGTCAATAGCAAATTATGGTGATCTATATCACCATGACATACTACTTGCTTCTCACTTTTAGTAACTGGAAAGTACTGATACAAATATTGAATTGCCTTGATTACTTCAGTATTTTGGTTAATTTCAATTAATTGGTTTAACCTGTTTTTCAGTTCTTTCAAATGGTCTTCCGACGTGATTGGCTGTTTTCCTAGTCGCAAAAGCATATGCAACAGTTCTGTGGAATGATGGATCTTGTGAAGTAAATCAGCAACTCGTGGATGCTGCATTTCCTCTGGCCTTAAGGCTCTACCTGCAAGCCATTCTTGAGCAGTAACAACATCTCCATTATCCATTCGTTTCGTCCATACAAGCTTTGGAACAATTCCTTCAGCAGATAAAACTGCAAGAAATGGGGAAGAATTCCTTTTTAAGAAAAGTCTTCTATTCTCTTTTTCCGCAAAAAAAGCATCGCCAGTTAACCCACCAGCAGGTTTTATTTTCCACTCGTCACCGAGAACTTTTTGAAACCATTCCACCATAAATTCCTCAAATCTTTGCTATGTTGTCATTATGCTATCCATATATTTTCAAGCTATAATTAGCCAATATTCATAAAAATTACACATAAAGTAAAGTTACATTTTATTTACAAATATGTTAATAGATTACCGAAAAACGACAGATTTTGCAAGGTGTCTAGCTTCATTCCAAGAAAATATATTTTCTAAAGAAACAAAGTACTATAGTAATTTACTTGTTTATTGTACCCAAAATCCGTACGTTTTCTTGGTGTTTCGTTACATAGCCTTGTTTTCCTTTAAATGTTTGCCCATCTACCTGATAAGATACATCTCGTTGAGCACGAAACATTATATCTTTAGCTTGATATACATTTACTTCTTTAAAGGAAACATGCTTTCCACTAAATACCGTCAGAAAGAGTCCTAAAATCTTCCACTTTGATATTTTATCTACAATAAGTACTGAAAAATTATTTGGTTGTATCTTTGCAGTGGGTATTATTTTCATTCCCCCACCATAATAGGCATGATTAGTAATTGTAACCATCCAACAATCATCTATGATATATTTTTTTCCGTCTAATACTAGCTCTGCATGAAACGGCTTAAAATGGAATAAGACTTGAATAAGTGCAAATACGTAACTCACTGTTCCAATATGCAGTTTATTTAATAGTTTTTTATAAACAGCTCGATTTGCTTGATCAGCAATTGCTGCATCAAAGCCAAACCCAATACTATTAACAAATTGACGTGGCTTATCCCCTTCTATGCTATACTTACCAAGCCAATAATCTGTTGAATGCTCCTCAATTACTCGTCTTAAAATTTCAATTGGATTTCCTTTAATTTTGGAACCACGGGCAAAATCATTTCCAGAACCACCCGGAATAAAAGCTACATTTATTAATGGGTCAATACCATTCATCACTTCATGTAATGTACCATCCCCACCGATAACGACAACAGCTATTAGGTTTTCTAGATTTTGCTTACTGATTTCCGTTGCAAGTTCTTCAGCATGATTTGGATATTCTGTAAAATAGACTTTGCTTTGTACTTCCTGATAAATAGTACTTTTTTTAATCTTAGTATATATCCGTTTTCCTCTGCCATGTCCTGCCGCTGGATTTACAATAAAAATTATCATTTTTCAACCTCATCAACAAATTGAATTTGATCGTTGTCTTCTTCCCACTCTGGTCTTCTTACAGAAGTAGTTTGACAGTTTAATAGAATCTGCTCAACGGCTTTTAACTGAGTGTTTTTTAATGGGGATACAAGAGAACGTTTTTCAGTAAACCAATCCTCATGTCGATTTTTATCAATAATCGTTGTATTATATGGCTCTACTACAGAAGTTATTGTATTATTGCGCGCTAAAATCACTTTCTTCACTGGAAAATCAATATTCTTCTGACGTAAGATCGATTGAATAATCATTTCTGTTCGCTTTAAGGCTATCACAGGACTCAATATCTTTTTTGTAGAGTCTCCTTGTCTGATTTCCCATGAACGATCATCTATTATATAAATGTTTGCTCTTCTATCCTCGTCCATCACATAGATAATTTCTATACCTACAGGACTAATTAAAATAATCTCTCCATCTATAGGCGCTTCTTTAATTCGAAAAATTGGATAATACATTAACAAATACGTATCTGGAAATCTTTGTAGAAAGTATTTTAATTGCAAATCACGTTCGAATTTTTTATCCATAAACGATACTTCTGTTACTGTTGAAGTGGCCCATTTTAATTGTACAGGTAGGAGTTTATCTAAGAAATAGAATTTTAGATCTACTTCTGTCTTAGGAAGATTGTTATAAATTGATGGCTTTTCTTCAGACTGTTTAACCTCTTCTTCACGTTTAAATAAGGATTTCCATTTTGATTTAGTTATTGGTTCAGTTACTGGTTCGTCTTTAGGTGGATTTGCCCAAAGATACTTAAGTTTTTTCCAATTCTCTTGTTTGAATCGGATATATTGACTTGGATATCTAAACGCATTCCATTCATAGCGGGAGATATAGTCTTGCAATTTAATTAATTGAGCCATCTAATTCCCTCCTTCTAACGAATAAGACCGTATTACCTCATATTTTGGACTACGTGACGGGAAGATTTGATAAATTACAATTTCATCAACCGTTATTTCTAATTGTTCTTTTTTAAAGGAACACAGTAATCGATCGATATCATCTATTGGTTCACTATTCCACTTTTTAGCCAGCGTAATATGAGGCTTATATAATCTATTTTCTTTAGAAAAACCAATGTTTGTCGCACATTCCTCTACCTTTTTTTGCAACTTTAGAAGAGATTCATTTTTTTCAACACCAACCCAAAGTACTCTCGGCATGGATTGCTTACCAAAAGTACCAATATTACCTACTGTTAGTTCAAACTTAGGAAGCCTCTCTATCTTTTTCAATTGTGCAATTAACTCCGATAACTGATCAGGTTCAACTGCTCCTAAAAACTTTAGTGTGATGTGTAAATCTTCCATATGTGGCCATTGTTTATACGTTAATTGGTCTTTGAAATGCTTTTGCCAATTCACTAACGTTTCTTTTAATGTTCTAGGGAGTGGTATGGCAATAAAATAATGAGATGTCATCATAATCAGTCCTTATTTAAGTGCTAAGAGATAATCTAGTTCATTCTTATAAAGTTCTCGAAATTCCCCTAATTTAAGTGACTCATCTAATTGTAACTCTCCCATACTAACGCGTTTTAAATACTTCACCTTTTTATTTACTGCTCTAAACATACGCTTCACTTGATGAAACTTTCCCTCTGTTATCGTTATTTCAACTTTTGAAGTCTGCTCACTTAATAGAATTGTTAATTTAGCTGGTTTCGTCTTATATCCATCATCTAAAATTACTCCATCTCTGAATGCGTTAATATCATCTTCTGTTACTGTCCCCTCTATCTCGGCATAGTATGTTTTTTCAAAGTCTTTTTTAGGTGATAGTAACTGATGAGCTAATTTCCCATCATTCGTTAGTAACAATAGTCCTTCCGTATCCTTATCTAATCTGCCAACTGGGAATGGATTAAATAGTTGGAACGTATCTGGAAGAATATCGACCACTGTCTTTTGCCCTCTATTATCTTCTGTTGCAGAAATTACTCCAGGAGGTTTATTCATCATAAGATAGATATACTCTTGGTATTCGACAATCTCATTCTTTACCTTAATCACGTCTTTATTTGGCTCCACGTGAATGCTTCCATCTTTTACAATCTTGTCATTTACAGTAACATCTTTCTTTTTTAGTATTGATTTAACATCTTTTCTACTTCCATATCCCATATTAGACAAAAGTTTATCTAGACGCATCATTATTCTCCTAACAAGTAATTCTCAACTACTTACCAAAAATTCGTTCTAAAACCCGAACTCGCTCTCCTAAAACACGTTCTAGTAATGTTGATTTATAAGCAAACCATAAGTATGTTAATCCACCAAACATTACCCCTAATACTAGCATGATTGATAATCCGAACCTAGATTCTTCATATGCAACCAATAATCCAAGAACAAACTTGATTATCCAAATAGCAATTGCCATAAAAGTAACAAAGATACCTACCAGCATCGTACGTTTAATTAACGGTTTTATTGGTAAATCTACTGTTTTTTTAATTTTCCACAGATTTAATAAAACAGGGATTGCAAAAGCTAAGGCAGTAGCATAAATAGACCCTTTCGCACCAAACATATAAATGAACTGTGTATTAAGTAATACCTTTGCTAAAATCCCGATAAATAAATGAATTACAGCCGTATTTTGTTGATTAATCCCCTGCATTATAATCGCTGTTACACTGGATAAAGCAAAAAGAACGGCTACTGGAGCATACCAAGCTAAGATACTACTGGTAGTATCTAATTTTCCCATTCCGAATAAGGATCCATACACTTCATCTGATAATAATGTAATTCCTAAGGACGCTGGAATTACCAAAACAATAATGATTTGAATTGCTTGGTTAATTTGATCCTTTAATGCCTGACCATTTTGTTTGGTAAATGATGACGTAATTACTGGTAATAAAGCTATTGAAAGTCCCGAAGCTAAAGTTGCTGGCATAATTACTAACTTATGACTCGTAAAGTTAATGGTACCTAGCATCATCTCAGTAACATCACCTTGGCCAATCTTGATCATTGCACGGTTAAACGTGACGGTGTCAACTAATTGAACTAAGGGAATAGCAATTGCAAAAAACACAAACGGTCCAGCATAACTTAGTAATTCGGTAGCCAAGTCCTTCGTTGTTAAATCACTAGTCCTTGTTTGCTGTGCAATTTTTTTGTCTATATAAGGCTTTCTCTTTCTCCAAAAATACAAAAGTACTGTATAAGAAGCGATTGCCCCAATAAACGCTGCAAAAGTAGCAAATCCAACAGCAGTTGCAATCGTACCATTAAAAACATTAATAATTAAAAAGACAGCTGTTAATAAGAATATTATCCTTACAATTTGCTCCACTACTTGTGATACAGCAGTAGGTCCCATCGATTCATTTCCTTGAAAGAATCCTCTAAAAATACTCATGGATGGTATTATAATTAGAGCAATACTAACCATGCGAATGACCATCGTTACATCCTCAACAGAGTTATTCACGATGTCAGCATCTGCAAGCATAATTTTCGCTAATGACTCTGCCCCAAAAAATAAAATTAAAAACGCAAGAATTCCTGTGACAGCCATTATCTTCATACCTACTTTAAACATTCTCAGTCCAGTATAATAATCCTCTAATGAATTATATTTAGAAACAAACTTAGAAACTGCTGAGGGTAATCCGATAGTAGATAGGGTTATTAAAATACTATAAGGTATATAAGCATATTGAAACAGTGCCCCTCCTTCTTCACCAATCATTGCGTTAAAAGGAATAACATAAATCATCCCAAGAAACTTGGTTAAGAAAGTGGCACTGGTTAATAGGAGTGCTCCCCTTACCATTGTTGATTTTGACATTGTTTCACCTGCATCTAAGATTAATATAAGCTAAGGCTATTTTACCATACAATTTATAAACAAGGATAACGTTTCCTCTATTATTTAATTGAACAGTTACAGTTTTTCTGACCATTATGGGTAAATATTATGGAAAAAGTGGTAAGATAGGAAAAGAGAAAGGAATGAAGAAAGTAATGTATGATGTAACGATAATAGGTGGTGGCCCTTCAGGATTAATGGCTGCTATTGCTGCTGCAGAACATGGAGCAAAAACATTATTAATTGAAAAAGGAAAAAAGTTAGGTAAAAAACTAGCGATATCTGGTGGTGGTAGGTGTAATGTAACCAATCGCTTACCACAAGATGAAATCATTAAGCATATACCTGGAAATGGTAGGTTTTTATATAGTGCCTTTTCTGTTTTTAATAACTATGACATCATTGATTTCTTTGAAGAATTGGGTGTTGCCTTAAAAGAGGAAGATCACGGACGTATGTTTCCCGTATCTAACTCAGCAAAAAGCGTTGTGGATGCATTAATTAATAAAATGGATGAGTTACATGTAAAAGTTAGAATGAATACACAAGTAGAAGCCATCCATTATGATAATGGTCATCATATGATTATATTAAAAGATGGAGAAAAGATTTCAACAAAAGCAGTTGTAATAGCTGCAGGAGGAAAAGCCGTACCACATACCGGATCTACAGGTGATGGATATGCTTGGGCAAAAAAAGCCGGCCATACCATTACAGAACTATACCCTACAGAAGTAGCATTAACTTCAAAAGAAAACTTTATTAATAATAAAAGCCTTCAAGGGTTATCATTAAGAAATGTTGCTCTATCTGTCTTAAACAAAAAGAATAAACCGATAATCACCCATCAAATGGATATGATTTTTACTCATTTCGGTGTGTCTGGCCCCGCAGTCCTTAGATGTTCTCAGTTCGTAGTTAAAGAACTATTAAAAGGACGAGACAATGTCACGATGCACCTAGATGTCTTACCAAATGAGAATGAAGAACAGCTAATGAAACGTATTCTAAAGCTATTAGAAGAAAACCCAAGAAAAGCAATAAAAAACCTTCTTAAAGGAATTGTTCCAGAACGATTATTAGAATTTATTTTGAATAAAAACCAATGTAATGATGAGCAAAAAGCAGCTAATATTTCTAAAGAGATGGTCCGTTTAATTGTACAAGATATTAAACATTTTACTTTTGAAGTCCACGGCTCCCTTCCATTAGAAAAAGCCTTTGTTACTGGTGGTGGTATTTCAACAAAAGAAATAGTACCTAATACAATGCAATCGAAACTAATGGAACGTTTGTATTTCTGTGGTGAAATTCTTGACATACATGGTTACACTGGAGGATACAATATTACATCAGCACTAGTTACTGGGAGATTAGCTGGGATGAATGCTGCATTTGAAGTATCAAGTTACACTATGAATTAAGAGAAATTATAGAGCGAGTACTCTTTTGCATACGAACAGGAAATTTCACTCAAGAACATGCACCTGTCCCTGTCAAATAGTTCAATGTTGCCAAATAATGTGGCATTTATTCTCTCTTACCTTAAAACACTGGAAGTTCATTCCTAGCATGATTTTTTATTGGTGTTACATGCTAAGAATGTCTGGGGGCAAAAAGAAGGGGTTGAGTTAAGAATGCAGAAGAATGGAATGTGGTTACCGTTGATTGCATCAGTTGGAGTTGGTGCTGCAACTTATTATACGATGTCTAAAAACAATCAAAACTTAGGTCAAACCGTTTCTAAAGTAGTTCCATTTATTTCGCAATTAACTACAGGGAATTCAAATAGTAATTCACAAAAACTGGGCCCTTATGGAATGAGCTAACCAGAAATAATTAGTACACCTATTTGCGAATAGGTGTACTTTTTATATTATTGAATCTAAATTCACGTTGGAAATACTGAGCATTTATTTGTTATAGTCCCCTTCTTAAATCAAAAAAACATGGCAACCATAATGGTTACCATGTTACTCTTTATTGTCTGGCGACGTCCTACTCTTGCAGGGGCAAAGCCCCAACTACCATCGGCGCTGAGAAGCTTAACTTCTGTGTTCGGCATGGGAACAGGTGTGACCTTCTCGCTATCGCTACCAGACATTTATTAAATTTAAGGACAAGACTTATTATAATCACTTCTGAATTAAAATGCAAGTCTTTTT
>NZ_FQVW01000002.1 GCF_900129485.1 Ornithinibacillus halophilus
ACGGAAAGCGAAGTATATTTCCGTAGCGATGATTTTTAACAAACATAACATTGTTCGGGTTTGTGCTTTATTAAAATACTTTTGTCCCAGCCTCTTCCTTGTGTGACATAGCTTGGATCTGTTTCTACTGAACCAAGCTAGGCTTCATTTTTTTGATTTTATAAAATAAATACCAATAATAATAAGGGCGATTGGCCAAAAGCGGTCAATAATATGAATAATATCGTATACCCAAGGAAAAGTATCCGGGAGTTTCGTCGAAAAGATCATAAGAATGGCTAAACTGCTTAAACTAATCCCTAACAATAGACCTTTTTTTGACTTTAACGATCGAACAATAAACGCAATACCAATCAGCAACAAATATACGGCCCAATGTTCAATCCAAAAGCTATAATGTCTGAGACCATGGAAGTGAATTCCTAATCCTAATAAGAAGGTTCCAGCAAACAGATTGTTGAAATCAGAGGACTTATATCCATGAACGAGTAGGACGACCCCAAGAATTATGAGTAAGGTAGTCCAAGAATAAAAATCAGTCAAAATCGGTATTTTCAATTCCCGTAGGAGGAAATACAAACCGAAACCAACTAATAAATAACCTAAAAAAGAATATTGCTTTTTCATTTCATTCCCCCATTTCGACAAGGCTGTGGATTCCTTGATTCATTTAGACAATTATGATAGAGTACAATCGAATTGTATGAACATTTTTCTATACGTATTATCCTATCATATTATTTCAAATTATGTTCACAAATTAAAATTATTGGATGGAAAAGCTATGTTAGAATAGTAAGTGGAATACTATAGTTATGAATGTGAGTTCAAAAATTATTTGAACCTCTGTTGCTCTTAGTAAAACATTATTTTTACTAAGAAACTACTTTGGCATTTGCCAAAAATTCTTGGCAAGGGGCCAAGTTTTGTAAGAGGAGAGATACGGTGCATATACTAAATGTTGGTTTAAATTATAAAACAGCTCCAGTAGAAATTAGAGAAAAACTAACGTTCGATGAGTCATCTTTAGAAGAAGCAATGGCTACTCTAAAAGAGCAGAAAAGCATCTTAGAAAACGTTATTGTTTCAACGTGTAATCGTACGGAAATATATGCCGTAGTCGACCAATTGCACACGGGGCGTTATTATATTAAACAGTTTTTAGCCGATTGGTTTAACATTGATAAAGATGAATTTTCTACATTTTTACAAATAAGAGAAGCAGATGGTGCCTTAGAGCATCTATTTCGTGTTACAGCTGGACTTGATTCGATGGTATTGGGCGAAACCCAAATACTAGGTCAAGTAAAGCAATCATTCTTAACGTCTCAGCAAACACAAGGAACCGGTACTGTTTTCAACGAATTGTTTAAGCAAGCTGTTACATTTGCTAAACGGTCACAAAAGGAAACAGCGATTGGTGAACATGCAGTATCCGTTAGTTACGCTGCTGTAGAGTTAGCGAAGAAAATCTTTAGTTCATTGAACAATAAACATGTTGTGATTCTTGGAGCAGGTAAAATGGGTGAATTGGCTGCAAAAAACCTTCAAGGATCTGGTGCGACAAATATTACCGTAATTAATCGTACTTATGAAAATGCGGTTGCTTTAGCAGAGAAGTTTAATGCAAAAGCTGAAAAAATCGAGAACTTGGATGCGATGTTAGCACAAGCAGACATTTTAATAAGTTCAACTGGCTCAAATAGTACGGTGATTTCTAAGGAAATGTTATCGCCAATTCAAAAACAACGTAAAGGAAGGGCATTATTCTTAGTCGATATTGCTGTTCCACGTGACTTAGATCCTGCTATTAGTGAGCTAGATAATGTCTTCTTATATGATATTGATGATTTACAAAATATCGTTGATGAAAACTTAGAAGTACGCAAGAAAGCAGCAGAAGAAATTGAACTTATGATTGAAAGTGAAATTGTTGCTTTTAATGAATGGATAAAAACGCTAGGTGTGGTGCCTGTTATCTCCGCCCTTAGACAGAAGGCGTTAACGATTCAATCAGAAACGATGAAGAGTATTGAACGTAAAATGCCTGATTTAACAGAACGAGAGAAAAAGGTGCTAAACAAGCATACGAAAAGTATTGTGAACCAATTAATTAAAGAGCCGATCAATCAAGCTAAGGAATTAGCTGTTAGTGATCATTCAGAGCATGCGTTACAATTGTTTGTGGAAATCTTTGGTATAAATGAAGAACTGAAGAAAGAAATCGAAAAGCAAGCCCTAAAGAATGACACAATCATTGAGTTTGCAAAACAAGAACATGGTTTTATTCCTTTAATGGAAAAGCTTGCTACTAGATAAATTCTACTTTGTAGAAGTGATTATTAGTAAGAACGATTTTTGTATGTAAGGCTAGTTTTTTCAAGAGAGGTTACTCTATGCTTGAAACCAAGTGGTTATATGAACTTATATTATTCATATATGGACTAAGTTTGATTGGATATTTTATTGATTTTATTCAACAAAACCGGAAGGCAAATCGAGTTGCCTTCTGGTTACTTAGTATGGTTTGGGTCCTTCAAACCATTTTTTTATGCCTGCAAATATTTATCGAAAATAGTTTTCCTGTTGCAACATTAACGGATAGCTTATTTTTTTATAGTTGGATACTCGTCATTTTTTCACTTATTATCAATAAAATTTTCAAAGTATATTTTATCGTATTTTTTACCAATTTATTTAGCTTTTTTATCTTGTTGCTTCATATATTGACGAGTGCAAATCAGGGGATCCATGTGAATAATGGGTCGCAATTAGTCCATGAAATCATCATTACTCATGTGATGATTACCATCCTTTCCTATGGTTTCTTTACATTCTCTTTCATCTTTTCTGTGATGTACTTAATACAATATTATTTCTTAAAAGAGAAAAAAGGCTTAAAATGGATATGGAGGTTTGGTGACCTTCAACGATTAGATCAATTGTCATTCACGTCCATCACGATTGGTGTACCACTGCTTTTAATTGGTATCATTTTAGGATTTGTTTGGGCGTTTACGTCAAATGAGGAATTTTATTGGTTTGATTTAAAGACGATTGGGTCGATACTAGTATTATTGGTATATATTGGGTATTTGATCTTGAGATTAATTACCGGATACCGAGGGAAATCCATAGCGATCTATAATTCTGGTGCATTTTTATTTTTATTAATCAATTTCTTTTTATTTAATATGTTATCGAATTTTCATTTTTAATTTCTAGGAGGATATAGTATGAGAAAAATAGTTGTTGGTTCTAGAAAAAGTAATTTGGCTTTAACACAAACGGATTGGGTTATTAATCAATTAAAAGAAGCCGGCGTTCAAAATGAATTTGAAGTAAAGAAAATTGTTACAAAAGGCGATAAAATCCTTGATGTGACGTTATCTAAAGTTGGTGGTAAAGGATTGTTCGTAAAAGAAATCGAGCAAGCCATGTATGACAAGGAAATTGATTTTGCTGTACATAGTATGAAGGATATGCCAGCTGTACTTCCAGAAGGCTTAGTGATCTCAACCATTCCTGTCCGTGAAGATCACCGAGATGCTTTTATTTCAAAAGGAAATGTTCCTCTAAGTTACCTTCGTGAAGGTGCAATTGTTGGAACAAGTAGTCTAAGAAGAGGTGCTCAAATTTTAGCAGCACGACCGGATGTGGAGATTAAATGGATTCGTGGAAACATTGAAACGAGAATCCGCAAATTACAAGAAGAAGACTATGATGCAATTATTTTAGCGGTTTCTGGATTAAAGCGTGTTGGGTTAAGTGAAGAATTAATTACCGAATATCTTGAACCAGAAGTATGTGTCCCAGCAGTTGGCCAAGGTGCATTAGCAATCGAGTGTCGTGAAGACGATCATGAGTTGATTGAGCTATTATCAAAAATCAATGACGGGCAAACAACGAAAACAGTAAAGGCAGAACGTACTTTCCTTCATTTATTAGAAGGTGGTTGCCAAGTTCCAATTGGTGGATACGCGTATCTTGAGAACGATGACGTTGTACTAACAGCATTGGTCGGAACTCCAGATGGAAAAACGATTTTAAAAGAAGTTGTTCGCGGTGAAGATCCTGAAACAGTAGGAAAGGAAGCTGCAGACAAACTTATTGCTCAAGGGGCAAAAGATATTGTAGAAAAAGTGAAAGCGGAGTTGGACCAGTAATGTCCTCCCGATTATTGGAGAAAAAAGTCCTGATCACAAGGGAAAAAAGTCAAGCGAAAGTATTTACGGAAAAAGTGAAAGCAGAAGGTGGCATTCCAATTGAGGTTCCCCTTTTGAAAATTGAATGTATGGAACCGAAAGAATATATTGATATTCAAAACTATCAATGGATTTTTTTCACGAGTACAAATGGGGTTCATTGCTTCTTTAAAAACCTAGATAAAAGTGCTCTTTCCTTAATGAAGTCTGTTCGGATTGCTGCTGTTGGGAATAAAACCGAAGAAGCAATTCAGCAATATGGATTCAATGTTCACTTTTTGCCCGAGCAATACACGGCAGATTCTATGACGGATACTTTCTTAACAGAATATCCAGAACCTGGTACGATTTTATTAGTGCGCGGAAATCGGTCGAGAGATGTCCTCCCAGAATTTTTTACAAAGAGAAACGTGAACTATGATTCTATTGAGGTCTATGAAACGGTTCATAATATAGAATCGAAGTTAATGGAAGCACTTAATACCCATTCATTTGATTTTATAACATTTACTAGTCCGTCAACTGTTGAGGCTTTTGTAAAATCACACGGTCAGACGTACATAAACAATGACCCTGTAATTGTCTGTATTGGAACGACAACAGAGGCAAAGGCGAAGCAAGTAGGTTTTGAGCGAATTCTAGTTGCTGATACATTTACAGTGGATGGTATGATAGAAGCAATGATTAATTTTAATAAGAGGAGTTAGATTGCCATGAGTAATGTAGAATTTAAACGTCATCGTCGTTTGCGTTCTTCTAATGCAATGCGATCATTAGTTAGGGAAAATCATCTTCGCGTGGAAGATTTTATTTATCCGATGTTTGTCATTGAAGGGGAAAACATTAAAAATGAAGTTCCTTCGATGCCAGGAGTTTTTCAAGTTTCTCTAGATTTATTTAAAGAAGAAGTACAAGAAGTTTATGACTTAGGAATTAAAGCTGTAATTCTATTTGGTGTACCGAACGATAAGGATGAAGTGGGAACTGGTGCATATGTGGAGACAGGAATGATTCAACAAGCAACTCGTCTTATTAAAAAAGAGTTTCCAGATATGCTTGTTGTTGCGGACACTTGTTTATGTGAATATACGTCACACGGTCACTGTGGTGTCATTCATAATCATGATGTCGACAACGACGAATCATTGAAGCTTTTAGCGAAAACAGCTGTATCGCAAGCAGAAGCTGGCGCAGATATTATTGCACCTTCTAATATGATGGATGGATTTGTTGCCGTCATTCGTGAAGCGCTAGATGAGGCGGGGTATACGAACATCCCAATCATGTCCTATGCCGTTAAATATGCCTCTGCATTTTATGGTCCATTCCGTGATGCGGCAGATAGTACTCCTCAATTCGGAGATCGTAAAACATATCAAATGGACCCAGCCAATCGTCTAGAAGCACTACGAGAAGCAGAGTCAGACGTAGAAGAAGGGGCAGATTTTCTAATCGTAAAACCTGCATTGTCATACCTAGATATCGTACGTGATGTCCGTAATAACTTTAATGTGCCAGTCGTTGCTTATAATGTAAGTGGCGAATATTCCATGGTAAAAGCTGCAGCACAAAATGGGTGGATTAGTGAAAAAGAACTTGTTTTGGAAAAATTAACTGCGATGAAGAGAGCAGGTTCTGATTTAATTATTACGTATTTTGCTAAAGATGTTGCTAAATGGTTAGCTGAATAATAATAGGTGAGGTGAAAATAATGAAGAACTTTGATCAATCAATTGATGCATACAAAGAAGCCGTTGATTTAATGCCGGGTGGAGTAAACTCACCTGTGCGTGCATTTAAATCTGTAGGTATGTCACCGATTTTTATGGAGAGTGGAAAAGGTTCTAAAATCTATGATATCGATGGGAATGAATACATTGATTATGTATTGAGTTGGGGACCTCTAATCTTAGGACACGCAGACGACCGTGTTGTAAGTAAATTACAAGAAGTTGCTGCAAAAGGAACAAGCTTTGGGGCACCATCCTTGATCGAGAATAAATTAGCACAACTTGTTATTGACCGAGTACCTTCGATTGAAATGGTACGTATGGTTAACTCCGGAACAGAAGCAACAATGAGTGCGTTACGTCTCGCTCGCGGATATACAGGACGAGATAAAATCCTTAAATTTGAAGGAAACTATCACGGTCATGGGGACTCTTTACTTATTAAAGCTGGTTCTGGTGTTGCAACACTAGGGTTACCTGATAGTCCAGGAGTGCCAGAATCAATTGCTCAAAATACCATTACCGTTCCATATAATGACGTGGAAAGTGTTCGTTTTGCATTTGAACAATTTGGTGAGGATATTGCAGCCGTTATTGTGGAACCTGTTTCTGGTAATATGGGTGTTGTTCCACCACAAAATGACTTCCTTCAAGAGTTACGTACAATTACTGAAGAAAATGGTACCGTACTAATTTTTGATGAAGTAATGACTGGCTTCCGTGTTGGCTATAATTGTGCCCAAGGCCATTTTGGTGTTACCCCTGATTTAACTTGTTTAGGAAAAGTTATTGGTGGTGGTTTACCAGTTGGTGCATATGGAGGAAAACGTGAAATCATGGAAAGAGTTGCTCCAACAGGCCCAATTTATCAAGCAGGAACATTATCTGGGAATCCATTAGCGATGACAGCTGGGTATGAGACTTTGACTGCTTTATCCGAACAATCTTATGAAGAAATCAATCAAAAAGTTGAAAAGCTAATTGAAGGATTTACGCAAGCATCTGAGGAGTTTAATATACCATTACAAATAAATCGTGCAGGATCCATGGTTGGGGTGTTCTTCTCTAGTGAGCCAGTAATCAACTATGAAACAGCACAAAAATCGAATCTCGATCACTTCTCACAATACTATCGTGGAATGATTGAAGAAGGCGTATTTTTACCACCGTCTCAATTCGAAGGTCTTTTCCTTTCTACTAAGCATACAGACGAGGATATCGAAAAAACAATCCAAGCAGTGAAGAACACATTTGCTAAAATTAAATAAACGGTATCGTGAAAGCCTGCTGCAGTTTTACTGTGGTGGGTTTTTTTCGTCTCGGGGTATTTGGGAATGTTCTTGATGCCGGAAGCGGGGGTATTGGAGGTACTAGGGTAATCGATAGGGTCTCTCGATGCCGGAAGAGCGGGAGTTGGTGGTTCTACGGTAATCGATAGTGCCTCTCGATGCCGGAAGAGCGGGAGTTGGAGGTACTAGGGTAATTGAAAGGTTGTCTCGATGCCGGAAGAGCGGGTATTGTGAGTTCTAGGGTAATCGAAAGGTTGTCTCGATGCCGGAAGGACGAGAGTTGTAAGTTCTACGGTAACCGATAGATGCTCTCGATGCCGGAAGAGCGGGAGTTAGTGGTTCTACGGTAATCGAAAGGGCCTCTCGATGCCGGAAGAGCGGGAGTTGGAGGTACTACGGTAACCGATAGAGGCTCTCGATGCCGGAAGAGCTGGTGTTGTGAGCTCTTCGGTAATCGATAGTGCCTCTCGTTGCCGGAAGTGGGAGAGTTGGTGGTACTACGGTAATCGATAGTGCCTCTCGATGCCGGAAGAGCGAGAGTAGTAGGTTCTACAGTAATCGAAAATGCCTCTTGATGCCGGAAGGACGAGAGTTGTGAGTTCAACGGTAACCGATAGAGGCTCTCGATGCCGGAAGAGCGGGAGTAGTGTGTTCTAGGGTAATCGATAGTGCCTCTCGATGCCGGAAGAGCGGGAGTGGTGTGTTCTAGGGTAATCGATAGTGCCTCTCGATGCCGGAAGCGCGGGAGTTAGTGGTTCTAGGGTAATCGAAAGGTTGTCTCGATGCCGGAAGCGAGAGAGTTGGTGGTTCTACGGTAATCGATAGTGCCTCTCGATGCCGAAAGGGCGGGTGTTGTGAGTTCAACGGTAATCGATAGTGCCTCTCGATGCCGGAAGCGCGGGAGTTGGAGGTACTACGGTAATCGATAGTGCCTCTCGATGCCGGAAGAGCGAGAGTAGTAGGTTCTACAGTAATCGAAAGGTTGTCTCGATGCCGGAAGAGCGGGAGTAGTGTGTTCTATGGTAATCGATAAGGTCTCTCGATGCCGGAAGAGCGGGTGTTGTTGGTTCTAGGGTAATCGATAAGGTGTTTCGATGCCGGAAGTGGGAGAGTTGGTGGTACTACGGTAATCGATAGTGCCTCTCGATGCCGGAAGAGCGGGAGTTAGTGGTTCTACGGTAATCGAAAGGTTGTCTCGATGCCGGAAGCGTGGGTGTTGTCGGTTCTACAGTAACCGATAGTGCCTCTCGATGCCGGAAGAGCGGGTGTTGTGAGTTCTTCGGTAATCGATAGTGCCTCTCGATGCCGGAAGAGCGGGAGTAGTGTGTTCTTGGGTAATCGATAGTGCCTCTCGATGCCGGAAGGACGAGAGTTGTGAGTTCTACGGTAACCGATAGAGGCTCTCGATGCCGGAAGCGTGGGAGTTGGAGGTACTACGGTAATCGATAAAGCCTCCCGATGCCGGAAGCGTGGGAGTTGGAGGTACTACGGTAACCGATAGTGCCTCTCAATGCCGGAAGGACGAGAGTTGGAGGTACTAGGGTAATCGATAGACGCTCTCGATGCCCGTAGACCAAATACTGTCACCTCTACGGTAATCGAGAGAACCTTACCTTGCCTTAAATTAATGAATTTACCAAAAACACAAAAAGTCCATCAAACAAGTGATGGACTTTTTGTCTTATTCAAAATATATCCATTTATTTTCACCAATCATTTTAAAGTTATTAACTAAAGTCGTCCTAACCATCTTCTTAGATACTATCTGACACCAATCGTGAATAATATTAGTAGTAACCTTTCTATCCGGAAATAAAACTTGAAATTCTCTTACTGACCTTATAATAGCATTTGAATACAGTTCTTTCCCACCACAATTTTGACAGACGATTGTTCTACGAATTAGTTCAGTAGAAATTGACTGACAGTATTTGCAGGCTATTCCTTTATATAATTCATCAAAATGATAGGGTGGTATTTTGTCATACTTTGGATCAGTGATATGAAGTGACTTTAATTGATGAGCTAATTTAAGGTCTCTTTCGGTTATCTGTGAAGTAGTTGAATTCAAATTATTTAAGAATCGATTGATTTGAGTTGGAAGGATAATTGGTTTATCCATTGGGGCTTGATATAACGTGAAATTGGAATTGATGAAAATAACGAAAGATTCAATTGGAAGATTGTATCCGAGGTTGTTAAGTAATCTCCGTAGTAGTGATTCACTTCTGCTAATTTGATGCAAAGGGTTAAGAACTTCTAGGTTTGGTTTCTTATAGAGCTTGTCAGAATTATAATAATAATCTTCATCAAAGTTCTTTATTTCATAAATAAATGGTTTTCCATTTAAGATGATTGTCGAGTCTAGCTGGAAGGTAGTATTGTTCGCTTCAAGCAACAAATCATTTAGTATAAGACATTTACACTGCAGTTTTTCTGTTAACTTATCAAATTTCACCTCTCCTTCATAGCCTTTTTTTAAATTTAGATAATGATGTTTGTCCTTTGTGGCTAATTGTTTTCTTTGATTTAATAATTCCATCGTGATTAATTCTTTTGATGGGGTGCGTTCTTTAAACGGTACCGGCAGCACAACTCACTTCCTTTCTTTTAAAGATAAGAATGTACAAAATTTCAGAGATGTCTAGCATCCGAGCGCCTGCGACTAGCGAAGGCACTTCAAAGAATTACTTCTTTGTCCTTACGTCGCCAAGCGGGCGCTCTCAACTTTTCTTTTAGTGTACAAGTCTATTATATTCTATATTGAAAAAAATGGAAATATTTCGATTTAGACATGAATAGTCGTCTGGTGAGGCTAATAAAATTAGCATATCCTCCCACCTAAGTTCATATAGATAATTAAGACATATGGGGCATATGAATTTTATATGTTGAAGGGAGGAAGTCACTTGTCCAATGAACAGTCTGTATTTAGTTTTGAATTAAATGAGTCTCTATTTTTTGAAAAGGGACAGGAAGTCGAAGAGATAGTAGGAATTTCGTTAGATCCAGAAATATCCATTCAACCATTTAATGATTATATTTCGATTAGGGGTGTTGTTGAACTACAAGGGTCCTATTTGATGGCACAGTATGATACAAGTGATTCGGATGAAGAATCATTCTTTTCTGAGGGATATCAAGCAAAACGATATATGGAAAGAGTAGAGGATGGAGGAAGTGGTGGTGCTGTGTTTTCTCACCGTTTTCCTGTAGAAATTTCTATTCCATCTTATCGAGTTGATGATTTGAATGATGTATCCGTGATGATTACGGAATTTGATTATGAATTGCCAGCATCCAATCAATTGCAGCTGAAATCAACCATTGAGATACATGGAATCAGCGATCAAGTAGAGGAGCCTCGTTATACGGAGACTACCGAAGAAAATGATGCGAGTGCTGATGCTGTTGAATTAGAGCCTGAGTCCGAATCAGAACCATTATCATCAGAAAGAGCAGAAGAGTCCTTTGAATTCGAAATCAAAAAGGAAAATGATGAAGTCGAATCTAGTGAATCGCTCAATACGAATATTCCTAGTTTACAAGATGATTATGTTGAAGAAGAATCATCGGAAAGTCCTGAAGAGAAGGGCCGCTGGAAATATAAAGAAACTCAGACACTCAGTGAGTTTTTTAACAAGGACAATGAAGAGCAGGATAATGAATCACCAAATGAATCGCCCGATGTGTTTTATGAATCACCGAGTCCATCACCATCAGTAGAATATAACGATTCACCTGATACTGATGATGATGAGAGTTCTGAAAGTAGTTCAGAGAAAGTGAAAGGATTGAATTTCCTTTCTAAATTGTTCAGAGGTGAAGAAGAGGAAGAAGAAAGGTATACGAAAATGCGTCTCTGTATTGTTCAAGAAAATGATACATTGGAGAGCATTGCTGAACGTTATGAAACGACTACATTACAAATAACCAGTCAAAATAAATTAGATTCTGATGATGTTTCGGCTGGGCAGCTTCTGTACATCCCATATCATAAAAAAGTAAACTAGATGGTTACCCCTTGAATCATATCAAGGGGTAACTCACTTTCATGAGTTAAAAGGAGTGGTAACTGGTGGAGTTAATAAGGGAAGTATTAAAATCCTATGGTATATATCCACATGATATACAACCAATCACAAACTCCTTATATTATGTAAAGGATTATCAGTCGGAGTATGCGGTCAAACGCAGCAAGTTAACGTCGGAAACCTTAAGAAATTGGGAATATGTGTATCATCAGGCCTATCAAAATAATTTTACGGACATTCTCCCAGTATATTTAACGAATCAACAAAAATTATATGAACCAAAAGGCGATTATTTTTATTATGTTATGCCATGGATTAATGAAACTCGTGAAATTCCACAATTAGGTGCAGCATTTCGTAGTATTGGTCACATCCATGCGAAAACCAAACGCACCCAATCCATTAAAGGTCCTTCTATAAAAAAACAGTTTCAATCCTATCAAACAACTTGTGAATCTATTGAGAAGAAATTACTCTATTATGTGGAACAATTTGAGCAAAAGCGATACATGTCTCCTTTTGAATTGTTAGTATGTACGCAGTACCGGGATTTAGTTCAGGTTAATCGAATACTAAAACAAAGATTAGGGCAGTTTGTGGAAACATTGGATGAAAAAGAGGAATGGAAGTATAGTCTATGTCACGGTAGACTCCATCCATCCCATATTTTAAGCAGTAATCAAACCATGATCATTAACTGGGAATATGCTTCGTTAAATAACCCTATCATCGATTTGTATTATTTTATGAATCAATATGCTCAGCATTACGACCGTGAAGCAAAACCATTACTCGATAAATTTGATATATATACCGATGAAAATAGCTTAGATGAGGATGAGTTATTTTTACTAATCATCTATTTATTGGACCTGAAACCATATTTTGATCTAGTTGAACAGTACGAACAAGGTGCAACGAAAAAATCAATGGTTCATCAAACCCAACAACTTCAACAAGTACATAGACAATTAATGTTTGGTCTTCAATTTTCGGCTTATGTTGAAGAAAAGTATGAAATGATCGATCTAGAGGATCTAGAAAGCTAAATCCATTCTAAATAAAAAGCAAAAAATAATCCGACTAAAAGTGCAGTTATTAAAATATCCAATGTGGTTGGAATGAGCAACGTTCTTATCGCCTGAAAGATTAGGATTGGCAATGTTACTCGCTCAGCTACGATAATGCATTTTCTAGCCCATGGTGGAATCTTATAACGATAATATCTTGCCATATATGTCATCCTTTCTAATGTAAAATTGATAAAAATACCCCTCACCAATGTAGTGCATCTACAATACTATATGTATAAACCATGATTTTTGGTGCAATTATATAATAATAGTTGATTTTCTCGGTATTATTGGCTAAAATAAGACAATAACAATTTAAATGAAATGCGATGATAGGGAAGAGTACGAAACAATCGCCTTCAGAGAGGGAAACCATGAGCTGAAAGTTTCCTAGGAATGAAAGTTTTGGAAGGTCGCCCTTGATGCAGCTTCTTTGAACATGTAGTAGGAGAATGCCGGTTCCTGACCGTTATCAGACATTGAGTGTACAAGATTTTTCTGTCTTGTAAACAAAGGTGGTACCACGGAAACTATACCCTTTTCGTCCTTTAATTAGGATGAAAAGGGTTTTTTGATGTTAAAAAGGTAGTCACAGCACTCACTGGTTCAGGAAAGGGTCCACAAAAAAATCTACACATGGTTTTACATAAATTTAGAGGAGGTATTTTTATGTCAGAACAAAACAATGCGTTACCACCAAAGTATGATCCTAAGGCAGTTGAAGAGGGAAGGTACAAATACTGGGTTGATGGAAAATTTTTCGAAGCAACTGGCGATCCAGAGAAAGAACCGTTCTCGATTGTAATTCCACCACCAAATGTAACGGGGAAACTTCATTTAGGCCATGCATGGGATACAGCGATGCAAGATACGATTTCTCGTATGAAACGAATGCAAGGGTATGATGTGTTATGGCTTCCTGGTATGGACCATGCCGGAATTGCAACACAAGCAAAAGTTGAAGCGAAACTAAAAGAACAAGGGAAAAGTCGATATGACCTTGGGCGTGAAAAGTTTCTTGATACTGCTTGGGAATGGAAAGAAGAATATGCAGATTTCATTCGTCAGCAGTGGGAAAAGCTTGGGCTTGGGGTAGATTACTCAAGAGAGCGATTTACGTTAGATGAAGGTTTATCAAAAGCAGTTCGTGAAGTATTTGTTACGTTATATGAAAAAGGTTTAATCTACCGTGGCGAATACATTATCAACTGGGATCCACAAACCAAGACGGCTTTATCGGATATCGAGGTTATCTATGAAGAAGTACAAGGAAAATTCTATCATATGCGATATCCTATTAAAGATAGTGATGAAACGATTGAAATTGCAACTACTCGCCCAGAAACAATGCTAGGGGATACGGCAGTAGCTGTTCATCCAAAAGATGAGCGTTATCAACATCTAATTGGAAAAACAGTTGTTCTTCCAATTGTAGGACGTGAAATTGAAATAGTTGCAGATGACTATGTAGATATGGAGTTTGGTTCAGGTGCAGTGAAAATCACTCCAGCACATGACCCAAATGATTTTGAAATTGGTAACCGTCACAATTTAAAACGTGTGTTAGTAATGCATGAAGATGGAACAATGAATGAAAATGCTGGGAAATATGAAGGGCTAGATCGTTTTGAATGTAGAAAACAAATTGTCAAAGACCTTCAAGATCTAAGTGTACTTTTCGAGATAGAAGATCATACCCACCAAGTAGGCCATTCTGAACGTAGTGGTGCAGTAGTGGAACCGTATCTTTCTACACAATGGTTTGTAAAAATGCAACCACTTGCTGATGCTGTAGTGGAGATGCAAGAAGGGGATGAACGAGTTAATTTCGTTCCTGAACGTTTTGAAAGAACCTATTTAAACTGGATGGAAAATATTCGAGATTGGTGTATTTCCCGTCAATTATGGTGGGGCCATCGTATTCCAGCTTGGTATCATAAGGAAACAAAAGAAGTTTACGTTGGAAGAGAAGCACCAGAGGATATTGAAAACTGGGAGCAAGATGTAGACGTACTAGACACATGGTTCTCCAGTGCATTATGGCCATTTTCTACAATGGGCTGGCCTGATGAGGATTCAGAAGACCTAAAACGTTATTTCCCAACGGACGTACTTGTAACAGGCTACGACATTATTTTCTTCTGGGTAGCACGAATGATTTTCCAATCAAAAGAGTTCATGGATGAAAAACCATTTAAAGATGTACTACTACATGGATTAATTCGAGACTCTGAAGGACGTAAAATGAGTAAATCCCTTGGGAATGGTGTGGACCCAATGGATGTTATTGAAAAATATGGTGCAGATTCGTTACGTTATTTCTTATTAACTGGATCAACACCAGGTCAAGATTTACGTTTCTATTGGGAAAAAGTTGAATCTACTTGGAATTTTGCCAATAAGATCTGGAATGCTTCTCGTTTCTGTTTAATGAATATGGAAGGTTTCCGTTATGAAGATATTGATTTATCAGGTGAAAAATCACTAGCTGATAAATGGATTCTTACTCGATTGAATGAAACGATTGAGCAAGTAACTAAAAACTCCAATAAATATGAGTTTGGTGAGGCAGGTCGCCATCTATATAACTTTATCTGGGATGAGTTCTGTGATTGGTATATTGAAATGGCTAAACTACCTCTATATGGTGACGATGAGGAGCAAAAGAAAACAACTCGTTCTGTTTTAGCTTATGTACTAGATCAGACGATGCGCCTACTACACCCGTACATGCCATTTATTACCGAGGAAATTTGGCAAAAGCTTCCGCATGAAGGAGAGTCTATTACGGTTGCATCATGGCCAGAAGTTCGCACGGAATTCCATGACGAAAAAGCCGCTAATCAAATGGCTCAACTTGTTTCTATTATTAAATCTGTACGTAATATTCGTTCAGAAGTAGATACACCAATGTCGAAGCAAATTGAACTATTAATTCAAGCAGAAAATGAGGAAATTGTTGGTGAGCTAGAAGAAAACAGAGGGTATCTAGAGCGCTTCTGTAATCCAAGCAAGTTAACAATTAGTGAATCAATATCTGCTCCTGATAAAGCGATGACTGCAGTTGTAACTGGTGCAGAATTATTCCTACCTCTAGAAGGATTAATAGATTTCGATAAAGAAATTGCTCGTTTAGAAAAAGAACTTGATAAGTGGACGAAAGAAGTAGAGAGAGTTCAGAAAAAACTAGGCAATGAAGGTTTTGTTAAAAAAGCACCTGAAGCAGTTGTAGAAGAAGAGAAGAAAAAAGAGAAAGATTATCTAGATAAACAAGCAAAAGTAAAAGCAAGATTAACTGAATTAAAAGGGTAAATACAAAAGTGCTAGTGCCCAGTTAGCGACGTATGTGCAAAGAGACATTTCTTTAAAGTACTTTCACTAGTCGCTGGGCGCTGGAGCTGGACGAGGACATACTTTCATGTAAGTTATCCTTGGAGATAAATTTTATAATTTCCTACCCAGAACAAAAGCCGGATTTCCTTGTGTGGGAAATCCGGCTTTTTCATTTAGGAAAAAATCCCCTAAGCACTAACAATTCCTTTTAATATGTTCCACATATTTTTCTACTATATTAATATCACTTACATGGCTTAAAGTTCTGGATCCAACAACATCTTCAATCTCGTTGAATAATAAATTTCCATCTGAATCTAATAAGAAATCAATACCAACCATGCCAAATTCAAAATGATGAACGATTTTTTCTATGATTTCTTTTTCTTGGCTATTTAGCTCGTACAATCTAGCAGTTCCACCAAGTTTGAAGTTTGCGCGAAAATCGTTGCTCGATTCACGTAAAACGGCACCAATAATAATTTTTCCCACGACAAAGACGCGCAAATCCTTCCCTAATTGAACATTGGAATCTTGTACAATGACATCGGTAGTAGATATAGAGGCAATACAATTTTTCCAGTCGTCCTCATTTTGTATGAAATATACTTGTTTTCCCCCACGGCCACTTGCTTCTTTTATGACAAATGGAAATTTTAATGGTGGATTTAAAAGTAGTTCCCTTTTATAAAAATAAGTGTCGACCATCGGAATGTTCAGCTTGTTTACCTCAAAATGTGTTCGTCCTTTATGATTACAAATCGATGCAATTGTTGATGAGTTATAGACAGCTACGCCTAATTGTTCAAGCTGTAAATTTAATAAAGGTTCAATCGTACGAACGATGGCAAAGTCAGGCATTGCAGTTTCTAGACTAGAGCTTAGAGTGAGGTTATTATTTTTAATACCGAATTGAATGTTTTCTCTTAGGACGAGTTTAAGGGATAGTTGTTGTTTTTCAGCTTCTTCAATAAACCAGTTAATATAGGATTCATTCTCAATGGCATCTTGCTCTTGATATATAATCCAACCTTCTTTATTCACGAATAAGTCCTCCATTAATTACTCGTTCTGCATATGAAATCATAAAATCTGCTGCATTGATCCCTGTTGCATCTAGTAAATTTCGAATATGAGCATTTGAGTTAATCTCACAAATTATTGGCTTATTGTCAGGTCCAAATAGGAGGTCGACTCCAGAAAAGTCGGCACCAATCGCTTTTGCAGCTCTGACAGCTAATGATATTTCTTCTTCAGTCGGGGTGTACGCTTCCATTGTCGCTCCTGCTGTAATATTAGCTCTAAAGTCATCGTTTGAAGTCCGTTTCATAGCAGCCACAACTTCATCTCCCACCACTTGCAGACGCAAATCTGTTCCATAGCTTGAAGAGATGAATTCTTGGAACATGAACGCTTTTCCATATAATTGGTCAACTTTTTCCCGTAGTTCTTCCATCGTTTCTATTAAATATACTTGTTCTCCAAAGGAACCGAATGCCTCTTTTACAATGATAGGCATACCTAGCGTTTCAACAATTTGATTTAGATTAATATAGTTTGAAATGTTATTGTTTCGCACAAAAACTTTAGGAGCAACGATTGTTTTTGGTATTGGCAATTTCTCTTTTGCTAAATATTGATAAGTAGTAATTTTATCATCGCTTATCTCTATTGTTTTAGCACTATTAAAAACTGGGACACCTAATAACTCCAATTGCCTCGCTAAATATAAGTCCTTGTCAGTAAAAATAACATAGTCTGGCAATTCTACATCTGTTTCAGCTTCTATCGTTAACGAATCTTTCGTTAGCATCGTTGATAATTCATTATTTTTAATAATCTTAGCCGTATGGTTTCTATCAACTGCTGCTTTATAAAGCATTTCTGCAAAGTCTATAAATTTATCTCCAGAGAGACTTCCGTTATATATAATCCAACCTGTTTTATTCAATTGACGATTTCCTTTCCCTATATGCTATACTCATTTTATCGTAAGGACATTAATAAGAAAACTATCCAATGAAGAAAGTTGGTTAAGTAATGATAGAAAATATAAAACAAGTAGAATCGTTTTTTAATAATCGGTACAAGTTCGGTATTAAACCAGGATTAGAAAGAATGATGTTTTTATTAAAAAATGTCGGAAATCCACAACAGAAGATCAATGGAGTACATATTGCAGGAACAAACGGGAAAGGCTCAACTATTCAATTTTTGCGTCATGCATTGATGAAAAATGAATTAAGAGTGGGAGTGTTTTCGTCACCGAGCTTGAATGGAGTACTTGGACATATTCAAACCAATGATGGAGAAATTGCAGAAGAAGTCTTTTTAAACTTATTTAATCAATTACTTCCTCATATTGAGGAGTTGGATAGGCAAGAAAACCATCCTACCGAGTTTGAAATTATTACGGTTATAGCGTTTATGTATTTTAAGGACTGTGTAGATATTGCACTTATTGAAGCTGGCATGGGTGGAAAAGAAGATACAACCAACTGTTTTACACCAATATGTTCGGTCATTACGACAGTTGATAGGGATCATACAGCATTTTTAGGTGATTCAATTACTGAAATTGCGTCACACAAAGCAGGAATAATTAAACCCAAAGTACCAGTTGTAATTGGAGATTTATCGAAAGAGGCACTTACAGTTGTCCATCAAGAGGCGGATAAAAACCAAGCACCGCTTTTTGAATTCCATAAGGATTTTTCTGTTGAAAGCATAGAAACCACCTCTGATTCGCAATCGTTTGAATGGTTCCATCAGGATCAAAAAATCGATATCAAGATTATGTTGAACGGAGTCTACCAAATTAAAAATGCTTCTTTAGCCATGATGGTGCTATTCGCCCTAAAAGATAAGGGACTATCATTAACTATTGAAAAATGTCTAGAAGGGTTTAAAGAAACGAGAATCCCAGGTAGATATGAAGAGATAAGTACTAATCCAAGAGTGATCATAGATGGTGCCCATAATATAGCAGGTATTCAAGCATTTATTGACACAGTACAAGAAAACGATGAGGAAAAAACGAAACATCTCATTTTTTCTGGTTTTAAGGACAAAGAATTAATGGAGATGTTAAAACTATGTCTCCCACACTTTGATTCTATTACGGTTACTACATTTGATCATCCAAGAGCAATAAAATTAGAAGACTTACAGATTGATGGGGAAAATAAGATTAAAATAAATTCGGACTGGAAGCAGGTTGTAAGGGAGATAGTGAACAAAAATAACAATGAGTTGCATTTTTTTACAGGTTCTTTAAATTTTATCGGAAAAATAAGGAAATATTTTGTAAAAAAATAGGACTTATGGTACAATTTTAGTATTATTATCAGAAATTTTTGTAATAGACATATGGCTTGCATAATAGGTTAAAAGGGAATGGAAGGGGAAACCAATGATTGCTAAATGGAAGCTCTACTCAGTTTGGTTGATTTGGCTTATAACATGGCCAATTTTGTTGTGGATTTCATATGAGCATTATTACCTAAATATAGAAGGGCAATTTTTAGACATCCTTCTATTTGCTGTGTTTATGTGTATCGTTGCACTTTTTCCTTTAACTATTAATAATACGTCTATCTTCTTTATAAATGGTATAAGTATTGCTATCTTTTTAACGTTTGGCTTATTTGTCGAAATCATTTTAAGTTTTGTAGCAATTATTATGGTTATGGCAAAATTAAGGGTTGGCAAAAAAGGAATTTACCGGATTCCCCTTAACATTTTGATGTTTACTGTTGTCTCTATGCTGTCTGCAGAAGTCTACAGTCTATTAGGTGGTAGGAATGACTTAATACATTATCAAAATGAAGCAGAATTATTCGCAATGACTGGATACGCTATATCTATTTTTATCTTTAATCAGGCAATTATAAAGATCGTACAACGAACTTTCCTAGGAATAAAAGAAAAACTATTTGATAAAAGTCTTAAATGGGAATTTACTTCGTCTTTATTAATAATTCCAGTAGGTTTTGTTTTATACATTTTATATTCTGAGATTGGGAATGCTGCTATCTTCTTCCTGAGCGTTCCTTTTATAAGTATCTCAATCATTTTAAAACTATTATATTCATATCAAGAGATTAATAAATATTTAAAGAAAACAGGAGAAGTTGGACATCGATTAGCACAGAAGCTAGAGGTTTCAGAAGTATATGATGTTTTCATGCGCGAGATGGTTCAATTAATGCCTGTAGACTATGCTTATATTTACATTACTAGCAATGATAAATTGAAACTAGTTCGCTATTTTGATGCTAGTAATCAATTAGAGGTTTCTCATGAGTATGTTAAAAGGGATGAAGCCTTTAGTGGAAGGGTCTTTTCATCAAGAACTTCTATTTTATATAAAAACTCAAGGGAATGGGAAGATATAAAGAACCCGATTATCCCTGAAGAAGCAGAAAGTGTATTGTCTTTACCTATTGAGTATGGAGAAGAAATTATTGGTGTCGTAACGATTGTGTCTAAAAAGGAAAAAGCATATGATAAGACACATCATCGAATTGCTGATATTTTAACCAATTACCTTGGGGTAGCAATTGAGAATGCTAAGCACTATGAATTGACAAAAGCTGAAAGTGAAAAAGATGGTTTAACTAAATTATACAATTATCGATACTTAGATAAAGTGCTTGATGAACATTTTAATGTAAATGATGAACTCTTAACTTCACTCCACTGCTCAATGCTTATCGTTGACTTAGATCACTTTAAAAAGGTTAATGACACATATGGCCATGAAGCAGGGAACGAAATACTTAAAGAGACGGCTGTTCGGTTGAAAGAAATGATAGGAACGCTGGGATATGTATCCCGATATGGTGGGGAAGAATTTATTATCTTCTTACCTGACTCTGATTTAACGAAAGCATTACATGTTGCAGAAGGGATTCGATTAAGTATAGGTGGTACTTCTTTTACCGTCTACCAGCACATATTACCTCATAGTAATCCGGTAGAAGTCAATGTGACGGCAAGTATAGGTGTATCTTCTTATCCAGAACATTGTGAAGAACCAAATGAATTAATCCGTCATGCTGATCGAGCTATGTATATTGGCGCTAAGAGAATGGGAAGAAATAAAGTTGCGGTGTACAACCATATAAACGAAGAAGCAATATTATAAAGGGCTCAATAAACGGAAGATGTTTGTTGAGTCTTTTTTGTTCTAGAAACAACCAGCTCCGGCAATTAAAAATACCTCAAATTATGTAGAAATAAAAACTAACTAGTTTGACATAATTCTCCTTACTTTTTAAGTGTCTTATGCTAGAGTGAGTAAACAGACTTTTTAAATAGATTTGATTAAGAAGATTCTAGCTATAAGGAGACTTCAAATATGACCAATAAAAAGCCTATAGTAGTTAAATTTGGTGATCATCCGAAGAAAAAGATAGAAAAGAAACAAAAAGAAACTACTCTTTCGTCTAACTTTCATTCTAGTAATGAACAAGCTGCAACTACAGAAGATGATGATATTCAACCATTTATAAGGAAGTACGAGGGTGGTAGTAATAATTTTACAAAAAAAAGAAATCTGAAACCTATCGTATTTTCCGTAGCATCTGCTGTAGTTATTGGGACGGTTTTAGGGTTTTTATTATTAGGTTTATATGTCAATTTAGAAAAAGATTTAAGCAACCCATCAGGAGTAAATCCAGTTACAACTCCTAGTGTTGGAAATAACGATGAGAATGATGATGAAGATAGTCAAGAAAATGACTCTGTACCTGATCCTGGTAGTTTAGCAACTATCCCAGCATTGAGCGCATTCATTCTACAGGGTGGAGTTTTTTCAGACCTAGCGAATGCGAATGATTATGCTAGCCTTTTTATTGATGAGGGGATGCCCGCAGTCATTTGGGAACGAGATGGACAATATTTCTTGATTAATGGAATTGCTCATACGAAAGAAAATGGGAAATCGATCGCTGACAATATAAATAACGATGAAATGGAAGTATTTGTTAAAGAATGGACTACTCAAAATGCTGAAATTAGTTTAGAGGAAGAAGAATTATTATGGTTAGAGTCATTCCAAGAACAATGGCATAAGATTGTAAACGCAACAGGTGATAAGGGCATCATTTCTATCGATACGTTAGAAAAACTATATGATGAATATCCGAGCGATTCATCACTAATCAGTGAATTTGTTGAAAGAACAACGACTTACCAAGAAGATTTAGTTCAAGCTAATTCCAATGAAATAGGATTCTATTTAATTGAAATATGGAAGGCTTATGAAGAGGTCTTTCAATAAGATTAAAAGGAAAACAGGTAAACGTCAAATACCTGTTTTTTCTTTTTGCCTATTCAATATGGTTTTAAAATGCAATTTTCTCTATAGGAAAATTGTATTTTTAATAGGAAAACGATACTAGAAATACAATTTTAGTAATTTGAATAAAAAAATAAAATTAGGTATGCTCCAATTAATCTTAATAAGGAGGAATGCAAATGGAAGCAGTAAAAATTAAAGATGTACCAAAGGAGGACCGTCCAAGAGAAAGATTATTAAAATATGGTTCATCTCATTTATCGAATCAAGAGTTACTTGCAATTCTTATAGGAAGTGGTACAAGAGATGAATCTGTCATGACACTAGCTAATCGTATTCTCATGCATTTTGAGGGTTTAAAGCTAATGAAGGATGCGACAATTGAGGAGTTAACTGCAATAAAAGGAATAGGAAGTGCAAAAGGGGTACTCCTATTATCTGCATTAGAACTAGGGAAGAGATTGAATCAATATAAACCAAATGAGCGATATGTTATTCGTTCACCAGAAGATGGTGCAGATTATGTTATGGAGGAAATGAGAAGCTTAACACAGGAGCATTTCGTCGTTATATTTCTGAATACAAAGAACCAAATCATTCATAGGCAAACCATTTTCATTGGTAGTCTTAATGCCTCAATCGTACATCCACGCGAGATTTTCCGCGAAGCAGTAAAACGATCTGCCGCCTCAATAATCGTGGCCCATAACCATCCATCCGGCGTGCGCCTGCAAGGTGCGTAATTTTAGCGGTTTCTTAGGAAATCTAGAACTCCTTACAATGTTCTATGGTTAGCATCTTACCTTGAGGAGAAATCCAATATGGGGAACAGAGCATGATGTGAAAAGGAGAAAAGACAGGGAAGCTATCTAAACCTGAGTCAGTTCTTCAGACCAAGTGATGTATGGTAAAAGCTATACTGCTTGAATCCTAGACGAATGAGCGATGGGTGCGCCGTTGTCTACGATAGCTAACAGGCAATGAGGACAAAATGGGAGACATATCTCCAGAGTGTCTACTGGGTATCGCCAGAGCCCTGTCCATAGTAAGGTTTGTCCTTCAATCCTCTGTATGGGGAAACCGTCGAAAGGGATACCTAACCATCACGTATCTAAAATTATGTCATTATGCAGGGATTACCTAAGTGCAAGTGCCGAATGGCTATTAGACAACGGTCTATGAAAATTGCATATGGTAACGGAGTCTCCATAGTACCCAACGTTTGCTTGTAATGAGCTTAGCATGGGGAAGGGAGACAGGTTGATTAACATTAACTAGAAAGGAGTCATGAATATGGCAACTAATCCATTTCGACAGTTAGATGTTATTAGGAATGCTTCTCAAAATGGAAAAATTATTACGGATTGTTATCGCCTCATGTATAAGAAAGAACTGTGGATTAAAGCATACGCAAAACTATATCCCAATGCAGGAAATCTAACCAAAGGAACATCTAATGAAACAATAGATGGTTTCAATTTACAAAAAATAGATGAAATCATAGAGCAGTTAAAAGCTGGAAGATTCCGTTTCTCACCTGTAAGAAGGGTTTACATTCCCAAATCAAATGGAAAAAAGAGACCTTTAGGAGTTCCTAATTTCAAAGATAAGTTAGCACAGGAAGTTATGAGAATGATATTGGAAAACGTTTATGAACCAATTTTTTCTGAGAATTCACATGGGTTTAGAGAAGGTAGAAGCTGTCATACAGCACTTTCCCAAATCAAAAACACATGGAAAGGACTAACATGGTGCATTGAAGGAGATATACAAGGCTTCTTTGAGCATATTGACCATACTGTGCTATTAAGACTTATCTATAAGAAAATTAATGACCATCGTTTCCTGCTTTTGATTCATAATGCACTTGCCAGTGGAGTAATGGAGAATTGGAGATACCGTAGAACATACAGTGGTACGCCACAAGGAGGAATTATTTCTCCAATTCTTGCCAATATCTATCTTCATGAGTTTGACCTTTTTATGGAGAAACAAATGAAGGAATTTGATAAAGGCATAACTAGAGCCAGAAATAATGAATATCGTAAACTTCGCTCAAAAATCAACACTTTATCACGAAAAGTTAAAAGACTTGATGAAAGAAACGAACATACTAATTGGCAGGGTAGAGAGGAACTAATCCGCAATATTCAGGAACTAAAAGCAACACAGATAAAATTTCCCTCTATCGATCCAATGGATAAAAATTATCAAAGAATGAAATATGTTCGATATGCTGATGATTTTGTGATAGGGATTGCAGGTTCCAAACAAAGTGCATTATATGTAAAGGAAATGATTAAAACGTTTCTCGAAAAGGAACTCCATCTTGACCTTAGTGAAGAAAAAACGCTCATCACTCACTTAAAAAATCCAATTCCCTTTCTTGGATACCAATTCCACAGATGGAATGAGGTTAAGGTAAAAAGGGTCACATATAAAAACCACAAACATCCATTAAAAAAGAGAACCTTATCAGGTGCGATAAAGTTAGAAATTCCTGAAAAGAAAATCAAAGAATTTGCAATTAAAAACGGATATGGTAATTTGGACAACTTTAAAATTATACACAGAGCAAAACTAATAAACAATTCGGAAATGGAAATTCTTCACACCTATAACGCTGAATTGCGGGGAATCGCAAACTACTACAAGTTAGCTAATAACTATCATCATTTAGATAAACTATTTTACTTAGCTGAAAGTAGTTTCATAAAAACAATCGCTAATAAAAGAAGAAGTACCTCTATGAAGGTTGCTTCCAGTATGCGAACTCATAAACAAGGTGTTTTATCCCTTGTTAGGAAAAATAAACACGGCAATGAAAAACTTTATCAATTCGTAAAATTGAAAGACCTGCCGAAGCATAAAGGTGCAATCAAAGCAGATTCTCCTGGTACAGATGTATTGGTCAATACAATGAAATATTCGGGAAGGTCTGAATTTGAACAGCGTTTACTAGCAAACAAATGCGAAGCGTGTGGTGCAACAGAAGGTCAGATGGAAGTTCATCATGTCCGTAAGTTAAAGGACTTAAAGAAGAAGAAACACTTAACATATTTGGACAAGAAAATGATAGAACGAAATAGAAAAACCATTGTCCTATGCTATAAGTGCCATCATGACCATCATGAAAAGCAAATTCCGATTAGTCAACTGGCGAGCCGTATACGCTGAAAGGTGTATGTACGGTTCTGAGGGGGAAGTTGTGAAAACTGCTTTGGAAACAAAGCAAGGCGTATGGCTTCTACCCTACGATCCCTCACCATCACAAGAAGATATTCATGTTACGAGGCGTCTTGTAGAATCAGGGAAAATGATTGGAATTGAAGTGCTTGATCATTTAGTAATAGGAGATAGAAAATTTGTTTCTTTGAAAGAAAAAGGATACCTATAGTACTATCTATTTTTAACGTTTTTTCGTATAATTGAATAGAGAAATGTATTTAGCGCCATTTTTCTTTGTTATGAAAGTGGCGCTTCTTAAAATTATGCAAGATATTATGTACTTGTACATAGAGTTAATTATAGTAATTAAGTTTTGCCTAAGGGGAAGGATAATTTTAAAAGGTGAAGTTACATATAGATTATAGAAATGCAACAGGAAAGGGAGATTTTATTGGGTAGATTAGGATTTTCGCAAGATTTGGGAATTGATTTGGGGACAGCAAATACTTTGGTGTTTATTAAGGGGAAGGGTATTATAGTAAGAGAACCTTCAGTAGTTGCTAAAAATATTGAAACAGGTGAAGTTGAAGCAGTAGGTAGTTCTGCAAAAAACATGATCGGTAGAACACCTGGTAACATATCTGTCATTCGCCCGATGAAAGATGGCGTGATTGCCGATTATGATACAACAGCAGTAATGATGAAATACTATATAAAAAAAGCAATGAGAAGTCGTTCTGTATTTGCTAAAAAACCTAATGTTATGGTGTGCGTACCTTCTGGAATTACAATGGTTGAGGAAAGAGCGGTTATTGATGCATCGAAACAAGCTGGTGCAAAAGATGCCTTTCCAATTGCCGAACCATTTGCAGCAGCTATTGGAGCAGGACTACCTGTTTGGGAACCAACTGGAAGTATGATTGTTGATATCGGTGGTGGTACGACAGAAGTCGCTGTAATCTCTTTAGGTGGAATCGTCACTAGCCGATCCGTACGTACAGCTGGGGATAATATGGATGATTCTATTATTCAGTACATTAGAAAAACTTATAATTTAATGATTGGTGAAAGGTCTGCTGAATCCATTAAAATAGATATAGGGTCAGCCGTAAAAGACGGTACAAATGAAGAAATGGAAATAAGAGGCCGTGATTTATTAACAGGGTTGCCTAAAACGATCACGATTACATCTGATGAAATTACGGATGCATTGCAGGATACTGTAGACTCTATTGTTGATGCTGTAAAACAAACCCTTGAAAAAACACCACCAGAACTATCGGCAGACATTATGGATCGTGGTATTGTGTTATCTGGTGGAGGGGCATTGTTAAAAAATCTTGATTCTGTAATCAGTGACGAAACAAAGATGCCGGTCTTTGTAACGGAGAATCCATTAGATAGTGTTGCAATAGGAACAGGGAAATCATTAGACTATATTCAACAATTTAAAGCAAATCCAAATGTTTCCACAAGACCGACGATTGAATAAGTAGGTGTTTTACATGTCGTTTTTTCGTAAGAAGAGATTATTTACAATACTAATAGGAATTATTGTTCTAGTGGTTTTAATAGGTTATTCATTAAGGGAACGAGATGAATTAACGACGGTAGAACAGTTTATTAAAGATACAGTTGGATGGGCACAAAGTGCAATTCATACTCCAGTTAATTATGTAACGACGATTATCTCAAATATTGATGATTGGAAGCTTACGTATGAGGAAAATCGAATTTTAAAAGAAAAACTAGCTGAATACAAAGGACTTATTTATGAAGTACAGGAGATAAAAAAAGAGAATGAAGAACTTCGTAAAATCGTTGATAAGGACGATACAATTCGTGATTATAATCCTATTCACGCTACTGTTACGGCAAGATCTCCTGAACGTTGGGTTCAGCAAGTAACGATAAATAAAGGTTTACAGCATGGTGTAGAAGTAAATATGGCGGTTATCACAGCAGATGGAATGGTAGGGAAAATCCAGAGTGCTAGTCAGTTTAATTCAACGGTTCAACTATTAACAGGATTTGACCAGTTTAACCGTATTTCTGCAACCATCTCTCGTGACAAAGAAGAAGGCAACGATATCTTTGGCCTAATAGAAGAATACGATAAAGAAACACATTCCTTACTATTCAAAATTATTGAGGAATCGGATCAGGATTTAGAAGAAGGGGAATTGGTTGTATCTTCTGGTATGGGTGGTGTATTCCCTGCTGGTTTACCAATCGGAACGGTTAAAGAAGTGATTCCGGATCAATATGGTTTAACACGAACCGCACTCATCGATCCAGCAGCCGATCTATATGAAATCAATCACGTAATTGTAGTTGATCGAGTATTAGAAGTGGAGGAGGATTAGTCGTGAAAAAATTAATTCTACCTCTTATCCTTTTTTTCTTTTTAGTCTTGGAAGGTGTGGCAATCGATCTACTACCACCAATATTGGTGGTCGGTGACTATATGATGGCTCCACATTGGGTGCTTGTATTTCTTGCGTTAATAACAATCTTTTATGATAAAAAAGATACGTACATAGCAGTAGTTTATGCCATTGTTTTTGGATTTCTAATTGATATTGTTTATACAGAGATTTTAGGCGTCTATATGTTTACATATGCTGTTGTCATCTATCTCATTCATAGTTTAATGAAAGTGTTACAAAGTAATTTTTACGTAACACTAGCAGTTGTTATCGGTGGATTAATAGCCTCTGATGTCTTTATTCATTTTGTTTATACGGTAATAGGAATTGCAGAAATTTCTTGGAAAAATTATTTTACCGTTAGGCTTTTGCCATCTTTATTAGCCAATATACTCTTTTTATTAATTATTTACCCAATTTTAGTGAAACTTCTTGTAAAATGGAGTAAAGAAGAATACTCAGACTAGCATTAAAAGAAATTTCCGAGTTATAGAGCTCATATTACCTACTCTTAGATTGACAGTCTAAATATGGCCATATATAAATAGTAGATAAGGTATCTTAATGAGGTGAACATTTTGCAAGACACAAAACAGTTAGTAACAATTAAAGGGACGAGGGATGGTCTTACATTAGTGATTGATGATTCATGTTCTTTTGAGGATGCATTAAAAGAATTAGAAAATAAACTTTCCACAAACCGTCCAAATAAAGATGAACCGGTTGTTCCAGTAACAATTAAGGTTGGAAATCGTTATATTGAGGACAAGCATAAAGAGCGCATTCGTCATGTAATCATGGATCAAAAACGCTTTGCTATCCAATCGTTTGAATCAGATGTCATATTAAAAGAATCAGCATATGATCTGTTGAAAGATAGTGAAGTAAAAATTGTTCATCGAATCGTTCGTTCGGGACAAGTTCTAGAGGAAACAGGCGATTTATTGTTAATTGGTGATGTAAATCCAGGAGGAAAAGTAGTTTCAACTGGAAATATATATATAATGGGGAACTTGCAAGGAGTTGCTCATGCAGGTTCAGATGGGGATGCGGAAGCAGTGATTGCAGCATCCTATATGAATCCTAGTCAACTACGAATTGCAGATTATATTAGCCGTGCACCCGATTATGATTCAGATGGGGTATACATGGAATGTGGTTATATTGACGAGGAGCAAGACAAAATTGTTATCGATCGGCTACAGGTGTTATCACAAAAACGAAAAAGTTTAAATCGTTTTGAAAGGAGAATTATTAATGGGTGAGGCAATTGTAATTACGTCTGGTAAAGGCGGGGTTGGTAAAACAACAACTACTGCAAATCTAGGAACAGCATTAGCTTTAATGGAGAAAAAAGTGTGTTTAATAGATACAGATATTGGTTTAAGAAATTTAGATGTTGTCATGGGATTAGAAAATCGAATCATTTATGATATTGTTGATGTAATTGAAGGTCGTTGTAAATTAAAACAAGCTTTAATTAAAGATAAACGCTTTGATTATCTTTCTTTACTTCCAGCAGCTCAAACGAGCGATAAATCAGCAGTAACGACTGAGGGAATTCGAGAAATTATTAAAGAGCTAAAACAGGAATATGATTACATAATTATCGATTGTCCTGCTGGTATTGAACAAGGCTACCAGAATGCTGTGGCAGGGGCAGATCGTGCCATTGTTGTGACAACTCCTGAGAAATCTAGTGTTCGAGATGCGGATCGAATTATCGGTTTACTAGAAAAAGAGGAAAGTATTGAGTCGCCAAGTTTAGTGATTAATAGAATTAGAAATCATATGATTAAATCTGGAGACATGCTTGATATTGATGAAATTGTACAAGTTTTATCGATCGATCTTATCGGTATCGTTATGGATGATGATGATGTTATTAAAGCCTCTAACCACGGCGAACCAATCGCATTTCAACCAAAATCAAAAGCATCAATTGCTTATAGAAATATTGCAAGAAGAATATTAGGTGAAACCGTACCATTGCAATCATTAGAAGATGAAACAGGTATGTTTAAAAGAATGAAACGATTCTTTGGGAAAACTAGATAACGATATGGAAAAGGTAAAATGATGAGTTAGCGATCATTTTACCTTTTTTCATTCTGCGTTACTCGTAAATCTAACGAAAAATTCGGAAGCTTATGTTATTATTAGATTAACAAAACCTGAGACTTGAACATAATGTCGTTTGAAAAGTATTGTAATTAACCGGGGAATTTTCTGAGGAAATAGGAGGTTAATATGAAAACACCAAAATGTAAATCATGTAACCACCAACTTGAGTGGAAAGAACTCTATACATCACTATGGTTTCCTCGTAAGAAGACACAATGTAATAAATGCAAGTCGAATCACAATATTACTACGCCCTTATATGTATCAATACTTGCTGCTCAAACTGGACCATTAAGTCTGGTAATAATTAACTTTATGTCATTTTCATCAATCTTTATGGGGCTAGTTGTTTTAGTAGCAATAACACTCGTCCTTATTATGATTATCTCATTATTTATACCTTTTTTTGCAAAGTGTAGTTTAGTTGAATAAGTTGACGTATTCAACTATAGGACCTTTACAAGTTTACTATCCTAGCAAAAGGAAAAGAATCAAGAGACCACCATATTCTTCAAATTGTAACCAACATCAACTAAACTTTTAATTCCTCTATCATATCTTGTTATTTCTTTTCATACACTTGTACAAATGCTATGTGAAGGAATGTGAGGAAATATGAATAGGGATGCTAAAAAAGTACGTAAAGCAATCATGCAACGAAAAAAGATGCGTGGAATTACACCAAAAAATAGAAGTTATACAACCAAACAATTCATTTCTCCGCTACCGACTGATGAGGAGAAGCATGGCTATTATCCGAATATATTTGATGGTATTGGCCAAGGCAACCAAAAAAGTGAACTTATCTCCGGAATGATTTTAAAAGGAACGCTCTCCATCATTTTATTTTTTGGTATAGGGATTATGTGGCAATTGGATTCGGCTATGTTGGAAAAGCCTAAACAATGGACAAGCAATGCACTTACAGAAGAATTTCCATTTGCAAATGTCTATCATTGGTATAATCAAACCTTTGGCAGTCCTATGGCATTTTCTCCAACAAATACGGCTAATGGAGAAATGCAATCATTAGTGTTACCTGTTATTGGTAGTGTTACGGAATCGTTTCAGGCAAATGGAACGGGGATTAAGATTGCACCAACCGAAAAATCTCCAGTAACGGCACTAAGTGGTGGGGTCGTTATTTTTGCTGGGAAAACGAACGAAACACAAAGAACGATTACTGTTCAACATACGGACGGTAGTGAATCGACATATGGTAATTTAAGTTCAATAGATGTTCATCTCTATCAGCCGGTTCAAGCAAACCAAATAATTGGTGAGTTCAGTCCAACCACTGAAAATGAGACGGTGTACTTTTCTATTGAAAAGGATAATCAATATATCGATCCTATTCAGGTGATTGAAGTTGATGACAATCCATAAGTTTATTCCTCCAATCCGTATCCATCCAATTTTAATAGCATTTATTCTAATATCTATACTAACAGGTACATTTGTAGAGTTATTTATCATTTTAAGCATTGTTTTTATCCATGAATTTGGCCATTTCGCAATGGCCAAATTATTTAATTGGCGCATAAGAAGTGTTATGTTATGGGTGTTTGGGGGGGTAATGGAGACAGATGAACATGGTGGAAAGCCTATTTATCAAGAAGTATTAGTCACCATCGCCGGTCCGATGCAACACTTGTTTATTTATGGATTTATAGTTTTTAGTACAGTCTTAAATATTTTGCCTACATCGATTCTTGAATTAATATTTTACTATAATACGGTTATTTTATTGTTTAATTTATTACCAATCTGGCCATTGGATGGAGGAAAATTGTTATTTTTATTTCTTTCTAAATTTATTCCATTTCGAAAGGCCTATAATTTTGTTATCATTTCATCAATGGTGATTTCTATTTTGCTAGTGTTAGGCCATTTGTTATTTTTTAAATTTACATTAAGTATCTTTTTAATTTTTATCTTTTTATTTATGGAAAATAGGGTTGGTTGGAAACAACGATATTATGTATTTCTTCGGTTTTTATTACAGCGATTTGAAGGAGAAAATCAAGTGAAAGCTGTTAGACCTATCGTTGTAACGGCACAAACTAGCCTTATGGACGTTTTTACACAGTTTAGGAGAGATATTAAACATTCCATTTACATAACACTACCTGATCGAGAAAGAATATCTATTGATGAGAATGATTGTTTACGAAGTTATTTTTATGAGAAAGAATTGAATAAAACAATTGGTGAACTTGCATATAATCCTTAAGTTTACTTGACAAAGGATAAGCATACATGATAATATCAATACGTTATTCATCGTAGCACCCGTGCTACAACCGCGCAGAACAGGTTTTTAAACTTACATAGTTAAGTACCTGTATGGCGAGTCTGGGTTAATTCAAGGAGGTGCAAGTTCATGTACGCAATCATCGAAACAGGTGGTAAGCAAGTAAAGGTAGAAGAAGGCCAAGAAATCTATGTTGAAAAAGTTGCAGCTGATGCAAACGAAACAGTTACTTTTGATAAAGTTCTTTTCGTAGGTGGAGACGATGTAAAAGTTGGTTCTCCTTATGTTGACGGTGCTACTGTTACAGCTAAAGTTGAAAAACATGGTCGTCAGAAAAAGGTTACTGTATTTAAATTCAAACCTAAGAAAAACTACCATCGTAAACAAGGTCATAGACAGCCTTATACGAAATTAGTTATCGAAAAAATTAACAAATAAGGGTCCTTTGTATGATAAATGTAACTGTATATCGCAGTCAAAATCAAATACAAGCATTTGAGTTGTCTGGACATGCAGATAGTGGACCATATGGTTATGATCTAGTATGTGCAGGTGTATCTGCTGTATCTTTTGGGGCAGTCAATGCAGTTATCAAATTATGCGAAACAGACCTTGATATTGAGCAAGGTGCTGAAGGTGGATATCTTCATGTTCGTCTTCCTGAATCTTTGAATAAAGAGATGATGACGAAGGCACAAACCCTGCTCGAAGGTATGATTGTATCCTTAGAAACTATTGAACGGGATTATAGTCAGTTTATACAAATCCATCGTAAATAAGGAGGTGCAGCAATATGCTACGCTTAGATTTACAATTCTTTGCTACGAAAAAAGGGCAAGGTAGTACGAAGAACGGTCGTGACTCTGAATCCAAACGCCTTGGTGCGAAACGTGGTGATGGTCAATTCGTATCTGGTGGTTCTATTTTATATCGTCAACGCGGTACTAAGATTTATCCAGGTGAAAACGTTGGCCGTGGAGGAGACGACACACTTTATGCTAAAATCGACGGTGTTGTTCGATTCGAACGCTATGGTCGTGACCGCAAAAAAGTTAGTGTTTATCCAGTTGCTCAAGAAGCATAATCTTACGAAATATAAAAACTCCAACCAAATCTATGGTTGGAGTTTTTTGTTAGCAAAAGTCCTATAGGTAATAAGGCATCTTTTATTGAGGCGTTTTTAGTCGAACTTCCTATAAAGTCGGGGGTGACCAAGGCGCTTGCGCTTTTATTGAGTTAACTATAAGTTGTTACTATGAATGAGGATTGATATAATTTGTACAGGCAGGGGGGAAGAAAATTGAATACAAAGGATATTATTCAATTGCTTAGACACCAACGTCATGACATGATGAATCATTTACAAGTGATGCAAGGGTATTTATCGATGGGAAAGACTGATAAAGTACATAAAAAGATGGAAGATGTTATAGAATCTTTTGCAAACGAGCGAAAATTAATGAACTTAGAAACAGATGAACTTGCTTTATGGCTGATTCAATTTAATACGATAAATAAGAATATCCGTTTAACATACGATATATGTATTGAGAAACAAAAATTAACCCTGTATGAAGCATTTATTTTAAAAAAATGCCAATACATTACAGAAATGGTTCAATCTTATGGGGATAGTGATCAATTATACGAAGCAAAATTGGTTTTATCCAACGAGAATGACGGAAAAGAAGTTTGGATAGAATTTTCAATATCTGGTTCTTTTCAACATATGGGTAAGCTAACCGAAAAGTTAAGTGAGCAAGAAGATATTGATACACAATGGGAAGAGAATGAAGTTATTTGTAGAATTTCAATCAACACTTCCAATTGAACAGATAAGAAGTGAAAGTACCAGATATCTTACTTTTACTTTTTAAATAATGAGGTGAGCAGTATGTTTGTAGATCAGGTCAAGGTCTATGTAAAAGCAGGTGACGGTGGAAATGGTTTAGTAGCCTATCGCCGTGAAAAATATGTACCTAAAGGTGGACCAGCTGGTGGAGACGGCGGAAATGGTGGAGATGTTGTCTTTAGAGTAGATGAAGGATTAAATACATTAATGGATTTTCGTTACAACCGTCATTTCAAGGCAAAACGTGGTGAAAATGGGATGAGTAAAAATCAGCATGGTAGAAATTCTGATCCTTTAGTCGTTCCTGTTCCCCCTGGTACAACTGTAATTGATGAAGATACAGACCAGGTGATTGCAGATTTAACTACACATAATCAGGAAGCAATCATTGCTAAAGGTGGTAGAGGTGGTAGAGGAAATAGTCGTTTTGCTACACCTAGAAACCCTGCACCAGATTTTGCTGAAAATGGGGAACCTGGTCAAGAGCGCAATATTAAGGTGGAATTAAAGCTGATTGCTGACGTAGGCTTAGTAGGTTTCCCTAGTGTTGGGAAATCGACATTTTTATCGGTTGTAAGTGCCGCTAAGCCTAAAATTGCTGATTACCATTTTACAACGCTTGCACCGAATTTAGGGGTAGTGGAAACAACCGACCAACGAAGTTTCGTGTTAGCTGACCTACCAGGATTAATTGAAGGTGCTCACGAAGGGGTTGGTTTAGGCCACCAATTCTTGAGACATGTTGAACGGACAAGGGTTATTATTCATGTCATTGATATGGCAGGTACAGAAGGCCGTGATCCTTATGATGACTTTATAAAAATCAATCAAGAATTGAAAGAATATGATGAGAACTTGATGGAACGTCCTCAGGTGATTGCAGCTAATAAAATGGATATGCCAGGAGCAGAAGATAATCTGGAGCAGTTTAAATCTCAATTAAACGAAGAATATCAAATTTTTCCTATCTCGGCAATAACAAAAGAAGGACTGCGTGATCTTCTGTTTGCAGTTGCAGATTTATTAGATGAGATTCCGAAGATTGCTCCTAAACTGGAAGAAGTACAAGAAAAAGTTGTCTATCGCTATGAGAAAGAAGAAAAAGGATTTGAAATTGCGCGTGATGATGATGGTTCCTTTGTTCTTTCAGGTCCTAGAATTGAAAAGTTATTTAAAATGACGGACTTCAATAGAGATGAAGCTATTCAGCGATTTGCGAGACAAATGCGAACAATGGGTGTCGATGATGCACTTCGTGAAAAAGGTGCAAAAGATGGAGATACCATACGCTTAATGGACTTTGAGTTTGAATTTGTGGAATAACGAAAAATACTATAAAAATCAAGAGGTTTCTACAAACTGGTTACTTACCCAGATTGTAGAAACCTCTTTTTTGTGATATTGGTTCAACTTTTAGGAATTATTTGCATATGTTGATATAGAGTATTAGCCCAGTAATAGAAATGAAAGGAGTTCGGTTAGACTTGAAAATTCATGTAGTACAAAAAGGTGACACACTATGGGAGATTTCAAAGCAATATGGTGTCGATTTTGACGAGGTGAAAAGTCTTAATTCACAAATAGCCAGCCCGGATATGATTATGCCAGGTATGAAAATTAAAATACCTAGTTCAGCAAAAACCGTAAAGAAAGAAATGCCGAAAAAGGAAATGCAAAAACCAGTGGTGGAGAAGCCATATAAAGATATTTCGCCAAAACCAATGCCTGCTATTAAGGAAGATGACATGAAACCGATGAAAGAGGTTAAGCCTGAAATGCCTTTACCTCAAATGCCGCAATTACCTATGCAACCAATCATGCAAATGCCAATCATGGAACAAAATATGACCGTTCAATTCCCGGATATGCCAGAGAGTCCTGAGAGCTCTGAAAGTAAAGAACAACCAATGTACCATCAACCAATCCAACAACAACCAGTGCAGCAGCAACCAGTGCAACAACCAATCCAACAACAAATGCCGCAACCTATGCCACAAAACTTAATACCACTATGCTGTCATGTTATGCATCCATGTTATCCACCGGTACCTTTTACAATGATGGTGGATGAAGCAACACTTCCGGGACATCAACAGCCAATGTATGGAATGGAGATGCCAATGCAAGAAAAAGACTGTGGATGCAAGGGAAGTACTCCTATGCCTCCTCAAATGGGATATATGGCACCTCCAATGACAGGATTTGACCCTAGTCAACAAATGTCCCAAGCACCACAATCTACAACAACTTATCCACCAACCCAACCTAATTCATTCGCACCTTTTCCAACTCCACCGGGATTTCAAGGTTTAAGAAATTTTGATGGAGATGAGTCATCAAGTGAGTAATTTAGGGGGAAGAGAGAGACATTATCAACGTCTCTCTTCTTTTTTGTATTGGCAAGGAGAATTAGAAGTTGGGAAAATGACAAATATAAAACAAGATGTCTTTCTTATAGAGACTCATAACGGAAAAAAATATATATTAAAAAGACATCATAAAATGAAGACGGTCACTCAGCAATGGGAGTTTTTTCAAAAAGTTAATAGTCAGCATCTAACTCCATTTCTTTCTTTTCCAAATAATAAAGAGATACTTATAGGTGAAAACGGGTATTGGACAATATCTCCGTATCGAAATGGACGGAAATTATATTACTCTAATCCAGATGATCGATTAAAGGCTCTAAGAACAATACAAGATTTTCATAAAGAAGCAACTAGTATCTATGTGAATCAACCGATTAAAAGGAAACTTTTTTATGAGCGCTGGTACAATCGATTACAACGGTTTAAGCAAACAGAATCATTGTTCACATCATACGGGTATCCCAATCTTTTTAAAGATATTTCAAGACATACAGAATATTATATTATTCAAATTTCAAAGTATCCATGGCAACAATACCAGAAACAAGCTATAAATGATGGGAATTGGGTGCATGGCGATGTTGCTAGTCATAACTTTATCTTAAACGATGAAAAAGTATGGTTAATCGACTTTGATTTATTACAAAATACCGATCAAATTTATGATTATATTCAGCTAGGCCAACGCTTTTTGCCATATATTAATTGGGATGTGAATCAATTATTGGCGTATGAGATGGTTCCTGATAAGGACGTTAAGAGATGGCTTCTGTCTGTCTATATTCCGAGCGATTTAATTCGGGAATGGTTATTTTACTTAAGTAAACCATCAAAAAAGCCGATAAAAGAATTCTTAAAAGACGTGGAAATGCAATGGCTAAAACGTAAAATATTTTTGAAAAATGCCAAATCAGTGATAAAATAAAAAGATGCAGTAAGAGATAAAGGAGAATCGAAATGAGAAATGAAGTAGAGAATATTGTCAAATGGTTACAAGAACAAGTAGAAACTACAGGTGTGAAAGGTCTTCTAGTGGGTGTTAGCGGTGGTCTAGATTCTGCAGTTGTCGCTAACTTAATTAAACAAGCATGCCCAAATGATTCTGTTGGAGTTATTATGCCTTTAAATAGTGATCCAGAAGGCATGAAACATGCTCAGAGTGTCATTGATCAATGTGGTATTAAAGGGATGACAGTTGACCTCACAGAAACGCATCAAACGATGTTTTCTACAATAAAAAATGAGTTAAAAAATGACTTTAATGAAAGTAATGAGCAGCTTGCTGATGCTAATTTGCGCGCCAGATTACGCATGAGCACATTATATACAATTGCAACTAATTTTAATTATTTGGTCGTAGGTACAGATAATGCTGCGGAGTGGTACACTGGTTACTTCACTAAGTACGGCGATGGTGGGGTTGATATTTTACCTATTTCAGATTTCACAAAAGGTGAAGTACGAGAGATGGCACAGTATTTAGGTGTTCCAGATGAAGTAATTAATAAAAAGCCAAGTGCTGATCTTTGGGAAGGTCAAACAGATGAAGCGGAAATGGGAACAACTTACGATAAAATCGATGCTTATCTAAAAGGTGAGACAATTCCAGAAGAGGATAAAGCTGTAATTGAGCGCATGCATGCACGCTCGGCTCATAAACGAAATCCATTACCACAATACAAGCGTTAGTTAAAATTTAAATATTTCCATGAGTAAATTATCCTCCCTATTACAGACTATTGTTAAGGGAGGTATTTCTATGCAAAGATTACTTTTTATCATAGGTTCACTTGTGTTACTATCGGCATGCAATACAACAGATGATGCTAGTCCAGAAAGAAATGGTCAAGATCATAACAATATACAACCGATTCGTTATGAAACAGAGGATGATAGGGAACAAAAAGATATTGGACAAAGAGGCGGCTATCCTCAAAGTGAATTAAATGGGTTACATGATGATGGTGTTAATGAGAAGACTCGAGATCAATTTTTCACGGAAGAAGCACAGGAAATTTCAGATCATTTACACCAGAGAAAGGATATAAAACAAGCACAGGTAGCAATCACAGATGACCGAGTAGTTGTTGCTGTAACGCTTAACGAATATTTAGAGCATCATGAAATCAGTAGAGATATTGAAAAAGATGTACGCAAGTTTGTCGATGATAAAGCGATTGTCGTATATACGGATGATTACTACTGGAAACGTATGAAAAACTTAAATGCAAGACAATCCAATTTTGGTGAAGAAATGGACGAATTCCTTGAAAACTTCTTTAATACGGATGACTAAAAAGCCTTTGTTTTACAGAGGCTTTTTTGAAAGCTGAGATTGGGCTGGGAAATAACTAACTATAATCAATCTATAAACGAACAATTATAGTTGAACAAATTGTGAATGTAGATATTCATAGGATTGATTGCTTTTATAGTTATTAAAAACTCAAAGTTAGTGCTATTTGATTTACACTGCTGGCAGTCACTTTCATTTCCAGCACAAGGGCGATATCTGTTTAGTCTTCCTTCGGTCGATTTCACAGTGGCTTCTTTGTCACAGGGCACGGGTTCAGCCAGGCTACTACTTGAATAATCTTCTTAGTTGCCTTGTACCGAGGAATTAACTACTAAGATTTGCTAGTAGATGCAGGTACATCCTTGTTGGGTCTTCAGACACTTGCTGTCCCTACAGGAAAAAGTTTTCGGTGGGGCGAGTAATCGCAATGAAACTACGCAGTGTTACTTCTATGCTCTTGTGCCGAGTAATCGCAGGCACAGTCCCAAGAAAGGCTATTCTAGCGACGCATCGCACGCAGAAAATGCACATAGAAATGCATTTTCAAGGAGTCGACTGCCATTCGCTCCAATCAACAATCTAAATTGCAATACTATTAAATTGATATTGATGCCAAAACTAGCGAAGGAAATACGCGAAGACTCCTGCGGGAGCAGAGGCATCGGTGAGACCCCACAGGACGAAAGTCCGAGGAGGCTCACCAGCCGCCCGCGGAAAGCGAAGTGTATTTTCCGTAGCGGTAGAATTTACGCCATCTCTAAAATTCACTTTTAATATCAAAAAAGTCCTAACAAATTGCTCGGATTTTGATTCATCTAAAATACTTTTGTCCCAGCCTCTTGATAAGAGGGCATGCGCCTATCAGTGAATCTACATAGAATTACTTATCTAACTTTTTTGACGAGTAACCACAGTCCCAGTCCACACGTCGTATAGAGAATGCTTTATACTTTTCAATCAGGAAATGTCATGGGTTATCTACAATAATGGTTGTCATGAGAAAAATTTAACTATAAAATAATAAAGGTGCATAGGGAAGGCTTAATGATAGGGTTTGCCTGTTGTATTATTTTTGATATAGTAAAGTAAGAATTTGAAGTGGGGAGGAGTGTCTCTATGGCTGGACATTCTAAATGGAAAAATATTCAAAGAAGAAAAAATGCACAAGACGCTAAAAAAGGTAAAATCTTCATGCGTCATGCAAAAGATATTTATACGGCAGCTAAACAAGGTGGAGGAGACTTATCCACTAATGCATCTTTAAGGTTAGCAGTAGATAAAGCGAAAGCTGACAATATGCCTAACGATAACATAGACCGTGCAATTAAAAAGGCTACCGGAACATTAGACGGTGCTACTTATGAAGAAATTACTTATGAAGGATATGGCCCAGGTGGTGTGGCTGTAATCGTAAACATATTAACGGACAACAGAAATCGTACAGCTGCAGAAATTCGTCTTGCATTTAAGAAAAATGGTGGTAACTTAGGGGAGAATGGTAGTGTATCCTTTATGTTTGACCGCAAAGGGTATATTCTTGTCCTAAATGAGGATCACTCGATCTCTGAAGACGATATTACATTAGAGGCAATTGAAGCAGGGGCTGAAGATATCGTTACAGAAGAAGGTGCTTATGAAATCTTTACAGCACCAGAAGATTTTGATGCTGTTTGTGACCATTTAAGAAATTCAGGTTATGATTTAGAAGATGCTGAAGTAACGTTAATTCCACAAAATTATCAAACCATTAATGAAGATGAGTTAGAGAAAATGAACAATTTAGTAGATATGCTTGAAGATAATGAAGATGTACAAGATATCCATCACAATTTAAAAGAAAATGAATAAATGCTTGTGAAAGGAGGCTATCTCTATTCGGATGTTTTAACCAATAGGAGATAGCTTCTTTTTGATAAAGTAAATCTTGCAGAGATGTCTAGCTCCGAGCGCCTGCGACTAGCGAAGGATCTACATAGAATTACTTCTTTGCCCTTTGTGCCGAGTAATCGCAGGCACAAGACTTCCTTCGCCTCCGTACGATAAAGAAGACTTGCCGATTGGTGAAACCAGAGGCTTAGTCGCACTTATACCCTTGTGGTGAAAGTCAACATCGACTCCAAAGATATATAGGAAGGCCGACTAAAACCGGACTTTGCGTCCAACGTCGGCATACCCCTATGAAGGGGCATGTTTCCTTTATCTCCTACGGTAGGAATGTTCAATTAATAACGCCACTTTGCGTGGCAACATTGAACCACCAGCGTTGCGCTGGCGCAGTCCGTACGTCGCAAAACGGGCGCTCTGCACTTTCAAATATTCGTATTCCATTACTCCTAAGTTGGAATTGTGGTAGAATGGGGAAAGATATTAGGGGGAGAAGATAAAATGATTACATATATTAAAGGTGAGCTAACAGCTATTCAAGATGAGGCTGTTGCTGTTGAAGTACAAGGCATAGGGTATGAGATTATTTGTCCAAACCCTTTTGTGTTCCAATCGTTATTAAATCAAGAAGTGAAAATATATACGTATCATCATGTTCGAGAAGATGCACAACTTTTATATGGATTTAAGAATGAGGATCAAAAATATTTGTTTAAAAATCTAATCTCTGTTTCCGGTATCGGTCCGAAAGGTGCTCTTGCTATCTTAGGAGGAGTCGATATACCAGAGTTTGTTAGCGCAATAGAAAGAGAAGATGATAAGTTTCTAACAAGCTTCCCAGGCGTAGGGAAAAAGACAGCAAGACAAATTATTCTAGACCTAAAAGGGAAACTGACAGGAATGTTTACAATTGGAGAAGCTTCTGAACAACCAAATGTATCCTCTCCTGCGGTTTCTGAATCGGTTGATGAAGCGAAAGAAGCATTAAAAGCATTAGGTTATACAGAAAAAGAGTTGAAACCAATCACGCAGCAGTTACAACAGATGGATGGAACAACGGATGAATTAGTTCGTAAAGGCTTAAGCTTACTTATGAAAAAATAAGGGGGATTTACTATGGAAGAGAGAATGGTAACAGGGGAATTACAAGAAGAAGATTCTTCTGTTGAACTTAGTCTTCGCCCCACAGCATTATCTCAATACATCGGTCAACAAAAGGTAAAAGAGAACTTAAGTATCTTCATCAAAGCTGCTAAAATGCGTGAAGAACCATTGGATCACGTGTTATTATATGGACCTCCAGGGTTAGGGAAAACGACTCTAGCAGCAATAATTGCCAATGAGATGGGTGTACAGTTTCGTTCGACTTCAGGACCTGCAATTGATAGGGCTGGAGACCTTGCAGCGATCCTTTCCTCACTTGAGCCAGGCGATGTATTATTTATTGATGAAGTTCACCGTCTTCCACGTTCAGTAGAAGAAGTATTGTATTCTGCTATGGAAGATTTCTTCATAGATATTGTCATTGGAACAGGACCAAGTGCTAGATCAGTTCGTATTGATTTACCACCATTCACATTAGTTGGGGCAACTACAAGAGCAGGGCTGCTGTCTGCTCCATTACGTGACCGATTTGGAGTGCTAAGTAGGCTCGAGTACTATGAAACAAAAGATCTCTGTTCGATCGTGGAAAGAACAGCAGATATTTTCGAGACCTCTATTTCGAAAGATGCAGCTGTGGAAGTGGCTAGACGCTCAAGAGGAACGCCACGTATTGCTAACCGTTTATTAAAACGGATTCGTGATATTTCTCAAGTAAAAGGGGAAAAAGAAATTGGTCTTGAGACCACCAGTCAAGCATTAAAGATGTTACAGGTGGATGATGTTGGATTGGATCACGTCGATCATAAACTTTTAAAAGGGATTATTGAAGGGTTTCAAGGTGGTCCAGTAGGGTTAGATACAATTGCCGCAACGATTGGTGAAGAATCGCAAACAATTGAAGATGTGTATGAACCTTACTTGCTACAAATAGGGTTTATTCAACGTACTCCTAGGGGAAGGCTAGTAACAGAGAAAGCTTATCAACACTTTGGATTGAAAGCGAATGATAACTAATGAATGTTGGAAAAGTACTTATAGTAATGGGAGTCCTTTTAGTAATTATAGGATTGATTTGGCAGTTTATAGGGAAACTACCAGGTGATATTAGCTTTAAAAAAGGAAATGTTTCCTTCCACTTTCCTATTATGACGTCTATCGTTATAAGTATTATCTTGTCATTACTCTTTTTCATCATTGGAAGATTTCGTTAACTATAGTAAGGGGATTTCATCATGAACATAGAAGACTTTGATTTTGATTTACCAGAAGAGTTAATTGCACAAACACCATTGAAAGATCGTACATCGTCACGGTTGCTAGTACTGAATCGTGATAAAAAGCAAGTAGAACACCGCCATTTTAAGGATATAAAAGCGTACTTAAAACCTGGTGATTGCCTTGTATTAAATGATACTCGTGTATTACCAGCCAGGTTATATGGTGTAAAAGAAGATACCGGAGCTAAAGTAGAGGTATTATTATTAAAGCAAGAAGAAAATGATACGTGGGAAGTGTTAGCGAAACCAGCGAAAAAAATAAAAGAAGGTACCGTTCTTTTATTTGGAGATGGGAAGCTTAAAGCTACATGTATAGGAACAAAAGAACATGGTGGACGTATTTTGGACTTTGCTTATGAGGGCATCTTTTATGAAGTATTAGATGAACTAGGAGAAATGCCATTGCCGCCATACATAAAAGAGCAGTTACCTGAAAGGGAAAGATATCAAACGGTTTACGCTAAGGAAGAAGGTTCTGCTGCTGCACCAACTGCAGGGCTTCATTTTACTACCCAATTATTAGAAGAAATTAAAGAGATGGGCGTAACGGTTACCTTTATTACTTTACATGTTGGATTAGGAACGTTCCGACCAGTTAGTGTAGACAATATTGATGAGCACGAAATGCACGCTGAATTTTACCAAATGTCTGAGGAAACAGCTGAAACCATTAACCGAGTGAAAGAAAGCGGTGGAAGAGTAATTTCTGTCGGGACAACATCAACTAGAACGTTAGAGACGATTGCAAGAGATCATGGAAGAATGGTTGCATCTAGTGGTTGGACGGATATTTTTATATACCCACCGTATGAACTCAAGGCTATTGATGGGTTAATTACTAATTTCCATTTACCGAAATCTACGTTAATTATGCTCGTTAGTGCATTTGTTGACCGAGAAACTGTGCTGTCCGCTTATGAGGAAGCAGTGAAGGAAAAGTACCGATTCTTTAGTTTTGGCGATGCAATGCTCATTCTATAAAACGGGTGAAGCACGTGAAATAGAAAAGAATGAAGCAAACTGAATCTATTTTATAAAGGAAGTATAAAACAATGACAACACCAATCAGATATGAATTTATTAAAACGTGTAAACAAACAGGAGCAAGACTTGGAAGAGTACATACTCCTCATGGTTCATTTGACACACCAACCTTTATGCCTGTTGGTACATTGGCAACTGTTAAAACGATGAGCCCAGAAGACCTTCAATCGATGAATGCAAATATTATTTTATCGAATACTTACCACCTCTGGTTGAGACCTGGTGAGGATATTATTCGTGAAGCAGGTGGGCTGCATAAATTTATGAACTGGGATGGAGCCATTTTAACAGATTCTGGTGGTTTCCAAGTGTTTAGCTTAAGTGATATGAGAGAAATAAAAGAGGAAGGTGTTCATTTCCGTAATCATTTAAGTGGTGAAAAATTATTTTTATCACCAGAAAAAGCAATGCAGATTCAAAATGCATTAGGTTCTGATATTATGATGGCTTTTGATGAATGTCCACCATACCCAGCAACCTATGATTACATGAAATCCTCGGTTGAAAGAACATCTCGTTGGGCTGAGAGATGTTTAGAAGCTCATGAACGACAAGATGTACAGGGGTTATTTGGCATTATTCAGGGTGGAGAATATGAAGATTTACGCCGACAAAGTGCACAAGATCTTATATCATTAGACTTTCCTGGTTATGCTGTTGGTGGGCTCTCTGTTGGAGAACCTAAGGATGTTATGAATCGTGTATTAGATTTTACAACGCCATTAATGCCAACGGACAAGCCTCGTTACCTTATGGGAGTTGGGTCACCTGATTCCTTAATTGATGGTGCCATTCGTGGGATTGATATGTTTGATTGTGTATTACCAACTCGAATTGCAAGAAATGGAACATGTATGACGTCAAATGGAAGATTGGTTGTTCGTAATGCAAAATATGCACGTGATTTTAGTCCAATTGATGAAAATTGTGATTGTCACGTATGTAAAAATTACACAAGAGCTTACATTAGACACCTAATAAAATGTAATGAAACATTTGGTTTCAGACTTACTACTTATCATAACTTATATTTTCTGTTAAAATTAATGGAGCAAGTCCGAAATGCTATTCGAAATGACGAATTAGGGGACTTTAAAGAAGCATTCTTTGAACAATATGGTTTAAATCAACCGAATGCAAAAAACTTTTAAAGAAAGAGGTGACTGATACATGGAACAGCTAAGTCCAATTATTATGCTTGTATTGATGTTTGTTATTTTCTATTTCTTACTTATCCGTCCACAACAAAAGCGTCAAAAACAAGTAAGACAAATGCAAGCGGATTTACAAAAAGGTGATACTGTAATTACTATCGGTGGATTCCACGGCACAATTCATGCAATGGATGAAAGCACGATTGTACTAATAACTGAAAACGGTACGAAACTTACATATGACCGTTCAGCAGTAAGAGAAGTTAAAACTCAATAAGTAAAAAGGGAGCGATACACTAGTATTCTCCCTTTTTCTTTTTGTCCTTCTATTAACTTAAGATTCTTCCCCTGAAACTACATTTACTCCAACTACTCCACCTAATACTGCTGATAAAATATAAAAGAGGTGGTGAATGGATTGTTGTGCATTAAATGATTCTCCGTAACCTAGAAATTGTACTAGAAATACAAATAGTGTGAATCCTAAACCAGTGAAAGCACCGATGATCCATCCCTTTGCTTTTCCTTTAATACCTGCGATCATTCCGCCTAAGAATAAGACGATTAATCCGATGACAAGTGCTACCCAAGTAAGGGTAGGCTCGTTAAACGTTGAGAATTTAAGTAATAGTGCTAAACTAAGGCTTGATAAAAAGATTAATGCTAACACTACAATCCAACCGTACATCAAAGCAATTATTTGTTGCTGACGCATTTACTTCTCCCCCTTGATTGTCCATTTATTAAAATAGTATTCATGTCCAAGAAAAATAGACGAGTTTTTTTAAAAAACTAAAAAATAAATTAGAAAGATGTAGCTCTCTTTAAATTTGAGAAATTACAAAGGTGTCTAGCTCCGAGCACCTGCGCTTTTGTTCTAATTAAACCCATTTTTGGATAATTGGTATTTGTTTTAATTCCTCTTTCGTTATGAAACTTAAAATAAATAAGAAGAAAACGTAGAAAGCACACAGTGCAATTAAAGTTAGGAAGAATATTATTAAGTTTGGATCAAAGAAAGCATAGATATTTTTTAGTAGACTTCCAATTCCCCATGTAAACAATATTAATAAAATCATTTTGATAATATCTTTAATTGGTATATAGAAGTTTATTAACTTTCGTAACGATCCTAAATGTAAAATAGTCACTAGGATGACACCTACACTCATTGCAATGGCAACACCCATAATTCCAAACTTTTCATTCGATGCTAGTACAAATAATGCGCTTAATTTAACAATTGTACCAATCAAACTATTCCACATTGCAGGTCGAGCGAGGTCCAATGCTTGTAATGTTGCTTGTAATGGTGCTTGAATATAAAGTAAAATAAAGAATGGCGCCATAAGTATTAAAAAGCGACTTGCATTACCAGTTCCATACATAAAGGTTAGGATAGGTTCAGCAAATAATGTTAGAGCCACTGTAGCAATTGCGCCTGAGGCAAAGGAAATACGGATGGATTGATGGATGCGATAATGAATCAATTGATTATTTTTATTTGCATCTGCCTCAGATATTGATGGTACTAGTGCAATCGATAACGAGTGGGTGATAAATGTAGGTAGAAATAATAATGGTAAAACAAAACCTGTTAACTCCCCATATTGTTTGGTTGCTAATGTAGTTGAGACACCGGCGATTGCTAGTGCTTGTGCCACTAAAATTGGCTCTAAAAAGTTTGAGATGGAACCTACCATTCTACTGCCTGTGCTAGGTAATGCAATCGAAAATAGTTCTTTTAATGTATCCTTACTGGACTTTAAATAGGAGAAAAACCGATATCTTATTTTTATGGTTTTCTTACGCTTGAATAAGTAAATCATATATAATAAAGATACGAATTCACCTAAAATCACACTAAACATGGCTCCTGCAGCTGCAAATTCCACACCATATGGTAAGAGTAATTTTACAAATAACGCGACACAACTGATTCGGACAATTTGTTCAATAACTTGAGCATAGCTTTGTGGTTTCATATTTTGCTTACCTTGGAAATACCCGCGTAAAACAGAAGAGATAGCAACAATTGGTATAATCGGGCTAATCGCGACTAGAGGATACAATGTACGACTATCTGTAAGCAACGTATTTGCCACAAATGGTGCTAGGAATATCATGACGATTGTAAAAATGATACTAGATGTTCCTGTAATAATTAAGGAAACCACTAATATCTTTTTTACCTTTACTTGGTCTTTTTTCGCTTCTGCTTCTGCAACTCGTTTCGAAATCGCAACAGGGAGCCCTAATTGTGTTAAAGTCATGACTAGAAAAAGGGTAGGGAGTGCCATCATATAAAGCCCAATACCTTCTTCTCCCATTAATCTAGCAATGACTAAACGATTAATAAAGCCAAGAAAACGTGTAATCATACCAGCTAGAATTAAAATAAGTGTTCCTTTTAAAAAAGTTTGTTTAGACAACTTGGACAACCTGCCTTCTCAAAAAATAAAATTTCATATACAATGATATATATGCAATTAAGTGGGCCAAGCATGACAAGTTGTCTAAAGAAAAAAGTTAATGGGGGAAAAACAATGGAAGTAATGGAAAAGACAGTCGATGAATGGAAACCTGCTCTTTTACCAGCATTAGAAAGCAAGGTTGATGAATTACAATTATTGGGATATTCCAAAACGAGCATCGATGATGTATGGAAATGCTTAGTTGAAAAAGTGTGGAAAGGAAACCCAAGTAAACGATTGTTTGAGGTTACGCAAGACATCCTGCATTTAAACACGAATATTTATATGAGTTACTTAACCGTAAGTGCGTATCAGGACAATGAGGATTTAATGGCTTCCATTGCTGCATTAACTGGGGATACTGAGGAATAAATACATAGAGATTGTCTTGTTGTAAATGAAGGAGGAACTTTTTCAATGAAAAATAAAGGCAGAATTATATCCTTTTTCCTCATTGTAATCACATTAGGTATTGTGATAGGAATGTTCGGAAAAAGTACAGCAGAAGATATTAATCTTGGACTAGATTTACAGGGTGGATTTGAGGTTTTATATGAAGTAGAACCTGTAGATGAAGAACAAGAGGTAAATCGTAAACTATTAGAATCAACCGTAGAAACATTAAACGACCGTGTAAATCGTTTAGGTATTAGTGAAGCAGTAATTGATATTGAAGGAGAAAACCGGATTCGTGTACAACTAGCTGGGGTTGAAAATCAAACTGAAGCGAGGGAGCTATTAGCTACTTCAGCTAGATTATCTTTCAGAAATTCTGATGACGTTGAGTTATTAGATGGAACGGATATAAAAGAAGGTAGTGCTAAACAAGACTTTAATGGAACCACTGGTGAGCCAATAGTCACCTTACAGCTTAAGAGTGCTTCTCAATTTGGTGAAGTAACGAGTGAATTAGCAAAGAATTATAATCCAAATGTAACGGATTTCTTACCTTTAGCAGAAAGAGAAAACGTGCTTGTTATATGGATGGATTACCAAGAAGGAGATTCATTTGTTGAAGAAGCTCAAAAAGAAGAGCCAAAATTCGTTTCCGCTCCAGGTGTTAAAGAGACATTAAATACTACTAATGTAGAAATTAGTGGAACTTTCACCGTTGATTCAGCGCAGCGATTAGCAGATATTATTAATTCTGGATCACTTCCAGTACATATGAACGAAATTTATTCTACATCTGTAGGAGCTCAGTTTGGGGAACAAGCATTAAATGAAACAGTCCTAGCAGCATTTGTTGGGATCGGTATTATTTTTATCTTTATGATGGTTGTATATCGTTTCCCTGGAATTATTTCTGTTATTAACTTAAGTGTATATATTTTCCTAGTACTATTATTCTTCAAATTGATGAATGGGGTTTTAACACTACCAGGTATTGCCGCTTTAATTTTAGGGGTAGGTATGGCCGTCGATGCCAACGTTATTACATTCGAAAGAATAAAAGAAGAATTGAGGGAAGGGAAGTCGTTAATTGCTTCCTTTAAGGCTGGAACCAAAAACTCACTAAGAGCAATAGTTGATGCAAACATAACTACACTTCTTGCAGCTGCAGTACTATTTATGTTTGGTACTAGCTCTGTCAAAGGTTTCGCAACAATGTTAATTCTAAGTATTGTTGTCAGTTTCTTAACAGCAGTATTTGGTACAAGATGGTTATTACAACTCTGGATCAAAGCGAAATTCCTTAAAAATAACCCAGCATGGTTTGGAGTTAAGAAAGATGACATTAAAGATATTAGTGATAAATCAGAGGTTGAACCTAAGTTCATAAAATGGAATCCAAATGTGGTAGATAATCGTAAGAAGTTTTTCATTGTAACAAGTACTTTGGTTATCATTGGAGCACTTTCCCTAATTATCTTTAAGTTAAATCCTGGAATTGACTTTACTTCTGGTGCAAGAATTCAAGTCGCATCTGAAACGACACTGACAGCAGAACAGGTTGCGGATGACTTTGAAGCACTTGGATTAGAACCAAAATCTATTGTTTTATCAGGGGATAACAATGAAAATGCAGTAGCTCGATTTGATAAAGAAATTCAAGACAAAAAGATTACTGAATTAACTTCTTATTTTGAAGAAAAATATGGCATGACTCCGAGTGCGAGTGTGGTTTCCTCCATTGTTGGGGAAGAGTTAGTAAAAAATGCACTTTATGCGTTAGCTTTAGCATCCATCGGTATGATTATCTATGTCGCAATACGCTTTGAATTTTTCTTTGCAATTACAACTATTATTGCGTTATTACATGATGTATTTATTACATTAGCCGTATTCAGTATTGCAAGAATTGAATTTGATGTTACGATAGTTGCTGCTATCCTAACTATTATTGGTTATTCCATCAACGCAACGATTGTTACGTTTGATAGGATCAGAGAGAATATTCAACGTAAGAAAAAAGCAGTTAAAACATTTAGTGAACTTGCAAAAATCGTTAATGAAAGTATCGTTCAGACGATGACGAGAACCGTTAATACTTCTATCACCACTTTAATAGCAGTATTTTCATTCTTAATTCTTGGTGCACAACCGATTACTGGATTTGCGATTGCATTAGCAGTAGGATTAATTGCAGGTACGTATTCTTCTCTATTCCTAGCTACTCAATTGTGGTTAGTTTGGAGAGGTAAAAATATTAAAGAAAAACCAGTTGACTTTAGAAAGAAAAAACGTGTGGAAGGACCACAAGTTTAATATGAATTAATAAAAGCAGAAATGAATCCTTGTGATTTGTTTCTGCTTTATTCATGTGTAAAACTAATATCCCCGGGGAAAAGTAACGGTAAGTTTGAAAAGGAGGGTGTTTCATTGAAGGGACAATCTTATGTTATTTTAGCCCTTATATTTACTATTATTGTTGCTATATTTGCCGTAACTAATGTCGCACCAGTGGAAGTAAATTACTTCTTTTGGAAAATGGAATCTCCGCTAATTTTAGTGATTTTATTCTCTGTACTAATGGGTGGGATTATTACTGCAGCAGTTGGTATGATAAGAATGTTTAAACTAAAACGAGAAATTAAGGTGTTAAAATCACAACTGAATTCTATTGAAGCACAACAAGAATCAATAGAAACAGAAATTGAAGAAACACCAGACAGCAATCAATAACAATCTGATGTTTCCAAGTAATAACAAGTAATAACAATTGAATTTTATATTGCTACATGAAATTACAGAATACGTAACTATGGCTAATCGACTTAGTATAGCTACGTCCAGTTCCAGCGCCCAGCGACTAGTGAGACTTCCTTCACCTCCGTACGATAAGTCAACATCGACTCCAATAAAAAGGAAGGTCGACTAAAACCGGACTTTGCGTCCAACGTCGACATACCCCTATGAAGGGGCATGTTTCCTTTATCTCCTCCGAATGTATGTTCAATTAAAATCGCCACTTTTTGTGCAATGTTAAACCACCTGGCATGGCCAAACGCAAATGTTTTCGGTGGGGCGAGTAAATCGCTGTCCCATTCCATACGTCGCTAACCGGGCGTTTCCACATTTGTTCTTGCCCACCCTGATGTGATTCGATATAATAGATTGGTCAGGGGTGAATTTATGTTACCGAGCAAGTCTAAATGGAATTACTCAAATATACCTAACGATGATTCGATACAATGGACAAAAGAAGAAGATTCTTTATCACCAGTGATAAAGGAATTACTTGTTCAACGAGGAATAAAATCATCCGAGGAAGCACATGAATTTTTAACACCTAGTATTGATCGGTTACACGATCCTAAAAATATACATGGTATTGATATTGCTTGTGAACGTGTTCACCAAGCAATCCAAAATGAAGAAAAAATACTTATCTTCGGTGATTACGATGCAGATGGAGTGAGCTCAACTACCGTTTTACTGAAAGCTTTACAAGAGTTAGGAGCTAACTGTGATTTTTACATCCCAAATCGTTTTACAGAAGGGTATGGGCCAAATGAACTGGCCTTTAAAAATGCACATGAAAATGGATTTCGGTTAATTATTACAGTAGACACAGGAATTGCTTCGGTTCATGAAGCAAACGTTGCAAAAGAACTAGGTATAGATTTAATCATTACCGATCATCATGAACCACAAGAAGAATTACCTGATGCATTAGCTGTTATACATCCAAAATGCTCACCAGACTATCCGTTTAAAGAGTTAGCGGGAGTTGGTGTAGCTTTTAAATTTGCTCAAGAACTATTAGGTTATTTTCCTGAGCAGCTATTAGATTTAGTAGCGATCGGAACAATTGCTGACCTAGTGCCGTTGGTCGATGAGAATCGTATTTTAGCGTATTATGGTCTGAAAAAATTAACCAATACAAATCGACAAGGATTAAAGGCATTAATGGAGCTTTCCAGAATTGAAGGTAAGGTTACAGAAGAGTCAGTAGGTTTTAGTATTGGTCCACGTTTGAATGCAGTGGGTAGGCTACAAGATGCTGATTTAGCAGTTCAGCTATTAATTACGGATGATAAAGAAGAAGCGAAATATCTAGCAGAAGAAGTGGACGCTTTAAACCAGGAACGCCAAGATATTGTTAAATCAATTGTTGATGAAGTCGATAACATGATCCATGTGGATGATAACCAAGGAGTTATCGTCGTTTCTAAAGCAGGTTGGAATGAGGGAGTCTTAGGAATCGTTGCCTCAAGACTTGTTCGAAAATACGATCGTCCAGCTATCGTACTTGCTATCAATGAAGAAACAAATACGGCTAAAGGATCTGCCCGTAGTATTCCTGCGTTCGATTTATTTCAAAATTGTATGAAGGTAAGAGAGTTGTTTACTCACTTTGGAGGACATTCTCAAGCAGCTGGTATGACTTTACCTTTGGATAATGTAGAAACACTACAAGACAAGTTAAATCAGATTATTTTTGAACAATTGTCCGTTGAAGACTTCAAACAAGAAGTTGAGGTTAGTAAGACATTAGGGTTACCAGAAGTTAATGAAGCACTAATAGAGGAAATCAACCAATTAGCTCCATTTGGAATGGCCAACCCTAAACCTGTGTTTCATCTTTCAAACATACCTTCTGATGTTCGTCAATTAGGGAATGGAAAGAATCATTTAAAATTACAATTTAAACAAGATAGCTACATGCTAGAAGGAATTGGGTTTGGATTCGGTTATATTTATCCCCTAATTTCTCCTAAGACACCAGTGTCCATCGTAGGTGAGCTTAGTATTAATGAATGGAATGGCTATCGAAAACCACAAATTGTTATTCAAGATGTGAAAATTGATGAGTGGCAATTATTTGACCACCGTGGAAAGAAGAACATCGAAATTTCTACTTATTTTGACTACCATTCTAGTCATGTTGTCTTAGTAGATAAAGTACCGGACAATGTCGAGGAATTCCCAAGTCACGTATCCTTTGTTACGTATGATGATGCCGTTGATTCTATAAACTCTAGTGAAGTATTATATGTAATGGACCTTCCGAAAAACTTGGACATGTTTAAAAGGATTGTACAAAAAGTAAATCCAGAAAATATCCATGTTAGTTTTCAGGTAGAAAATAGTACGTATTTGTCTTCGATGCCTTCTAGAGAAGATTTCAAATGGTTTTACGCGTTAATTTGGAAACAACAAGAACTGGATTTAAAACAGCAATTAAATAGGTTAATGCAAACAAAAAATTGGTCAAAAGATGCGATAATATTTATGTCAAAAGTGTTTTTTGAATTGGATTTTGTTATGATAGATAATGGAATAATTAAAGTGAAAAAATCACCCGTAAAAAAAGACCTACAAGAATCCAAATTATATCAAGAACGTTTAAATCAATCTCATATTGAGAAGGTTTTATATTATTCGACATATAACGAATTGAGAAACTGGTTTCTAGATGCATTGGGTCGGAAGAGTGCACTTAAGGAGGAAGTAGTTCATGGATTATAAACAGTATGTAAAAATAGTGAATGATTGGCCTAAAGAAGGTATTGAATTTAAAGATATCACGCCTTTAATGGATAATGGGAAAGCATTTAAATCTGCTGTAGATGAAATTGTTGAATTTGCTCACGAGAAGGATATAGATATCGTTGTCGGACCTGAAGCTAGAGGGTTTATTATAGGTTGCCCAGTTTCTTATGCATTGGAAGTAGGATTTGCACCTGTCCGTAAAGAAGGGAAATTACCTAGAGAAGTTATTAAAGTGGATTACGGTTTAGAATATGGTGAAAATGTTTTAACCATCCACAAAGATGCGATTAAACCTGGTCAACGTGTTCTAATAACTGATGACTTATTAGCAACTGGTGGTACAATTGAAGCAACCATTAAACTAGTAGAAGAACTAGGTGGTATTGTTGTGGGTTGTGCATTCTTAATTGAATTATCTTATTTAGATGGCTTAGAGAAATTAGAAGGCTATGATGTGTTAACATTAATGAAATATTAAGTAAGAGAAGTTTAAAAAAGGGTCTGATGGATTGATTACATTCATCAGACCTATTCTAATAGTTAAAAGAGATTTTATGAATATTATGTGTTTCTCTTTACATTTAACGAAAAGTTATCGATACTATTATAAAGTGTTTTTTATGAACAGTCGATTTTTAGCTGGTTGTGGCATATGTTAATTCCAAATAAACTGCCAGTCAATATGGGGAAATTAAAGGTGATTATAAATGGCTAAATCTGATAATGTTACTATAGATAATTTAATAGAACGTGCTAAAGTCTATCTTACTGAGGAAGATATAGCATTTATTGAGCGAGCATATCAATTTGCAGACTATGCTCATCGTGACCAATACCGTAAATCAGGAGAGGCCTATATTATTCATCCTGTCCAAGTGGCTGGTATTTTGGTTGATTTAAAAATGGATCCTGTAACTATTGCTGGTGGTTTTTTACATGATGTTGTTGAAGATACAGACGTTACTTTAGAGGATTTAGAGAAAGAGTTTAGTAAAGAAGTTGCCATGTTAGTTGACGGTGTAACCAAATTAGGGAAAATTAAGTATAAGTCCAAAGAGGCACAACAAGCAGAAAACCATCGAAAAATGTTTGTGGCAATGGCTAAGGATATACGAGTAATCCTAATTAAGTTAGCTGACCGCCTTCACAACATGCGAACATTAAAACATTTGCCACCTGAAAAACAGAGACTGAAAGCAAATGAAACATTGGAGATATTTTCACCTTTAGCACATCGTCTAGGAATCTCTACGATAAAGTGGGAGTTAGAAGATACTGCTTTAAGGTATTTAAATCCACAACAATATTATCGAATTGTACAATTAATGAAACAGAAGAGAAATCAACGGGAAACCAATATTGAAGAAGTTATTAGTGAAGTTAATAAGCAATTGAAGGAAGTAAATATCGAAGCAGATTTATCTGGTCGACCAAAACATTTATATAGTATTTATCGAAAAATGGTCAAGCAAAATAAACAATTTAACGAGATTTACGACCTATTAGCAGTACGTGTCATTGTAGATAGCATTAAAGATTGCTATGCTGTCTTAGGTATTATCCATACGTGCTGGAAACCGATGCCTGGAAGGTTTAAAGATTATATTGCAATGCCGAAACCAAACCTTTATCAATCTCTTCATACAACAGTGATAGGTCCAAAAGGTGATCCACTAGAAGTACAGATTCGTACGAAAGAAATGCATGAAATTGCTGAATACGGGATTGCTGCTCATTGGGCATATAAAGAAGGGAAGCAATTAAACAAAGGTGGAAAGAAATCGTTTGAAGAGAAACTGACATGGTTTAGAGAGATTTTAGAATGGCAAAATGAAACACATGATGCTGAAGAATTTATCGAATCTCTAAAAATCGATCTTTTCTCTGATATGGTATATGTGTTCACACCAAAAGGTGATGTAATCGAGTTACCATCAGGGTCTGTCCCATTAGACTTCGCTTATCGAATTCATACGGAAATAGGGAACCAGACCATTGGTGCTAAAATAAATGGGAAGATGGAACCGTTAGATTATCAATTGAAAAATGGCGATATTGTTGAAGTGATGACGTCGAAGCATTCCTATGGTCCTTCTCAAGATTGGCTGAAAATTACTCAAACATCTCAAGCGAAAAATAAAATTCGTCAGTTCTTTAAGAAGCAAAAAAGAGATGAAAATATCGCAAAAGGGAAAGAATTAGTCGATAAGGAAATTCGTGCATTAGGTATTGAACCTAAAGAAGTGCTAACAGAAGATAATTTATCTAGAGTCTATGAGCGGTTTAATTTTGTTAATGAAGAAGATTTATATGCTGCAGTTGGCTATCAAGGAATTACTGCAGCATTAATTGCTACTCGTTTAACCGATAAAATTCGCCAACAACGTGAAAAAGACCAAGATATGGCTCAGACGATTCAAGAAGTTAATAATGAAGCCAAAGCAAAACAACAGCATAAAAAGGATTCAGGTGTTATTGTTGAAGGTATTGATAATCTACTGGTACGATTATCTAGATGTTGTAATCCAGTTCCAGGTGATACAATCGTAGGTTATATAACGAAAGGTAGAGGGGTATCTGTTCACCGACTCGATTGCCCTAACGTTCAAACCGAAGAGGCAAAAGAACGCCACTTACATGTGGAATGGGAGAAAAACCAGTATCAAAAACAGTACCACGTTGACCTTGAAATCTCTGGTTATGATCGTAGAGGTCTATTAAATGAAGTATTACAAGCAGTAAATGAGACAAAAACAAATATTACTCATGTAAATGGAAAATCAGATCGTAATCGTATCGCTGTAATTCAAATTACCATTCTAATTTATAATACAGAACATTTAAGAAAGATAGTTGATCGAATTAAGCAAATAAAAGAAATATATACGGTCACTCGTACGGTTCAATAGGATTGAAAAAGGGGTCTTTTAAATGAAAGCTGTTATACAACGTGCAAAAAATGCGCAAGTAGTCGTAGAGGATAAAATAGTAGGGGAAATTGATCATGGATTTGTTGTTCTTCTGGGAGTAACACATGATGATACAATTGATGATGCTAAATACATTGCAAATAAACTGGTGAACCTTCGTGTTTTTGAAGATGAAAACGACAAAATGAATCTATCTTTAAAAGATGTCGGTGGTAGTGTATTATCTATATCTCAATTTACGTTGTATGGAGATACGAAAAAAGGAAGAAGACCGAACTTCTTACAAGCAGCAAAACCAGATGTAGCCAACGAGTTATATGAAACATTCAATCAATTAGTGGCAGAAGAGAATGTAACTGTAGAAACGGGCGTATTTGGAGCAATGATGGATGTCCAATTCACCAATGAAGGACCAGTGACATTAATTATTGATAGCAAAGAATCAAAATAAACCCCGTAATATTCGTATACAAAATAATGATTTTGGTATAAGGAATCGAAAACCTTATACCTTTTTTTCTTCTGCTTATTTCTGAATATTTTATAAATATGGTATGATAAATGTAGGTTTGTGAAGAAAAGTACTTAAGCTAACGACGCAGTTTAGCATAATAAGTTGGTAATTTGTAAAAAGAGGTGATTTAAAGTGACTGTACATCAAATGGGTTTATATGGTGAATATTTTAAAGCTATTAAAGAGGGTCGAAAGACAGTTGAGGTTCGCTTGAACGATGGAAAAAGAAGGAAAATAAAAGTTGGCGATACTATTGAATTTATTAAAGTTCCTGAACAAGATGAAACCCTGCAAGTACAAGTAATTGAACTTAGAACATATGATACTTTTCAGGAAATGTATGATGATATACCTTTTAAAAATTTTGATAGTGAAGGTTGGACTATGGAAGAAATGATAAAAGGAACATATGAAATTTATAGTCCAGAACAAGAAAAGGAATGGGGAACATTAGCTATTACAATTAAATATTAAATAAAGATACTTCACTATCGTGTGCGTTAATTTAAGAAGGATTAGCGCACTTTCGTGTTGATATTGTTATACTAACGACGCAGGAAGAGTTGAAGAAGAACAGTTTATTCGAAGTGTTATAATTTAAGTATAATAGTAGTCAATGGAAAGTAGGTTGATATATATGAGTAATGATTCAATTATTCAAATGTGGGAAGACTATCGAAAAATTAATCCCAATGCACCAAAAGATTATGAGGCATGGGCATTTGGTGATTCAAAAGAAATGGCTAATGAGCTTGCTGATTTAGTGTTAGAAGGAACGAAAACAGCAACAGCATCCAACTATACGTTATATGAGTTGGAAAACGAAGCATTACCGTTGGTGGGTCTTCATAATATTATTCTCGACGGGGATGGAAAAGCTGTTGCAATAGCAGAAACTACATCAGTAGAGGTTGTTCCTTTTGATGAAGTTACCGAAGAACACGCATATTTGGAAGGTGAGGGTGACCGTTCATTGAGGTATTGGCGTGATGTTCACGAAACCTTCTTTAAAAAAGAGTTTAAAAATTTAAATCAAGAATTCAATTACAAAATACCTGTTGTTTGTGAAAGATTTAAGTTGATTTATAGGAAATAAGATACAATTACTATGAATTAGGTGATTTTTTGAAAAAGGAGATACCAAAAAAGATACATATTATAGGGTCTGTCGGAAGTGGTAAAACAACTTTGGCAAAAGAATTATCTTCAAAGTTAGAAATGCCTTATTACGAATTAGATAATGTAGTTTGGATAAGGAATAAATCTGGAGATATAAGAAGAACCGAACAAGAAAGAGAAGATTATCTAAATAGTATAATACAATCAGAAAGTTGGATAATTGAAGGAGTACATAATGAGGATTGGGTAAGCAATTGTTTTCACAGTGCAGACTTAATTATCTTTTTAGATACCAAATATTCAATAAGAACATACCGAATAATAAAGAGGTTTTTGAAACAAAAACTTCGATTAGAAAAATCAAACTATAAACCTACAATTGAAATATTTTTAAAAATGTTTAAATGGAACCGATACTTTGAAAATATAGGAAAAGTAAATTTCTTTAATAAGTATGCTATACATAAAGACAAGATAGTGCTTATTACTCACACAAATCAAATTAAAAAATTTATCAACTAACGGGATCTTACTTCAATAGTGATAGAACCCCTTGTTCAATTAACGCCTCATGATAGTTAAATAATAAGAGGGAGAGGAAATATGAAAGATTTAAGATGGATTTTCGTTTTACCTGTATCAATCGGTATTATTTTTATTTTCTATGGTTGGACTCAAACTTGGGATTATACATACGATGGAACAAATGACCACATGGATACGATTAGAACGGTTAGAACCTATGTATTTATAGTTGGTGGATTGATTCTGATACTCATTGGAATATTATTGGGTGCAGTAAGAAAATATGTTGAATCATTAGAACTTAAGATTTACCAAAGAGAGAAATAAACATCATCATCGATAAAAGTTAAGTTAGGGTGCATTTGTGAAACAAGGCCTGATTTAAGATAGCTCCCATATTGCTAGAGGATAGGGAGTATATTTTAAAAGAGAAGCTAATAATGTGCTATTAGCTTCTCCGATATAATATTTTGGTGGTGTTGCTTTGACTCTATTTCTCAAAATACTTTACTAAACCATTTACTATTCCTGTTACTAGTTTTGTTTGATAAGCATTTGTTAAAAGTAATTGTTCGCTTTCCTCATTAGATACAAAACCTAATTCTAATAATAAAGAAGGTACCATGTTTGTACGAATTACTAAATAATCACCGAAAGCTATTCCTCTGTCTCGAGTTTCTGTTTGTTGAATGATTTCATTTTGTACGTGATTTGCAAGGTCAATACTATGGTCATAATAGTAGTATGTGTTAATTCCAGTTACATTAGGTAACTCTGGAGTACTATTATAATGAATACTAATAAACGCATCAGCTATCGCGTTATTCGACACAGCAGAACGACTTTCTAAAGGAATAAACTCATCATCACTTCTTGTTAAAATAACTTTGGCACCAAGGTTCGTTAATTCTTCTGCTAGAATCAAAGATGTTTTCAATGTTAGATCTTTTTCATAAGAACCAGTTGCTCCAATAGCACCAACATCTCTTCCCCCATGCCCAGCATCGAGGACAATGGTTTTATTTTTAATCCCTGATGATTGATTATTGACAACTGATTTTTCCACAAAGCTTTTAAGAACATAGCCACTTATATCGTCATTTTGTATGTGATACCAACTATTTGATTCACCTATCACTGAAAAGACAGTGTCTACTTTTGCAAAATGGATAATGTCACTGTCAGTCGTAGGTTCATTGCGAATATGTGTATTATTCTGAAGGATGGTTATTTCATGATTTGATTCAATCTCCTCAACCGTTTCAGATTGCCCACTAACGGTAACAAACTCACTTGTTACCCAGCCTGTAATGTCTTCAAATTGGATTTTTATCCAATCATCTTGAATTTCTACAATTGAATATGTCTCATCTTTATGTACCTGTCCAACAACTCCGAAACTAGTACCTGGACCACCTCTGACATTAAGGTTATTTTCATTTACTGTTATTTCATTAGCATAGACGACAGTAGTAATTGTAATGATCGTTAAAACTATACTAATCATTAATAATAATATTTTTTTATTACGCAAGAAACGTTCCCCCTATTTTAAAAAAAGCTATGTTCCTATTTTAATAAAAAATTGTCGAATAGGCAAAACTAGAGGTAACAAAAGGAGGAATAATCTTGCGAATGAATGAAAAGCAGTGGTCTAGTAAAAGTAATGGTGATATTTTTGGGGTCAATTATCATCGATTTGTAGAATTGGACGGGGCATCCAATCATATGGAAATCGCTCAAGAATTAGGGATTTCGTTAGGAGAAGTAAAAGCTTTAAAGAAAAAGATGAATCGTGCTTGACATTATTTGCAGAAGAATTTAAGATAGTTACATTCAAGTATATATGAACGAACATACCGATGACGGAGAAAGTAGTTAGTTCCCATCTGGGCAGAGATAAAATGTCGAGGCTGAAAACATTTTACATGATGGTCTAATGAAAAGACACTCCTAAGGTTTTACATCGAACGTACGTAGTAAATTAGTAGGTGTAGACGTCTTGCAGGCGTTAACTGTGAAGAGTGGATGCTTAAGTGCATCAACTAGGGTGGCAACGCGGGTAACTCTCGTCCCTTCTTTTATGGAGGGGATGAGAGTTTTTTTATATACAAAAAATTAGTAGGGGGCTACATAATGAATATTAAAGCGCCAAGAGGAACTGCTGATGTTTTACCACAGGATGCTCAAAAATGGCAATTTGTAGAAAATAAAATAAAAAATATCTGTGATCAATTCCATTATAAGGAAATTCGCACACCACTATTTGAACATACGGAAGTCTTTCAACGTGGAGTTGGTGATTCAACAGACATCGTTCAAAAAGAAATGTATACCTTCGAGGACCGAGGTGGAAGAAGTCTTACATTACGCCCTGAAGGAACTGCTTCTGTTGCAAGAGCATTTGTTCAAAATAAAATGTATGGTGAACCTAGTCAACCGATTAAATTGTTTTATTTTATGCAAATGTTCCGTTATGAAAGACCACAGCAAGGAAGAATGCGTCAACTTAATCAATTTGGAGTGGAAGTACTAGGTAGTGCTGACCCAGCCGTTGATGCTGAGGTTATCGATTTAGCTATGACGGTGTACCAGGAATTAGGATTATCATCACTTAAATTAGTTATTAATTCATTAGGAGATGCTGAAAGTAGAGAAGATTACCGTAATGCTTTAATTACACATTTCACACCTCACCGCGAAGAATTGTGTAGTGACTGTCAAAACCGTTTAGACCAAAATCCATTACGAGTTCTAGACTGTAAAACAGATCGTAATCATCCGGCAATGGGGACGGCACCATCTATTCTCGACTATTTAAATGACGAATCAAGAGAATACTTCGATAAAGTGAAAGAATATCTAACATTAATGGGGATTTCTTATGAAGTCGATCCGAATTTAGTCCGTGGACTTGACTATTATAATCACACTGCTTTTGAGATTATGAGTGAGGCAGAAGGCTTTGGTGCTATTACAACGTTAGCTGGTGGTGGAAGATACAATGGGTTAGTGAATCAGTTAGGTGGACCAGATACACCAGGAATAGGATTTGGCATGGGAATCGAACGATTATTAATGGCACTTGATGCTGAGAATCAACAATTGCCAATTGATGAGACGATTGATTGCTATCTTATAGCAGTAGGGGAAGAAGTAGAAAAAGAAGCCGTACGCTTAGTACATGAACTACGTAAAAATGGTATTCAGGTAGATAAAGATTATCAGGGAAGAAAGATGAAGGCTCAATTTAAAGCAGCTGACAGGTATCAGGCTAAAATGGTTCTAATCCTTGGAGAAGATGAACTGAAGAAACAAGTCATCAATTTGAAGGATATGGAAACAGGTGAACAAATCGAAGTATCAATACAATCCGTGGTTGATACAGTAGCTGGGAAGCTCCAAGGAGGAAGAGAAAAATGAGTAAACGTGTATTAGGTGGAACTCTAAGAGAGAGTGATATTGATAAAGAAATCCTTTTAAAAGGTTGGGTTCAAAAAAGACGTGATTTGGGAGGATTAATTTTTATTGACCTTCGAGACAAATCTGGAGTAGTTCAAGTAGTATTTAATCCGGATGTTTCAAAATCGGCTTTAGAAACAGCAGATAGTGTTCGTAGTGAGTTTGTTGTTCAAGTTAAAGGAAAAGTCGTGAAAAGAGAGGAAAACACGATCAATCCTTCCATGGAGACGGGGCATATTGAGGTAATTGCTTCAGAAATAGAAGTAATCAATAAGGCAAAGAACCCTCCATTTTTAATCCAAGATGAATCCGATGTGTCAGAAGATTTACGTCTGAAATACCGTTATATTGATTTAAGAAGAACTCCCCTTCAAGAGACGTTTAAAATGCGTCATCAAATCACACAAACGGTTAGAAATTACTTAAATGATAATGGATATTTAGAAATGGAAACACCAATTTTGACGAAGAGTACACCAGAAGGAGCTCGTGATTACCTTGTACCAAGTAGAGTCCATTCAGGTGAATTTTATGCACTGCCACAATCTCCACAATTGTTTAAACAGTTGATCATGATGAGTGGTTTCGAGAAATACTATCAAATCGCTCGTTGTTTTAGAGATGAAGATTTGAGAGCAGACCGTCAACCAGAATTTACTCAAATTGATATTGAAACTTCTTTCATGTCGAGTGATGAAATAATGGAAATGACAGAAAACATGATGCAAAAAGTGATGAAAGAAGTTAAAGGCATTGATCTTGAATTACCATTGCAACGCATGCCATATGATGAAGCAATGAGACGTTACGGCTCAGATAAACCAGATACAAGATTTGGTATGGAGTTTATTCATGTATCCGATGTTCTTAAGGACTCAACATTTAAAGTATTCCAGGGTGCTATTGAATCCGGTGGAACGGTTTGTCTGTTAAATGTAGAAGGTCAAGCGAACAATTATTCTCGAAAAGATATTGATAAATTAACCGATTTTGTTAAAGTGTACGGTGCAAAAGGGCTAGCATGGTTAAAAGTGGAAGAAAATGATGTGAAAGGTCCAATTGCGAAATTTTTAACTGATGAGGAAAAGCAAGGACTTATAAGTAAAGCAGAAGCAAAAGATGGTGACTTACTATTATTCGGAGCAGATGATACCTCTGTAGTATATGATAGTTTAGGTGCTTTACGTCTAAAACTAGGAAAAGAACTGGGACTAATTGATGAGTCTAAATTTAATTTCTTATGGATTACCGATTGGCCACTTCTAGAGTATGATGAAGAACTTGGTCGTTATACAGCTGCCCATCATCCATTTACGATGCCAGCGGATGGTGATGTTGACAAATTAGCTACAGATCCTGCAAATGTTAAAGCAAATGCTTACGATTTAGTGCTTAACGGCTATGAATTAGGTGGAGGTTCTCTACGTATTTATAAACGTGAACTACAAAATCAAATGTTTGAGGTTTTAGGATTTACAAATGAAGAGGCAGAGGAACAATTTGGTTTCCTACTCGATGCGTTAGAATATGGTGCACCACCACATGGAGGGATTGCACTAGGATTAGACCGAATTGTTATGTTACTAGCAGGAAGAAGCAACTTAAGAGATACTATTCTATTCCCTAAGACGGCATCAGCTTCTGATCCACTAACAGATGCACCAGATACTGTAAGTGATGCACAATTAGATGAATTAGCTATCCAATTAACTAAAGAATATGAGTAATTGATGTAATTGTTTAAAAACTGTAACAAATGTAATGAATACTTCACATAACATGATATTGAAACAGTAAATTTCTTATGTTAATATTAATTTACAAACAAATTATTAACTAAAGGCATTGATCCTGATGTGTTTGTCTATATAGAACGTTTTGACCGAACATTAACATAATTGGGAGCTTGAGAGTTTTTATATTGCGTACGCGCCTCCATTGTCAGAGGAAGTACAATAAATATAAAACAAAGCACCCACCTGCCTTGAGCGGGATCAAAACTAATCAAATAGACGGCAACATTGGGATTGATGCATACATAATTAAGAGACTAGCACAAAAGTATTATAGATACATCAAAATCCGAACAAGAGAATTGTTCGGATTTTTGAATTTGTGTACCGTGAAATCTACCGCTACGGAAAATACACTTCGCTAGTTTTTTTGCATCAATATCAATTAGGAGATGTTTTAGTGGGAGTATCTAACAATTTTGAAGATTATTTTGACAGGATACAGGAACAAAGGAAAAGTTTTTATCAAGAAATGGATAGTAATGTTGAAGATGTTTGGGAGAGGCCTTATCCAAATAAATGGTCTGTCGCAGAAACGGTATATCACTTATATTTACTATTAAGGTTATTTAGAAGGTTTTCGGTTATCTATATGCCGATTATGTACCCTCTTGCTGTTTTGCGAAAGAATAAACCTTATCCAACCGACATGAACAACATCTATATTGAATACCACCAAAAGAAGAAAAAACCAATGAATGCTCCACTCTTATTGAATCCACCAAAGAACTTACCACGGAAAAAGAACTATGACGAAATTAAAAAGTTGCTAGAAAGGGAGACGAATCTATTAAAGGCAAACGTTTTGCCAATGGATGAGAGGATTGCTGGGCAAATATATTATCCAGATCCAGTTGCACATCATCCCAATTTACCGCAATCAATTCAATTAATAGGGATTCACGAACAACATCATTTTAACTTGACGAAAGACTATTATCTTAGTTGAGACAATAATAAAACTCCCTCACAATGGTGAGAGAGTAAGGTTTTAATTGGAACCTTGTGCAATTTGTTCGAGGTTTCCATTTTTATCCATTCGAAAGGCTGGTGCTTTCATAGATCCTTGGTCATCAAGCACAGTCATCTTTCTAGCACGGTCCATAATTTGAACAAATACTTGATAATCTTCTTGAATTGTATTTAGCTGATTTTCTGTTTCAGCAAGCTGTCTTTCAAGATTATTAATCTTTTCTTTTAACATTTCGTTTTCTTTTTGGGTTTGGTCTAATGTGACTTTTGATTGATTGGAAGCATAATAGTCTTTTTTCATTTCCTTTAAAAAGTGAATGACAGAATCAATAGAAATAGTAGAACTACTATGTTCCTCCGTACTTGTTTCAGTATCATAGTTTTGTGCAAGTGTAACAACAGGTTGTTTCCGTTTTGTTCGATTGCGTTCTAAAGCGCGTTTCTTTTCTTTGCGTTGTCTTTTCGCCAGGTCAATAGCATCATCATATTTCTGCCTAATTTCAGCATTCCATCTGAACCCACATGCAGCCGAAGTGCGGTTTAATTTATCTCCAACTTCTTCAAATGCGTTTAATTGGGTACTACCTTCTCTAATATGGCGTAAAACAGTTTCTGCTAAAAGTAGGTCATCTTCATGTGACCAAGCATCTTGTCTAACTTTAACCATTTGTTTCATCTCCTTTTCCAAGACACATGTAGTATTCATAAAACTAGATTTTGTTAACTACTAAATTCTTGTATTAGTAATTTTGTTTATAGAGTTTGCTTTTCTCTAGTTTTACCGTTTGGAAAAGGATTTATACGTACCTAATTATGTTTCTTTTTATCAGATTGGATTCTTTCATAAACTTGTTTAATAGCTTGTTCAAATTTACCAGTGTTTTTTGGAACATAATATTGTCTTGATTTGATCGAATCTGGTAGATATTGTTGACTTACCCAACCGTTCTCGTAGTTGTGGGGGTATTTGTAGTCTACGCCGCGACCTAGATTCTTAGCACCTTGATAATGGGAATCCTTTAAATGACTAGGAATTTCTCCACTTTTTCCACTTCTTATATCTGCAAGGGCTGCGTCCAATGCCTTGTATGCTGTGTTTGACTTAGGTGAAAGGCAAAGTTCGATAATGGCAACAGATAGAGGAATTCGTGCTTCTGGAAAACCAATTCGTTCAGCAGCTTCCACTGCTGCAAGTGTTCTAGGTCCAGCTTGTGGATTAGCTAATCCAATATCTTCATAAGCAATGACAACCATTCTTCTAGCAATACTATCAAGGTCACCAGCTTCAATTAATCTACCTAAATAGTGGAGTGCGGCATCTACATCACTACCACGTATCGATTTTTGAAACGCGCTAAGCACATCATAATGAGCGTCGCCGCCTTTATCATGTGAGAAACTCTTCTTCTGCATACATTCTTCAGCTGTAGACAGTTCAATGATGACTTGATTTTCACTATTTTTTGGAGTAGAAGAAACAGCTAATTCCAGACCATTTAATGCAGAACGTAAATCTCCGTTTGCACTAATTGCAAAATGCTCTAAAGCCTTGTCCGATATCGTAATATCCAACTCTCCATACCCATTTATAGGATCATCAATGGCTCTGATCAATGCTGTTTTTATATGTTTTTCTGTTAAGCCATGTAATTCAAATAAATGACATCTGCTTCGAATCGCAGGGTTAATCGCATGATAGGGATTACTAGTTGTACACCCTATTAATGTAATTAGATTGCTCTCTAAGTGTGGTAATAAAAAGTCTTGCTTTGCTTTATCAAGTCGATGGACTTCATCTAATATTAATACAAGATGTCCGGTCATTTTTGCTTCTTCAACCACAATCTCCATATCTTTTTTCTTGTCTACAACGGCATTTAATATTTTGACAGGTAAGTCTAAGCTCTTCGCTAGAGCAAATGCTGTCGACGTTTTTCCAGTTCCTGGTGGCCCAAATAAAATCATAGAAGCTAATTGTTCCGCTTTTACCATTCGATTCAATATTTTGCCATCACCTACTAAATGGTCCTGCCCAATGATGTCATTGATATGTGCAGGTCGCATTCGAAATGCAAGTGGTTTTCTATTCATAATAACTCGTCCTTTACTATATTGTAGAAACTATTTCTATTTATGATGATTCCATGTAATGAAGACTAAAGACTAAACAAAGTCAACTTTATTAATAGATTATTAATTTAAGGGTATAGTGAGGTTCGATAAAATGCAAGAGAGACACAGTTCATGCTATAATCATTTAATGTTATAATAATATAAAAAGCGGAGAGCGTCCGCTATGCTACGTTCGGAGCTAGATAGCTCTGAAATATATGAATATAAATGGACTGGAAAATAGAGGTGTATTAACGTGAAGATTTCTACCAAAGGCCGTTACGGCTTGACCATTATGATAGAACTAGCTAGAAATTATGGGGAAGGACCCACGCCGTTAAAGGTCATTGCTCGTGACAACAACTTATCAGAGCATTATTTAGAACAACTAGCTTCTCCGTTACGTAATGCGGGGTTAATTAAAAGTGTAAGAGGGGCCTATGGTGGATATGTTTTACCAAGGGAGCCAAAAGAAATTAAAGCTGGTGATATTATTAGAGTACTAGAAGGACCTATCACTCCCGTTGAAGGTATAGAAGATGAGGAACCTGCTAAACAAGCATTATGGTTAAGAATACGAGATGCTGTAAAAGATGTCCTTGATACAACGACGTTAGAGGACTTAATTCAGCACGACCAAGATGATTCAAATGATGCTTACATGTTTTATATATAAGGAAACTGCTTAAACTAGGATTAAAAGGAAGGAAAAGATAGTTATGGATCATATATACATGGATCACGCTGCAACAACTCCTATGGATAAGCGAGTGATTGAAACGATGGTACCAATCTATGAGGAAGTTTTTGGTAATCCATCCAGCGTGCATTCTTTCGGACGGAAAGCTAGAAGATATTTAGATGAAGCTAGACGTACATTAGCACGTAGCATTCATGCAGATGAAAAGGAAATTATTTTTACGAGTGGCGGAACGGAAGCGGATAATTTGGCATTAGTCGGAACGGTTCAGGCTAATCGACATCGAGGAAATCATATTATAACAACGGAACAAGAACATCATGCAGTACTTCATACAGTTGAATACCTTGAAAAAGAAGGTTTCGAGGTTACCTATTTACCAGTAGGAGAAAATGGACAGATTCGTGTAGAAGATGTAAAAAATGCCTTGACCGACCAAACAATCTTAGTTTCGATTATGTTTGTTAATAACGAGACAGGAGTTATTCAACCTATTAAAGAAATAGGAGAATTACTGAAAGAGCATCAAGCGTATTTCCACACGGATGCTGTTCAGGCATACGGGCTATTGGATATCCAAGTGGAAGATTTAGGAGTAGACTTATTAACTGTCTCCTCTCATAAAATTAACGGTCCAAAAGGAATTGGTTTTCTTTATGCAAAAGAGGATGTAAAATTAAATGCATTACAATTCGGTGGGGAACAAGAGCGAAAACGACGTCCTGGTACGGAGAATGTCGTAGGAGCTGTTGGGTTCCAAAAAGCTGTGGAACTTGCCATGGAGAACCGAGAAGAACGCAAGGAAATTTACAATAACTATAAAGAAACATTTTTACAAGAATTAGCTAAACATGGTATTGATTTTGCAATAAACGGTGATAAGAAGCTAACGATAGAATCAATCGTTAATATTAGTTTCCCTGGTACAAATGTGGAGCAATTATTAACCAACTTTGATTTGTCAGGAATTGCTGCATCAAGTGGAAGTGCATGTACAGCTGGGTCTGTAGAACCTTCCCATGTTTTATCCGCAATCTATGGGAAAGACCACGCATGTACCACTAATTCGATTCGGTTTAGCTTTGGATTATTTAATACGACAGAAAATGTGATAGAGGCTGCTGAACGTGTGGCATCGATTGTAAAACGGTTGACGAAAAAATAGGTGGTGTTTTAAATGAAGGATAATAAAGATATACGTGTAGTAGTAGGAATGAGCGGTGGTGTAGACTCCTCTGTTGCTGCACTTTTATTAAAAGAGCAAGGGTATGATGTGGTAGGCATATTTATGAAAAACTGGGATGACACAGATGAATTTGGCGTATGTACAGCAACAGAAGACTATGATGACGTAGTTCGTGTATGTAACCAACTAGATATCCCATACTATGCTGTAAATTTTGAGAAGGAATATTGGGATAAAGTTTTCTCGTATTTTCTAGATGAATATAAGGCAGGAAGAACACCAAACCCTGATGTTATGTGTAATAAAGAAATTAAGTTTAAAGCCTTTTTAGATCATGCCTTATCATTAGGTGCTGATTATCTAGCAACAGGGCATTATGCACAAGTTAGAACTACAGATGGTCGTGTGGAAATGCTACGAGGTGTTGATGATAATAAAGATCAAACCTATTTCTTAAATCAATTATCAGAAGATGTTCTTTCAAAAGTAATGTTTCCATTAGGTCATATGCCAAAGTCTAAAGTACGTGAAATTGCGAAAGAAGCAGGGTTAGTTACTGCAACGAAAAAGGATAGTACTGGCATTTGCTTTATTGGAGAACGTAATTTCAAAGAGTTTTTAAGTGAGTACTTACCGGCTCAACCTGGAGAAATGCAAACCCTTGATGGGGTAGTAAAAGGGCGTCATGATGGATTAATGTACTACACGATTGGCCAACGGCAAGGTTTAGGTATCGGTGGTGCAGGTGATCCTTGGTTTGTAGTTGGAAAAAATCTAGAAGAAAATATTCTCTATGTTGAGCAAGGATATCATCATGAAAAATTATATTCTGATGCATTAATAGCAACGGATGTTAATTGGATTCAGGAAGATAAAGTAGAAAAGACTTTTGAATGTACGGCTAAATTCCGTTATCGTCAGCAAGATAGTGGAGTGATTGTTACTCGTTTAGAGGATGGAAAAGTAAAAGTTACATTTAAAGAGAGACAACGTGCTATAACTCCTGGGCAAGCTGTCGTATTTTACGATGGTGACGTATGCTTAGGTGGGGGCACTATTGATGAAATTATTAAAGATGACATTACACTTGATTATGTAGGATAATCACGAAAGGATCACGCTTCTCTAGCATCTAAGATAATCGTGGTCCTTTTGTTTTTTCTCACTAACAGTTAATGTTTCTTTTACAACCTGACCGTTATTAATAAGAGGGTTGATTGAAGCGGAGGGCAGTCGACTCCTTGAAAATGCATTTCCATTTGCATTTTCTGCGTGCGATGCTCCTCTGACGTATCCTTCCTTGTCCTGCGGGAACAGCACGTGTCCGAAGACCCTAAAAGATGTACCTGCGTCTACTAGAAAGTCTAAGAAGTCAATTCCTCGGTACAAGGCAGCAAAGAAGTTTATTCAAGTAGTCGCCTGGCTGAGGCCGTGCCCGCGGCAAAGAAGACACTGTGAAATCGACCGAAGGAAGATTGAACAGATGTCGCCCTTGTGCTGGAAGTGAAAGCGACTGCTCGCAGCGTAAATCAACATAGCAGTTACCACGATAATTATTTCATTTTATGTCAACTACTAACTAGACACAAAGGAGTTTCAAGATGGATAAAAATGCAAAAGCAATTCAGTTAATGCAAGAAAATAATCTGGAAGAGGCAGCAAAGTTATTCGATGAGATCATTCAAGAAAATCCAAAAGACCCAGTAGGATATATCAATTTTGGAAATCTATTAATACATATAAATGATTTTGAGCATGCAAAAGGTTTCTTTGATAAAGCAATTGAATTAGATGAAAAGTCTGCAACGGCATATTATGGGCTAGGAAACATGTATTTTGAACAAGAAGATTTTCAGAATGCCCAAAAGAATTTTCAACAAGCAATTGATTTCGGTTTAGAAGAGGCAGATGTTTACTTTATGCTAGGTATGACATTCCAAAATCAAGACCATCATAAATTAGCTTTACCCTATTTACTAAGAGCTACTGAATTAAATGATACTGATACAGATATTCTTTTCCAATATGGACTTGCTTTGGCACAAAGTAATCTAATTGATGAAGCAAAAACAACATTTGAAAACGTATTAAAGATGGATGAAGAACATAGTGATGCCCATTATAACCTTGGGATTATTTCACTTTACTATGATGATGCTCAAGGAGCGTTACATCATTTTGACAGAGCATTACAGATTCAACCGGATCATGTATTGGCAGCTAACGGTAAAGGAAAAGTAGAAGAACTTTTAAATCAAAAAGAAAACTAATATTGTGGGGTTGTTCAAATGACTGATAGGCAATCTGAGGAAATGGAATACTTTAAAGGAGAACTTTTATATACGATTTTTCAAAATCAAGTAGAAGGATTCTCTATTGTAAAAATAAAAGTATCTGAAACAAATACAGATTATGAGGAAAAAGAAATTGTTGTGAAAGGTCATTTTTCAACCTTACAAGAAAAAACAACGTATTTCTTCTATGGACAGTTTGAAAAACACCCTAAATTTGGTACGCAATTTAATGTTTCTTCTTATAAAACGTATATTCCAGATACAAAAGATGGATTAGTTGCCTATCTATCAAGTGATCTATTTTATGGTATTGGAGAAAAAACAGCTACAAGGGTTGTCAATCACCTTGGAGAGTCTGCTATCTCAAAAATATTAAATAATCCAGATGTTTTGTCAGAAGTGCCTGGGCTTAAAAAAGAGACAGCCGACAACTTACTCAAAAAATTACAAGAAAACCAAGGATTTGAACAAGTGGTTATCCACCTTGCAAAATATAATATTGGTTTGAAAATGGCACAGAAAATCTATGAAAAATATAAAGAAACGGCTCTTGATGTATTGGAAGAAGATCCATATCGCTATGTATTTGATATTGATGGATTCGGATTTCAAACAGCTGATGAAATTGCCAGAAAAAATGGGCTGTCTTTAAGTCACCCGAACCGTATTGGTGCCGGTTGTATTTATGTGCTACAGAATAGCATCCAGGATGGACATGTGTTTCTGCCTTTAACCGTTTGTGTGCAACAAGTAATCGATTTACTATGGAGTCCAGAACATCACTTATCAGATGAAGAAGTAACGACGATTTTAGAAGAATTGAATACGGAGAAACAAGTTATTCTTAAGGATGGAAATGTTTATCTACCATCACTCTATTATGCAGAAGATGGATTTGCTTCCAATATTAAAAGGCTATTAACCCACCCAGTTGATCATGACATACCATTAGCCGATTTAATGAAAATTATTGGTGACATTGAAGAAGAAGAAACATTAAGCTATGGTAAAGAACAATTTGAAGCGATTGACAATGCATTAAAATCAAAACTAATGATCTTAACAGGTGGTCCGGGGACAGGGAAAACGACCGTAATTAAAGGGATAATAAAAGCCTATTCAACGATCCACAAAGTTTCCGTTAACCCAAATGACTATGAATCTAAGGCAGATTTTCCATTTGTATTAACAGCTCCAACAGGACGAGCAGCTAAACGAATGACAGAATCTACTGGAATTCCAGCAGTAACCATTCACCGTTTGCTAGGGTGGAATGGCAGTGAAGGGTTCGATAAAGACGAACAGGAACAATTGGATGGACGCTTTTTAATTGTTGATGAGTTTTCAATGGTAGATATTTGGCTTGCTAACAATCTATTTAAAGCTATCCCAGACGATATGCAAGTGTTGTTGGTAGGTGATGAAGATCAATTGCCATCTGTTGGACCTGGGCAGGTTTTAACAGACTTACTAAATAATGATTTCATACAAACAATCTCATTAAATGAAGTCTATCGCCAAAAAGAAGGCTCAAAGATTATTCAGCTCGCTCATATGATAAAAAATGGCGATTTCCCACCAGATGCATTACAAAATGAAAAGGATTTTAGTTTTATTGATTGCAGGGAGCATCAAGTAATTGATGTGATTACACAAATACTAAATAAAGCAATGGAAAAGGGTATGGATATAAGAGATATCCAAATATTAGCACCGATGTATCGTTCAGAAGCTGGCATCACGATGATTAATAAGGCAATCCAAGATTTAGTCAATCCGAAAAGTCGTAAAAAGAGAGAAGTAAAAACAAAAGACACTACTTTTAGGATTGGAGACAAAGTACTTCAATTAGTAAATCAACCAGAAGATGGTGTATTTAATGGAGATATTGGAGAAGTCGTTGCAATATTTAAAGAAGATGAGAATGTAGAAAATGAGGAACAGCTAGTTGTATCTTTTGATGATAAAGAAGTAGTTTATGAACGTTCTGATTACGTGAATATCATGTTAGCATATTGTATTTCTATTCATAAATCACAGGGAAGTGAATTTCCAATAGTCTTATTACCAATGGTTTCTGGTTATCATCGTATGTTAAGGAAGAATTTAATCTATACTGCAATTACTAGGGGAAAACAATCACTAATTCTATGTGGGGAGAAACAGGCCTTTTTTAAGGGAGTTCAAACATTAGATACAAATAAGCGCTATACATCCTTAAGAGAATCGTTGACCGAACGAATGGGGAATAAGGATGAGAATATAGAAACCGATAAAGTAGAATCAGAGGATGAAGAATTATCTCCATACGATTTTATGTAGTTTAGTAGGTATAAATCTTTAAAAATGGGGCAACGATAACATAATATCTTATCTATTCAAAACAGGAGAGATTTTATGATGATGCGTTGTCCTAACTGTTCTAGTAAAGACATTGGAAAAATAGGCTCACAACAGTTTTATTGCTGGAACTGTTTTGTAGAACTTTCTGTATCAGGGGATGAATTAACGGTACATCAAGTGGAAGCAGATGGTTCTCTTAGCTCGTTGAATGACTTATTTTCCGAAGATGAACGAAAAGTTCAATGGTAAACCTTAGTATAAATGATGCCTAACATTATACTAAGGAGCTGAATAATTATGGTCCCACAAAAAAAGCCATACCAGTTTTTGTACTGGATTATTATTGGTATTTTTGTCTTTCTATTTATTTATTTGTTAGTGAAGTTATACCCGTTTTATCAGGCTTTTTTTTCATTTATTTGGCATTTACTGTTACCGTTTCTTATCGCTGGTCTCATAGCGTACTTGCTATTTCCGATCGTTAATAAAATCCATTCGTACAATATACCAAAAGCATTAGCTATCTTAATTATTTATGTAATTTTCTTTGGGGGAATCGGTTATTTAAGTTACCGTGTTTATCCTATGGTTGTTAATCAATTAAAAGATTTGAATGAGTTTCTACCACAATTCATTGAGAAGTTTGAATCACTAATCTATCAAGTATACGAATCGACGGCATTTTTACCAGAAACGGTACACGATAAATTTGATGATTTTCTAAATCGAATGGAGAATAGAATAACAACCATCTTAGAATCAGCTATTGGTGGTATTACGAAACTATTGGATATGATTATCATTTTAACAGTCATACCTGTGTTAGTTTTCTATTTCTTAAAGGATTTAGAAAAAATTAAAGCATACCTTAAACAATTTATTCCTAAGAAATACCAGGAAAAATCCAGCGAGTTAGTTCATGCAATCGATAAAAGTCTTGGAAACTATATTCGTGGACAGTTATTAGTCTGTCTATTTGTTGGAATAACGTCGTATATTATTTTTTATTTCTTAGGGTTAAATTATGCTCTGATTTTAGCTATAATTATTGGTTTAACTAATATTATTCCGTATTTTGGCCCCATTATTGGTGCGATACCAGCTGTTGGAATAGCTTTAACAGTCTCAGGAAAAATGGTATTATTTGTTTTAATAGCAATTTTTGTGATTCAATTAATAGAAAGTAATTTATTAGCACCTTATATTGTAGGAAAAAGTGTTGCTATTCATCCTATAGCCATTATTTTCGCACTTTTACTAGGTGGGCAAATGAGTGGTGTGATTGGAATGATTCTGGCAGTGCCAATATTAACGATTTTAAATGTGATATTAAACCATAGCCTAATATTGGTAAGAAATCGTTGACAAGTTCTATTATTTTATCTACAATAATCCATTATATATGTAAATACGTTGAAGGTTAAAAGTACATGGCATTCTGCTTATAGAGAGGGATTTTCGTTTGGCTGGAAGAAATTCTAAGTTAGAACCATGGAAAGCTCAACTGGAGTGCGACTAATCCTCGCCGGTGCATACCGTTACCATGCTAAAGTGATGAACAAAAGTTATTTTTGTTTATAATTAGGGTGGTACCGCGATAATCTCGTCCCTGCAATCATGCAGAGAGGGGATTTTTTTATTTTATAAAGTCTATTTAAAATTTGTTTTATAAAAATGGAGGTAGGAAAAATGAGTCAACTAACATCAGCACAAGTAAGACAAATGTTTCTTGATTTCTTTAAAGAAAAAAATCATCGGGTAGAGCCAAGTGCATCACTTGTCCCAAAAGATGATCCAACATTATTATGGATCAATAGTGGTGTTGCTACCCTAAAGAAATACTTCGATGGTCGAGTAATTCCAGAGAATCCTCGACTAGTGAATGCCCAAAAATCGATTCGTACAAATGACATAGAAAATGTAGGATTCACAGCTAGACACCATACATTCTTTGAAATGCTAGGGAACTTTTCAATTGGGGATTATTTCAAGAACGAAGCAATTGACTGGGCATGGGAATTCTTAACTAGTGATAAATGGTTAGGTTTTGACCCTGAGCTACTTTCTGTTACAGTACATCCTGAAGATGATGAAGCATATGATATTTGGCTAAATGATATAAAGTTACCAAAAGAACGAATCATTCGCCTAGAAGAGAATTTCTGGGACATTGGTGAAGGTCCTAGTGGTCCAAATACAGAAATCTTCTATGACCGTGGAGAGAAGTATGGCAATGACCCTAATGATCCAGAACTATATCCTGGTGGGGAGAATGACCGTTATTTAGAAATTTGGAACTTAGTGTTCTCTCAGTTTAATCATAATCCTGATAATACGTACACGCCTTTACCGAAGAAAAATATTGATACAGGGATGGGTCTAGAACGACTAGTATCAGTTATTCAGGATGCCCCTACTAATTTTGAAACGGATTTATTTATGCCAATTATCCGTAAAACAGAAGAACTAGCGAATGTTCCATACGGGAAAGCAAAAGAAAGTGATACAGCATATAAAGTTATCGCTGACCACATTCGTACCGTAAGTTTTGCAATTGGGGACGGAGCATTGCCTTCTAATGAAGGAAGAGGATATGTCTTAAGAAGACTGCTTCGTCGTGCTGTTCGTTTTGCTAAAGAGATTGGTATTGAACGACCTTTCATGTACGAATTAGTAGAAACAGTAGGAAACATTATGAAGGACTTCTACCCACAAGTTATGAATCAGCAAGAATTTATTGCTAATATCATTAAAGTGGAAGAAGAGAGATTCCATGAAACATTAAATGATGGACTTGAAATATTAACAACGATTATTGACAAAGAAAAATCTAGTGGAAGTTCTGTATTTCCTGGAAAAGAAGTTTTTCGATTATATGACACGTATGGATTTCCAAAAGAGTTAACCGAAGAATACGTTGAACAACATGGATTTACCATTGATGAAGCAGGTTTCAATGAAGAAATGGAAAAACAACGAGAACGTGCTAGAAATGCTCGTCAAAAAGTAGATTCCATGCAAGTTCAAGATGATATTTTGAGTAAGGTAGATGTTGAAACTAACTTTATTGGGTACGACCAATTAGAAGTAGAAACATCCATTGTCGCAATCATATCAGGTAAAGAAGTCGTGGACACTGCAAAAGTAGAAGAAGAAATTTTTGTTCTATTGAAAGAGACTCCATTCTATGCGGAGAGTGGTGGACAAGTCGCTGATAAAGGCTGGATTTATACAGAAAATGCTTCATTATATGTAGTAGATGTTCAAAAATCTCCTAAAGGTGACCATATCCATAAAGCAGTTGTAAAAGATGGGGTTGTTAATACAGGGGATACGGTGAAAGCTGTCGTAGAGTCTGAGTTTAGAAACGCTGTTATTAAAAACCATACGGCAACGCATTTACTACATCAGGCATTAAAGGATGTCCTTGGGAGTCATGTTAACCAAGCAGGTTCATTAGTGACACCAGAGCGTTTAAGATTCGACTTTTCACATTTTAATGCCCTAACAACTGAAGAATTACAGCAGATTGAGCAAATTGTTAACGAGAAAATTTGGGAATCCATTACATTGCAAATTGATAATAAAAAAATCGATGAAGCGAAAGCAATGGGAGCAATGGCGTTATTTGGTGAAAAATACGGCGACATTGTAAGGGTCGTACAAATCGGTGATTATAGTGTCGAACTTTGTGGTGGGTGCCACGTATTTAATACATCACAAATAGGATTATTTAAAGTCGTTTCTGAAGGTGGTATTGGTGCAGGTACACGAAGAATTGAAGCTGTCACAAGTAAGCAGGCTTATGATTTTACCAATAATAAAATAGATCTCTTACAAGAAGTAGCTCAATTAGTAAAAACTAGTGAGTCTAATTTACCTGAACGAATTGAAAGCTTATTCCAGGAAATTAGAAGCTTACAAAAAGAAAATGAATCACTAAACGCAAAAATGTCTAACTTAGAAGCAGCATCTATTTTAGATAAAGTAGAAACAGTTCAAGACGTAAAACTACTAGCAGAAAAAGTGAACGTAAAGGATATGAATCAATTACGTAATATGGTTGATGAGCTTAAACAAAAAATTGGCTCAGGAATTATTCTTTTAGCTGCAGAGAATGACCAAAAAGTCCAGTTAGCTGCTGGTGTATCTAAAGATTTAATCGACCGTGGCTTACAGGCAGGTAAGTTGATTAAGCAAGCTGCTCAATTATGTGGTGGCGGTGGAGGAGGCCGTCCTGATATGGCTCAAGCAGGAGGTAAAAACCCTGAGAAAATAGGGGAAGCTCTATCCTATGCGAAACAATATGTAGAAGATAACCTAAATTAATAAACTTTATCTATCATCTAATGATTAAAGTTATTATATAGTCGTAAAACATGTTAGAATAGATATAAGGTATTAATAAAGTTGTTTACGTGACGTACTGTATCAAATTACATTTACAATAGATCCACTTTAATGGAATGAGGTGTCATAATGAGTTCAATTGATAAGACGATGAAATTCAATTTTTCAGAAGAACCATTTGATCAAGATATTAAACAAATCTTAATGACCGTTCACGAGGCATTACAGGAGAAAGGATATAATCCAATCAACCAAATCGTTGGTTATCTCCTATCAGGTGACCCTGCTTATATTCCAAGATATAAAGATGCACGTAACTTAATTCGTAAGGTTGAACGTGATGAGGTTATTGAAGAATTAGTGAAGTACTATCTAGAACAACAGAAAAAGGGATGACTAGATGAAGATAATAGGTTTAGACGTTGGATCTAAAACCATTGGTGTTGCAGTAAGTGATGAACTTGGCTGGACTGCACAAGGGATCACAACTATAAAATGGGACGAAAACGAAATAAACTCTGCTGATGACCAGTTGAAGGAAATTATAGATGAACATCATATTGGGAAGGCTGTTATTGGATTGCCTAAAAATATGAATGGTTCAATTGGAGAACGTGGAGAAATGTCCATAAACTATGCCAAACACATTGAAGAAGTTCTTAACATTCCAACTGTATTATGGGATGAACGTCTGACAACAATGGCTGCTGAAAGAGTATTGCTAGAAGCAGATATGAGTAGAAAGAAGCGAAAAAAAGTCATTGATAAAATGGCAGCAGTAATGATCTTACAAGGCTATCTTGATCAAAAAATATAAAGGGGTGTTTTTACATGGCACTTGAAGAAAAAGAGCGAATCATCATTCCAGATGAAAATGGTGAAGAACATTTATTTGAGGTTTTATTTACATTTGATGTTGATGAAACAAATCAATCGTATATCGCGGTTGTACCTGTTGAACAGAAAGATGACGAAGAAGTAGAAGTATATGCATTTCGTTACGAAGAAAAAGAATCCGATGATAATGACCTATCCTTATTCCCAATCGAATCAGATGAAGAATGGGAAATGGTTGAAGAAATGCTTAATACCATTGCAGATGAAGAAGAATTAAAAGGCTAAATAAATAAAAGAATCTGTGGAGTTGTCCTTGGGGCAGCTCCCTTTTTGTTGCATAACAAATTTATACTGACTCACTATTTACGGATGGGATAAATATCTATTACAGAGAAATACTATAAAATATTGCCTTTGTTCTAGCGTATGTTCCTATTTTTTAGTATAATATACCGGAATGAGAGGGGTATGAGAAATGTCGAAAGATGATTATAAAAAAAATCTACTATCTCGTAATGATGAAGTACGAACGGTACGAAAAATTGTTTCCGTTATAATTTTAATTTTAATAATTCTTATCGTTACTGGTGGCGTAACTGGATATAACTATATAAAATCTGCTTTAGAACCAGTAGATCCTACAAATGATGAAGGTGTAGGAATTGAGATTCCACTAGGCTCTTCAACATCTAGTATTGCAGAAGTTCTAGAGAACAATGAGATCATAAAAGATGCTAGGATTTTTAAATATTACATAAAGTTTAGAAATGAATCTGGTTTTCAAGCAGGGGAATATACATTTACAAAATCCATGACAATCGATGAAATTATAGAATCATTGAAAAATGGAAGAATTATTAAAGAACCTGTATTTCGCATAACGATACCAGAAGGGTTAACCATTGCTGAGATGGCAGAAATATATGCGGAAAAACTACCTTTTACAAAAGATGAATTTCTTGAAAAGGTAAATGACCCTGAATATGTTAAGCTTTTAATTGATAATTATCAATCCATTTTAACGGATGTCGTTTTAGACCCAGAAATAGAAACACCTTTAGAAGGGTATTTATTTGCTGCTACTTATGATTTCTATGTAGAAGACCCATCTATTGAAACGGTTGTTGAGAAAATGTTAGATAAAACAAGAGCCGTAATAGCAGAATACTATGATGCCATCTTAAATAGTGAATTTAATGTGCATGAAACGATTACTTTGGCATCCATTATAGAAAAAGAAGCTGTTACTAAAGACCAAAGAAGACAAATTTCAGGTATATTTTACAATCGATTAGAAGTAGGAATGCCACTTCAAACAGATCCAACAGTGCTGTATGCTCTAGGTGACCATAAGGAGAAGGTATTAAAGGTAGACACTCAGATTGAATCGCCATACAATACGTATTTTGTAAATGCATTGCCAATAGGACCAATATCCAATTTCTCACAAAATGCACTAGATGCAGCGTTATATCCAGCAGAAACTGATTATCTATATTTCTTACACGATAGTACTGGAGATATTTACTATTCTGAGACACTTGAACAACATAATGAATATAAAAGACAGTATATTAATTAATTTAAATAGAAAATGGGAATGTGAGTGTATTGTCACATTTCCCGTTTTTATGAGAGCATGATTTAATAGCTGTGAAGTCAAAATAATGGTAGAGGTAGATACATGATGATAGATAAGCAAGTAAAAACGTATGTAGAATCTCATTTGCCAATTGTTGATAAATGGGTAGTAGAGATGGAAGATCAAGCTAAAAAAGGCCATATACCGATCATGGATCCAATTGGAATGAATTTTTTGCTACAATTAATAAGGTTAAATAAACCACAACAAATACTTGAGATAGGTACAGCAATTGGATATTCTGCCTTACGTATGTTAGAGGCTAACCCAAATGGTCAAATAGTTACGATTGAAAGAGACGATGTACGATACAATCAGGCAATTGAAAATATTAATCGTCAAAAGAAGCATAATAGTATAAAGGTTATTCATGGTGATGCCTTAGAGGAAATAAGTAAATTAAATGAGAACGGAGATCGTTTTGACTGTATTTTTATCGATGCAGCCAAGGGACAATATCAACGGTTCTTCGAATTAGCTTCCCCATTATTGACGAATAATGGGTTTATCGTAACAGATAATGTATTATTTAGAGGGTATGTTGCAGAGGACAACTTCGAACATCCTCGATATAAAAAAATGGTAGAAAAAATTAAAACATTTAATAATTGGCTTCATAACCATCCTGATTATGTGACAACCATTTTTCCAATTGGAGATGGGGTAGCAGTCAGTTACAAGAAGTAGCAGAGAAAGGGGAAACAACTTAGATGAAAGAAAAACCAGTAGTAATCGGAGTGGCAGGAGGAAGCGGGAGTGGCAAAACTTCTGTAACACGTTCCATTAGCCAGCGCTTTTCAGACAAAACCATTTTAGTAATCGAACAAGATTATTATTATAAAGATCAAAGTCACCTACCTTATGAGGAAAGACTAAATACGAACTATGACCACCCTCTAGCTTTTGACAATGATTTATTGATTGAGCACTTGAAGCAGCTGATTGATAGTAAAGGAATAGAAAAACCAGTTTACGATTATAAATTACATACACGCTCCAAAAAAGTCATTCAAGTTGAGCCAAAGGATGTAATAATAGTTGAGGGTATTCTTATTTTAGAAGACCCACGTCTTGTTGATTTAATGGATATTAAAGTATTTGTTGATACAGATGCTGATTTACGAATCATACGTCGTCTGCTTCGTGATATTAAAGAACGTGGGAGAACATTAGACTCTGTAATTGATCAATATTTAAATTCAGTACGACCAATGCATTTACAATTTGTTGAACAAACAAAGCGTTATGCTGATATCATTATTCCTGAAGGTGGACAAAATAAAGTAGCAATTGATATTATGGCGACAAAGATAGAACAAATTTTATCAAAAAATCAGGCAAATAATTCATAAAAACTATTGCCAATTTTAATAAAATCTGCCATATTAATGAATAATATATACTTTAATCGGTACATTCTAAATGTACCATTTAATTGTACTTTTTCAGAAAGTATGCAATAATAATCGTCATACTTAGTATTATGGTTAGCCTTCTCACAAGAGAGTATAAAAAGGAGTGTTTTTTTGATGGCAGTAGAGAAAAATTATTATATGACATTAGAGGGGAAAGAGAAACTAGAAAAGGAACTTCTATTCTTAAAAACGGAAAGAAGACAAGAGGTTGTAGAGCGTATTAAAGTGGCTCGCGACTTTGGAGACCTTTCTGAGAACTCTGAGTATGATGCAGCAAAAGATGAACAAGCTTTTGTTGAATCACGTATTGCTCAAGTTGAAAAAATGATTCGTAATGCTGTTATTATTGAAAATGATAATGATAATCCTGATATAGTTTCCTTAGGGAAGTCAGTTACTTTTAAAGAACTACCTGATGGGGAAGAAGAAACATATACAATTGTGGGTAGTGCTGAAGCAGATCCATTCGAAGGTAAAATATCGAATGATTCTCCAATGGCTAAGAGCTTGTTAGGACACGGTATTGGAGAAGAGTTATCAGTTAATACTCCAGGTGGAGATATCCAAGTAAAAATTTTAAAAGTGGAATAGAAAATAGTAGAGGCATTTCAAGGAATTATCCTATTGAAATGTCTCTTTTAATTCTGCATAAAATAAGTAGTGTTCTATTGATTTTTTTATAGTATATAATGACCATCTATTAAAAAATTGATATATTATATTTGTTAGCATATATTATTTGGTACTATAATAAAGTATACATAGGGAGGGAAGAAGAATGAGTAATTTTGATAGTTATAGTAGAGTTAATAAATTTGAAAAAAGAAGAAAAAATACAAAAGCTATCTCCGCTCTATTAATTATAGGAGGATTGTTAGTTATTGCTTTAGTGGGAATATGGTTGTTCGGAGGAGACGACGATGAGACTGCTGATGGAACAGTTAACACATCAGAAACAAATAATGATAACTCCGATTCTGAAGTTGCAGAAAATGGTAATGATGATGGACAGAATGATGAGGATGACGGGGAAGGTTCCTTTATTGAAACAGAAACGGATGAACAAGATGATGCAGAGTCGGAAACTGAAGACCCTGAAGATTCGAGTACAAATGGAAACTATAATGAAGAACAAGAATTTGAAACAGAGCCAGCAGAAGGTTCTGGAGATGATATTGTAATTGATTCTTTTACAAGTAGTGATTGGAAGCCAATTGGTACGGAACAAGAGGAGCCACACACACTTTTTGGCAATGACTTAGACAGAATAGAAATGGAAAAAGCCATACGAGTAGCAACTCGTTTAGATGAAAATAATATGGTTACGTGGTGGTTGAAAAATAATGGCCCACAAAAAGTGATTGGTACGGTATCAGATCGCGAGGAAACCGTCATTTATCGTGTTTATTTAAGTTGGATTGAAAATCAAGGGTGGCAACCTACCTTAGTAGAAGAACTATCTGAAAATGATGAGAAGTGGCGTTTTGAAAGTCAAGAGGCTCAAGAAAATCAAGAAACGCAAGGTGATCAAAACGAAGATGAACAGTAATTGACCAAGATGGTTGATAAGACAGTAGGAGGAATTACAACATGACTATTGGTATAATAGGAGCAATGGATGAAGAAATAGCGATCTTAAAAGAACATATAACAGATAAAGAAGAAATTGAAATTGCTAATTGCTTGTTTATTAAAGGAAATCTTAAATCAAAAGAAGTAGTATTATTAAAATCTGGTATCGGAAAAGTAAATGCAGCGATGGCTACAACAATTTTACATGAGCGCTTTAAACCGACAAAAATTATTAATACTGGGTCAGCAGGTGGATTTGCACAGGAATTAAATGTAGGGGATGTCGTAGTATCTACAGAAGTTGTTCATCATGATGTGGATGTAACAGCATTTGATTACGCTTACGGACAAGTTCCTGGAATGCCTGCTACATATAAAGCAGATGAGAAGCTAAGAAAACAAGCAATGAGTGCTTTCGAACAAGTAGACATCCAAGGTGCTGAAGGGATGATTGCTACTGGAGATTCATTTATGGACGATGCCGACCGCGTTGCTTTCGTTAAAGAAAAATTTCAAGGTATGATTGCTGGAGAAATGGAAGCAGCTGCTGTTGCACAGGTAAGTTATCAGTATGGAGTACCTTTTGTTGTGATACGTGCCTTATCCGATATCGCTGGAAAGGAATCCTCCGTATCATTTGATGAGTTTTTAGATAAAGCAGCTAAAAATGCTTCAAACATTATCCTACATATAATAGAAAATGTAGAGTAAATAACAAACCTCCCTTCTTCAAAGCAGACCTTGATTAAAGGACTGTGTAGTACGGGAGGTTTTTATTCTTTGTTCTGCTATTTACGACTCATATTTCCTTTCATTGCGAAAATATTCATGGAACACTTTCATTAACGCTCTTTTTTCGATTCGAGATACGTAACTTCTTGATATATTTAGCTTTTTTGCAATCTCTCTTTGGGTCATTTCCTTTTTCCCATTTAAACCATAGCGAAACACAATAACCTCTTTTTCACGTTTATCAAGGATACTAAAGTAATCCTTCATCTTCTCAATTTCCATATTTAATTGTATATATTCAATGACATTTTCATTTTCAGCTTCTAAGATATCAATCAGACTTATTTCATTTCCTTCTTTGTCCTGACCAATTGGATCATGAAGTGAAACGTCCTTTTTTACCTTTTTAAGTGCACGTAAATGCATTAAAATTTCATTTTCAATACAGCGAGCAGCATAAGTGGCTAATTTTGTACCTTTACCGACAGAGAAGCTTTCTATCCCTTTTATTAAACCAATCGTTCCTATAGATATTAAATCCTCCATGTCTTCTCCTGTATTTTCGAACTTTTTTACGATGTGTGCAACTAAACGTAAATTATGCTCGATTAGTTTGTTCCTTGCTGTTTCACTGCCATTTTGCATTTCTTCTATATATTTAGCTTCTTCTTCTGATGATAATGGTTGTGGGAAAGCGTGATTTTTTACATAGGAAACGAAAAATAATGCTTCTTTAATTAGTAATGCTAAGACACTTAGTATTCCGGACAAACAAATACACCTCCTGGAAGTCGGCTGGGCTTTTGCCTATATACTCAACCTATGTGCACTTTGGTGGATTTGTGTCTGTCCAAACTAATTTGTACAGGATTAGTATAAAAATAATACAAAAATCCGAACCTATTCAATTCCACAGTTATCTGGAACATTGAATTAAGTTCGGATTACTTTTATACGTTATGATGATTCGTTATTGTCGATTCTCATACTCTCGTATTGCTTCTTCATAGGCATCTTTTCTTTCTTTTATAACTGGTTTTACACCGACTTTGTGTGCAGCACGTGAAATCATGTGTGCTGAGATTGGGGCAGTCATTAAAATAAATAGTAAAGCCAGCAAGAGTTTTCCACTCAATATAGAATGTTCTAGGTAAAGAAAGATAAATGCTCCAATAAGGATTCCAGCTAGTCCAAGTGTAGATGCTTTCGTTGCTGCATGCAATCTTGTGTATATGTCAGGGAAGCGGATAATACCAACTGAACCTGACAAGATAAAAAAGCTTCCAAAAAGCAATAAAAGGATAATTATAATGTTTAATATAATTTCAATCCATGTCTCGATCAATGATAACACCCTTTTCTAAGTATTTAGCAATTGCCACGGTACCAAGGAATGCAAGTATGGCGATGAGAAGGATGACATCATTTAAGTTTGGAGTAATTAAGTAAATTGCTAATAAGGCAGCTACTCCCATTAAATTGATTCCTATTGTATCAAGTGCTACTGCACGATCAGGGTTAGTTGGTCCTTTCAACATTCGGATTAATAATAGGATGAGTGACAATGATATCGCAATAAAGCTTATGAACAAGGTGATATCAAGTATTGTTTCTGTTACATCCAATAAATTATCTGTCATCGTGTCACCTCCATAATTGCTTTTTCAAATGTATCTTTTATTCCTTTAATAGATTCTTCCACATTTTCTATATGCATGGCATGAATGTATAACTTAGTATTATCATTTGATACAGCAACTGAAAGAGTTCCTGGTGTTAGTGAGATTAATGAAGTTAGCAATGTAATCTCCCAATTTCCTTTTAATTCTGTTGGAAGTTCAAAAATACCAGGTTCAACGTTAAGTTTGGGTGTATAAACCAATTTAACAATATCAAAATTAGATAATATTAATTCTTTAATAAATAATAGGATTAGTTTAATAATCTTAACGACTCGTTTTATGTAGAATGTATCTGGAATGAACCGATTCATTAAAAATAGTAACAGAATACCCCAGAGGTACCCGGCAATAAAACTAGAAACAGAATACGCTTCACTTAAGAACATCCACATAAATGCGATAATTAAATTTATAACGATTTGAAAGGCCATTTTCCATTACTCCTTTAAAACAGATTCTATATAAATTTCTGGATCAAGTAAGTAGGTTGAGATTGATTCAACGGATGGAACAATCCATTCTGCACCTACACCTAAAAAGATGGAAAAGGCTAGTAAATAAACAATTGGACCAATTAAACCTTTAGTCGATTTCTTTTCATATTTACCTGTTTCATCTTTTTCTCCCCAAAAACCACGAATGAATATTTTCATCACAGAGTAAAGAATTAACAAACTTGAAATCAACGCAATTATGGTAATTACAACTTCATATTCAGATAATGTTCCTTGCAATAATAGAAGTTTTCCGATAAACCCACTAAATGGTGGAATCCCGGCTAAAACAAATGCTGCCACAAATAATAGCCATCCTAATCCAGGGTAGTAATGAATTAAGCCGCCCATTTTCCTTAAATCAGATGTACCAGCTACATAAGCTATCACACCGACTATAAGGAATAGAGCTGTTTTAATAATCATGTCATGAACTAAATAATAGACTGAACCACTCATACCATCCTGGTTAAACACTCCTAATCCCATTAATATAAAACCAATGGCAGGAATGATATTGTAGGCGATAATTAGCTTAATATTGTTTGTTGATAATGCACCAATTACTCCAAAGAGCATGGAAAGTCCTGCAATCCATATGAAGGTTTCGTGGGTTAACTCTAGTTTGTGTACGAATATTAAAGAGAACACACGTAGAATCGAGTATATCCCTACTTTTGTCAATAATGCACCAAACAATGCAGAAACGACTGTATTTGGGACAATATAGGATTTAGGCATCCAATAATACAATGGGAATAGTGCTGCCTTCGTTGCAAATACAAAGAATAGCAGGATAGCGACTGTAGTTAGAACGCCATCTTGTCCTTGGATTTGAACACGTTCTGCAATTTGCGCCATATTGACTGTACCAACTGCTCCATAGATAAAAGCAACAGCCGTTACGAATAAAATGGATGAAAATAGGTTAATTAATACATATTTAATCGATTCTCTTAATTGAATTCTCTCTCCACCTAGCACAATTAAGGCATAAGAAGCCATTAATAATACCTCAAAGAAGACAAATAGGTTAAATAAATCCCCAGTTAAAAATGCTCCTGATACCCCTGTTATGAGGAAGAAATAAAAAGCATAGAAATAATGTGTTTCTTGTCTTAACGATAGGGAGTGTGGTGCATAGAATGCACATGCAACAGCAACGATATTAGTTGTTAAAACTAATAACGATGCCAGTGGATCAGCAACTAAGATGATTCCATATGGAGCAACCCATTCCCCAGTTTCTAAAATAATAGAATCCGTTGTAAAGACAATCCATGATAAATAGGCGGCAACACCTAAGTTTAGTATTGAAAATAGTTTTGTTAATGTTCTAGTAACAGCAACCTTTTTATTAAATAGTGCTACAATTACACCTGCTAATAATGGGATGATGATTGGTAAAACTACTAAATTACTCATTTTCAGTACCCCTTAATTCTTCCATATTATCTGTATTGTTCTCTCTGGCTGTTCGATAGGCCAGTACTAGTAACAGACTCGTAATACCGAAACTAATAACAATTGATGTCAAAATCAATGCTTGAGGTAATGGATCGGTATAGTCGGTAACACCATCTGTCAAAATAGGGGGCTGACCACGCTTTAGTTTACCCATGGTCAAGATAAATAAATGTGCCCCGTGTGATAATAGTACCGTTCCGATAACAATCCTCAAGAATTGTTTCTGTAGCAGATTATAAATGCCAGTAGTAATTAAAACCCCAGCTAAGATTGAAATAATTATTTCCATTTATTTTGCCTCCTTATCGTGTCTAAGTTTAATGAGGCTCACAATCGCAAGTGCAGCAATTCCTAAAACTGTAATTTCAAATAACGTATCTAACCCACGCATGTCAACTAAAATGACGTTAACGATATTATGACCGCCACCAAGTTTATACGAAGTTTCGATGAAGTAATTGGAAATAGGTTCAAACCAATCCGTACTATGTGCAGAAATGGCAATAATAGTCATTAATGCTCCGAAACCGATCGAGATAACAGCATTACCAAGTTTCGTACTTGCTTTTTCTGTTCTTTTTCTAAGCTTCGGCAAGTGGTAGAAACATAATAGGAATAATGCTACAGAAACCGTTTCAATCACTAATTGTGTTAATGCTAAGTCAGGTGCTCGATAAATGACAAATAATGTTGCCACTCCATAACCAACAACACCTGTAATTAATATTGCACCCAATTTCGAATTGGTAAAAATAGTTGCAATAGCAGCAATGGTAATTACAAGTACAACTGCAATCTCAATAAATGTTACTTCTGCTAAGTTATCTGTACTAATAGTAAATCCACCAGTAACAACCATAAAGAAGGTAGTTACGACAAGGATAGTCGCTAGAATAATCGTCATATATGTTTTTAAGGATCCAGTCATATAAGAATCTGTAATTTTAGCTGAAACATCATCTAGCTTTTTAATTATATAGTCATACACTTTGTTAAAGCTCAATTTACCTGGGAGAACATGGTAAATATTGCTCCACTTTTGTCTTGTTAAATAGAACACGATTCCAATTCCTACAACTGCTAACGACATAAATAATGGTGTGATAAATCCATGCCAGAATTTAAGTTTCTCTAACTCAACCGTTGAGTTAACTGCTTCAGCAGCATGAATCAAGAAAGTTCCGTTAAATAGGTTAGGGAACAATCCAATTACGATTACACCTAAGACTAAAATAAAAGGTGATACGAGCATTCCAATAGGTGCCTCGTGTGGTTTTGTCTTTAATTTGTCTAGCTTCGCTGGACCTGTGAATACTCCAAAGAATAAATACATGGAGTATACAAATGTAAAGATACTACCAAACACAGCGAGATAAGGTATTGCTTCTACCAAAAATGAAGCAATTGCATTTCCTGTAGATTCTAATTCTAACGTGGAAGCAAAGAAAGCCTCTTTACTATAGAAACCATTCAGGAATGGTAATGGAATACCTGCCATAGAGAAGGTCCCAAATATCGCAAGAATACCTGTCATTGGCATGAAGGTAAACAAACCACCCAGTTTCCGGATATCACGTGTACCAGTTTCATGGTCAATAATCCCGGCAATCATAAATAAACTACCTTTAAACGTTGCATGGTTTAGAATATGGAATACAGCTGCAAATACAGCTGCTCCTGTACCAAAACCTAGCATTGCCATAATCATACCTAGTTGACTAATAGTCGAAAATGCTAATATTCCTTTTAAATCTGTTTGTCTAACAGCCATATAAGAAGCCCAACACAACGTAACAATACCGACGATACTTACGACGATGAAGAACCATTCATAACCTGAAAAGATTGGAGAAAAGCGAGCAATTAAAAATATACCTGCTTTTACCATTGTCGCTGAATGGAGATAAGCACTAACAGGGGTAGGTGCTTCCATTGCATCTGGTAACCATATATGAAACGGGAATTGTGCAGATTTTGTAAATGCACCTAATAAAATAAAGGCCATGATAAGAGGTAAATAATCATTAGCTAAAATGACATCTACTTGAGCAATCATTGCCTGTATGCTCGTAGTACCAGTTATGTTCGATAATAGTACAAGCCCACCTAACATACTTAATCCACCAAAAACAGTAATGAGCATGGACTTTTGAGCTCCATATCTTGAACGTTCACGATAATGCCAATATCCAATTAATAAAAAGGATGAAATAGAAGTTAGCTCCCAAAACGTATACAATACAAATACGTTATCGGATAAGACAACACCTAGCATTGCCGTCATGAACATGAGTAAATAAAGATAGAAATGACCTAATCTCTCAGAAACATGGAGATAGTAAACGGAGTATAGAACTACTAATGATCCAATACCACTAATTAGTAAAACAAAAAGTAAACTCAATCCATCTAAATAAAAATCAAAATTAATACCTAACGATGGAATCCAGTTATACGTTTGCCGAACCGGTTCAAAATCACTTCCAACAAAACGAATAAAATAAAGAAAAATACTAAAAGGTATGAAGAACACGAAAATACCAGTATGTACTTTTTGCTTAAATTTGCTCAAGTATGGAACAATAATAGCAAAAATAAGTGGAATTAATACTGCAATTAACATCGAATGGAAATCCTCCTTAATTCTCTCTAGCTAGTCATATTTTATAGACAAAATGAAAAAATATGTAGTTTATTAAATTATTGCCTTAGGGGTATGTAGGAAAGTGGTATTGATGGATTAAATAAATGTGACTTAATTCCCAATATATATTGTATATGAAAACATTTTTCGTATAAAGGATAAAGTAACTTCCCTCCCCGGGAGTGGCTTTATAAATAAATTACTTTAGTCATTAACTTACCATAATTTGCTCATTTGAAAAACAAAAAACTCCCATCATTTTATAAAATGATAAGAGTATTATTCTTTCTTCCTATTTATATATAACAAATATTTTTTAGCTAGAAAATTTAATAAGATGACTGAGTCCTCTGTTATAAATTTCCTTTTTTATGAGCAACACAAAATCAGGGCTTAGATTTAATTCATTTGCTTTATGATAGGATTCAATCAATAATTCATCGGACAAATGCTCCATAAATGAAGCCCTCCTCAATCTATTAGCAATTTGCTAGAGTTAATTTGTATTAATAACTTATCATGATTCAAATATTGACACAAGGCCACAGTTATCTACACCCATATGTAGATAACTTGTGTATAAATACCTAAATTATCCAGTAATCGTTGATTTACCAATATGTATAATTGTGGAAACTGTTGATAGAGTTATCCACAGTTCGTAAATTGTAGGTATTTGTCGAACGATTTTACAAGTTTTTTAGCAATTTTACATATTTCAACGTAGTTTTTAGCATATACATATAATTTTGCTATCTATAAATAGTTATTATAGGATTGACTTATATTGTATAATACTCAGGTATGATAATTTTTCGTTTGATACATATAGACATTCCCGTATGCCAATACATACAAACCGGGACTTAATCTGAAATAATTAATTGAGGTGTAGATGTTGCTTAAGAAATTTTTGCCAAATGAACATGTGAAAAGTATTTTCGAGATTAAACCATCTCTACTAAAAGAAAAAGGAATTAAAGGTATTATTACTGATTTAGACAATACGTTAGTTGCATGGGATGTGAGGTCTGCAACTCCAGAGGTAATCGAATGGTTTCAATCAATGAAAGATCATGATATAAAGGTTACTATTATTTCAAATAATAAAGAAGAACGTGTGAAGTTTTTCTCTGAGCCTCTTGGGTCTCCATATGTATTTAGTGCAAGGAAACCTCTTAGACGTGCGTTTAAGAAAGCAGCAGTAGAAATGGGCTTAGAAAGAGAAGAAATTGTTGTCATAGGCGATCAGTTATTAACTGATGTACTTGGAGGAAACTCCGCAGGGTTATATACGATATTGGTTGTTCCTATTGTTGAGACGGATGAGAAAATAACAAGAATTAATCGCACAATAGAACGAAGAATTTTACGGTACTTTCGTAAAAAAGGCAAGATTACATGGGAGGAAAAATAATGGATATAATTTATTGCCAGGGTTGTGGTGCTGAAATCCAATCCACTAATCCTAATGAAGTTGGGTATACACCTAAATCTTCTTTAGAGAAAGAGAATATATTATGTAAAAGATGCTTTCGATTAAAGCATTATAATGAAATACAGGACGTTTCTATTACAGATGATGATTTTCTAAAAATGGTTAGTTCTATTCAACAAAAAGAAGGACTAGTTGTACATGTTATTGATATTTTTGATGTGAATGGTAGCATGATTAAAAGCTTGCCAAGAATTGTCGGAAATAATCCTATTTTACTTGTTGGTAATAAAATGGATTTGTTGCCAAAATCTACAAATCAACGTAAACTAATACAATGGTTACGTTCTTCAGCAAAAGAGGCTGGAATTAAGGTAGAAGATGTGTTTCTAATCTCTTCTATGAAAGGTCATGGAATAGAAGAACTAACAGAGCAAATGGAAGCCTACCGAAAAGGGAAAGATGTCTATATAGTCGGAACTACTAATGTAGGAAAATCTACCTTTATCAATCGTTTAATTAAGCAATCTGTTGGTGTTGACGAAGTAATCACAACTTCCTATTTCCCAGGAACAACATTAGGGTTTATCGAAATACCTTTAGATGATAATAGTGCGTTAATTGATACGCCAGGAATTGTGAACAAACAACAAATAGCCCATTATATTTCTGACAGGGATTTAAAAATGATTACACCTAACAAGGAGATAAAACCAAGGGTGTATCAATTAAATGAAGAACAAACATTATTCTTTGGTGGATTAGCCCGATTAGATTTTATTAAAGGGGATCGCCAATCTTTCGTTTGTTACTTTTCAAATCAACTAAATATTCACCGAACCAAACTGGAAAAAGCAGATGATTTGTATGAAAAGCATGTTGGCGATTTGTTGTCACCACCAGATGAAGAAAGCATGCAATCTTTACCGAAATTAGTACCTCAATCCTTCAAAATATCAAATGAAAAAACAGACATTGTATTTCCGGGATTAGGATGGGTTAGCGTATCGGGGAATGTAACAGTGGAAGTACACAGCCCTAAAGGTGTTCATGCATCAATTAGAAAATCATTAATATAGGTGATAATTATGCAATTGAAATTAGGTCTAATAGGCTATCCAATCACACATTCGTTATCACCTTGGATACATCGTCAATTTCTTGATAAAACTAATAGTAACGGAACATACGACCTTTATGAAATAAAGCCAGAGGATTTTGATGTACAAATAAAAGAATTTTTACAGTCTAATCTAGATGGGTTTAATGTAACTGTTCCTTTTAAACAAAAAATCATACCATATTTGGATTATTTAGATAGACAAGCTGATGAAATTGGTGCAGTAAATACTGTGAGGAAGAAGAACGGGAAGTGGGTTGGTTATAATACAGATGGATTAGGATATGTGAACTCCCTTCAACACCACTTTCCAGATTTCTTTAAGGAAAAGTCGAAACGAATCGTAATACTCGGTGCTGGGGGCGCTGCTAGAAGTATCTATTTTGCGCTAAATCAATTCGGTTTTTCAACGATTGACCTTGCCAATCGGACAATGGAGAGAGCAACAAGTTTATTGGAGTTGAAGTCAGAGCATACGAGTACTTCAATTCTCTCAATTAAAGAGACAGAAGAAGTAGTAAGTCATTATGATCTAGTTATTCAAACAACTTCGGTTGGTATGAAGCCTTATCCAAATAATTCCATCATCCAACTTGACCATGTCAAACAAGGAAGTATTTTCAGTGATATCGTCTATCAACCGATTTTTACAAACTTCTTACAGCTCGCTCAGCAAAAAGGAGCACAAATTCATTATGGACATACGATGTTGCTATATCAAGCAAAACTCGCGTTTGAGTTATGGAGCAACCACAAAGTACCAATGGAAGGGCTAGAAGATACACTTAAAAACATCCTGGAGGGATAAAATTGTTAACTGGTAAACAAAAAAGATATTTACGTTCAGAAGCTCATCACTTGAAACCAATATTTCAAGTTGGAAAAGATGGAGTAAATGAAAATATGATCGTTCAAATTAATGAGGCATTAGAAAAAAGAGAACTAATAAAGGTTAGTATATTGCAAAATTGTTTAGAGGATAAAGATACTGTTGCTGAACAATTGCAAGAAGGAACGAATGCAGAAATTGTTCAAATCATCGGTAATAATATTGTGCTATACAAAGAATCTGTAGAACATAAAAAGATTCAATTGCCATAAGGAGTAATTATGAAACGTATCGGTATATTAGGTGGCACATTTGATCCACCTCATATTGGACATCTAATTATAGCTGAAGAAGTTCGTCAACAATTGCAACTTGAAGAAGTTTGGTTTATCCCAACGTATGAACCTCCACATAAAAAAGAGGCTAGTATTGGGGCGGATCACCGTATCCATATGATCAACAATGCAATTAAGGGAAATGCTGCCTTTAGGTTGAATACGATCGAAATTGAACGCCATGGAAAATCATATACAATTGATACGATTAAAGCGTTACAACAAAGTCATAAGGATACCGAATTCTTTTTTATTATCGGTGCCGATATGGTTGAGTATTTAGCGAATTGGTCTAAAATTGATGAGTTAGTTGAGATGATTACTTTTGTTGGAGTGAAAAGACCTGGGTATCAATTAAAAACAACTTATCCAATTATTGAGGTAGAAGTACCCTTCATTGAAGTATCATCAACTACCATCAGAAAAAGATTTGCAAATAAACAATCTGTTAAGTATTTAATTCCAGAATCTGTGTATATGTATATTAAGGAGTATCAATTGTATGGAAATTAAAGAAGCAACTACAATTGTAGAAAAATATTTAACGAAATCACGATTTGAACATACTTTACGTGTCGCAAAAACTGCAAAAGAGTTAGCAGGGAAATATGGCGTGGATCAAGAAAAGGCAGAATTAGCTGCAATTTTTCACGATTATTGTAAGTATCGTCCATTAGATGAAATGCGTAGAATAATTGAAGAATCTTACTTACCGAAGGATTTATTACATTTTCACCACGAACTTTGGCATGGGCCAGTCGCATCGTTGTTAATAGAGCGAGAATATGGGATAACGGATAGTAGTATAAAAGATGCGATCTTTTATCATACAACAGGGCGAGCGAACATGAGTGATATGGAACTCGTGCTATTTGTTGCAGATTATATCGAACCGGGAAGAGACTTTCCTGGATTAGATGAAGTAAGAGAAACAGCAAAAAAAGATTTAATTCATGCTGCATGGCTTATTTCAAGGAATACGATACGATTTTTAATGGATAAGGGCCACACGATTTATCCGGATAGTTTTCATTCCTATAATGATTTAACGAAACGTGTAAATGGAGGTAATTAATTAGATGGAAGTTAAAGATATATTACATTTGGCAGTAGAAGCATGTGACGATAAACGAGCAGAAGATATCATCGCATTAGATATGGATCAAGTTTCAATGATTGCAGATTACTTTTTAATCTGTCATGGAAGCAATGAACGACAAGTACAAGCGATTGCTCGTTCTATTAAAGAGAAAATGGATGAACATGATATCCCAGTAAAAAGAATAGAAGGACTGGAGCATGCAAGATGGGTGCTTGTTGACCTAGGAGATATTGTATGTCATGTTTTCCATAAGGAAGAGCGCACTTATTATAATATTGAACGATTATGGGGAGATGCTTCTCAAGTTCCAATTCAAGTAGGGAATGACTAATAATGGCATATCAGCATATGGCCTTACTATATGATCAGTTAATGGAAGATGCGCCTTACGATCAATGGGTAAAGTTTACGGAACAAATACTTGAACATTATCAAAAAGATGTAAAAAAGATAGCCGACTTAGGATGTGGAACTGGAGAAATTACAATCAAGCTTGCTCTTGAAGGGTATGATATTACGGGTGTTGATAATTCATCAGAAATGTTATCATTAGCCGAACAGAAAGCTAGTAATGCTAACGTAAATATCAATTGGTTACATCAAGATTTAACTGAATTAACAGGTTTAAATGAGTTAGATGTGGCTGTCAGTTATTGTGATGTCATCAACTATATTCCAGAAGAAGCGGATTTGACACGTGTCTTTAAACGAGTGTATGATTCGCTGGAAAAAGATGGGGTATTTATTTTTGATGTGCATTCGCTTTATCATGTGGAAAACCATCTAGTGAATCAAACATTTGCAGATGTAACAGATGACGCCTCCTACATTTGGTTTTGTGTGGAAGGGGAAACTCCAGGTGAAATGTATCATGAATTAACGTTTTTTGCTCGGGAAGACAATACATATAAACGTTTTGATGAAACACATCATCAACGGACCTATCCAATAGAACATTATAAGAAGTTATTGAAGGACGTAGGTTTTGATAAGGTACATATTTATGGTGATTTTTCCATTGAGGAAGATAGTTATAGTGATACGACAGAAAGAATATTTGTTGTAGCTGAAAAATAATCGAGAAACTAATTCTCGGTTATTTTTTATTGCAGGAAAATTGAAACGGATAGAGAATATATATTATTAGTAAACATTTTTCTATGTTTTTCTACAAAATCTTGTGAGAAGGATGTGGTAATTAGGTGATAGAGTTTATTAAGAAGTATGCAATTGTCCTCTTAGTTGGGTTTGTTATCGTTATATTACTTGTCATTAATGTTGATCGAAAGACAGAAGTAAGTGAACTTACTACGGTCGAAGAAATCTCCTCTACTATTAATTCTTCTGAAACTTCCCCCGTTGCTTCAACTCAAAAAATTCTCGTTGATATTAAAGGTTCGGTGCGTCATCCAGGCGTCTATGAAATGAATGAAGAAGATCGTGTCATTGATGTCCTAGAGAAAGCTGGTGGGTTTACAGAAAATGCGGAAGAAACCGTCATTAACCTCGCACAAAAGGTTTACGATGAAATGATTATTATTGTACCTAATAAGGGAGAGCAAACGGCTAGTAGTACTGGAGTAGGTGGAACTAGTAAAATTAGGCTAAACCACGCTTCCGTCGAGGAAATTCAATCATTAACTGGAATTGGTCCATCAAAAGCACAAGCCATCATTCAGTATCGAGAAGAAAATGGGCCATTTAAATCAGTAGATGAATTATTAAACGTATCTGGAATTGGGGAAAAAACATTAGAGGCCATTCGAGAAGACATTCATGTCCCATGATTCCATTGACGAGTGTCGAATCAGGTCGTAAACTAGAAATAACTAGAGTAAAGGTGGTTATAACATGGATAGAATATCATGGGATCAATATTTTATGGCACAGAGCCAATTATTAGCACTAAGAAGCACCTGTACTAGACTAATGGTTGGTGCAACTATAGTAAGGGATAAACGAATCATTGCAGGTGGATATAATGGAAGTGTGTCTGGAAGTGTTCATTGTGTTGATGATGGGTGTTATGTAATTGATGGGCATTGTGTTCGTACGGTTCATGCAGAAGCAAATGCACTCCTACAATGTGCAAAATTTGGGGTTCCAACTGATAATGCGGATATTTATGTCACCCACTTTCCATGTCTACAATGTTGCAAACAGCTCATCCAAAGTGGTATTAGAACGGTTTATTATGCAGAAGATTATAAAAATCACCCTTATGCTATTCAACTTTTTGAAGAAGCTGGTGTTAAGATGAAAAAAGTAGAGTTAGACTACTTAACATTGGATACGAAACACCAAGAAAAAACAGAATATGTCCAGAAACTACTGAATAAATTAGAAACGCTTGAACGTGATGGGGAAGAAATACATGGATTAAAGAAACAAGCGGCTAGCTTATTCGAATAGGAAGATTTTATGAAAGGGTACTGGCATATTGTAGCAATTACTATGGCGTTAAGTGCAATGTTCATTGTAACGGATCACATGTTATGGTTAGTGAGCTTACCGATCTTTTTATTAATCTTATACCTTCAAAAAAGGCTAGGGAAGATTGCTTTCATTCTCTCCTTAGCCTCTATCCTTTTCTTCATTTTTTATATCCCTTCTGTAAAAGATTCCTCCGATGAATTCCAATTTACTAAGCCAATTATTGGAAAAATTACAACTTCCATCCACCAATCTACTACAAATATTAACTTTCGAATTAAGGAAGAGTCGACAAATGAGCAAATCCAAGTAACGTATTTTACTTCAGATCAAGATTACGATCTAGTTGGTATTCAATATGGTGCTGTTTGTGAAATACAAGGTGATATAGAACCTGTAAATGGGGCAAGAAACCCAGGTGAATTTGATTACAGCCACTATTTGTTAACGCAAGGAGTGTCACACCAGGTTATTATAGAGTCACTCTCTCAAATCAACTGTGAAACAAATACATCGATATTAAGTAGCATATTTTCTTTTAGGGATGTACTAAGAAAGAAGGTTAGTGAAGCATATAGTGAAGAAATAAGTGCATGGATTTATGCATTGGTACTAGGAGATGATAGCCACCTATCTCAGGATATTATTGAGCTTTTTCAACGGTGGAGTTTATCTCATCTACTGGCGATATCAGGTCTTCATATCGGGATTATTATTTCTGTTGTGTTCTTTATTCTGGTGAAGTTAAATCTTTGTACGAAGGAAAGAGCATATAACGTTTTAGTTTTATTTCTTCCTTGTTATGCCCTTTTAGCTGGGGGAGAACCATCCGTTTGGCGTGCTAGTCTCATGGTAATTTTTGTAATTCTCATGGCTAAATTTAAGTGGAAAACTAGTACGACTGATATTATCAGTATCGTCTTTATATTCCTTTTAATTCTAAACCCACACTACATTTACCACATAGGATTTCAATTCTCTTTTATCGTTACATTTGCAATTCTTTTATCAAAGTCATGGATCTTGGAGTCAAATTCTATTTTTTGGCAAATGTTAAGAATTAGTTTCATCTCCCAAATGATCCTAATTCCGTTACAAGTTACTTATTTTTATTACATCCAACCACTTTCCATATTATTAAACATGATAGTCGTTCCGTACTTTTCGTTAGTTTTTATCCCTCTATTATTTCTATTGTTTATTTTATCTCCATTTCATGTAATAACAACTCATATTGCTACATTATTGGTAAAAATACATGAAAATTCTTTTCTCTCGCTATTAAAAATGATTGATTACCATTTGTCATTTCCATGGGTGGTTGGAAGTTTTCCTAACCTGATTATCGTTATTGTTTATTTTGTCATGGCTTTTTTATTGATGCATTTCATCAATCAAAACAAACTCTCACACGCTTTTAAACAGGGTGTCGGAATTGTTCTTTTAATAGTTGTCATTGTACTAAAACCCTATTTTTCCCCATATGGAACAGTTACGGTCCTTGACATTGGACAAGGAGATGCAATTGTAATTGAATTACCTTATAGAAAAGGGGTAATTTTTATTGATGCTGGTGGGACTTTTTCTTTTGAAGATGGACAAGCGACAGATAAGGTATTTAAACAAATAATCCGACCATTTTTATTTAAAAAGGGAATTAGCAAAATTGATGCAGTTTTTTTAAGTCATGAAGATGAGGATCATGTAGGTAGTGTTGATTTTATGGTGGATAGCTTCATAATCGATACTATTTTTATAAGTGATAATTTTACGCTTTCAATGGAACAAGAGTCGCATTGGAAAAACAGTGGTACAGAGATAGTAAGAGTAGGAAAAGGAAATGTAGTTCATGTGAATTCCCAAGATTTTTACGTTATGGGAGGAAGTGAATCATATGGGAACTCAAATGATAATTCATTGGTGTTATTTTCAGAAATTGGAGGGAGGAAATGGCTCTTTACAGGGGATATTAGTAAACATGTCGAAAGAAACTTACTTTTGGATCACCCCGATTTAAAGGTAGATGTACTTAAAGTAGCCCATCATGGCAGTAATACTTCAACAGACCCGACATTTATTAAGCAAATAGAACCTGATGTCGCACTAATCTCAGTCGGTGTGAATAATATGTATGGACACCCATCCTATGAAGTGATCAACACGTTAGACGATGAAAACGTTCAAATTTTACGAACCGATCATGACGGAGCAATTATTTTTCATTATACCAACGAAGCAGGAACATTTTATCGCTTCTTACCATAAGATAAGCTAGATAGACCTACAGAACGACAAAAAGCCATATAAAAAAGAGACTGCCATATGTTCAGTCTCTTTATCTTATGTACCAATTTCGTTTTTAAGATCCAATAACGCTAATAACAACACCAATTGTAAAGATTAAAAAGAAGAATACAAATGAAAATGCGAAACCTTTAATGGAATCGACGACGTCATTATTTTTTGATTGAACATCTTTTTCAAATTCGTTCATAGCTACCCCTCCTATATTACTTATATTAGTATAAATTAAAACGCAAAAAAAATCCATATAAGACATTGATTTGTCACAAAAATATCTCTCCATAATTAGAAAGACTTAACAACTATACTTTTACTTAAATCGGAAACGCTATAAATAAAGAAAACCCCGTTTAAAAGGTCAGTTCCTAGGGCTTGCCTTTTAAACGTTCATATAGATTAGAGAGGGGGTACCTTCTAAAATATAGCCCCCTCTCAAATTTTCTTTTTCTTGCTATTCGTGCGTATTCACTTTAACATTATGTAGTATAGTAAATGACTATTGGAGTGAGTAGCATGTCTTATATGGACGTCATGAAACAGCTGAAAAAGAAACAGATGCCTCATGTTTTCTTATTATATGGAACAGAAGTATATTTTATCCAAAAAATAAAAGATGAAATAGAGAAAAAATTATCGATAGACTCCGAAAATTACGCCACTTATGATCTTACCGAAATTCCTATCCAAGAGGTCATTAGTGATGCTGAAACATATCCATTTTTTGGTGATACCAAACTAATAATAGCGAATAATCCAGTTTTTTTAAAAGCAAAACCGGACAAGTTGGCATTTGAACATGATTTAGATTCACTAGTTCGATACATAGAAAATCCAGTAGATTTTTCAGTACTTGTCTTAATTGCTCCTTATGAAAAAATAGATGAACGGAAAAAAGTGATCAAGCAGCTTAAAAAGCATGCTACTGTTGCCGAGTGCAATCCAATCAAAGAGTATGAACTTGATAATTGGATAAAAAATATGGCGGACCAACTTAATATTCAGATTGACAAAGCAGCATATGAAACGTTAGAGACAGAACTATCAACAAACTTGAACTTATTAGAAAATGAATTAGCAAAATTAGCAATGTATGTAGGAGAAAATGGAGTTGTGACGAAAGAAATAGCAGAAGACTTGATTTCACATACGGTCAACAGTTCAGCCTTGAGATTAGTTGATACCGTCATAGAAGGGAATTTGCAAAAAGCGATTTCAATCTACAAAGATTTGGAAAAGATGAAAGAAGAACCTATTGCACTAATTGCACTTTTAGCCTTTCAATTTCGAAATATATTACGAATAAAACTATTAAAATCAAAAGGGTACAGTCAATTTCAAATGCAAAAACAACTTGGTGTTCATCCATATGTAGTGAAAGTAGCCTTAACTAGAGAAAGTAAATTTTCGCTAGAACGATTGAAGATGATTATTCAACATTTAGCAAATGCTGACCGTCAAATTAAACAAGGAAAAATGGATAAAGAACTTGCCTTTGAATTATTGCTCTATCAGTTAATTCGTAATGAAGCATAATAAAAACGATCCTTATAAAATAGGGATCGTTTTTATTATTACGCTAAGTTATTAACTTTTCTAGATAATCGTGCTTTTTGACGATCACCATTGTTCTTATGGATTAGTCCTTTTTGAACTGCTTTGTCAATCTTTTTAATTGTTAATTTTAATGCAGATTTTGCGTTTTCAACATCATTAGCTTCAATAAATGATTCAACTTGCTTTATTTGTGTACGCATTTCTGATTTAACAGATTGGTTTTGAGCGCGTTTTTTATTGTTAACATCAACACGTTTAATTGCAGATTTAATATTAGCCATTGTTTCACCTCCTAAACGAAACATACAGTTGTTCCATTTAATTCGAACAAGAGACATTTTACCAAAGCTGGGCGATGATTTCAATAGGTTTGTTAGTTTCGCTCATAGAAAAGCGTAAATTTGTATGATTTTAATGAAAATGCAAACGATATAAAAATACAGCATTAATTAGATGAAAGGTAGGTTTCGTATGGAGAAAAATAATCATGAAGAAGAAACTTTTCAGGTACGAACTGATTTAGCTGTAGAAGCTAGAGATATGTATGTTGAAAAAGAAGAAAAAAAAGAATCAGAAATAAAAGGTGTTACAGTAAAAGAACGCGAACAAGATGAAATTAAAATTTCTTATGTAGAAATTGATGAAGAAGGCGCAGAGTTAATCGGAAAGAAGCCTGGGAATTACGTTACCATATATGCAGATGGTGTGAAACGGCAAGATACGACAAGACAAGAAAATGCTGCTAAAATACTTGCGCATGAATTAGAATTTCTTTTAGAAAAAAATAAGATTCCTAAAGATGGAACGGGTTTAATAGTGGGGTTAGGGAATTGGAATGTAACTCCAGATGCTCTAGGCCCGATGACTGCTGAAAAGGTATTAGTTACAAGTCATTTATTCAAGTTAGAGCATGAATCAGTGTCAGAGGGATACCGTTCCGTTGCCTCAGTGACTCCAGGAGTGATGGGAGTTACAGGGATTGAAACTAGCAATATTATCTTCGGTATCGTAGAGAAGCATCAGCCTGATTTTGTTATCGCAATTGATGCATTAGCTTCGAGATCAATTGAGAGAGTTAATGAAACGATTCAGTTATCTGATACTGGGATTCATCCTGGGTCTGGTGTTGGGAATAAGCGAAAAGAGATTAGTGAGAAATCATTAGGAGTTCCGGTATTTGCTATTGGCGTTCCGACAGTAGTCGATGCAGTAACAATTACTAGTGATACAATCGATTTTATATTAAAACATTTTGGTAGAGAATTTCGTGAAAAAGATCGCCCATCTAAAGCATTAGCTCCAGCTAGTTTATCATTTGGAGGGAAGAAATTCACGGAGGAAGATCTACCAGATGAAAATCAACGTCAAACGTTCTTAGGAATGGTAGGTAATTTAACTGAAGAAGAAAAAAGATCACTAATCAGTGAAGTACTAACCCCAATTGGGCATAATCTTATGGTTACGCCAAAAGAAGTTGATGGGTTTATGGTTGATATGTCTCATGTGATTGCAAATGGAATTAATGCAGCATTACATGAATCGGTCAATGTAGACAATTTTGCATCGTACTCAAGATAAAAATAGGAACTCTAGTAAATTTAAAAGATTTAGTTCTACCTCTTCTATTTAACACATATGTTAAAACATAGAGTATAAAAAGAGGTGGAACAAATGGGCTTGAACAAACGATTTTATCAGAATACTACTATATCCCCAATCATAAAAAGAGTAGGATTATATGTTTTATGTATTCTACTTCTTTTTGGTTCGATTGGGGTTTTTACGTCTATTTCAAGTACCTTTAAGTTATCAACTGATACAATCACAAATTGGACGAATGAGGTGAAGAGTTCCACTTTTCTATATTTGTTAGGGATGGAAAACAAGGCATTGCGTGATGCTTATCCAAATGAAGAATTACCAAGTATTTCATCTGGATTTTTACAATTAGCTGCTAGTATTAAACCAAATGATCCGAGAAGCTTGTTAGGCAATGAATTACCAGGTCTATCTATTTACGAAAGATATTTATTAGTTACTGGACAAGGTCACTCGTATGGCACACCAGTTGAGTCATCTCCACCTTTGGAAGAAATACTACGTGAACGTGAAGCGATTTTTGAAGACCCAGAAGACGCAGAAGATTCAGGTGATGAAGGTGATGAGCAAAAGCAACCGGATGGACTTACTACTGGAGATAAGAAGGTTGTTTTCATTTATAATACGCATAATTATGAGTCTTTCCTTCCACATTTGCCAGATGAGACAGACGTCAATTCTGCTCATCACAATGAGGTTAATATTACTAAAGTTAGTGATTATCTTGCAGAATCATTAGAATCACACGGGATCGGAACTCAGGTAGATGAAACGGATAATATGAGCATTTTGAATGAAAAAGGGTGGGAATATTGGCAGTCCTATGACTCATCTAGAACCATTGTCCAAGAAGCCTTTGCTTCGAATCAAGATATTAAATATGTTTTTGATTTACACCGCGATGCATTATCTAGAGATAAAACAACAACGGTAATTAATGGGCAACCGTATGCGAAAGTTCAATTTGTGGTAGGTAGTGATTTTGCTTCGAATGATAAAAATTGGAATTTAGCTAAAGAATTACATGAAAAATTGGAAGAAAAGTATCCAGGGCTTAGTCGAGATGTATTGCCGCAAGGGGGACCTGGCAATAATGGAGTATATAATCAAGATTTACACGAAAATGCCATTTTAATAGAGTTTGGTGGAGTTCATAATAGTTTGGAGGAACTGTACCGGTCAGCAGATGCCTTAGCAGAAGTGTTTAGTGACTATTATTGGAAAGATGCTCAGGAAGTTAGTGGAAATTAGAAAGGATGACTAATTATGCGTTTTATCGTAGTGGTGCTATTGTTAGCTGTCTTTTTTCTTGGGGGCACCGTGTTTGGGATGAATCAAAAAGAAGAAGTTTCTGTTTCACCCAAAACAGAGGAACAAGTAGCTGCAGTTGAGATACCGGAACAAAGTAGTGAAGAAAAATCACCAGAGGAATCTTCGGTAGAAGTAGACACTTCAGCTGATGCTGATGATAACGTCAGTGAGGATAACATACAACCTGTAGAATTAGAAGGTCCAGCGGGTGTTACACAAAAAGCGGCCTCCGTACTAGAGGCTGCTGTAAAAGGATTCTATAACTTGATTGTCGGTATCCTTTATGAGCTGTCTCAGTTGTTTTTCTAATGTTAAAGTCACTAAGAAGGCTAAATCTAGTAAAATCCCGTTGATAGCACGTTTAGATGTTCATGTTCAAAAAGTGAAAACATTTACGGATGTCCTATAAAAAGAGGTTTTTTCCACTGCGATAGAACATATAAATTCTCTCTATTATTTTGGTTGGACTTGTTATTTGCCGACTCACTAAAGGGAGTAAGCAAAGCGCAAAAATTTAATTGAGATGACTTCTCGATGCCCGTAGCGAAGTCGAAAGCGTTGCTAGGGTAATCGAGAGTTGTTCTCGATGCCGGTAGCGATATCAAAATGGTAGCTAGGGTAATCGAGAGGTGTTCTTGTTTACCTATTGGGTCTCGCCAAAGCATCGAAGGAAAAAGCTACGTGGAGAGACTTCATTGCTTTTGTACCGAGTAACCTCAGGCACAATCCCAGTCCATAGGTTTCTAACCTGGCGCTTGCGCTTTTCTAAATTCTTGAAACAATTGGTCTCTACTGCTATAATCATCCTAGTTATTGTCAATTAAAAGAATCGTTTAATTGACTTGATAAAACATAGAACGTTGTAGAGAATTTTTTCCTTTTGAACATATACTAAATGTACAAAAAGGAAGTAGGAGTGAGCATCACGTATGGTGAAAAAACAAGATAACGTACGTAATTTTTCTATTATTGCACATATTGATCATGGAAAATCAACACTAGCTGACCGTATTCTAGAAAATACAAAAGCTTTAACACAACGAGAATTGAAAGAACAAACCCTCGATGCGATGGATTTGGAACGTGAACGAGGAATTACGATTAAATTAAATGCTGTCCAATTACAATACACCAGTAAAAGTGGGGAAGACTTTATTTTTCATTTAATTGATACCCCTGGACATGTCGATTTTACATATGAAGTATCAAGAAGTCTTGCTGCATGTGAAGGTGCGATTTTGGTTGTTGATGCAGCGCAAGGAATTGAAGCACAAACTTTGGCCAATGTTTATTTAGCAATGGATAATGATTTAGAAATCATCCCTGTTATTAATAAGATAGACTTGCCTAGCGCTGAGCCAGAACGTGTAAAAAAAGAGTTAGAAGAAGTTATTGGTATTGACCCAGACGATGTAATTTTAGCGTCTGCAAAATCCAATATTGGAATTGATGAGATCTTAGAACGTATAACTGAAGCGATTCCTGCTCCAGCCGGTGAACCTGAAGAGCCATTAAAAGCATTAATCTTTGATTCGTTGTATGACTCGTACAAAGGTGTTGTTGCCTATGTATGCATTAAAGAGGGTTCTGTTAAAGTTGGCGATAAGATAAAAATGATGGCAACAGGAAAAGAATTTGAAGTAAATGAGTTAGGGGTGTTCACACCGAAACCAGTTAGTAAACAAGAGTTAACGGTAGGTGAGGTAGGATATCTAACGGCTTCCATAAAAAATGTTTCTGATTCTCGTGTTGGGGATACAATTACATTAGCTAATCGTGTAGCAGAAGAGGCTTTACCAGGGTACCGAAGACTTAATCCAATGGTTTTCTGTGGACTTTATCCTGTTGATTCAAATAACTATAATGACCTTAGAGAAGCGCTAGAAAGACTTGAGTTAAATGACTCTTCTTTACAATATGAGCCAGAAACTTCACAAGCACTAGGATTTGGGTTCCGTTGTGGTTTTCTAGGTTTGCTTCATATGGAAATCATCCAAGAAAGAATCGAGAGAGAGTTCAAAATCGATCTAATTACTACAGCACCAAGTGTTATTTATGAAGTGGAACAAACAGACGGGGAAACTGTAACGATTGATAATCCATCGTTCATGCCTGATCCACAACAAATTCAAGAAGTTCGTGAGCCATTTGTTAAAGCAACCATCATGGTACCAAATGAATTTGTTGGTGCTGTAATGGAGATATCTCAGAAAAAACGTGGCCAATTTATCGATATGGAATACCTAGATGATATTCGTGTAAACGTAATTTATCATATACCATTATCTGAAATAGTTTATGACTTTTTTGATCAATTAAAGTCCCAAACGAAAGGGTACGCATCCTTCGATTATGAATTAATAGGATATCAAGCTTCGATGCTTGTTAAGATGGATATATTACTGAACGGTGATACCATTGATGCATTATCATTTATCGTTCACCGTGATTTTTCATATGAACGAGGTAAACAAATTGTTGATAAACTAAAAGATTTAATTCCTAGACAACAATTCGAAGTACCTGTTCAAGCAGCTATTGGTAATAAAATTGTAGCTCGTTCAACTATTAAAGCGATTCGTAAAAACGTTCTCGCTAAATGTTATGGTGGAGATATTTCACGTAAACGTAAGCTATTAGAAAAACAAAAAGAAGGTAAGAAACGGATGAAGATGGTTGGATCCGTTGAAGTCCCACAAGAAGCCTTCATGGCTGTTTTACAAATGAATGATGATTAAGTCAAGCACAGCTGCTAGTGCTAATCATCAATACTTTTTATACTGAGAAAAGAAATGGGAGGAACTTTCTTTGAAAAGTTTTTCCTTTTCTTTTTTATCGTGTTACTACTTTAATAATTAGGAGATGATCCTTTGATACAATCAGCATATATTCACATCCCTTTTTGTCAGCAAATTTGTCATTATTGTGATTTCACTAAATTTTTCTATGATGAAAAATTGGCAAATAGTTATTTAGAAGCATTAGCAAATGAAATTAGAGTGAATGTCGATGGAACAAAAAAGAAAATGAAAACAATTTTTATTGGTGGAGGCACGCCTACCGCACTAAACGTAACGCAATTAAAAACTCTACTAGAAGTAATCAATGAGAAATTTGATGTAGACAATTGTGAAGAATTTACGATTGAGGCAAACCCAGGAGACTTTGACGAAGAAAAAATTAAGATACTTAGAGAATTTGGAGTCAATCGTATTTCATTAGGTGTGCAAGTATTCGATGATACCATGTTGAAAGACTTAGGGAGACTGCATAAGGTTTCTGATGTATATCGAACAATTGATTTATTGAAAAAACATGGTTTCTTTAATATTAGTATCGATTTAATCTATTCATTGCCACATCAAACAGTTGAACATTTCCAAAAAACAGTTGATGAAGCATTGTCCTTTGACTTACCGCATTACTCCTCTTATTCCTTACAAATAGAACCTAAAACAATTTTCTACAATAGACATAAAAAAGGAAAATTGCATCGCCCTCAACAAGAGGAAGAAGTGAAAATGTATGAATTACTTAAAGATTCAATGGCCAGAAATGGGATACAACGTTATGAAATTAGTAACTTTGCAAAACCAGGATACGAAAGTAAACACAACTTAACGTACTGGAATAATGAATATTATTATGGGTTTGGTGCTGGTGCAAGTGGATACTTACCAGGTGAAAGAACGATAAATATCCGACCATTACCTGCGTATATCAAGAAAGCAATGGCTGACGGAAAACCAATTCTTAACATAGATGAAATTGGATTAAAAGAACGAATAGAGGAAGAATTATTCTTAGGACTACGCAAGTTATCAGGAGTAAATAAAAATGAATTCATTAATAAGTTTGGGTTTTCTTATGAGAAATTATATAAAGATACCATTACACAACTTGTTAACAAAAAATGGTTAATAGCTAAAGATGATCATATTCATTTAACGGATGAAGGCGTATTGTTTGGGAATGAAGTATTTGAACAATTTTTATTAGAAGATTTTGATTTTAAACAAGTCAATTGACAAAGAAATTAGGATTTGATAATTTATTATTAGTATTAGCACTCAAGAGGATAGAGTGCTAACAGAGGTGGTCATCATGTTAACGGATAGGCAATTATTGATTTTACAAGTCATTATTGATGATTTTATCGAAACTGCTCATCCAGTTGGTTCACGTGCCATTTCGAAAAAGGAAGAAATCCCTTATAGTGCGGCAACCATTCGAAATGTGATGGCAGATTTAGAGGATATGGGCTATTTGGAAAAGACCCACTCATCATCTGGGCGCGTTCCTTCTGAGAAGGGATACCGCTATTATGTTGATCAGGTGATAGCACCAACGATACAAGAAAGTAATTTAAATGTCGTAAAGCATATTATTCAGGATGGTTTTGTCGAGTTTGAGACACTTGTACAGAAATCTGCAGAGATCTTGTCAGATTTAACAACGTACACGTCGATTATTTTAGGTCCTGAAATTTATGAGACGAAACTTAAGCAATTGCAGATTGTTCCATTAACACAACATACTGCTGTTGCAATTTTAATTACTGACACAGGGCATGTAGAACATCGTTCATTCTCAATACCTGATGCTATTCAGTCTTCAGATTTAGAGAAGATGGTAAATATCTTAAATGAACGCTTAAAAGGTGTGTCCCTTATCCATCTGCCAGATGTATTAAATAATGAAGTAGTTTCATTAATGAGAAAATATGTTAATGACTTTGAAAAATCGTACGAATACTTAAAGTCGGCATTTTTTGATGAACAACCTGCCAAATTGTATATAGGCGGTAAATCAAATATGCTTATGCAGCCTGAATTTAAGGATGTTGAGAAGATTCGTTCCTTTTATTCCATGATGGAAAACGAACATGAGGTAATTAATCTTCTTAAAAATACACAAAATGGAATAAAAGTAAAAATTGGTCACGAAAATAATGTAGACGCCATTAAAGACTTTAGTCTGATTACAGCATCCTACCAGTTAGGTGATGAACAGATGGGAACTATTGCATTACTAGGACCAACGCGAATGGAATATCGCAAAGTTATTACATTGCTTAATGCATTATCAAATGAAATGACAGAAGCCCTTTATCTGTGGTATAAAAGCAATGGCTAGAATGATACCTTATTAATGGTATGTTTGTTCTTTTTTGAATTATGGAGGTGGCAAATCAGTGGAAGAAAAAGATATTCAAACATCTGAGGAAGAAAATGACCAAGAAATTATAGATGCAGACGATAAGCCAGAAGTGGAACTAGAGGATAATAATGATACTTCTGTAAATGAGGATGAATTTAATACGTTGAAACAAGAAGTAGAACAACTTCAAAAAGAAAAAGATGATGCTTATCAGAGATTACTCCGTCAACAAGCAGAGTTTGATAACTTTAAAAAACGAACTCAAAAAGAAAAAGAGGCGGACAGAAAATATAAATCACAAGACCTTGTAAATGAATTGCTACCGGCAATTGATAATTTTGAAAGAGCATTACAAGTCGAAGTTGATGATACAAATAAGAATCTAGTAGAGGGTATTACAATGGTTTATAACCAACTAATAGCTGCCCTTTCCTCTCAAGGTGTGGAAGTGATTGAAACGGTTGATAAAGAATTCGACCCTAATTACCACCATGCAGTTATGCAAGTAGAAGAGGAAGACAAAGATTCAAATATCATAGTAGAAGAACTACAAAAAGGATACCTATTAAAGGATCGCGTAATTCGACCAGCAATGGTTAAAGTAAACAAATAATTAAATCGAATTTTAATGTAGTAGGAGGAAGTAGATTATGAGTAAAATTATCGGAATTGACTTAGGTACAACAAACTCATGTGTATCAGTAATGGAAGGTGGAGAAGCGGTTGTTATCCCAAACCCAGAAGGTAACCGTACAACTCCTTCTGTTGTAGCTTTTAAAAATGGTGAAAGACAAGTAGGGGAAGTTGCTAAACGTCAAGCAATTACAAACCCTGATACGATCCAATCTGTAAAACGCCATATGGGTACAGACTATAAAGTAGAAATTGATGGAAAAGAATTTACGCCACAAGAAGTTTCTGCGATTATTTTACAGCACATTAAATCTTATGCTGAAGATTACATCGGTGAAAAAGTAGAGAAAGCAGTAATTACAGTTCCTGCATACTTCAATGATGCAGAACGTCAAGCTACTAAAGATGCTGGTAAAATTGCAGGACTAGAAGTGGAACGTATTATTAATGAGCCAACTGCTGCAGCATTAGCATATGGTATTGATAAAGATGACCAAGACCAAACAATTCTAGTTTACGACCTTGGTGGTGGTACATTTGATGTATCGATTCTAGATATTGGTGATGGTACATTTGAAGTTATTGCTACTGCTGGAGACAACCGTCTAGGTGGAGATGACTTTGATGAAGTGATTATTGATCATCTAGTAGCTGAATTCAAAAAAGAAAATGGAATCGACTTATCTAAAGATAAAATGGCGGTACAACGTTTGAAAGATGCTGCTGAAAAAGCGAAAAAAGATTTATCAGGTGTAACACAAACTCAAATTTCATTACCGTTCATCACTGCTGGTGAAGGTGGACCATTGCATCTTGAAATGAACTTAACTCGTGCTAAATTTGAAGAACTATCTTCAGACCTAGTAGAGCGTACAATGGTACCTACTCGTAAAGCTCTTTCTGATGCAGGATTAAGCGCTAGTGAAATTGATAAAGTAATCCTAGTAGGTGGATCAACTCGTATTCCAGCTGTTCAAGAAGCAATTAAACGTGAAACTGGAAAAGATCCTTCTAAAGGAGTAAACCCTGATGAAGTTGTAGCACTAGGTGCAGCAATTCAAGGTGGAGTACTACAAGGAGACGTAAAAGACGTTCTATTATTAGACGTAACACCTCTATCATTAGGTATTGAAACAATGGGTTCAGTATTTACTAAATTGATTGAACGAAATACGACAATTCCTACTAGTCATTCACAAGTATTCTCAACAGCTGCAGATAATCAAACAGCAGTTGACATTCATGTGTTACAAGGTGAAAGAGAAATGGCTGCGGATAATAAAACACTTGGACGTTTCCAATTAACCGATATCCCACCAGCACCAAGAGGAGTACCACAAATTGAAGTATCCTTTGACATTGATGCGAATGGAATCGTTAATGTTCGTGCAAAAGATATGGGTACAAATAAAGAACAGTCTATTACTATTAAATCTTCTTCAGGTTTATCAGATGAAGAAGTAGATAAAATGGTAAGAGAAGCAGAAGAAAATGCAGAAGCAGACAAAAAACGTCGTGAAGAAGTAGATTTACGCAATGAAGCAGACCAACTAATCTTCACTACGGATAAAACAATTAAAGATCTTGGTGATAAAGTTTCTGATGATGAAAAACAAAAAGCAGAAGCTGCTAAAGATGAATTAAAAACTGCTTTGGAATCCGATAATCTTGAAGACATTAAAGCAAAGAAAGAAGCTCTTGAAGAGCAAGTTCAACAATTATCTGTAAAACTATATGAGCAAATGGCACAACAGCAACAACAAGCTGGAGAAGCTCAAGAAGGTCAAAATACAGATGATGATGTTGTCGATGCTGATTATTCTGAAGTGGATGATGAAGAAAGCAAGAAATAATCTAATTACCACATGATGACTAGCATCTAAATGATGAAAAAAGTGTTAAAAAGTCAAAGTCAGGACCATCTTGGCTTTGACTTTTTTAACTTAATTGCAACCTCTAAAGAGTTTGTAACTATGTAGTAAAACCACTAATTATAATTATACTACGTAATTTTCTAACAGTTGCTAGGAACGGATAAGAAGTGATAAGATAAAATTTATGCAGAAGTGTAAGCGGGAGAGTGATGTACAGTGAGTAAGCGTGATTACTATGAAGTGCTAGGTCTAGAAAAAAGTGCTTCTAAAGAAGAAATTAAAAAAGCATATCGAAAACTTGCTAGGAAATATCATCCAGATGTAAATAAGGAAGCAGATGCTGCAGATAAATTTAAAGAAGTAAAAGAAGCATATGAAACACTAAACAATGATCAAAAACGTGCTCAATATGACCAATTTGGCCATGCAGGCGCAAATCAAGGCTTTGGTGGCTTCGGTGGTGCTGAAGACTTCGGTGGTTTTGGTGATATTTTTGATATGTTTTTCGGTGGTGGAGGTCGACGTCGTGACCCGAACGCTCCACAACAAGGTGCAGACCTACAGTATACGATGGTCTTAGATTTTGAAGAGGCGATTTTTGGAAAAGAAACAGATATTACTGTACCGAAAGAAGAAAGCTGTGATACGTGCCATGGTTCAGGAGCTAAACCTGGAACAAAAACAAAAACATGTTCTCATTGTCATGGAACAGGGCAATTAAATCAAGAACAAAATACACCATTTGGTAGAGTCGTTAATAAGCGAGTGTGTCATTATTGTAGCGGATCTGGGAAAGAGATCCCTGATAAATGTACGACTTGCCGTGGTGCTGGTAAGGTTAAAAAGAATAAAAAGATCCATATTTCGATTCCTGCTGGTATTGATGAAGGCCAACAAATTCGTGTCTCTGGAAAAGGAGAGCCAGGAGTAAATGGTGGTCCTGCAGGTGATTTATATGTTGTGATTCAAGTACGAGATCATGAGTTTTTTGAACGTGATGGAGATAATATCTACTGTGAATTACCATTAACTTTCGCACAAGCAGCTTTAGGTGACGAAGTTGAGGTTCCAACGGTTCATGGAAAAGTAAAACTTAAGATCCCAGCAGGAACACAAACAGGTAAAATATTCCGATTAAAAGGTAAAGGTGCTCCGAATGTCAGAGGATATGGCCATGGGGACCAACATGTTAAAGTACGAATCGTAACTCCAACAAAATTAAATGAACGTCAAAAAGAATTATTACGCGAATTGAATGAACTTGGTGGAGGAAGTATTTCTATGGATGAGCAAGATGAATCCATTTTCCAAAAGTTTAAAAAAGCCTTTAAAGGTGAATAACGAAGCTGGGACATAACAAAAAAGTCATTACCAAAGATGAACAAATTGCTAGCTCAGCGGAGGTAATATACGTAGACTCCTCGGAAATAAAGAACAATTTCGTTCGTGCGATGTATAAGCTTTCGAAGCCTTTCTAGTCCTGTGGGAGCAAAGGCATCGGTGAGACCACACAGTGCGATAGCGAGGCTGCTGAAAAAGTCCGATTAATAAAAAAGTCATACACATAGAGGGCTGGAACATAACTTAATCTCTATAATCCAAAGTCGTACAATTACCATGAAGGTAGTTAGAATGTTAGTCTTTAGGTGAAATCTATTTTTAAATGAATTATTCAATTCCGATGTAACTGCTTGGTTGATTTGCACTGCGGACAGTCGCTTTCACTTCCAGCACAAGTGCGACATCTGTTCAATCTTCCTTCGGTCGATTTCACAGTGTCTTCTTTGCCGCGGGCACGGCCTCAGCCAGGCAACAACATGAATATGCTCCAGTGCTGCCTTGCACCGAGGAACGATACTCCCTTGTGTTACTAGAAGACGCAGGTGCATCAAGTGGGGTCTTCGGTCACGTGCTGTTCCCGCAGGACAAGGAAGGCTACGTCAGTCAAAGGAGCATCGCACGCAGAAAATGCAAATGGAAATGCATTTTCAAGGAGTCGACTGCCCTCCGCTCCAATCAACTAGTGATATTGCAGTAGAACCATAATTCTTATTGTCTAAGAATACACACTAGCGTAAGAAATACACGTAGACTCCGGCGGGAGCAAAGGCATCGGTGAGACCCCACAGTGCGATAGCACGAGGAGGCTCACCAGCCGCCCGCGGAAAGCGAAGTGTATTTCTGAAGCGGCAGAGATTACACTACATTTACATTTTATAAAAAATCTAAATCATGAATAAAGTTCGGATTTTACTTTAACTAAAACACTTATGTCCCAGCCTCTGTTGTACAAAGTTCATATGAAATGAGTGGAAAAGATGAATTGGTCAGAAATTTGTATTCATTCAACAAATGAAGCTGTAGAACCTATCTCGAATATCCTTCATGAAGCAGGTGCAAGTGGCGTCGTCATTGAAGACCCACTTGACTTGATAATCGACCGTGACGCACTATATGGTGAAATATTTGAGTTAGATGCTGCAGACTACCCAGATGAAGGTGTTTATATTAAAGCATACTTACCAGCTAATAGCACTTTGGCTGAAACGGTGGCTGAGATTAAAGAAGCAGTTACTAGTCTTATCGATCATGATATTAATATAGGTGCTAACAAAGTAACGTTAACAGAAGTACGTGAAGAAGAGTGGGCAACGGCTTGGAAAAAATATTATAAGCCTATTAAAATATCCGATAAGATTACAATTACACCAACGTGGGAAGAATATAAACCAGAAAATGAGAATGAAGTTGTAATCGAGTTAGATCCTGGGATGGCTTTTGGTACAGGTACACATCCAACGACGATATTGAGTATCCAAGCACTTGAGAAATTCCTTAATGAAAACGACGAAGTGATCGATGTTGGTTGTGGTTCAGGAGTACTTAGTATTGCTTCAGTTCTACTAGGAGCAAAAGAAGTTCATGCTTTTGATTTAGATGAAATTGCTGTAGAAAGCACGAAGCAAAATGCACAAACCAATGATGTAGAAGACAAAATCGCAGCAAAACAGAATAATTTACTTAATGGAATTGATAGGCAAGTAGATGTAGTAGTATCGAACATTTTGGCAGAAATCATTGTACGTTTTATTGATGATGCTTGGAAAAACTTAAAACAAGACGGTTATTTTATAACATCAGGCATCATCCAATCTAAAAAGCAAACGGTAATAAATTCATTAGAATCTCAAGGCTTTCAGATCATTGAAACAAATGAACTGAATGATTGGGTTTCCATTGTTGCACAGAAAAAGTAGGTGGAATTTTTGCAGAGATATTTTGTTCCTCATACGAATTGGAAAGAAAATGAGGTGATCATCGATGGAGATGATGCCCACCATATTGTTCGTGTTATGCGGTTTCAAGTAGGGGATAACATTATTGCTAATCATCCTGAAGGGAAAGCGTCTATATGTGAAATTGTTCATATAGAGGATCGAACAGTTCAGGCAGTAATTAAAGAGTGGCTTGACGGAACAGTTGAATTACCTGTTGAAGTTACTATTGCCCAAGGACTTCCTAAAGGTGATAAATTTGATTTAGTGTTGCAAAAAGGCACAGAATTAGGTGCTAATCAATTTATCCCGTATCAAGCAGAACGTTCTATCGTAAAATGGGATAAGAAAAAGGCTGACAAAAAACTCCAACGCTATTCAAAAATTGTAAAAGAAGCTAGTGAGCAAAGCCATCGCAATCAAATACCGGTTATTAAGCCGGTGATGAATTTAACTGAACTAATTAAAGAAAGCGATTATTATGATGTTAAAATTTTTCCTTATGAAGAAGAAGCAAAAACATCTACATACAATTCATTTGGTAATGTTGTACAAGGGCTTTCATCAGGTAAACGGATATTAGTATGTATTGGTCCTGAAGGGGGCTTTTCCGAAAATGAAGTGGGGAAATTAAGAGACAACGGATTTCTTCCAGTTCGATTAGGGCCTAGAATTTTACGAACGGAAACCGCTTCACTTTATGTTTTATCAAGTATTTCTTATCATTTAGAAGAATTGGGGTGTTAAAATGCCAACAGTTGCATTTCATACATTAGGTTGTAAAGTAAATCATTACGAAACAGAAGGTATATGGCGAATGTTCATGGACCAAGGATATGAACGAGTTGATTTTGATCATGATGCAGATGTTTATGTTATAAATACGTGTACGGTTACAAACTCTGGGGATAAAAAAAGTAGACAAGTCATTCGACGAGCAGTACGTAAAAACCCAGAAGCTGTCGTATGTGTAACAGGGTGTTATGCACAAACTTCTCCTGGTGAAATTATGGAGATTCCTGGTGTTGACGTTATTGTAGGAACGCAAGATCGTAAACGAATGATTGAATACATAGAAGAGCATCAAGAAACCCGTTTGCCTGTAAATGGAGTAAAAAACATCATGAAAAATCGTGTGTTTGAAGAAATGGATGTTCCTGAATTTACTGACCGTACTCGTGCTTCTCTTAAAATTCAAGAGGGCTGTAATAATTTCTGTACTTTTTGTATCATTCCATGGTCAAGAGGGTTACTTCGTTCAAGAGAACCGGAAAGTGTTGTAGCACAGGCACAAAAACTTGTGGATGCTGGATATAAAGAGATTGTATTAACAGGTATTCATACAGCAGGATATGGTGAAGATATGAAAGACTATAACTTTGCGAAGCTATTGAAAGAGCTTGAAGAAAAAGTTAGTGGTTTAATGCGTATTCGTATCTCATCAATTGAGGCTAGCCAAATTACGGATGAGGTAATAGAAGTTCTTGATAACTCAGAAAAAATCGTACGTCACTTACATATCCCACTTCAATCTGGATCGGATACAGTATTGGGACGAATGAGAAGAAAATACTCCACTGACTTTTATTTCAAAAAAGTGGAGAAAATACGTAAAGCTTTACCAGACCTAGCAATTACATCTGACGTTATCGTTGGATTCCCTGGGGAAACTGATGAAGAATTTATGGAAACCTATAACTTTGTGAAAAAAGTAGGGTACTCTGAATTACATGTCTTCCCATTCTCAAGAAGAACTGGTACTCCAGCTGCTCGGATGGAAAACCAAGTGGATGAAGACCTTAAAAATGAACGAGTTCAAAAAATGATATCCTTATCTGATCAGTTAGCAAAAGAATACGCTTCAACGAATGAAAATGAAGTACTTGAAGTAATTCCTGAAGAGCATGTACAAGATTCAGATAACCCAAATCTACTTGTCGGTTACACAGACAATTACTTGAAAGTGCAATTTAAAGGTACACCAGATATGATAGGTAAAATTGTACGAGTAAAAATAACTAAAGCAGGCTACCCGATTAATGAGGGGCAGTTTGTGAGAATAATGGATCATGCTACACACGCAGAAGTAAAAATGAATGCTTAACTGATTAGGTTAATATTAATATAGTGGTTTAGATAATGAAGATCTGTACTTATTCCTGTAATGGAATGGTTCGGATCTTTTTTTTCCACATGTAACGGGCAGTAATACCCTATACGAGATGACTCTGAGGTATGGTCAATGAGGATAAGTGGGGCCTACGGATCTCTCCTGGTGGTGCTAACAATCAATGGGGGATAGAGGAACACAGACTAAAACTGCTGTACCTGTGCCAGAGATTACTCGGCACAAAAGCAATGAGGTATCTCCACGTAGTTCTTTTGCGATTACTCGTCCCACCAAAAACTTTTGGTGGCAACGTCTGCTTGACCTCATCCTGTAGGCCCAAAACCCCCTACTGATTGAAGTTTCACTTTATGATTACCCTCGCTACAGAGATATAGTTCGCTTTCACTTCCAGCACAAGTACGACATCTGAATCAGAGATCGCTCAGAAATTAAAGAGGAAAACCATTCCTTTATTTTTTCAAAAGGTGCTTTACTAATATTGTAAATCGTTCGTATATTGAAGTATTTATTAGTATATTTACAATTTAACTCTATATTTATCTCTAATTGGGTTATAGAGGTTTATTAAGATAATTATCCGATATTATGTGGTTTGTCCAATCTTTTGAATTCTTCTATTATTTAAGACGTGTTAAAAATTTGTCATATATTAGTCATATATTACATAGGGGGAAAACTTGTGAAGAAAATATTTGTATTAGTAGTTCTGTCTATTTCCATACTTCTATTAGCATCGTGTGGATCAGATAATAGTTCAAGTAGCGAGGAAAGCTTATTAGTGAAATTACAGGAAGAAGGAAAGGTAACTGTTGGACTTTCTAACGAAAAACCGTATGCTTATATTAGAGATGGAGAATTGAAAGGGGCAGCTGTAGAGATAGCTGAGGCTGTTTTTCATGAATTGGGTATTGATAACGTAGAATCACATTTAGCTGATTATAGCCAACTAATTCCTGGTATTAATGCTGGTAAATTTGATGTAATTACGGCTGGAATGGGAATCAATCCAGACCGTTGTGAAAATGTTATTTTTGCAGAGCCAGAACTTAAATATGGATATGGTCTAATTGTACCTAAGGGAAACCCATTAGGATTGAAAAGTTACAAAGATATTGCAGATAATCCTGACGTTGAAATAGCCACTATGGCTGGGGCAATGGAAAATGGATTTTTAAAATCTGAAGGAGTGGCTGATAATCAGATTGTAGGTTTAGCTGCTATTCCAGAAATGATTTCTGCTGTAGAATCAGGAAGAGCGGATGTAACAACTGGAACAGATGTTACAATTAAACTAGCATTAGAATCTGCTAACACAGAGAAGTTAGAATTTATTTCTGACTTCGAACAGCCAGATGTAGAAGGAGTGCCAACTTACGGTGCGGCTGGGTTTCATAAGGATAGTACAGAATTAAGAGATGCTTATAATGAAAAACTAGCTGAATTAAAGGAAGATGGCACGATAGACAAAATACTAGAAGAAAATGGTTTTGCACCTGATAACCATAGGGTGGAAGACAACGTTACAGAGGATATGCTTTGTGATCCCGAAACATATAGTAATATGTAGTCCAAGTAGTTTTAGTCTTCTCGGTCATTCATAAATTTATATGAATGGCCGAACTCCCAAACTCTTCACAACCTCACTTGATATTTTACCTTTCTCTCGTTGTTACCTCATATTTGGTTTTTGACACATGATTGTTTCTCGATTTTCTATTCCATACATGCTATTATATGGTAAGAAGTACGAACATCATCATAAGATTAGAAAGGATGTATAAAATGAGTATGGATTTAGCTAAGTACATAGATCATACGCAATTAAAGCCTAATACTACAAAGGAAAAAATCGAAAAGTTAGTAGCAGAAGCAAAGGAATATGAATTTGCTTCCGTATGTGTTAATCCGCATTGGGTTCCATATTGCTACGAAGAACTAAAAGATACAAGCGTAAAGGTTTGTACTGTAATTGGATTTCCTTTAGGTGCTACATCTACTGAAACAAAAGCATTTGAAACGAAACAAGCGATTAAAGATGGTGCTACAGAAGTTGATATGGTTATCAATGTAGGTGAGCTAAAGTCTGGAAATACTGAGTTAGTTAAAAAAGATATTGAAGCTGTCGTGAATGCAGCTAAAGGTAGTGCATTAACAAAAGTTATTATTGAAACGTCTCTATTAACAGACGAAGAAAAAGTGACTGCTTGTCAATTAGCCAAAGAAGCAGGTGCTGATTTTGTTAAAACGTCAACTGGATTCTCAGGTGGTGGAGCAACTGTTGAAGATATTAAATTGATGAGAAAAACAGTTGGGCCTGAAATGGGAGTAAAAGCTTCTGGTGGAGTTCGAGATCTAGCATCTACCCAAGATATGATCGAAGCTGGAGCAACTAGAATCGGAGCTAGTGCTGGTATTGAAATTGTTAAAGGTCAAACTGGTACTTCTGATTATTAATCAATCAAATATTGAGTTGACCTACTGAAATGTTTGTATTATAATTACAAAAGGCATGTGATTTATACATATGCCTGTACAATCTGTTTTATGCTGCGGAGGGAGGGAAATTAGCATGTCAAATACAACTCGCGTTCGTAAAAACGAGTCTCTTGAGGATGCTCTTCGTCGCTTTAAGCGTAGTGTATCAAAAAGTGGTACGCTACAAGAATATCGCAAGCGTGAACACTATGAAAAACCTAGCGTTCGTCGTAAAAAGAAATCTGAAGCTGCTAGAAAGCGTAAATACTAAAGAAGGTGCTTTAATATGTCACTTTTAACTCAGTTAAACGAAGATATGAAACAAGCAATGAAGAATAAAGAAAAAGAGCGCCTCAGTGTTATTCGTATGGTGAAAGCTTCCATTCAAAATGAATCGATTAAACTTGGTAAAGACGAACTTTCGGAAGACGAAGAATTAACGGTTTTATCAAGAGAATTAAAACAACGAAAAGATTCCCTCCAAGAATTTAGTTCAGCTGGACGCGAAGATCTTGTTGAGAAACTTGAATTGGAAATCAGTGTTTTACAAGAATATATGCCTAAACAACTATCCGATGATGAACTGACGGCGATTGTTCAGGCGACGATTCAAGAAATTGGTGCATCATCAAAAAAAGATATGGGTAAAGTTATGAGTGCAATTATGCCTAAAGTAAAAGGTAAGGCAGACGGCTCTAAAATTAATAAACTTGTTTTACAACATTTAAATTAATCTTACCCAAACAGGTCCTTGTTTTTACAAGGGCCTTTTATATTACTCAAAATACTATTGAATTCAAGAACATTTTCAAGTAGATTACAATATCACTACTTTTAGAGTTTATGGTACTATTTAAATAAAGAATTACATATAAAATGAAACTATTTGAAGATCTTTACGTATAAGAAAGTATGATAACAAGGAGGTGAAAAACTTTTGAATCGAAAAATTCATTCCAAATACATACTATTTTTATTAGTATTTATAATGATATCTCCTTTTTTAAATTCCTCTCTTTATGCACAAGAAGATGGAGCAGGGAAATTAGTTTATGTGATACCTGTTGAAAATGATGTTGAAAGAGGCCTTGAAGCATTTATGAAACGAGCAATAAATGAAGCAGTAGAAGCAGGAGCAGATCATATTATTCTTGAAATTGACACTCCTGGTGGAAGGGTAGATGCAGCAGGTGGTATTGCTACTGCGCTTCAGGACCAATCCATTCCTGTAACATCTTATATTATTCAACAAGCAGCATCAGCAGGTTCTTATATTGCTTTGAATACAGACTATATTTATATGAATCCACATGCCGGAATGGGAGCAAGTGGTATTATTAATTCTGACGGAACAGCTGCTGATAAAAAAGCACAGTCATTTTGGCTAAAACAAATGGAAAGTGCTGCAGAATCCAAAGGTAGAGATAAGTTATATGCATTAGCAATGGCAGATGCTAGTATTGATTTACCTGAGTATGGTGCTCCTGAAGGGGAGTTTTTAACATTAACACCAAATGATGCAATCGAGGTTGGCTACTCTGAAGGTACCGTTTCACATCGAACAGAGTTGTTACATGAGTTAGGGTTATCGGAAGCCACTATAGTGGAAACAGAACCTACTTTTGCCGAAAATGTAGCTAGATTTTTAACAAATCCAGTAGTTATACCAATTCTATTATCTGTAGCTAGTTTAGGATTGATTGTTGAATTATATTCGCCAGGATTCGGTGTTCCTGGTACAATGGGATTAGTGTCATTAGGATTATTTTTCTATGGACACTTAATTGCCGGACTAGCTGGAATGGAAGCAATTATTCTATTATTACTTGGAATAGGTCTCATTATCGCAGAGTTCTTTGTTCCAGGTGGGATATTAGGGTTTATCGGTGTCGGTTCTTTAGTTGGCTCTTTATTTATGGCAGGAGCTAATATAGGACATATGTCGATGAGTATTGCTATTGCCTTTATTGTAGCTGTGGTCGCTGCTGTAATATTGTTTAGACGAATTGGCATGGATAAGGGTGTATTCCGACATGTAATTCTAAAAGACCGTGAAACCACTGAGTTAGGTTATGTATCACAAGTAAATAGATTAGACCTTATTGGGTTAGAAGGAGTCACAGTAACTCAATTAAGACCATCTGGTGTAGGACAATTTGATGGTGAAAGAATCGATATCGTTTCTGAAGGTGGTTTTGTTGAAGCGAATAAACCTGTTAAAATTGTCAAAGTAGAAGGCGTACGAATCGTCGTAAGAGAATTGTAATGGAATATAAGGGTCCTAAAAGGGTTCATATATATATAAATTATAGGAGGAATGTAAAATGGATTTTGAACAAATTATACCGTTAATTATTGTAGCGGTCATTGTTATTGCTATAGCAATACTATTTACTTTTATTCCGGTTGCACTCTGGATTAGTGCACTTGCTGCAGGGGTACGAGTTGGTATTTTACAACTAATCGGTATGCGTTTACGTAGGGTTGTACCTTCCAGAGTTATTAACCCATTAATTAAGGCACATAAAGCAGGATTAGATGTGTCTACAAACCAACTGGAGAGTCACTACTTAGCTGGTGGTAACGTAGATAGAGTTGTTAATGCTCTAATCGCAGCCCACCGTGCAAATATTGAATTAAGCTTTGAAAGAGCGGCTGCTATTGACTTAGCTGGACGTGATGTACTAGAGGCTGTTCAAATGAGTGTTAACCCAGAAGTTATTGAAACACCATTTATTGCTGGTATTGCTATGGATGGTATTGAAGTAAAAGCAAAAGCAAGAATTACCGTACGTGCGAATATTGATCGCCTTGTCGGTGGTGCTGGTGAAGAAACGATTATTGCACGTGTTGGTGAGGGTGTTGTTAGTACAATTGGTAGTTCTGACACACACGCAAAAGTGTTAGAAAACCCAGATTCAATTTCTCATACAGTTTTAGCAAAGGGATTAGATGCTGGTACTGCATTTGAAATTCTTTCGATTGATATTGCTGACGTTGATATCGGTAAAAATATTGGAGCTATCCTACAAACTGATCAAGCTGAGGCTGATAAAAATATCGCTCAAGCTAAAGCAGAAGAACGTCGTGCTATGGCTGTTGCCCAAGAACAAGAAATGCTTGCTCGTGTACAAGAAATGCGTGCTAAAGTTGTGGAAGCTGAAGCAGAAGTTCCTCAAGCACTTGCAGAAGCACTACGTTCAGGAAAAATGGGTGTAATGGATTATATGAATTACCAAAACATTGATGCTGATACTGATATGCGTGATTCAATTGGTAAATTAACGAAAGACGAGTCTGATGACGATCAATAAATCCTTCGTTAACCAAGGAGGTCCATTATGGAAATAATAATTCTAATGCTTATTCTTAGTGCTTTATCGAAACTATTTGGTGGAGATAAAGGGCAAGAAAAGAAAAAGCAACAACCACCAGTCAGACCAAGAACACAATCTACTCCTAGGCCAACGCCAACTCCATCGGGAGGGCAAAGCCAAAGGACTAGAAGAGAGTCTACAGTACAAACAATTTCTATTGAAGACCAACAGAAGCAACAAATGGAACGTTTGGCTGGGCAAATGAGGACAACGGTTGATCAATCTCTAAATGAATACTCAAATGATGAGATTAAGAAAACTAGTTTGTCTGAACCAATGAAGAAGCATAAAAAAGATGTGTTAAATAAAAAACAAGCTAACTTTAAGAAGCGAATGAAAAACAACTTACATCGTGATGGTTTAGCTAATAGTGTAATCATGGCTGAAGTCTTAGGGCCACCAAAGGCACGAAAACCATACCGTAGTGTTGTTGCAGATCGCAAAAGGTAATATAAAAGCTGTACTTATGTAATTTCTCATAAGTGCAGCTTTTTTGTATTCACTTTATACAGAAGTTATTGTTCTTATCTCTTTTGTACCTTCATAAATATGATTGTGAGAGGAGGCTGCATTCGTGAAAAAAATACAACAAAGAATCCGCCCTTGGTTAATTAATAACTTTGCACTTCCTTCCGACGTAGTGCTAGAACTACCTAGAATTACATTAATCGGTCAAATTCACGCATATATAGAAAATCATAAAGGGTTAATCGTTTTTACAGATAAGGAATTAAAATTAAGGACAACTAAAGGTTATGTCCAAATAACAGGTTCTTCTTTTGTACTTAAAACGATGTTACCTGAAGAGATTTTATTAGAAGGTACGATAAATGATGTTAGGTTTATTCCAGATTAATTACGTATGGTCAGTGGGGACAGAAGAAAAATGTGAAAAGTTCCCACTGTAGTAATTAGGAAATTCCAACAAGGTGAGGTAGGAGGAAATTATGAAACATGTACAAGGGTCTTATCTAACAGGTTATGTCACAATATTAGTAAAAGGTAACAGACCAGAACTATTTTTCCAGGATTGCTCGAATCAAGGTGTACAAGTTTGGAATGTACAAAAGGTTAGCCCAGAACAATGTAAGGGCAATGTATTGTTACGTGATATAAAAAGGATTAAAAAGATAAAGCGAAAAAGGAATTATAAAATTTCATTTATCAATAAAAAAGGCTATCCATTTATAATAAAGAGAATATTTAGAAAGAGAGAGATTGTAGCTGCAACAATAATTAGTATTTTATTAATTCTATTTCTATCAAATATTTTGTGGAAGGTCGAGATCGCTGGCGTTCCAAAAGATATTGAAGAAAAGATAGACAAGCAATTAAAAAGCTATGGGATTCATCCGGGAGCATGGTTGTTTACATTGGACAAACCTGGTGTCATTCAACAAAAGCTAGCAGAAGATATCCCTGAGTTGCTATGGGTAGGTGTGAACAAAAAGGGGACAACCTTTTACTTAGAAGGAGTCGAAAAAATAGTTGTAAATGAAGAAGAAGTTGTTGGCCCGAGGCATTTAGTGGCAACGAAAAAAGGGGTCATCAAAGATATGTATGTTTCAAAGGGATTACCAAAGGTAGCTGTTAATGACTATGTAGAACCAGGAGATATTTTAGTCTCTGGAGTACTCAATGAAACAGAAGATACAACTACAGAGGGGAAAGACTCTAAAAAGAAAAAGGCAAAACCAATTGTAGTAGCAGCAGAAGGGGAGATTATTGCTAATACTTGGTATGAAATTTCTGTCACTGTACCGTTAGAGGCAAATTATGAACATCTTACAGGAAACCATGAGAAAAAATATTATGTAGGTTTCGGAGATTTTCAATTACCAATTTGGGGATTTGGTAGCCCAGATTATGAACACATTCATCGTGAGAATATAGACAACAACATCAAATTCTTCAAATGGGAACTTCCAGTTAAAATAATTGAAACCACATTGAGCGAAAAAACGTATCAAGAATTAGAACGAACAAAGGAAGAAGCAATTCAAACAGGCATTAAGCAAGCTAAGCAAGAATTACAATTACAAATAGGACCAGAAGCAACGATTGTATCAGAAAAAGTTTTGCAACAATCCACTGAGAATGGTAAAGTTAAATTAGATTTGTATATAAATGTAGAAGAAGATATTGTAAAAGCACAACCTATAAATCAAGGAGATTGATTATGTCAGAAAACCTTAACACAATTGACTTACAAATAGCTGGCCCAAATGAAGCAATGGAATTATTTGGTACCAATGATAAATACTTAAAACATATGGAAGAGAACTTACATGTTTCCATTGTTACCCGGGGCGAGAAGGTTAGTGTATCTGGGAATGAAGAAGATATAGCTACCGTACAAGATGTGTTATTAACTTTAATTAAAGTAGTTCGTAAAGGCTTATCCATTGCTGAGCGAGATATTGTTTATGCCATCGATTTAGCTAAACAAGGAAAAATTGATCAATTTGAAACATTATTTGAAGATGAAATTACAAAAAATGTAAAAGGAAAATCAATCCGTGTTAAAACACTAGGACAGAAAAAATATATTTCAGCAATTAAATCTCAGGATTTAGTCTTTGGCATTGGTCCTGCTGGTACAGGCAAAACGTATTTAGCTGTAGTTATGGCTGTTCACGCATTGAAAAACGGCCTAGTAAAAAGGATTATTCTTACAAGGCCTGCGGTCGAAGCAGGAGAAAGTCTTGGCTTTTTACCTGGAGACTTAAAGGAAAAAGTCGATCCATATTTACGACCACTATATGATGCTCTCCATGATGTATTAGGTGCGGAACATACACTAAGGTTAATTGAAAGAGAAACAATTGAAATTGCACCATTAGCATATATGCGAGGAAGAACATTGGATGATGCTTTTGTCATATTAGATGAAGCTCAGAATACGACTCCAGAACAAATGAAGATGTTTTTAACAAGGCTTGGTTTTGGGTCCAAAATGGTAGTGACTGGTGATATTACACAAATTGATTTGCCAAAGGGGATGAAATCGGGCTTACAAGTAGCTGAAAACATGTTAACAGATGTTAAAGGAATCTCCATGATTCATTTAAGTCAAACAGATGTTGTAAGACACCCATTAGTGCAGCGAATCATTCAAGCATACGAAAAGCAGAATTAAGTTACACTTCAAGACCTTCGTCTATGGGGGTCTTATTTGTATATCTATGAGGGGGAAAGATTATGAAAGAAAGGATTGACAGATTATTAGACTTTCTATTCAAAATTAGAAAGAAATCACTTACCATTATTTTACCTGCTTTTATCTTAGGTGTGATATTTTTTATCGTTACTGTTAGTAATGTTTTCATGGAAACCTTTGACATCGAAAAATTTTCAGATGCAAAACAAACGATTCGGTCACCAATCACAATTGAACATGAAATTGAGACAGACCGAAAATCTCGAGAAGCGATTAATGCTGTCGATGACCGATATTCAATCTCTAATGAAGTGACTAATGAACAGATAGGTTATATTGAAGAAATATTTGATGCAATCGATAAGGTTGAAGAAGAAAATGTAGTGGAAGATGAAGAAGCTAATGAAACCCCTAAAATTATAACAAACCAAGATAAAATAAATCGTTTAAAGCAGCTCTTATCCAATGAAATTACGGATAAGGTATCTGATAGTGTATTTTTAAGGATTATTCAGAATTCCCCTGAGCAACGAGCGAGAGGAAAAGAGATATTACTAACTGCTCTAACCGAAACCTTTGAATCAGGAGTTCGAGTGGAGAATAAAAATAGTGCTATTTCTAATGTGAAGGATACCCTTACATATACTACGTTAGATGAGAATTTAATCCATGCATTAAAAGATCTAGCTGGCTTTGCAGTTGTTGAAAATTCCTTTTTTGATGCTGACAAAACCGAAGAGGCAAGAAAGGAAGCAGCTAATAATGTTGACCCAGTTATCATTAATGCAGGGGAAGTAATTGTACGTGAAGGTCAAATTATAACAAATGAAATTTATGATAAATTAAGTTTAGTTGGTTTGTTAGATGAGGAACATAATGAATTCCCTGTTATAGGTTTAATTTTACTTGTAGGATTATTAGTTTGTATTGTTGCCTATGAAATGAATGTCCTAGATAGACAAGACCAATTAGATAAAGGTAAAATCTTCTCAATCGTGTTAATTAGTTTACTAGTAGTTATCTTAATGAAAGTTGTAAGTTTGTATACGACACTGACGAATCAACTGTATTTTGTTGTACCTGTAGCTACAGGTGTTTTATTAGTTAAGCTATTAATTAATGAGAGACTTGCGATTGTATTAGCTAGTATTTATGCCATCGTTGGTAGTATTATTTTTAATGGACAAATACCAGGATCATTAAATGTTGAAGCAGGCTTATATTTCTTTTTCTCACAACTTGCTGCTATTATCTTTTTAATGAATGTAAAAGATCGATTCACAATTGTTAAATCTGGTTTTGGGATGTCCATTATTAATATTATTACACTACTAGTATTTTTATTATTGTCATTTGAGAAATATTCCTTAGGTGATTTCTTTATTTTAGGAGGATTTGCGCTAGCTTCGGCATTTTTATCTGCAGTTTTAACCATTGGATTCTTACCGTTTTTCGAAAGTGGGCTTGGAATCCTATCAGATATCAAATTACTACATTTAGCGAATCCAAATCAACCAATTTTGAAGAAAATTTTAACAGAAGCTCCTGGTACGTATCATCACTCCATTATGGTGGCTAATTTAAGTGAAACGGCTTGTGAAGCGATAGGGGCAAATGGTTTACTTGCTAGAGTAGGGGCATACTATCATGATATTGGAAAAACAGAGCGACCACATTATTTTATCGAGAATCAATTATCGATAAAAAATCCACATGATGTAATATCTCCTAAGCAAAGTGCAGAAATTATTATTAGTCACCCTTATGATGGGGCTAAGATTTTAAAGAAACATAAATTGCCAAAAGAAATTATTGATATTGCAACTCAACACCATGGTACAACTTTATTAAAGTATTTTTATTATAAAGAAAAAGAAAAGAATCCGAATGTAAAAGAAGAGGATTATCGCTATCCTGGTCCAAAACCACAAACAAAAGAAGCGGCGATCATTTGTATATGTGATTCAGTCGAAGCAGCTGTTCGATCATTAAAAGAACCAACAGAAGAGAAGATAGAAGAGATTGTTTCAAGTATCGTTAATGATCGTTTGATGGATGGTCAGCTAGATGAGTGTCCTCTTACAATAAGTGAAGTAAAAGTTATCCATGAAACGATATGTGAAACATTAAAAGGGATTTTTCATTCACGGATTCAATATCCTATGAAGGAGGCAAAATAATGCATATTGATTTTCACGACGATACAAAATCTGTATTAACCGAACATATTGACTTAATAAATCGCTTGATAAACTTTACAGCAAAAAAAGAAGGTGTATCAAGTGAAGCAGAAGTATCAATTAATTTTGTTGATAATAAAGAAATACAAGAACTGAATCGTAATTACCGTCAAATTGATCGCCCGACAGATGTTATATCGTTTGCAATGCAGGAATCTATTGAGGGAGAATTAGAGATTGCTGAAGAAGACGACATGATACCAATGATATTAGGAGATATCGTAATTAGTGTGGATAAGGCCAAAGAACAAGCAGATGAATATAATCATTCAATCGAAAGAGAATTAGGCTTTTTGGCTGTACATGGTTTCCTTCATTTATTGGGATATGATCATATGAATGAAGAAGACGAGAAAAAAATGTTCGCTAGACAAGAACAAATACTAGGGGAATTCCAACTTGAACGCTAAAAAACGTTCCATTGGTTTTACCTATGCATGGAATGGGATTATAGAGGCTTGGAAGTCAGAGCGTAATTTTCGTTCCCATATCCTTTCAGCTTTCATCGTTATTTTGGCGGGGATATTTTTTCAACTCAGTGTTATCGAATGGATTATCATCGTTTTTTGCATTGGATTTGTCATAGTCACGGAATTATTAAACACAGCTATTGAAAAACTGCTAGATTATTTAAAGCCAGATATACATCCAAAAGCCAAAATAATAAAAGATCTATCAGCTGGTGCTGTTCTGATATCGGCACTCTGTTCAGCCATAGTTGGCCTACTTATTTTCTTGCCAAAACTGTACAAGCTCTTTTTATAAAAATGATCCGAACTATTTCAGATTATGTTGAATAATTTGAAGCATAGTTCGGATTTTTTAAGTATTATTTTGTCTTCTTCTGTTTTTGTTTTATACTAAGGTAAAGAGGGAGATTGAATGGTAGAAATTGTAAGCCTTCTTTTGGTTGTCATTTTTATTCGATTTAAACATCCTTTTCAAATGTTTTGTCGAATATATGAAAGACGCTAGAATTTGTAGTATTATATAATAAAGTTTTTAATTATCGGAGGATACAACATGGAAATGAATCACAAATCGGGTTTCATCGCTATTATCGGTAGACCTAATGTGGGAAAATCTACTTTTATGAACCACGTAATTGGACAAAAAATTGCGATTATGAGCGATAAACCACAGACAACAAGAAACAAGATACAAGGTGTCCTAACACATAAAGACGCACAGTATATTTTTATCGACACACCAGGAATTCATAAACCTAAACACCGACTCGGTGATTTTATGGTTAAAATTGCTGAAAATACGTTAAATGAAGTAGATGCTGTTTTGTTTATGATTAATGCAGATGAGGGTTATGGTAAGGGTGACCAATTTATAATTAATCGCTTACAAAGGGTCAAGAGTCCAGTGTTTTTAGTAATCAATAAAATTGATTTAATTCATCCGGATGACTTATTCCCTTTAATAGAAAAATATAAAGATTTATATGATTTTGAGGAAATAATCCCTATCTCTGCTTTACAAGGTAATAATGTTAATCATTTGTTGGAAGTATTGAAAACGCATCTACCAGAAGGTCCGCAATATTATCGGGCTGACCAAGTCACTGATCACCCTGAACGATTTATTATGAGCGAGCTTATAAGAGAAAAAGTACTACAGCTAACTAGAGAGGAAATACCACACTCAATTGCAGTTGTTATTGAAAATATTGAGAAACGGGATTCAAATGCAATATTTATTCAAGCAACTGTCATAACAGAACGTAAATCTCAAAAAGGGATCTTAATTGGTAAACAAGGTTCCATGTTGAAAAATATAGGAAAAAATGCCCGAAAAGATATAGAAACTTTATTAGGAACAAAGGTGTTTTTAGAACTTTGGGTAAAAGTACAGAAAGATTGGAGAAACAAGCAGTCACAGCTACATGAATTTGGTTTTAGTAAAGATGAGTATTAGTCTTGGAAAATTTTTTAACTAATTGTTTTTGCTAGGATGGTCATTCTAATATTACAAGACATTTGATAGAGAGATTCTCTTCAAATGTATGACAGCAAGAATGTATGCAATTACTTGCTGAAAGTAAAAAGAAAGGTGTGTTTTCTTGTGATCGACTTTACATGGAAGGTATTTAGTCAAACAGGAAATATTGAAACCTATTTACTTATGAAAGAGTTAGAAAAGGAATCCGACATTATGGAGAACAATCAAAACGGAAGTACAAACGATCATCCGATTGAAACAAATATGTAGCATACAAGACGGAAAAAGGTGAAGTGTGTGCTAGAAAAAATTCAAGGAATTATTATAAAAACAAGAGATTATGGTGAAACACATAAAATCGTAACTATTTATAGTAATAAAATAGGTAAATTCTCAGCAATTGCTAAAGGTGCTAAAAAGACAAAAAGTAGAATGGCTGCAGTGACGCAGCCATTCATTTTTGGAGAATTTTTGGTATACATAAATTCTGGTTTAAGCTCTATTCAACAAGGGGATATCATCGATTCATTCCGAACAATTCGAGAAGATATTGTGAAGACAGCTTATACAGCATACATATCGGAACTAACAGAAAAGTTGCATGAAGAAAAGGAACCGGATTTTTATATTTTTGATCAATTTCTACATACAATGAGATGGATAGAGGAACATGATGAAGTAGACATCCCGATTATGATGTATGAACTGAAGTTATTTAAAAAAGGTGGATTTGCTCCAACCGTTCATCACTGTGTAAATTGTCGTTCTAAACAATTACCTTATTATTTTTCGATTGATGAGGGTGGCTTCCTTTGTCAAAAGTGTAAACACCTAGATGATCATGCGATGAAAATTCCTGATGCCGTAGCAAAACTACTTAATATATTTGCAAATGTTGGACTCGAGCAGGTCGGAAATATTTCTGTTAAGCCTGAAAACCAAAAAATGATTCGCAAATTAATGGATGAATACTATGAGCAGTACGGGGGATTCTACTTAAAAACAAAAAGGTTTTTAGAACAGATGAATCGTTTGATGTTATAAGTTACATATTTGACATTTCCTACTAAAATGGAGTATCATTTTAACAGGTTTAATAAGTAACTGCAGTGATGGAGAAGAGTACTTAATCCGTATTATTAATAGCGAGTCCAGGTAGGTGTAAGCTGGATAATAAACGTTAAGGAACGGCACTCCGGAGCAGGATTCGATAAAGTGGCTCTGTAAAAGAGCAAATAGGGTGGAACCGCGGATGATTCGTCCGTCCCTATGTCTAGAAATATAGACATAGGGACGGACTTTTTTAATTGCAGTATTTAATTGTTACCCGATAAATAATTAATGGAGGTACTGAAATGAATATTCAAGAAATGATTTTAACTCTGCAAAATTATTGGTCAAAGCAAAATTGTATCCTTATGCAAGCGTATGATGTAGAAAAAGGTGCAGGAACAATGTCACCAATGACATTGTTAAGAAGCCTTGGACCGGAGCCATGGAATGTAGCATACGTGGAACCTTCTAGAAGACCAGATGATGGACGTTATGGAGAAAACCCAAACCGTTTGTATCAACATCACCAGTTCCAGGTAATTATGAAACCTTCACCGGACAATATCCAAGAGCTGTACTTAGAATCGTTAAAAACATTAGGAATCGATCCGTTAGAACATGATATTCGTTTTGTTGAAGATAATTGGGAAAACCCAACCCTTGGCGCTGCTGGATTAGGTTGGGAAGTATGGTTAGATGGTATGGAAATTACTCAATTTACATATTTCCAACAAATTGGTGGTCTAGAAGCAAACCCTGTAACAGTTGAATTAACTTATGGAATTGAGCGTTTAGCTTCCTATATTCAAGATAAAGAAAATGTCTTCGATCTTGAATGGAATAATGGAATGACCGTAAAGGATATCTTCCTTCAACCAGAATATGAGCATTCAAAATATACGTTTGAGGAATCCAACACGGAGATGTTGTTCCAACTCTTTACGATGTATGAAGAGGAAGCAAAAGTAACGATGGAAAAGGGATTAGTATTTCCCGCTTATGATTATGTATTAAAATGTTCCCATACTTTTAACTTATTAGATGCTCGTGGAGTCATTTCAGTAACGGAAAGAACAGGTTATATTTCAAGAATACGTAACCTTGCAAGAAGTATTGCGAAAGCCTATGTGGCAGAAAGAGAACGATTAGGATTTCCTATGTTGAATAAGGAGGAGGCATAATGGTGAGAGATGTACTTTTCGAAATAGGATTAGAAGAATTACCAGCACGCTTTATTGATGATGCAGAAAATCAATTAGTAGCTAAAACAAAAGATTGGCTAGATGAGTTAAGAATCGGATATGAAGCCATTGCATCCTATTCGACCCCTAGAAGACTTGCTATTGTAATTAATGGACTATCGGAAACACAAACGACTATTGAAGAAGAAATAAAAGGTCCAGCAATGAAGATTGCTAAAGACAATGAGGGGAATTGGTCCAAAGCTGCAATCGGTTTTACAAAAGGACAAGGGAAATCTCCAGACGATATTTATACAAAGGAATTGAATGGAACTACTTATATCTACGTTAAAAAGCATATTGAAGGTAAACCAAGCCTTGAGCTATTACCAACTTTTCAGTCGATAATTGAATCTATTCAATTTGGAAAGAACATGCGTTGGGGTGAGCAGACCCTTAGGTATGCAAGACCAATAAGATGGTTAGTGGCTTTATATGGAAATGAAGTAATTCCATTTGAGATAGCATCTGTAAAAACCGACAACTTTACATTCGGTCATCGCTTCCTTGGAGAAAAGTTCACCATTAGTGAACCAAAAAGCTATGAAAACCAATTAAAAGAACATTACGTAATTGCTAACCCTAACGAAAGGGAGCAATTAATCGTCGACGGAATTAATAAAGTTGCCGAAGAAAATAATTATACAGTAAATATTGATGAGAACTTATTAAAAGAAGTAAGAAATCTCGTGGAATACCCAACTGTATTTATTGGATCTTATGAAAAAACGTATTTAGATTTGCCTTCAGAAGTACTAATTACTTCCATGAAGGAGCACCAGCGCTATTTTCCAGTACATTCCAAAGACGAAGAGTTACTACCATATTTCATTGGTGTAAGAAATGGCGATGAAAAAGGTTTGGAAACTGTTATTCGTGGAAATGAAAAAGTGCTACGTGCTCGTTTGTCAGATGCAGCGTTTTTCTACGAGGAAGACCAAAACAATTCTATTGACTTCTACTTAAATAAATTGGAAAAAGTCGTGTTCCAAGAGAAACTAGGAACAATCAGTGATAAAGTGCAACGAATGGAAAAAATTACAGAAAACATAGCTCATTCTCTTAAATTTGATGACGAGGTTATCGTAAAAGCCAAGAGAGCAACTTCTATTAGTAAATTTGATTTAATGACAAATATGGTAAATGAATTTACTGAATTACAAGGTATCATGGGTGAGAAATATGCGCTTAAACAAGGTGAAGATAAGAATGTTGCACAAGCAATAAAAGAGCATTATTTACCAAAGAGCACTGCAGGAAACCTCCCTGAAACGATAGAGGGTTATCTAGTTAGTGTAGCTGATAAATTGGATACAATCGTTGGATGTATTTCCGTGGGGTTACGACCTACTGGTTCACAGGATCCTTATGCATTACGTCGACAAGCTGTTGGTATTTTACGTATATTACAAGAAAGTGGTTGGAATATTTCTGTAAATACATTAATAGATATTGCGGTTCAAGTACATCATGAAACGAATATCGTTGAAATTAGTAAAGAAGAATTATTAGAAGAAGTAATTAGCTTTATGAAGCAACGAGCAGAATTTCTATTAAAAGAGTCTTCCGTTGAAGTTGATATCATTGATGCGGTACTGGATAATGAAATTGGTATATTCCCATATGCTGTTCAAAAAGCAAAAGTACTATCAGATAAAAGAGTAGATCCAGCATTTAAACCAATTCAAGAAGCATTGGTACGCGTTATGAATTTAGCGAAGAAGGCAGACAACCAGTCCGTTAATCCAGCACATTTTCAAACGGATTCAGAAAAAGAATTGTTTGAAGTGGTGGAGAAGGTTATACCATCATTCAATAAAGAAAACAATGATGGAAAAGCAATGGAGGCACTTGAACAACTAGCTAAACTTGCAGAACCAATTCATCAATTCTTTGAACATAACATGGTAATGGATAAAGATGAAACGATAAAAAATAATCGTCTAGGATTAGTAAGTCAAATCAATAGTATAATTAAAAATTATGCTAATTTATCTCTAATTGAGTGGAAGCAAACGTTTTAAATAATAGAAGGGAGTGGCTAATAGGAAAAAAGTTAGCCGCTCTTCTGATGATGATTCTCTAACAATTTTTAAGATGCCATTATTTTGTTATTTAATTTAGTATGACATGCTTCCCTTTTTCATAAATAATAAGTTATAATTATTATAATTAGTATGTCGCAATTATCAGGTGGTGAAATAGTGGAATTATCAAAAAGGCAACAACATATTATTGAAATCGTTAAAGAGGACGGCCCAATAACTGGTGAACAGATAGCTGAACGTTTAAATCTTACACGAGCAACATTACGCCCAGATTTAGCCATATTAACGATGGCTGGGTTTTTGGATGCAAGGCCGAGGGTAGGTTATTTTTACACTGGAAAAACAGGGAATGAATTGTTAACAGAAACGATTAAAAAATATAAAGTTCAAGATTATCAATCAAGACCTATTGTGGTAGAGGAAAGTACATCTGTTTATGATGCAATCTCAACAATGTTCTTAGAAGATGTTGGTACGTTATTTGTAGTTGACCATCATTCCTGTTTAACTGGAGTTTTATCAAGGAAAGACTTGCTTAGAGCTAGTTTAGGGAAACAGGACTTAGCTGCAATACCAGTACATATTATTATGACTCGAATGCCTAATATTACGGTCTGTAGAAGAAGCGATTTGTTAATCGAAGTTGCAAAGCAGTTAATAGATAAGCAAATCGATGGTATACCAGTAGTGAAAGATACTACTCAAGGGTTAGAAGTAACTGGTAGGATAACAAAAACAACGATTACTAAAGTATTTGTTGAACTAGTTATGGATGACCAAGTTTGAATGTTTCACAAGCTTAAATAGCGAGAGGAGTTTTGTGATGATAAAAGATCCTTTAGTCTATGTATTATCTGATTCTGTCGGGGAGACAGCAGAATTAGTAATAAAAGCTGGATTAAGCCAATTCAATAATGGAGAGTATAAGATTCAGCGTATTCCATATGTAGAAGATAAAGAAACAATTGATGATTCAATACAGTTAGCAAAAGAGAAAAATGGAATTATTGGTTTTACTTTAGTTGATCCTAATTTAAGAGAGTATTTAAATGAGAAAGCGGAAGAACAAAATATCGAAGCGATCGATATTATGGGACCAATGTTAAAAGCGATGGAACGAGTTTATGATAAAAAACCTCGATTAGAACCAGGATTAGTTCATCAATTAGATGAAGATTACTTTAAAAAAGTAGAAGCAATTGAATTTGCAGTAAAGTATGATGACGGACGTGATCCAAGAGGTATTTCTAGAGCAGATATTATTTTGATAGGGGTTTCACGTACATCAAAAACACCACTTTCTCAATATTTAGCACATAAACGATTAAAGGTTGCTAATATACCAATTGTTCCTGAGGTGGAACCCCCTGAAGAACTATTTGAAGTCGATCCAAAAAGGTGTATTGGTTTACGAATTAGTCCTGAAAAATTAAATGACATTCGTAAAGAGAGATTGAAAGCACTTGGATTGGGTGACCAAGCAACCTATGCTAATATTCAAAGAATCCATCAAGAATTGGATTATTTCAATAAGGTTGTTGAAAAAATAGGCTGTCATGTCATTGATGTATCCAATAAAGCTGTTGAAGAAACAGCCAATAGCATTATGAGATATATACAAGAAAAAAACAATTAGAAATTAGCTATTTCAAAGATTTTACTTCTTTGGAATAGCTTCTTTATTTGACTTCTGTAGTCAAAATCTCAGGTGTATCCTAAAAAATTCAAGCATATATGAATAAAAAATATAAAAAAACACAAAAATGTATAGTAATTTTCATGATTATGTATTATAATTATTATTTGTGTCAAAATAGTAAACAAATACGTTTTGAGGATATAACCCTAGAATGGTATTCAGAAAAGTTAAACATTCGTAAATAAGAAGGAATCTTCGAGGTTAATGTAGAATAGTACACATAGGCAAAATGATATGGTTAGTCATATATATATTTACCTATTTTTGAATCAACTATGCTCTATACTAACGGTGATATTAATCTCCTTCTAAGATTATGTACATACTAGAAGGAAATTTTTTTCGACTTTATAAAAAATATTGTCGAAAAATGAAGGATTTCTTTAAATAACAGCGAATACTATTTAAGGAGCATTATTTATAGACAACTTAATAAAGTGAAAGTGCGTGGTGAGCGCTAAGCTAAAAAAGATGGCTATGGAATATGGTGGTAAAATTGGCAAATCAGATCCCTGAAGAAATTATCGATGACATACGAAAATCAAATGATATTGTCGATGTCATTGGTGAATATATTCAACTTAAAAAACAAGGCCGAAACTATTTTGGTCTATGTCCATTCCATGGTGAAAAAACTCCATCTTTTTCAGTTACACAAGAAAAACAAATCTTTCATTGTTTTGGTTGTGGGAAAGGTGGCAATGTTGTCACTTTTGTAATGGAAATGGAGAGTTTTAGTTTTTTTGAAGCTATTCGTTACTTAGCAGAAAGAAGTGGTGTTAATCTCCCTGAGAACTCCATAAGCAGCAACGAAAATAGTTCTCTATCACAAGAAAACCAACAATCTCTTTCAGCTTATGAATGGTTGACAAAACTTTACCATCATTTATTAAGATATACAAAGGATGGTAAGGAAGGGTACAAGTATTTTAAAGATAGGGGTATTGACGATGAGACAATTGATGCTTTTCAGCTAGGTTTTGCTCCAAATGTTAAGGATTTCACAGCAAAGTTCTTAGAGAAGAAAGGGTTTCATCAACAAATACTTGTTAAATCAGGATTACTTTCTTTACAACAAGATAATACTGTAACAGACCGTTTTCGAGGTCGGGTAATCTTTCCGATTCGAAATCATTTAGGGAAGACGGTTGCATTTGGTGGGCGAACCATTCATAACCAAGAACCTAAATACTTAAACAGTTCAGAGAGTGAATTGTTTCAAAAAGGTAGGACACTTTACAATTTTGATCTAGCTAAAAGACATATTCGTAAAACGAACGAGGCTGTCCTTTTTGAAGGATATATGGATGTTATATCTGCCTATCAAGCGGATGTTAAAAATGTAGTAGCCACATTAGGTACAGCACTAACAGAGTCTCAAGCAAAGTTGTTGAAACGATATGTTGATACGGTCATTATTTGTTATGATGCAGATCGCGCTGGGATAGAAGCTACATACAAAGCAGCTAATATTTTACAGGATGCAGGATGTAGTGTAAAAATTGCTAACCTACAAAATGGAAATGACCCTGATAGTTTTATACAAGAAAAAGGGGCAGATGCTTTTCGGAATGAGGTTATCGAGGCCAGTGATACATTCATAACCTTCTATATGAGATATGTAAAAAAAGATTTTAATCTTAGTATAGAAGGCGACCGAATTCAATATATTGAAAAGGTATTAAGAAAACTTGCGACGATCGATAGCTCCGTTGAACGAGAATTATATCTTAAAGAATTAAGTACTGAATATAATTTAACAATGGAAACATTACTTAATGAAATTAGTAAGTATCGACAAGAAATAGGCCAGACCGGAAGTCAAAAGGATAACCGAGAAAAAGAAAGATATACTAGTAAGGTAAATAATTATTACCAAAAGCGAAAATTACATCCGGCTTTTTATAATGCTGAAAAGCAATTGCTTGCATATATGTTACAAGATAGGACGATAACTGATAGGGTGCAGGAAAAATTGGGGATTGGTTTCAATTTAGAAGAGCACCAGGTGATAGCAACACATTTATATGCTTATTATGAGGAGGGTAATCCTCCAGATATCAGTTTGTTTGTAGAAAAACTAACAGATCCAAAATATAAACAGCTCGTTACTGAGATTGCAATGCTTCCTTTAAATAGTGAAGTTAGTGATAAAGAAATTAATGATTACTTAAAGATGATAACAACAGAAACTGGTGAAAAAGCTAGCATAAAACAGTTGAAACATGAACAACGATTAGCAGAGCAGCAAAATGATCCATTAAAAGCAGCACAAATAGCAATGCAGATAGTTGAGTTGCAGAAAAAAGTTAAGTTTCCAAATGGTTAAGAAAAGTAATTAGTAGTAGAAGGAGGGGGACTCATGGCTGAAAATAAACCTTCACAAACAAAAGAAAATGAGCCTGAGTTAACACTTGAACAAGCCAAAGAACAGTTAGTAGAAATAGGTAAAAAACGTGGTGTATTAGCATACGAAGAAATTGCTGATCGTTTATCTAATTTTGTCATTGAACCTGACCAAATGGATGAATTTTACGAATTATTGGCAGAACAAGGCGTGGATGTGATTGGAGAATCAGATGATGACCCGAACATGAAAGAAATCGCTAAAGAAGAGGAATTTGATCTAAATGACCTAAGTGTACCATTGGGTATTAAAATCAATGACCCCGTTCGAATGTATCTGAAAGAAATTGGTCGAGTAGATTTATTATCTGCAGCTGAAGAAATTGAATTAGCGACAAGAATTGAACAAGGTGAAGAAGAAGCAAAAAGAAGACTAGCAGAAGCGAATTTACGTCTTGTTGTAAGTATTGCTAAAAGATATGTTGGACGTGGAATGTTGTTTCTTGATTTAATCCAGGAAGGTAATATGGGTCTAATTAAAGCAGTTGAGAAATTCGATTATCGCAAAGGATTTAAGTTTAGTACGTATGCTACATGGTGGATTCGTCAAGCCATTACTCGTGCAATTGCGGACCAAGCACGTACAATACGTATTCCTGTGCACATGGTTGAAACAATCAATAAACTAATTAGAGTACAAAGACAGCTACTTCAGGACTTAGGGAGAGAACCAACACCTGAAGAAATTGGTGAAGAAATGGAACTGACTCCTGAAAAAGTGCGTGAAATCCTGAAGATTGCACAAGAACCGGTTTCTTTAGAAACACCGATTGGTGAGGAAGATGATTCACACTTAGGTGATTTCATTGAAGACCATGAAGCAGTTTCACCATCTGATCATGCTGCATACGAATTACTAAAAGAACAATTAGAAGATGTTCTTGATACACTAACCGATCGTGAAGAAAATGTACTTCGTTTACGCTTCGGGCTAGATGATGGTAGAACTAGAACGTTAGAAGAAGTAGGAAAAGTATTTGGTGTTACTAGAGAAAGAATCCGTCAGATTGAAGCAAAGGCATTGCGTAAATTAAGACACCCAAGTAGAAGTAAACGTCTAAAAGATTTCCTAGATTGATCTCTATCGGGGTGAATTTATGGCAGATGAGCGTTCGACTATCATAATTAATGAGATCAAGTATTGGAAACAACATAAGATGCTTCCACAAAACTACTGTGATTATCTCCTAGCATTGTATACAAAAGGAGATTATGAAGAGGAAGAGGTACTTGAAAAGCAAGGTATGAAATCGAAAATACTTCTTGTTATTCAAGTATTTCTCCTGTTGCTCATGGTACCGTTTTCATTACTTGTTATTTATTTTACTCAATTTAAGATGATTTTGCAACTCAGTATTTTATTGTTTTTCATTAGCTATGCTTTATGGGTTTTTTTCTACCATAGAAAAAAGAAGAGTTCTTTCATATATCTATCTTTAAACGTATTGCTTTTGTTATTTCTATTCTTTTCTTTATTTATTACTAAAGTTTTCACATTCAATGAATGGCTAGTTGTGGCTATTTTTCTAGTTAATTTTGGCTTATGGTCACTGTTTGGAATAAAGTTGAAGGTTAAATATATTACAATTTTAGGTATTGCAGGAATAATAATTACATTGTTCTATAAAATTTCACATCTTTTTCCTTTAAACTAATCTCGTTTTCGAGTAAAATAGATATAGCTTTGTAGAGCAACCAAGTTTATGGGGATACATAAGGAGGAAATACAATGCGTAAAAATGCAGTCATCCCATATGCTATTATAGCGATTGTAGGGATCATAGCAGTAATTGTGATTTCTTTAGTTGGTGTTGACCAACGTAAAGATCTTGCAAATCAAGACGAGCAGGGCGGAGAAACTCAAGAAGGTGAAGTGGCTAGCCCAGAAGTAATTTACGAGAATAACTGTGCAATGTGCCATGGTGCTGATCTATCAGGTGGTAGTAATCCAGACCTAACTACAATTGGTGCAAAGTTATCTGTGGACGAAATTGCTAGTATCATTCAGAATGGTCAAGGTGGAATGCCTGCACAAAGCCATCTATCTCAAGAAGAAGTAGATGCATTATCTGAGTGGCTAGGAGAAAAGCAATAATACTATTTAAATAAGTACGAAGGAATAGCTTTCTGCGAAAAACAGAAAGCTTTTCTTTTACCTATAAATGGAGGTTTATGATGTTAAACTCAATAAATCTATCCGAGCGATTACAAACTGTTGCATCCTTTTTGCCTCAAGGTGCAAACTTTGCTGATATTGGTTCTGACCATGCGTACTTACCTTGTTATGTTTGTTTGAAGGATGTAAAAGCAAGTGCGATTGCTGGTGAGGTAAACGAAGGTCCATTTAATAGTGCTAACGAAACTGTAAAACAGTTTGGATTAGAAGATAAAGTAGAGGTGCGTTTAGGGGACGGTCTACAAGTTATTAAGAAGGATGAAGTGGATCAAGTTGTAATTGCTGGTATGGGTGGAGCGCTTATCCGATCCATTCTTGAAGATGGCAAAGAGAAACTTGAATGTGTCGAAACGATAATCGCACAACCTAATGTAGATGAATCTAGCGTTCGCAAATGGTTTATGGCAAATCATTATGAGATTGTGGAGGAAACAATACTAGAAGAGAATGGCCATATTTACGAGATTATTGTTGGTCGTCTAGTGGAACAGCCTAAACAGCTGTCTGAAAAAGAATTATTATTCGGGCCAATCCTATTACAACATAAAACAGAAGAATTTTTCTTGAAATGGAAGTCAGAAAGAGAAAAACGATCAAGAGTAATCAATCAGTTGAAAACGGCAAAATCAGACCAACAGGAAAAACTTAACCATTTTAACAAAGAACTAAAGTGGATTGAGGAGGTATTGGCTGATGAAGAATAAATTAACGAATGCTGATATTTTTAAAGTAATGGAAAATTGGGCACCAAAAAACCTTGCGTATGATTGGGATAATGTTGGCTTGCAGGTTGGTTCCTTTAATCATCCTGTAAAAAAAGTAATGGTAACGTTAGATGTATTAGAGCCTGTAGTCGATGAAGCGATAGAAAAAAATGTTGATCTTATTATCGCGCACCATCCGATGTTATTCAAGCCATTAAAACAATTAAATGTAGATAAAGCACAAGGAAGAATGATTCGGAAGTTAATGGAGCACAACATCACTGTGTATGCCTCACATACGAATTTAGATGCTGCTGAAGGCGGCGTAAATGATTTATTATGTGACGCCCTAGAACTACGTAACAATCAAGTGCTCGTTGACACCTATGAAGAAAAGCTTTATAAAGTAGTTGTTTATGTTCCAACTTCACATTTGAATGAAGTTTTGAATGCACTAAGTGAAAATGGAGCTGGACACATTGGTGATTATAGCCATTGTACATTCCAGACTAAAGGTACAGGAACTTTTAAACCATTAGATGGTACTAACCCTTTTATAGGAACGACTAATGAGCTTGAGAAAGTGGAAGAAGTAAAGGTTGAAACTATTGTTCAAGAATCCATATTGCAAAAGGTAATAGCAAGTATGGTTTCAGCTCATCCGTATGAAGAAGTAGCATATGATATCTTTCCTTTACAAAATCAAGGGAAGAAATTCGGTATTGGTCGAATAGGGACATTAAATGAACCTGTAAGTTTAGAAGACTTTTGTACCTTTGTAAAAGAAGCATTGCAGATGCCTAATTTACGTGTTACAGGCGATTTATCAAAGAAAGTTCGTAAGGTTGCTGTTTTAGGTGGTAGTGGAGAAAAATATATCCATGTTGCAAAAAGGAAAGGTGCTGACGTCTACATTACTGGGGATATGACATTTCACCTGGCTCAAAATGCTATGGAAATAGGATTACCTGTAATTGATGCAGGCCATTATAAGGAAAAAATAATGAAAAAAGGAACGAAAAAATACTTAGAACAGAAATTTGTGAATCATAACATAGATATTGTAATTTCTGAATCTAATACAGATCCTTTTACATTTGTTTAATATTTACAATGAATACAAAGGATACTAATAATATTCATTGTTTAAAGGAGTTCAACTATGGAAAAAAATACATTTGAAAATTTTTCTTTCCGTCCAGTAATGTACGATGTAATTGAAAAATTAAGTTTTAGAGAACCGACCGAGATTCAATCAAAAATTATTCCCGCGATAATGAAGGGGGATAGTGTGATTGGTCAATCTCACACAGGTTCCGGAAAAACGCATGCATATCTATTACCAATGATTAATAATATTGATTCCTCTAAAAAAGAAGTACAGTGTGTAATCACTGCTCCGACTAGGGAATTAGCGATGCAAATTTATGATGAAGTTCGTAAAATGATTCAGTTTGCTGATAAGGAGCAAGAGTGGAAAGCTAAGTTACTTGTTGGGGGTACGGACAAGCATAAAATTATAGACAAATTAAAAGAACCTCCGCAAATCGTAGTCGGTACCCCTGGTAGGATATTGGACTTAGTGAATAATGATGCCATTTCATTATATACAGCAAACCATTTTGTTATTGATGAAGCAGATACGATGCTTGATTTAGGCTTTATCAATGAAGTGGACCAGCTATTAGTACGTGTAAAACAAGATGTTCAATTACTTGTTTTTTCTGCAACAATTCCCCAGCGTTTAGAACATTTTCTGAAAAAATATTTAGAGAATCCTTTACATGTGAAGTTGGGACAAGAACTATCTCCTGAAACTATGGAGCACCGTTTAATTGCTAGAAAACATCGCAGTGATGCGACTATTATTGCAGATATATCAAAATCCATACAACCCTATCTTGCAATTATTTTTACAAATGGAAAAGCAAAAGCTGATGAACTAGCAGAAGAATTACAACAAAAGGGGTTAAAAATAGGGGTTATACATGGTGGCCTTCCACCAAGAGAACGAAAAAGGGTATTAAAAGATATCCAAAACCTTCGTTATCAATATATTGTGGCTACAGATTTAGCAGCCAGAGGAATTGACATTAAAGGTGTTAGCCATGTAATCAATGCTCAATTACCTAAGGAAGAAGAGTTTTATATCCATAGGGTGGGGCGTACGGCGAGAGCTGGAATGGAAGGAACAGCCATTAGTTTATACGATGATGAAGATATTAAATTAATTGAGAAGCTAGAGCAAAAAGGGCTAACATTTGTTTTTGCTGAAGTAAAGAATGGCGAATGGCAAGAAGCAAAAGCGTGGAATAAACGTACGCTACGAACAAAGGTAACAACAGATGTTGAGCAAGAAGCGTGGAAAAAAGTCCGTAAACCTAAACAGGTCAAACCAGGGTATAAAAAGAAAATGAAAAAACAACAAGCATCCATTAAAAAACAATTAACGAAGAAAAATAAATATAAAAAGAAATAAAGTAATAGGGAGAGGAAACAATGGTTAATATTGGCTCACACGTATCAATGAGTGGAAAGAAAATGTTATTAGGTTCAAGTGAAGAAGCTGTGTCTTACGGAGCAAATACATTTATGATTTATACAGGTGCTCCTCAAAATACCCGTAGAAAACCGATAGAAGAGTTAAATATTGAAAATGGATTAGAACATATGGCAGCAAATGGAATTAACGATATTGTTGTTCATGCACCATACATTATCAATATCGGAAACACTACAAAACCAGCTACATTTCAACTTGGGGTAGATTTTTTACGAAGTGAGATTGAACGTACGGAAGCATTAGGAGCAAAACAAATCGTTTTACATCCTGGTGCCCATGTAGGTGCTGGACCAGATGAAGGAATCAAAAAGATTGTTGAAGGGTTAAATGAAGTTTTAGAGAAAGAAAAAGATGTACAAATTGCTTTAGAAACGATGGCAGGGAAAGGTTCTGAAATCGGCCGTACTTTTGATGAAATAGCTAAAATTATCGATGGTGTAACCCATAATGAGAAACTGTCTGTTTGTTTGGACACTTGTCACATTCACGATGCTGGTTATGATATTGTTAATGATTTTGATGGAGTACTAAACGAATTTGATAAAATTATTGGAGTGGACAGAATTAAGGTTGTCCATGTAAATGATAGTAAAAATGAACGTGGAGCACATAAAGACCGTCATGAAAATATCGGATTTGGACATATTGGATTTGATGCTCTTCACTATGTTGTTCATCATAAACAACTAGAGAAGCTTCCTAAGATTCTAGAAACTCCATATGTTCCTGTGGGAGAAGATAAGAAAAACAAAAAGCCTCCATATAAATTCGAAATTGACATGATCAAAGACGGAAATTTCATAGAGGACTTAAAAGATAAGATAAGAAACCAATAATAGTAAGGTTGAGACAAAATTATTTTTGATGGGCCAAATCTGAACAAAAGAAATTTATTCGGATTTGGTTTGCTTATTAGTAAAACTTGGAAATGGAGTTAATTATGCCTTCCAGCACAAGTGCGACAACTGTTCAAGGCTCCTTCGGTCACTTTCACAGTATCTTCTTTGCTGCGGAGGAGGACACTGAAAAACCAAGTGATAATAAAAAAATGAGTCCGACAATTCTATATGCAGTGTAGTATGCAGGTGTTCGTAGGCTGAGACAAAAGTGTTTTTAAAGTAAAATCCGAACTTTATAATTCAAGATTTAGATTTTTTATGAAATGTAAATGTAGTGTAATCTCTGCCGCTTCAGAAATACACTTCGCTTTCTGCGGACGGCTGGTGAGCCTCCTCGTGCTAACGCGAGGGCACTGAAGAACTTACTGTAAAAAAATTATATACGTTTATTAAGTCATAAAAAAACGAAGAAATAAAAATTCGAGTACTTTTATCTAAAAATACAGATTAAAAGTACTCAATTTTTACCCTTTTTTACCTTCTTTTTCATTCATCAACTTTATAATTCGCTTCATATTAACTGCAAATATAGTAGTTGCCCCTTGAATTTGCATACCAAATAAACCTGAGCTTTTGGCTTGCTTAAAACCGTGCCGGTTTTTGAGTTCGCTGTTTTTTGCTTCAATTTTATAACGATTTTTTGCGAGTTCTTTAAACTCATCTGTGTTTTGAAAAGCTTCGTGTTCTGTGTGTTCAGTTGACTTAATTGTTACACAATATGTTTTAGATTTTGCTCCTTCTTTATAACAACCATCTCTTAATGGGCATGTCTTGCATATATTCACATCAAAGTGGTATCTCATTTGATCATTACGGTCTTTTTTCTTCTTTATACTTTTCCTTTTTGCCAAATGCCCTGCAGGGCATACAAATAAACCAGCATCCTTATTAAAACTAAATTCATCCTCTTTCTTTCTTGTGCCATTTGTAATAATTGGGTGTAATTTTGATATAAGATTAAAATTATCCTTCGCATAATTCAGATTATCTGTTCCAGAATAGGCTGTATCTCCTACGACTGTATCTATTTCCATACCATTGTCTACACTATTCTCTACGAGTTCTTCCAGGTATTGGCCATCACCTTTCTCACCAGAGGTAATCAAGGCAGCTGTTATTATACGCTCATCTGACATGGCGATATGTGTTTTGTATCCATGAAAAGAGTAGTCTACTGATTTGTGACCTGTACATGCATCCGGGTCTTCTGAATATAATTGTTGTTCATGGTAATCCTCTATTACTTCCTTTAGGACATTTATCCGTTCTTTTATAGATGGAATTTTAGTGAGTGATGATTGTTCTTCAATGGTTTTTAATAATTTTTTACAATATTTCATTTCATCTTCTGCTTCATTTGTTGATGGTTTTTTTGGAAACTTTTCCTTCATAGACTCATCATA
>NZ_FQVW01000008.1 GCF_900129485.1 Ornithinibacillus halophilus
GCTAGGAAGCCTAGCCAAGTAGTTCCCTGGCTCACCAGCCGCCCGCGGCAAAGAAGACACTGAGAAAGCGATCGTAGGAAGCTTGAACAGATGTCGCACTTGTGCTGGAAGTGAAAGCGAAGTGTATTTTCCGTAGCGGTCAAATTCACACCACCAATAAGATTTGCTCACAATAAAAGATCCGAACAAATATTGTTCGGATCTTAACATCTAAAATACTTTTGTCCCAGGCTTCATTTCTATATCCTAGTGACCACTTACTTCTGCTCCATCATCTAGGCCATCTTCTGTAACTTTGATATAGCCAACAGCTCCTTTAGTAGCGTGGTTAAATTGGTGTGTTACAAATGGATAGACGCCCTCTTCTATGACTGTGAACTCAACTACAGCTCCACCACTCGCAGGCAGCATAACTGTTTGCATACCTTCTAATCGGTTTGCAGGGTTTCCATCTAGGTAGACATCATCAAAGATGGTTCCTACGACGTGAAAGCTACTTACTTCATTCGGACCTACGTTATTGATGTAAATTCTTACTTTGTCGCCAACTTTAGCTAATAGAGGCTCATCCTTCAGTGCTGTAACAGTACCATTTGTATTAGGTTGACCTTCATGTAATGCTTTAGCAGAGAACACTACTTGAGAAGGTTCATTATTTGTCATGTCATCTAAATCATTGTATTTATACCATTCATTTTGAATAATCACAAATTCTTTATCTACTTGATCATCTGTTGGGTACCCATCTGCCGGTTTAACAATGATGACGCCGTGCATTCCATTGGCAATGTGAGATAAGATAGGACCTGTTCCACAGTGATACATGAATACCCCAGGCTTAGTAGCTTGATAAGTGAATGTTCCTTCCTCATTCGGCATTACATTCGCAAATCCTTTGTCTGGTGCTGTGTGTACTGCATGGAAGTCCATACTATGAGGAATAGCAGGGTCTTTGTTCTCAAGTGTAAAGTGAATGGTGTCTCCTTCGTTAACAACAACTAGTGGACCTGGTGCCTCACCATTAAAAGTCCAAGCTTTGTAATTGTATCCTTCTTCAATTTCGATATCAGTAATTTGAGCAGTCATATTTATATAAACATCAGTTCCGTCTCTTTCCATATCTAATGGAATCGGTGCATCATTTAAACCTTCATGTGGTTGAAATACAGCTGGTTCCATTTCTTCAGCTTGAACTGTATTGATTGCATTATCATTTTCAGGTGATAGTTCTTGTTTAGCTCCATCTGCTCCACTACAAGCAGATAATAAAATTGCTGCACTCAAGGTAACAACTACGCCATAACCAAACTTTTTCATCATACTAATCACCTCATATTGTTTAATAGATAAGATTTTTTCTATCTCTCCTAAGTAAATCTTATCTTCAATTACATTGTACTTCGACAACTAGCTTCACCCTGTGACGCACATCACACCTAACCTGTTCAATTATGAACAAACTATGACGTTATTAATTTACTAATAAAACCTTTAGTATTTTATAATTATTAGTGAAATGCAATCCATAAACCTTTTAAATCTGTGAAAATATCACAATGTAAATTACCATATATTAACATAAGGGCCACTTATCAGAGTACAAAAAGATCGCATAGCAAAATATTTCTTCTTTGCTATGCGATCCTATTCTTTTAAACACAAGCTATCCAGCATCATATTCTAATGTCTTCCTAAGCACCGACTGATTCGTTTGTAATTTTAACAGTTTCAAAAATACCTCTTCAAGACTTTCACAATTATTTCTAGCATAGATTTCTTCTAGTGATCCGTCTTCCTTTATGGCACCTTCAAAGAGAATAACGACTCTATCTGATATTTCAGCAACATCACGCATAATATGGCTGCTTAATAATATCGTTTTTCCTTCACGTTTTAAATCATGAATAATTTCCTTAAATTCTATTACCCAATATGGGTCTAGGCCATTAGTGGGCTCATCTAAAATATACACATCTACATCTGCTAATAAAGTTTGCGCTAAGTTTACGCGTTGTGACATCCCTTTTGAGAAAGACCCGACCTTCTGATTTCGTACATCCCACAACCCAACTCGCTTTAATAATTCATTTATTTTATCTTCACTAGCATTTAAAAATTTCCCATAATACTTCAAGACTTCAATCGCTGTTAATTCTCCTGGAAAATCCATGGCATCAGGCATAAAGCCAAATTTTTTCTTGTTATCTACTTTAAAAGTAAATTTCCCAGTCGATTGCTTCTCAATACCGGTTATCATTTTAATCAACGTACTTTTTCCTGCACCATTTCCACCACATAGTACAACACATTCACCACGTTTCACCTTTAAATCTACTGGATGAAGAACTTGTTTTTTCCCGTACGTTTTTGATAGTTGAGAGATTGTTAAAACGATATCTTCTTTCATCTAACTCATCCTCTCCATTTCATTACTTGATTAGAAACAAGAATTGCTATGACAATCATTAAAGCAAAAGTTATCAAAATAATATTAGTAAGCATACCACTTGCTCCCCACTCACTAATTATTAAAAACTCAGGTCCGAAAATATAATCTGCATTAAGCTTTTCAATGGACCAAACACGAATGGATTCAATCGGATTTAGTAAGACCATGACTAAAACACTATTTAATTTTTGAGCATATGGTACGAGATCAATTACAGAGAAAATAACGAACTCATACACAAATACTAGTAAGCTCCATGCAAATAATGCTAGCGATAATCCTTGCATTCGCGTAACACTAATTGATCCAATTATTAAAGATAAGGCTGAAAATAAGATTACTAGAAACACATTTAGTAATAGGAATGTCATCAAGAAGGAATTTTCCATTGGTTCACCAAATAAGGAGATACCAACACCAACTACCCCATACGAAATCCCTAATGAAATGATTAACGAAAGACTTAAGGCTATAAATTTACTTAATAAGTAGAAAATATAAGGCATTTGATACGTTCGGTATAGCGCTAACCTTCCACCCTCTTTGTCGGCAATAATTGAGTTTGCTCCTAAGATCAAGGCAATAATAGGAATAATCCAGAGTGACAAGTTCATCAACATAGAAATTGCACGGTTGTATCCAACACTACTGTCAGCCGCTCCACCTCCACCTTCACCTTCCACTACCGTTTCTTCTAATCCAAAATAAGACGGGTCAACCGTTCCAATATCAATATCTGTGCCAACTGACTCCAAACCATAGGTCACTTCTACAGGATCGGTTTCTATTGATTTCAATCCATAAAAGTAAAACAGGGCTGCCATAGCAAAAAATAGGATGGTAAAATTCAGCAACCACTTGCTTCTTAGTAACAGGCGCAATTCATGGACGATCATGGAATTCAATGATTTCCATTTATTCATGAGAACCACCATGTCCCATAGCTTTCAATGCTTTCACATCAATATCTGTAATTTCATCACCCACATACATCTCTCCACCATTATCTTGTTGAAATGCTTCCGCATCTTCTTGAGACTCAAAAGCAATAATTCCGTAGCTCATCGGAGAAGAAATCGAACTATCTTGAATAAAAGTGGCATCTACCATGTCAATCCAATCATTCGAATGATAATCATGCACATACACTTTTCCAACTTCCTCTTGATTATCTACATAATACGTAAGCATACAACCAATATCATCAAATTTTTTCGGAGTACCATCATTTAAGATTATTTGACTTGAAGCACCTTTGTCTTGGATACCCATATGGCAAACATCACAACTATCCACACTTTCATCGATCTCAACTGGCTCCATTGAAACATCCTCTGAACACCCGACTAATATACCAACGCTAATAAACATAAATGCAATTAAGTAGACAATTTTACGCATCTTGTTTCCTCCTCGTCTTCCCAATAATCAAAACTGAAATACATAGTAAACCTACATAAAAGAAGAAGCTTTCCCAGATAATGGATTGTTGTTTATTTTCTTGTTTTCCTACAATATCCACTTCAATACTCGCAGGTTGTATCAGTGGCTTCTCATCAACGATAAATTGATTTGAAGGTATCGGAACATATTGTTCAACCGTATTCCATAATCGAACTGCAGGACTTCCAGTAAAAAGTTGTAGATACGGTTCATCTGATGTCAAGTTATAAAATACGTCACCACTTTTGTAGGCATAGTCATTCAATTCGTCCTGGTTAATATTTAAATGACTTTGATTGTCCCAATAGTTACCATATCCGTTACTTGTAAAACTGTTTTCGTTACTTTTATCCGAAATCACTTGCTGAGTATTTCCAATGAAATTATTTAAATTAATTTGGTTATCATTTGAATCAACACCAATTTCAATCCCAATATCATTTCCCTCAAAGGAATTAAAAAGTATTTCATTTCTAAGCGCATTTTCTAAATAGATTCCTTTGTTATTCATTTCCATAATATTAGCTGAAATTGTGGAATCAAACGTATCAAATATAAACATCCCTGCTCCATCTACAGTAGTATTTGAATGTAAATAATTTTCCTTTATCCGAATACTATAGCTTTGCATAATCATTAAACCGTTCCTACTATTAGAGATAACATTTTGTGCGATAATGACATTTTCTGAATCCATGGTGTGTACGCCATATCTAGCTTTTTTAATGGTATTTCCAGTGATTTCACAGAGATCAGAAAAAGATATATAAATCCCGTCATTTGAATCGTAAATGATGTTTTCTGTTACGATTGAATAAGGTGCTTCAATTAAATAAACACCAAACCCTTTATGTTTTGCATCAAAGAGACTCGTCATCATATTGTTCGTAATTTCATTTCCATACCCGTCTTTTACCATTACGCCATGGAAAACATCGTAGAATCGATTATTTGTAATTCTATTTCGATTAGATTTCACATAAATACCCGCGTTCTGTGTTCCACCACCGGTTATTTGCAAGTTTTCAATGACGACATCATCTGCATGTATTGTTAATACACTCCCATGATCCAATCCTTGAATGGTTGCACCGTCTTCACCGATAAGTGTAACTGTATTTTCAATAACGAAATTCCCATTATAGGTACCTTCCCCTAGTAAAATGACGTCATCTGTTTTTGCTAGATCTAAAGCTGTTTTAAGTTCTTCTTCATCCGTTACTTTAAATTCTTCGGCATGAATTTCTTTATTAACAAAGAAGATAAACAGAATCGATACTAAACCTACAATCAACAACTTCCCTCTCATTGAATCACCTCCAATGTCTCCCTTTTTGAAGTCTTCTTCTAAAGAAAAAGCCTCAATCAAAAGGGGAAAGCACCCCTTTTAATTGCAGGCTTTATACGGCTTTCCAATTACAGGTTACTAGATTAGTGACTCATAGTAGCTTTTCCGTCATCTTCTCCATCTTCTGTAACTTTCAAGATAGCTGTTGCTCCTTTTTGTGCATGTTCAAATTGGTGAGTTACAATTGGGTAGCTTCCTACATCAGTAACCGTAAATTCTACTACAGCACCACCACTTGCAGGTAACATTACAGTTTGTAAGCCTTGCATATGGTTATAAGGATTTCCATCAACATACACATTATCAAAAACAGTACCTACTACGTGGAAAGAACTTACTTCATTAGGACCAACATTGTTAACATAGATTCTTACACGATCTCCAACTTTTGCTAATAGTGGTTCATCTTTTAATGTGAAGGTATCTCCATTAGTGTTGCGATCCCCTTCTTTTAGAGCTTTTGTAGAGAAAACTACTTGGTTCGGTTCACCATTTGTGAAATCATCTAAATCGTTATAGTCATACCATTCGTTTTGTATCATAACAAATTCGCGGTCAATTTGGTCATCGGTTGGATAACCATCTTTAGGTTTAACGATAATTGTTCCATGCATCCCATTTGCAATATGTGAAAGTGTTGGACCTGTTCCACAGTGGTACATGAATACACCTGGATTATTAGCTGGATATGTGAATGTTCCTGTTTCATCCGGATCTACATTCGCAAACCCTTTTGATGGTGCTGTATGAACAGCGTGGAAGTCCATGCTATGCGGAATGGCTGGGTCCATGTTCTTTAACGTAAAGTTAATAACATCCCCTTCCTCTACAACAACTACTGGACCTGGAGCTTCCCCATTAAATGTCCATGCTTTATAAATAAGTCCTTTATCAATTTCAATATCAGTTATTTGTGCAGTCATTTCTACGTTAACTTCATTTTCTCCTACTCTTTCCACTTTCAATGGTACAGGTTCTTGATTTAAATCTTTATGTGGTTCAATGATGATTGGTTCTTTTTCTTGATTGGAATCAGCACTTACACTACTCACAGCATCTTCTACATTTGATGCATCATTTTGTGCTTCTGGATCACTACATGCTGCCAAAAGAATTGCTGAAGCACTTAAACCTGCTACTACTTTAAAACCTAATTTTTTCATCATCATAATAATCACCTCTTATTTTATTTGATAAGATCTTAACTATTTATTTTTTCTTTTTTGTCTTGCTGTTATCTTATCGTTAGCTTTAGTTTACTTTCGATCAAGACCTCCACCCGTGATTTGAATCACTGTTTTCATGTGAATTTATGAACAATATTTGACAAGGATTATTACTACACAATAAATGGTAAATACATTATAAACAGTGGAAAAGAGTAATATTGAAAACGTTTTCTATCTAAGTGTTTCAATCAATAATTTGTGAAGTATATCACATTTAACTCTATAACTAACGTTAGAATAGTGGAAACCATACCAATAGGGTGCGAAACCGATGACAGGGGTGGGATTTAGTGGTAGATGGGACATTTATTCCGTTATGTTGGTAGATAGGATGTATTGGGAGGGAGTTTGGACTTCTGTTCCGTTATTTATCTGAAACACTAGAAAAACCGAGGAATTCTTGGTGAATAAGGTACTGGATGTCCGTCAGATTCTCAAAATATCCGAATCACACAAAATAGCGTATCTGATGTCCAGCTATAAGGGTGAGGCTATAACAATACAAGCAGCAAGGCATTAATAGTACCTACAATAAATGCGTGTCCTTCCTTAACATAAGGGTGCCAGGGAACTTAACCAAGAAGTTCCCGGCTTACCACCCTCTAGCAGAAATCTTCTTCCGTATGATCAGTAAACACATACTGGATGAAATAAAAGATCATGCATGCAGTAATTACGAGCATTCCCCATCCTAATATTTTCTGTTCTGTTTCTAAATAGTTATTACATATTTGGATGGGTGAATCAATATAGAGCCAGGCCATTAAACCAAACATGGACAGATAATTTAAATAGATAAAACTCTTACCAATACCCTCAAGCTTTTTCCAACTATCTCGAATCAATAAACCTACAATTGGTAGACTTATAAATTTAAATATTTCCATTATATTCATTGTCAATGCTTCATCCAACGTACGGGGAATCATCCAATATGTTGTAACAATAGCAACAAATATAATTCCAGGCACCCCATAAGTATTCCATTTACTAAAAAACGAACGATACTTTCCTACAATATATTTACTAATTAACCATCCTGTAAATATAAGTAGAGGCAATTGAACTAACATATGTGTGACCATTATCGATTCTAGATATAGCCGTATTGGCGGTAGCACCAATATAGCGTATAAGAGAATACCAACGAATATCTGTCTCATATTATCAAACTCCTAATATCTACTCACACTTCGATTATTTATGCAACATCCTTTTGCTCTAATTCTCCAAATCCAGTACCACGCTCTCTCATGTAGCGTACAAAGTGTACAATAAATATTGTTGTAGCAATTACTAACAAGATTCCTGCAATACCACCAAATAATGCTGGCCCCATCCATTCAGGGAAGTGAGTTGCCCATCTTCTTGGTGTACTTAAAGCACCAGAAACTAGGAATTGAACACTTACTGCAATCATTGCTAGTGTGTATGCGAAGAAAGCAAATTTATCCAAGCCATTTGTTTTTAAGTTACTGTCAACTTTTGCTAAGTAGTACATGAAAGAGAATAGCATAACTACTGCACCCAATCCCATGTACATATGGAAGTGACCCGGAACCCATTTTGTATTATGCATTACATGGTTAACTACGATTGTGGCATCGATAATTGCTGGTACAACACCAACTGTCCAACCAAACATAGATAGGAATGCTAGTCCTGAAGCCATATCCCATTTAATACCAGATTTATACACAATCATCAATGCACCGTATGCAGTGATAACTAATACTGGTAATCCGTTAGCGTAAGATAATGCTTGTCCCATGATTAACATCCATTTAGGCATTACAGAGTCCATTAACATATGATGAGTATAGATCAATAAAGTAAATGTAGTCGACATTGTCCAAGCAATTAAGAAAATACGATTGGATTTCCAAGGACGTCCTGTATACTTAGATAGCAATTCGTACACTACAATTACACCCATATAAATAATAGAGTTAGCAAAAATATGACCAAATGCATACGTTAAATTTTTAGCTAGTAAAGGATCGAAAGTAAATGCAGGATTAATTACATTAATGATATTCATGATTAATACGGTTGCACCTGCCGTTAAAGCAGTGACATTCACGATTGTTACCATTGTACTTGCTACTACTGTTGGTGATGGAGCGTCTTTTTCTGCTTTTTTACCAGAAATAACATCCCATCCTAATCCTTTTCCTAAACTACCAAACTTCTTAATAATAGCTCTACCTGTATCAATATATAGAAGTAAGAAACCTACACCAAGAATTAACATTCCGAATAAGTAAAGTAATGCACCTACAGTTCCCCAAGCATTAGCAGATAATGCTGGTAGTGGATATAGGAAAGTCCATGCACTAGCATATTCAAAAGAAAATACGCCAACAATTACCATTAGTACTCCGATTAAAAATAATACCATATTAACTTTAAAGATTTTTTCAGATAGAGTAACGTGCTGACGTAGGAAATACCACATTACACCTGCAGCAGCAAATGCTGCTGCTCCTACCATTCCCGTACCGTGAATTGTTAAGAACTGATAAAAAGCCGCTGGTGATAAATCCAATACACCACCTTGAGCTAAAAGCATTAAGATTCCAAATACCATCATTAAAGCAATTACTACTCCACCGATTAATAGATAAGTAGAAATCATTCCATTTTTACTATTTAATTCATTTTTAACAAAAGAACTCATATTCACACCTCCACTAAATTATTCTGTGACCTCGATTGTTGCAATCATTACATGGTGAGCAAGACCACAGTATTCTAAACAAAGAATTTCATATGTACCAGGCTCATCAAATGTAATGTAAACAGTATTTGTATACCCTGGCATTGCCTGAGTTTGTGCAATTAGATTTCGATCTTCATCATAAATTCCAAATCCATGTGTTACATCTGCGCTTGTAACATCAAATTCAATTGGTTCGCCAACTTTAAATTCTTTTTCACTTATATGCCAACCAAATTGGAATGCCTCTACATCAACAATTGTTGGTTCTTGTTCATCCCCATATAAAGGTTGATTATATGGCAACTCACGTAATGTATAAATCGTAATAACTAAAAATGCGATAACTAATGTTGTACCATAGAAGGTACGAGCCTTATACCATTTTTTCTTAATTGGCTCATATTCTCTTTTTTCTTTTGACTTAATCGCCACAAATAAAAAGATTCCAGCGATTGCCGTCATGAAAATTAAACTAACTACCCATGCAACTGTTTGAATCATTTAAAAACCTCCTCAGTTGATTATGAAATATATTTTAAATTGCTGAATCAACACCTATATTAAGCAACTAAAGAGCATTTGAATGTGCAATAAGTCACACCGAACATTAATACTAATTAACACCGTTGCAACAGTTTTTACCTTCATAAAGGAGTAAAATTGAAACAATTGTAATCATAGGAGTTTTAACTTTTATTCCATAAAAAAAGAGGCTATTCATTATAGAATAACCTCTATGTTTACATTAGTTTTCACGATGTGGTGTTGATGGGAATAGTATGCCTAATTCATGATGATCTCCTTCATAAATTGCACTTTGTACAAATCGAATTTCACCATTTATATCCAACAGTTCGATCTTAAAAAATGCTCCAGTATCTTGTAAGGCCTCATAAAATTCCTGTTCATTAGAAATTCGAGTACCATTTACTTTTGTGATCGTTTCTCCAACTTGGATATCCAAACGATCAGCAGGTGAACCTGGTATAATACTTAATACTTTTAGTCCTTGATTGGATTGATAAAAAATTGGTGTTTTCGAATTATCTTCTAAGCGATGTCTATAATTGATATATTCTCTACCCAAGATTGCTATTACAATTGCAACTAACGACAACCATTCGATCATAATACTGCTTATTGCAATTAAAAGAACAAGTATTGCTAACCAAAATAGAGATTTAGACAACCTTACTGCCGCCTCGATAGAGAGCATACCTTTTACTTGATGTTTATAGCCTATAACAAAAGGAAACAGAATAAGCCCATAGTTTTCTCCACCAATTGTTAAATACGGCCAATAAGGCTCTATTGCTGGAATTAAACCAGTTGGGATTAACGTAAAAAATGGAATAATAGCTGCTTTCTTTATAGTATGTTGTCCAATCCAACTCCCGCGAGTTCCTAATGTTAATGAGGGAAAGGTTTCATTCCGTTCTGTTTTAGACAATAAATGCGACTCAACTAAAAGAAATATGGCTAATAAAATTACTAACCCTGTAAAATTAATTTCTTCAAATAAAGTCCAGCTACCGATTGAATCAAAAAATAATGGGAATACGAGTAACAAAATATAAGACAAACCGATTGTATAACTTGCCGATAATAATGATAATTGCAAAGTCACACTTAGAATTATCGTCACAAAACTAAGGATGAGCAATGTTTCTATTGAAAATACCAGTCCTAACATAATGGATATAATAGAAATAAAGATTCCTAATAATAAAGTGAGTACCCAAGTATCTCTCCATTCCGAAAAAATATCAAAAACTTTTATACCGAATTGCTTTCTTTCTTGTTTCACACGTTTATAACCCGTGAAAAATAAGAGAAGAATAAACCAATATAATAATGGATTAAGAAAGAGTCTTCCTATTCCTTTTGCTATTTCTAACAACCATTCTTCTACCATCTCATGATCACCCCACAATGATGTACCAAATTCACTATATCTATTATACATTCGATATTACTACAGCCTATTCCTTCTTTTTACATAATTAAATCCCTATAATTGTAAGATTAGTGTATTTCTCTATCAATATGGAATATATTTAGGATAACATTCGCAAAAAGAAGAGCTATCCCACGTAGAGATTGTAATCTCTATGGGATAGCTTTTTAATCTATTCATATAAAACTTCAAGCGCTCTTTCTAATTGTTGGTCATCTTCACCACTTCGAATTCGTTCGATTAACGTTGCCTCGATTAATCCTACCGTTTGTTTATCAATTTCACCTGTTACAGAGATATCATGGTCCTGTTGAAATGCTTTGACAGCATCCATGGTTTCTTGATTAAAGTAACCATCTAAACGACCAGGGTTATAACCTATACCATCTAACATCTTTTGGATATTGGCAATCTTAGAATCTGATTGATCTAAAGTTAATGTTTCATCTTCTAAATTAATTGGATTAGTATAAAAATATTCAGGTTGATCCACTTCTACTGTAGGTTCTACTCCTGTTTCATGTATCCAATTACCTTCAGGTGAAAGCCATTTATAGTAAGTCAATTTAATAGAACTTCCATCACCTAGTGGTACGGCTTGTTGGACAGTTCCTTTCCCAAAGGTCGTCATCCCCACAACATCATACCCAATTTCTTTCATTGCTACAGCTAGTATTTCTGAAGCAGATGCACTACCTTCATTGATAAGAACCGTAATTGGATAGTCTTTCTTTTCCTCTAATTTAGAAAAATATGGGGATCTATTCCCATTTGGGTCTTCAATTTGTACATAAGGCACATCACTAGGGACAAAATTCATTAAAATTTCTTCTACTGCACTTAGCAATCCTCCTGGGTTACCTCGCACATCGATGACTAATCCGTCCATCCCTTCGCTTTCCAAACGTTCCAACTCTGTATTAAAGTCTGTTGATGTTGTTTCTGAGAAATTAGTAATCTCAATGATTCCTGTATTCTTACCATTTTCACTCTTCATTTCAGCATAAATCGTTTCTAAAGGAATCGTATCACGAACAATTGTTACTTCAAATGGCTCAGATGAACCCGGACGTAAAATAGTTAGCACCACTTCCGAACCTTTTTCACCTCGTATTTTTGCCACAGCTTCGTTTAAATCTAGACCTTCAAGTGACTCACCATCTACTTCAAGGACTTGATCATTCGGTCTTAACCCTTCCTTTTCAGCAGGGGAATCTTTTATGGGAGCTACAATGGTAACAGCACCATTCATCATGCTGACCTCTGCTCCGATTCCTTCAAAAGATGATTCAATTTGTTCATTAAATTGTTCCATCACCTCTACGTCCATATAACTACTATAAGGATCACCTAATGTCGTTAGCATCCCTTGGATAGCACCTTCGATTAATTGTTGGTCTTCTACATCTTCTAAGTAATTTTGCTTAATTAAATGAAATGCTTGAACAACTTTAGTCATATAATCTGGAATTTCGTCAACTTGTTCATTTTCAGTTACATCTTCTGTATGGTTCTCATCTTGATTGGCAATTTCTTCAGTATTTTCATTCGAATTTTCTTGTTCTTCGGAATCTCCTAATTGGACTCCTGCATATGCACCAACAAAGCCAAGTACAAGGGCTCCAATTAGAATCAAAACGATTTGTGGCATTTTTAACTTCATTTTTTCACCTCAAAGACTATGATTAATACATTTTATGTTATATAAAAAAGCATACCACTATATTACGAACTTGACTAAGAATTTCTCTTAATTATTTTTACTTATCTGTTGCATATAGTAGAAAAAGGTATCAAGCTCTCTTAGAGATGATACCTTTTTTAATCAATTATTTTAAATATGGTTTTGGATCGACTGGGTTATCATAGCCACCTGGATGCACTTCGAAATGCAGATGTGGACCAGTTGAATCACCAGTATTACCTGTTTTTCCAATTACTTGGCCTTCCGTTACTTCTTGACCAACATAAACTTCAATACTACTTAAGTGAGCCATCAAAGTCGTATAACTTTGCCCATTAATATAATGAGAGATCATAATTGTATTACCAAAACCACCTGCCCACCTTGCAGTGCTAACAACCCCGTCTGCAGGTGCCCTTAAAACAGTCCCTGTAGCAACAGCATAATCTATTCCATCATGGTTCCGATACATGTGGAAGATTGGGTGCCATCTCATACCAAATGGGGAAGATTCTCGGCCAACTACAGGAGATGAGAAGATTCCATTAGGATTACTAGAGTTATTTTCAGGCTTCTTATTTAGCTGTTCTAACTCTTTCTTCTTTCTCTCTGCCATAGCAATTGCTTTCTGTTTCGCTTCCACTTCAGCAGCAATAATCTTTCTTTCTTCTTCTATATCTAACTGTATTTCATCTAAAATCTCATGCTCTCTTTGCAACTTAGTCATCAAAGATTGTTTATCTTGTTTTTGACTATCTAATTGACCTTGTAGTGCAACAAGTTCAGTTTTTTGTCCCTCTAGTTCTACTTTTTTTTCTTCTACTGTCTTTTTATTTCCTTCAACTTCTGATTTATTTTCTTCGACTACCGATTTATTTTCTTCAACCTGTGTCTTTTTATTTTGTATAACTTCCTTATCTTTTGCTAGTGATTCCATAATAGCTTCATCTTGTTTCATTACAACACTAAGAGCAGCTGCTCGACTGATGAAATCTGAGAAACTAGTAGACCCAAGTAGAACTTCTAAATATTTTAAATCGCCACCATTTTTTTGGATATTACGTAGACGATCCTTTAACATTTCTTCACGTTTACTTATTTTATTCTCTAATTCTTTTATTTCTTTTTTTAAATTTTTTATTTCTTCTCTTAAATTCTCTATTTCTACTTTTAATTCTTCTATTCTGTCATTCAGTTTGGTTATTTCTTGATTCGTTGATGTTATTTCATTTTCTTTTGATTTGATAGCAGCTTCTGTATCACTTAATTTATTCTCTAAGGAAGCAATCTCATTCGTAAGTTTTTCTTGTTCACTGAGATTTTCGTTCAATTTTTTTTCATTCTCAGACTTTTGCCCATCTAATTCATTCTTCTTATTCTCTAAATCTTGTTCTTGTTTTTCTAAATCTTTAATTTCTTTGTCCAAATCACTAACTGATTCAGCGGAAACAGACATCCAATTAACGGAAGTAAAAACAAGTAAGATTATTAGTGCGTATACCAAGTACTTTTTCATCTCATCCCACCTCTCCTTTTACTAGAATATATAGCTCGTCCAACTAGTGCGACGTAAGCCTCCGAACCTCACAAACTAACAATCTATTAAAAGAAAATACACATGATGTTTGTTTATTATGTATCAAAAGGTAGGAAAGGATTGCTTTCCTACCTGTTTGTTTAAACTTTTAGGAATTTACGGACACTCATTACTGTTCCCCATATTCCAATAAGTGCTCCTGTTGCTAATAAAATTGCAGACAGTTGCCATGCAAACGGATTGTATGGTAATAACTCAACAAATCCAATTGTATTAATTTGTTGGATGTTGTTTTCAAAGAATTTGTATCCAACCAAAATACCTACAATCGGAATGATTGAACCTAAAATTCCTAACAACATTCCTTCAATGAAAAATGGCCAACGGATAAATCCATTTGTTGCACCAACTAATTTCATAATCCCAATTTCTTTACTTCTTGCCATGATGGTCAATTTAATCGTATTGGAAATTAAGAAGATTGCTGTTAATACTAGACCCAGAATTAGTACTATTCCAATGTTTCTAGCGTAATTGTTAAATTTGAAAAGGTTTTGTACGACCTCTTCTCCATAAGTCACTTCATCTACATTAGACAAACTTGCTACTTTTTGTGCTATAGACGAAGTATTTTGAGGATCTGTTGCTTTAATGATATAAGCATGGTTTAGTGGGTTTTCTTGTTCGAATAACCGCCAACTATCGCCCAGGCCTTCAATAAGATTATCTAATTCTTCATCTTTAGATGAGAAAACTACTGAATCCACTTCTGCAATTTGTTCGATTTCATCACCAAGTACTTTAATTTGGCTATCGTCAGCCGTCGTATCAATTAACGCTTTAACGACGACATCATCTTCAATCTTTTCTGCCATATGATTTAAGTTAAGCATTAGTGCAAGGAAAGACCCTACCAATACCAGTGTCATAGTCACGGCCCCAACAGATGCTACCGTCATCCAACCATTACGAAAAATATTTTTAATACCTTCTCTTAGATGTCTTTTCAATGTTCTAAATTTCATAACCGTAATCACCTCGATGCTGGTCTCGTACAATTCTACCGTCTTCGATGGCAATAACACGTCGTTTAATTGTGTTTACAATTTCTTTACTGTGCGTCGCCATAACAATAGTTGTTCCTCTGGCATTGATTTCTTCAAAAACTTTCATGATTTCCCATGACGTATCTGGATCAAGGTTACCTGTAGGCTCGTCCGCAATAACAAGCTTCGGGTGATTGACTATTGCTCGAGCGATAGAAACACGTTGCTGTTCCCCACCTGATAATTCACTAGGGATAAATCTTGCTTTATTTTTTAAGCCCACCAATTCAAGTACATCCATTACACGTTTTCTTATATTACGTGGTGACTCGTTGATTACTTCTAAGGCAAAAGCAATATTTTCATAAACAGTTAATCTGGATAATAGTTTGAAATCCTGGAAGATTACTCCGATTTGTCTTCGAAGTAGAGGTACTTCCTTTTCTTTTAGGTCGGTTAAGTCTTTATTGTTGATTATTAGTTTTCCTTTAGATGGTTTTACTTCGCGGTACATTAATTTAATAAATGTTGATTTACCAGCCCCACTTGGGCCAACTACGTATACAAACTCACCTTGGTCAATTTCCACATTTATCCCATTAAGGGCAGTTACCCCATTATCATATGTTTTATATATGTCTTTCATTAATATCATGGTTTAGCTCACCTTTATCATGTTTTGTAGTTCTTATCACGCTTTATTCGAGTGTATAATCTTAATTCTATTACATTATAACATTTTTCAACAGGTTTTTTAGACATAAAAATATTACATTTATATTTCATGTAAATGCATATTAATAATATAGGAGAGATAACAGTATGGAAGTAGCTTTTAAGGTGTGGTTGAGTTATATAAGAGGAATCGTGCTTTTACTATATATACAAACAAAAAAAGTTTGATCCATATTTGAATCAAACTTTTTTAGTACAAATTTAATTATTGTTTTTCTGCTAACCAATCTGCAAGTGTTTGTGCATCATCATCAGACACTTGTTTTTGTGCAGGCATTCCACCGATACCGTTGTGAATGATGTCAACGATTTCATCAGCAGAATATTTTGATCCGATTGCATCTAGTGCAGGACCACCACCACCAGCAAGGTCAGCGCCATGGCATGCTGCACAGTTGTCTTCATAAATTTCTTCTCCAGCAGATGCAGTTTCGCCACCGCCATCATTGTTACCTGAATTGTTAGCGTCATCGTCCCCACCGCCACAAGCACCTAGCACAAGGGCAGATCCAAATAATACTGCGAATAACCATTTTTTCATGTTATATCCCCCTAACATTTATTTTGTGTATAAAGGTTATCATGGTTATTATACCCCAAATACAAAATAATAAAAGTAAGGGAAAAATTAATAACAGGCAAATTATGGCTATAAACATTGACACACCAACGGTTTTAGCAGATTGTGGCAATTTCATGACTTTCTTTTACACTATAAACACTGTGCAAATGTTGTTATATCAATGGTTTACGGCCGTTCAGCAGTTAAGGGATATTACCAAATTTTAGCCCATTTGCGAACGTAAATAAGCGTCAATAAATGGTTCAATTTCTCCATCCATAACCGATTGCGTATTTCCGATTTCAACATTTGTTCGATGATCTTTTACCATTGAATATGGGTGGAAAACATAAGAACGGATTTGACTTCCCCAACCGATTTCTTTTTGTTCACCACGAATATCTGCAAGTTCTTGTTGTTGACGTTCTATCTCCAGTTGGTATAGTTTAGACTTCAACATTTTCATTGCTGCTTCTCTGTTTTTTATCTGTGATCGCTCATTTTGACAAGTAACCACCGTGTTTGTAGGTAGATGAGTTATTCGAACAGCCGAATCGGTTGTATTAACATGCTGTCCACCTGCACCACTAGCACGATACGTATCTACCTTAATATCTTCTGTTTTAATTTCAATATCGACGTCATCTGTCATTTCAGGCGTAACTTCACAAGAAACAAAGGAAGTATGGCGACGACCAGATGAATCAAATGGCGAAATACGTACTAAGCGATGAACACCTTTTTCAGCCTTTAGATAGCCATAAGCATTATGTCCTTTAATTAGGAGCGTAACACTTTTCACACCTGCTTCATCACCTGGTAAGTAGTCCAATGTTTCAACGGAAAAACCTCTATCTTCTGACCAGCGTTGATACATACGTAACAGCATGCTAGCCCAATCTTGAGACTCTGTTCCTCCAGCACCAGGGTGTAACTCTAAAATTGCATTATTTGCGTCATAAGGTTCACTTAATAACATTTGTAATTCAAAGTTATTTATGTCTTTTTGTAAGGAAACAAGTTCTTCATTCAATTCTTCAAATAGTTCTTCATCATTTTCTTCTTTTACAAGTTCATAGGAAACTTCTAAATCATCTAGACGGGATGATATTTTTTCGAATCCATTTACATAGCTTTTTAACCCATTTGTTTCATTGATGACCTTTTGGGCATTTTCTTGATTATCCCAAAAATCTCCTTCAGTCATCTGTTGTTCTAGTTCGGAGATGCGTTCTTTTTTATGGTCTAAGTCAAAGAGACCCCCTAAATTCAGCTACTCGTACACTCATTCTTTCTAGTTCTTGTCTAATTTCTGTTAATTCCATATAGTTCACCTCTGTGTGTATTAATAATTATTATCACGCAAAGAAGCTGAGACAAAAGGAGTGTATCAAAAGAAAGTCCGAACAAAATAAAGGTTAGTCATATACCCTCCGCTCCAGAAATATACTTCGCTTTCCGTGGGGGAGTGGTGAGCCACCTACGTGCTACACACTACGGCGTCTCACCTATCTCCTACTTCCCACAGGAGTCTACGTATATTTCCTCCGCTAGTTTATCATTCTGTTCGATTTCATTGATAATCTTTAATTTATGTCCCAGCCTCATTGAATTTTTTCTTTAATATCTTGTTTAATTTCCGTGACAGTTTTTGTATTTCTTACCACTACCACATGGGCATGGATCGTTACGACCTACGTTTGTTTTCTTGATATAAGGTTTCTTAACTTTTTTCTTCTCGTCTTGGCCACCAGAAACTGCTTGTGTATTTTTCACTACAGCTTGACGTTGAAGGTTGTCACGAATCTGTGCTTTCATGATATACTTCGCAACCTCATCTTCAATACTTGCAACCATCTCTTCAAACATTGCAAAGCCTTCAATTTGGTATTCACGTAATGGATCATTTTGTCCATAAGCACGTAGATGGATACCTTGACGTAATTGATCCATTTGGTCAATATGATCCATCCATTTTGTATCAACAGAACGTAAGAGGATAACTTTTTCAAATTCACGCATTTGTTCTTCTGATAGTTCTTCCTCTTTTTGATCATATTTAGTACGAACTTTTTCCATAACAGCTTCAATAATTTCTTCAACATCTTTACCTTTAATGTCATCTTCTGTTATATCTTCTGGAGTAAGAATGTTTCCATGTAAATACTCAACGATTGCTTGGATATCCCAGTTAGCATCGTCTTCATCTTGCGTATGCGTATCAACAACACGCTGCACAGATGATTCAATCATATTTTCAATAATTTCACGAAGTTCATTTCCTTCAGCATCGATTACTTCAAAGCGTTGCTTATAAATAATTTCACGTTGCTCACGTAGAACATCATCATAAGAAAGAACTGTCTTACGAGCATCAAAGTTATTACCCTCAACACGTTTTTGAGCTGATTCAACAGCACGAGAAACCATTTTACTTTCAATTGGTTGTGTATCATCCATACCAAGACGTTCCATCATATTCGATAGGTTGTCAGAACCAAAACGACGCATCAATTCATCTTCCATTGATAGATAGAATTGGGATAAACCAGGATCCCCTTGACGTCCTGCACGACCACGTAACTGATTATCAATACGTCTTGATTCATGACGTTCCGTACCAATAACAGCAAGTCCGCCTAACTCTTTCACACCTTCACCTAGTTTGATGTCGGTACCACGACCTGCCATATTCGTCGCAATAGTTACAGCACCTTTTTGTCCTGCATTTTCAATGATTTCTGCTTCACGATAGTGATTCTTCGCGTTAAGAACATTATGCTTCACGCCAGCTCTCTTTAATAACTGAGAGATTAACTCTGAAGTTTCAACAGCCACCGTACCAACTAGTACGGGTTGTCCTGCTTCATGACGTTCTTTAATGTATTGGACAGCTGCTTTAAACTTACCTTCCATCGATTTATAAATCATATCCGGTTTGTCATCACGAACAATCGGTTTATTCGTTGGAATTGCAATAACATCCATATTGTAAATATTACGGAATTCTTCTTCTTCTGTTTTAGCAGTACCAGTCATACCGGAAAGCTTGTTATACATACGGAAGAAGTTTTGGAATGTAATAGATGCTAAGGTCATACTTTCATTTTGGATTTTCAAGCCTTCTTTTGCTTCAATAGCTTGGTGCAATCCATCACTATAACGACGACCTTTCATTAAACGTCCAGTAAATTGGTCAACGATGACAACTTCATCTTCTTCAACGACATAATCCGTATCTCTATGCATCGATACATGTGCTTTTAAAGCTTGATTAATGTGGTGTGTTAAAGAAACATTACTCAAATCATATAAGTTTTCAAGATTGAAATAACTTTCTGCCTTATTGATTCCCTCTTCGGTTAACTGAACACCCTTTGTTTTTTCATCATACGTATAGTCAGTTTCATTTTTCAACGTAATAACAAATGAATTAGCTTGTTCGTATAACGAAGCTGATTTCTGTTTGGAACCAGAAATAATTAATGGTGTTCTCGCTTCATCAATTAGAATAGAGTCAACCTCATCAATAATTGCGAAGTTTAATGGGCGTTGTACCATTTGTTCTTTATACAAGACCATGTTGTCACGTAAATAATCAAAACCATATTCATTATTTGTACCATAAGTGATGTCACAATAATAAGCTTCTCTTTTTTCTTCTTTTGTTAGACTGTTAGCATTAAATCCAACTGTTAAGCCTAGAAATTCAAATAGTTGGCCCATTTCTTTAGCATCACGGTCAGCTAAGTATTCATTGACTGTAATTATATGAACACCTTTACCTGATAATGCATTTAAATAAGCAGGCATCGTGGAAGCTAATGTTTTACCTTCCCCCGTTTTCATCTCTGCAATATTCCCCTCATGAAGGGCAACGGCACCCATAATCTGTACAGGGAACGGACGCATATTTAATACACGTTTTGATGCTTCACGCACTACTGCGTACGCCTCTACAAGCATATCATCTAGACTTTCTCCATTTTCATATCTTGACTTAAATTCTTCTGTTTTTTGTTTTAGTTGATCATCAGAAAGCTTTTCCATTTCTGGTTCTTTAGCTTCTATTAAATCAACATATTTCTGAAGTCGTTTAAGTTGTTTTTGGTTTCCATCACCAAATATCTTTTTTAATATACCAGCCATTAACAAACGCTCCTCAATAAATAAACAATTCTATTTCTTCTATTTCCTATCTTTTCATACTATAATCCATACTTTATAATAACACTACTCAATCATTTATGACAACAATAGTAATTGTATGTATTATTTTACGAAGAGTTGTTTAAAATAGTTTTTACCAATTATTTTTCAGGTTGCAAAAAGACGATCCCAAGCCAAGCTGAGATCGTCTTCATCATCTATGTTATGTTTTATTATTAACTGTTTGGCTCAATCAAACCATACTTACCATCTTTACGGCGATAAACTACATTCGTATCACCAGAAACTGCATCTTTATAAACATAGAATGCATGACCTAGCATATCCATTTGCAATACAGCTTCTTCAGAATCCATTGGTTTTAGATTAAAGCGTTTCGTACGTACAATTTCAATTTCATCATCAGATTCAAATTCATCAGTTTTAGCTTCTTTTTCTAATTCAGCAAAAATATGTTTTGCTGCACCATTTTGACGGAATTTACGATTTACTTTTGTTTTATATTTTCTAATTTGACGTTCCAACTTATCTGTTACTAAATCAATTGCAGCATACAGATCCATATGTTGGACTTCACCACGTAATAATAAATCTGTCATAGGGATTGTCACTTCAATCCTTTGCTCATCATTATAGACACTTAAATTTACATGGACATCATTTGTTAGTGGAGTATCAAAGTATCTTTCAAGTTTACTAATCTTCTTTTCAACATACTCACGAATAGCGTTAGTCACCTCAAGATTTTCTCCACGAATGTTAAATTTCATAAAAGTGTCCTCCTTTTTATCTTTATATTATTATTATACTATGTTTACCAATAAAAATCCTGCATAAACCAGAATCTTTTCTTTAAAATAACTAGTTTTGTGACAGTTGAGTGAAACAAGCTATTAGAATGTTTACCAATAAAAAGTGCTAACCCCTATGGTGATAGCACGTCATTGTATTCCTATACTTATTTTTTCTTATCTAAAAACATCCCATCCATTGTCTGAACACTTTGATATGGATTTACATAGTTTTTATTAGATGTTTTCTTTTTCTTCATTTGTTTAATTTCTTTTTTGATTTCAAGAAATATCGCATCCATTTTTGGTTGGATCCTTTGGTTCATGCGAACTACTTCTTTTCCCAGTTTTATCTCTTCATCTGTAAAAGGGTCAGTAGCTTCTTCCATATAGATCCCACGTTTTTCTATAAGTTGATTAATATGATTAATAAGTGCTTCTCTATCACTTGAATCTATTTCCTTATTAAGGCTATGTTCAATTTCTACTGTGATGTCATAAATTTTCTTCAAACGATTCATTAGATATGCGCACCTTGTGCATATTTTTGCTGTCTAGTTTTTAGTATTACTTGTTTCCACGTATCTCTGAATTCAACAACTAATCCTAAAACCTCTTCTAAAATAGCTGCATCATTTTTTACATTAGCTTCCTTCAATTGAAAATGCATGTAATCATATAAAGATAACATTTGCTTCGATATGTCAACCTCTTGATCTAATGTCAACATTAATTCTTGAATTATATTTTGAGCTTTTTGTATATTGGTATTCTTTGCTTCAAAATTCTTACTGTCCATATCCTTCATTGCTTGTTTAATAAATTTTATACACCCGTTATACAGCATTAACGTCAATTCACCAGGTGATGCCGTATTAACAGCATTATTTTGATAGGACTGATATGGCTTATTCATAAAATTACTCCTTTTTACGTCACATTTTTAGCTGAATTGCTAGATCATAACTTTTCATCTACTAACAAACCGATTCGCTCCATTGTGGCTGCATACAAATCTAACAATTTCTTAGGTGGGATTTCTCTGATTACTTCATCTGTATTTGGATTTACTACTTCAACATAGTATTCATTCAATTTTTCATGTAATTTAAATTGAATATTTCTATTTACCGGTTCAAGTGTCTCATTTATTTTATTTACTAAGTTCTCAGCTTCATCTTTCTTAAAATTAGTGCCATGACTTCTAAGAGTATTCTCCTGCATTACAGACTGATTTAATTCTGTAGAACGCTTGATGTTTTCGCTGTTTTGCAAGGGTTGTGATTGATTGGAAATCATATCTAATCGCATTGCCCATGCAACTCCTTATTTAATTTTTAGTGTTACTATTTACATCGGTACAAATTACTAATATTTAAAGTGATAGACTGTTATTTTTCTTTTTTATTTAATAAATCAACTAAATCATTAGGGATATTGATAGCATCATTATTTTGTTGTTGAATTTCTAGGAAAATTTCTTTTCGATAGATTTCAACTGACTTTGGTGCTTCTATTCCCAGTTTTACTTGATCCCCATCGACTGCAAGAACCTTTATTTCGATGTCTTCACCGATTTGGATGGATTGTTGTTGCTTCCGAGTTAAGACTAACATGTTACTATCCCTCCACTCCTACAAGTTTTCCGATAGGCTCTCTAATTGAATAGTCGTCTATGTTTAAAATATATTGTTTTCCACGCTTTTTCATATGATTAATTATAATAGGAGCTTTTAAGTTTATCGTACTTGTGGAGAAAGGGTCTTTTAAAGTAACAATAGATAAAACCATTACATCTTCTTCTGTGTTAATCTCTAAACTAGTTAATAGATGATCATCTAAATCAAAACTATAATCTTCATAAAAATGATAAGGATTTGCCACCACAAATGCGATATCCCGATTATGTATGGACTGTAGGATTTGAAAAACAGGTGATCCAGGAAGTTCTAATAGAATAAAACTCGTTTCCTCTATAAATCCCGGTAAACCAGAAGGAAAGTTAATTATTTTATCTTCTTCTATTTCCATTTCGCCAAAATATTTTGTTAGTATTTTCACGTTGACCATCCTTTCCACTCTAAACAACAAAATCTATTTCTAATTCTGCATATTGTTTCATGCTAATATCAATTGAACCTGGTTCATAATTATGTATTGGCTTTTGAGGTTGTACAGTAATATTAGGCTCGTTTTGCTTCACATCAATTTGAACCTCTGTAGGTTGGTACGATATTTTCACACTGTTATGCGATGGTATAAACTTGATTCCTATTTGCTTCATTGAATCATATCCATTTGCATTAGCTTGAGATACGATCGGATTTCCTCCGTTTTCAATTCTCATTAACTCATCACCTTGTTGCGCTCTCCTACTAATTCCTTCTAACAACCCTTGACGACCATTTTGAGCAAATATCTCATTACTGCGAAACACATGCATTAACCCCATATCTTCCCACGCTTGTGTCTGATCAATCGTTAACTTGGATGGGATTCTTGAAATGGATAGATCTGCTTTTGGCTGCTCTATGGAAAGTTGAGCCTTTGGCTGTTGAATTTCTTGCCTACTAGGTAATGTCTGCATTTGAATTTGGGCAAACTGTGATCTGATTTGTATTTGAGGTGTTTGCACAGTTTCAACCTCCTGTTATTCTTTGAAATGTCAAAATCCGAACTATTTTAAATCATAATGAAAAATTTTGATTCATAGTTCGGATTATTATGAGCAAAAGGTTTTCTCTCGTCACATATTATCTAAGAAAATCTAATAAGGTTGGTTGGATAATTTTAGAACCAGCAGAAAGCGCAGCACGATGAACACTCTCTTGTGTAATAAGTTCTGTTATTACCTTTTCATAATCTATATCTTCATTCTTAGACATCATTTGTGTTGCTACAATTTCTTGTTGTTGAAGTCTATTCTCTACTAAATCTAAACGATTCATTCGCGCACCTAAATCTGCACGTGCATTAATGACATTATTAATATTATCATCAATTCTAGCCATACTTGTTTGAATAGAATTCTGATCATCATCTTCTAATGCCTTTATAAACTGATCGATGTCATCAAAAAGATTACTTGCAACTTCATTTCCATCCTCATCCACAAATGTCGAATTAAATATAGATGCAGGGTCTACATTTGCTTGTAGTTTTGTCCCATTTGCTACCTCGATCATAACCGGTGAATGATCAAATGCTATGCCTTCTTCGTTCTCTCCAATTAATGGTTCGTCTGTCTTAGTCCCATTGAATAAGTATTTATCATTTACCTTTGTATTGGCAATATCAATAATATGTTCTTTTAACTGAGCGACTTCTTCTTTTATATTCTGTCTTTCCTCAGCATCATACGTACCATTACTCGCTTGCACAGCAAGCTCTCTTATTCGTTGAAGAGCTTGTGATGCTTTATCTAAAGCAGCATCAGAATTATCCATCCAATTATGCACTTCGTTCGTATTACGTAAATACTGCTTCACTTCATTCGTTTGGCTTCGATAATTCATCCCATTCATTGCAACGACTGGATCATCTGAGGGGCGATTAATCTTTTTACCTGTACTTAGTTGATCCATATATTTCCCAAGATTGGAGTAACTATTGGATAAGTTCCTCAATGTATTATTAGATAGCATCCCCTGTGTTACTCGCATGATTAATCACCTACCTTCCTACTAATCCCATGTTATTAATAATTCTGTCGATCATTTCATCCATTGCCGTCATGCTACGTGCTGCCGCATTATACGCATGTTGAAATTTAATCATATTGGTCATTTCTTCGTCTAACGATACAGAACTAACCGACATACGTTGGTCTTCTACTTGAGAGCGAAGGATTGTCGTATTATTACTCATGCGATTCGCTTCTTGTGCTCTCACTCCGAGTTTTCCTATCAGTGACTCATAAAACGTCTTTACAGATGTATTTTCGCCTAATCCATCAATGTCTCGGTTACGAAAGACTTCAGATAATTTAACAGCATTACTTCCGTCACCTGAGTTTCCACTTTCACTTGCAGCAATTAGGTCTGGATTATTTTTTATATCCTCTGAAACACCTATGGAAGCAGCAAACCCTTCTGAATCATTACCAGTGAAAAACTCTATACCTGTATTCCCTTCCAAGTCTGTTCCATCTTGATGGACTTTATTAAATTCCTCAGCAAAGACTTTTGCCATTGCATCTAAATCTTCTAGCACAGACTGAAAATTAAATGCACTATCATCGGAATAACCATGTGCATCTAGTAAGCCATGAAGGGAACCATTATTATGAGAAACTGGTAATTTGATAGAATCTTCACCAATTGTAATTTCGTTAACAACAGTAGTTCCTTCGTCATTTTCTTCTACGCTTAAACCAGTTCCATTTGTAAATGAAAGCTCATGGACTCTTGGCTCCCCATTTGCTTCTAGTAAGTGAATCGGATTCTCATATGGTTGTCCATTATCATTCACTAGTTGAATGGAGACCAGACCATCGGCAATATCTTGAGCACCGTCACCGCTTTTTTCGTATTTAACTTTTATATTAACGATATTGGATAATTCATCGATTAACCGATCGCGTTCATCATACAAGTCATTGGCAAGATAGCCATGTGGTTCTAATTCTTTAATTTGGTTATTAATTCCGTCAATTTGGCGAAGAATAGAGTTTGTATCTTCCACGGTAACTCCGATTCGACTATCTAAATCTTCTTGAACAGTACCAAGTGAATTCGAAAGATAATTAAATGTTTCAGCAACAGCTACACCACGTTGAACGACAACCGAGCGAGCTCCAGAGTTCTCTGGATTAACAGATAAATCTTGAAGGGCCTCCCAAAATTTATCCATCGTGTCAGCAAGACCATTTTCTGATGGTTCATTTAAAATATTTTCCATACGTCCTATCGAATCAGACATTGTTTCCCAGTACCCTGATTTACTATTTTCCGTTCGAAACTGTGAATCTAAAAATTTATCCCGAATTCTTTCAACTGCGCCGGCTTCTACCCCTGTACCAATCTGACCTGGAATATGTGGCCGATTACGAGAACCACTTGGATATGGAGTCGTTGATTCGAAGTTTACTCGTTGTCTAGAATATCCTTCTGTGTTGGCATTGGAGATATTATGTCCCGTTGTATGCAAAGCAGATTGTTGAGTGTATAAAGCACGCTTCGCCATTTCCAATCCACTAAAAGTTCCCATTCGTATTCCCCATTTCTTTCCTTAAGCCTTGGAATCAAATACTCCTCTATTCCGATTAGGCTGTTCTTTTTTATTCCCATAGTTCATTGTATTTAACGTAGGATTCATCAGATCCAGTGACATTTGCACAAATTGCATGGACTGTTGAATTAAAGCCATGTTTAACTCTTCTTGCTGCTTCAGTTTAACAATCGCTTCTGTTAACTCAACGGTTTGTTTCTCTAAAAGCTGTTTATCCTCATCATCAGTTAGTGCTTTCAGCATATTCGTAATCGTTGGTTCCTCAGGTGCGATTCCTTTCTGTTTAAACCAGTTCTGAACTAATTCCGTTCTTTTTTCTTCCGTACGTTCCAAAACTTGCGTATATTTACGTTCTTGGATTAATAGCGATTGTAATTGATCAGTATCTCCATCTTTAACGGCGTCCGTCTTCTGTTCAGATACTTTTAATAGATCTTGATGAAATTTTGTTAGTTTCTGTAGGTTTTGCAAGATCGCTTCCATGGACAAAATCTCGTCCTCCTTAATGCTTAGACCAGAAATCAATCATTTTCTGTGCCGTTTTTTCATAATTAATCTTGTAATCACCAGATTCAACCGCATTCTTTATATCTTGTACAAATTCTTGTCGGCTTGCTTGTGCTTTTCCACTTTCCTGCAATTGCTTCGCCTGACTCGAAATTTCTAACTGGTCTTTCTGACTCGTTTCTTTTTTCAACTGCATTTGCTTTTGCAGTTGTTTTTGGTATGGATTAAAGTTGGTTTGGTTCGTTCCGTTTATTTTCACAAAATCACCTCAATTCAATTCGAACACTTCTCTTACATCTATTATCGTCATTTTATTATCATTCTTAAATGTTTTTATGATGTTTATCTAGGGTATAATACGTATTTTTTCGTTTTTCTTCCATTTCTCTATTGCGTGAAACCTCTTCTATTTTTTCAAAGCGTTCCAATTCTTCTTTTAGCTTTTTAGAACAGTTGGAACAAAGTTTCCCGCTAATTATTGGTGTATCGCATTTTTCACAATGATACGCTAACTTAGGAAACTGGGATGTTAGCAACCGTTTCTGTTTAATAAATTTAATCACTAACTCTTCCTCTACTCCAGTTGCTTCTACAACTTCTAAGAGTGTCGATTCTCTATTTTTTTGTTGGCGTAGAAACTGGTAAACCTTTTGAAAAGCCTCTTCCTCTTCCTTGTAGCAATTATGACAAATATCCCGTATCGTTTTAACATATACAGCACCACATTTTGAGCAGTTCGCTAATTCAGTCATGTATTTTCCCCTTTTCTATGATACCACTAACCTCGGATTAAAGTATATGCGTATATGGCTTCGCAACCGACTTGCTTGAATAGTGATGCAGCATGTCGTATTGTTGTACCCGTTGTATATATATCATCGACAAGAATGACTGATTTGTTTATAGTTTTCTTTAACTTAAAGGGATTCTCACTGGAAATTCGTTGATATCTCGTTTTCTTTGATTGTTTTTCACTATGATCACGTTCCAATATCTCTTCACATGGTATTGTCAAAGCTTCTGCCAGCATTAGAGCTTGATTAAATCTCCGTTCTTCTAATCGCTCTTCACTTAATGGAATAGGAACAGCAATTATGTTTTTCATTTTGGAAAACTTCTGTTTAAATCCTTGAGAAAAGTAGGACTGAAATGCTTTTCCCACTTCATAGTCCCCTCGGTATTTCCATTTTGCGATCATGTCTTGCATATGTTGGTTATAGGTGAATAGAGAGTAATTCGATGTTAGTGGGTCTTCCCCTTTGTAATGTTCCTTCCAGTAAGTGCAATCTGAACATAATTTCATCTTGCTTTCTCTACTGCACATCATGCAGCGTTGGCCTGTAATTTTAACCAGTTTATTTTCACATGTGTCACATAAATACGTTGGTGGTTTCGGGATAAGAGTCGACCAATTAACGTCAACAATTATTTCTTCAAAACACCATGTACACTTCATTTTAATGCCTCCCCACGTTTATTCATCTTTTGAATCGAACGAATCGCTTGGACCATTGCATTTGTTTTTCCATCATGAAAAAAGACAACCTCTCCAGTTGGATCATTGCTATTTCTTCCCGCTCTGCCTGCAATTTGTACAAGGGCTGCTTCATCAAACACATCATGACTAGCATCAATTACTGCAACATCAACCGATGGAAAAGTAACTCCTCTTTCTAAAATAGTTGTCGTTAGCAGAATATCAATTTTCTTCTTCCTAAATAATTGCACCTTTTCTTCACGTTCAGGGTCCTCAGCGTGGACTGATTCAACTTTTAATTGAAAATCATGTGACTTCTTTAGGTTTTGGGCTAAATCAATTGTTGAGACGAAAATAAGGAGTTGTCGAGATGGGTTTTTGCGCTTTTGATACCATTTTAGAAAGGGTGTTGGATATTGATTTAGTTTGAGTTGTTTTTTTAAGGAGAAACAAAGGGTAAGAGTCGGTACAGGTAAAGGAAATCCATGATAACGAATGGGGACGAAGACGTGAGGGATTTTTTTCTGTTCTACGAGCTTTCGGTGTATTTTACGAGGAGTGGCTGTTAAATAAATTGTTGTGCTTGTTGTTTTTTTAGCACGATTAGCAGCAAAAGGTAAAGAAGGATCCATATGAAATGGAAATGCGTCTACTTCATCAATGATCATTAAATCAAATGCTTCCTGGTATCGAATTAATTGATGAGTAGTTGCTAATATTAATTGTGCATTCCCTGCTTTGTCTGGACTTCCTCCATATAATGCTTGAATGGACACATCTTGAAATGCTTCTTTAAATCTAGGGAATAATTCTCGCACAACATCAGCACGTGGAGTAGCTAAACAAATTCGTTTTCCCATTTTTAATGCCTCAGTAATGCCTGGGAATAGCATCTCGGTTTTTCCAGCTCCGCACACTGCCCATATGAGAAGTACCTTTTCTCTGTTTTGAATTGCTTCAACCATGCGTTTTGATGCTTTTTCTTGTACTGACGTTAACTCACCAGACCAGGTACATGGGTTTTCATGCATTTCCCAATTCGCCTCTGGACCATTCCATATATATAATGGCGTACATGTCATCACTCGTCCCATTTCTACGCATTTCCGGCAATAATAATGATTCTTTTGACAAACAGCACAAGGAATGGTTCCCAGATAATATTTTTTATTGTTACCACATCGTTGGCATTGATAGAAAAATGATTTGCTTTTAAAAGGAGGGGTTTCAGAAAATAGCTGGTGTTTTATTGCCGAGGAGAATTCATCTTGAGTCATGTCAATTTCTTGACGTAGGAGTAATTTACCAGAGTATCGTTTTGTGAGTTCTTGTAGATCGGTCGTGGAGTAGAGGGGGTTTTTAGTATTCAACATGTATCAACTCCATTTCAGTGGATTTGAATAAAGCTATCTCTATAAAAGCATAGAGATAGCTAGTAAAATAATTTATAATTGCTATACCGTATACCAACAAACTCCAATTGCACCTTCACCTAAATGTGTCCCGATAACCGGTCCAAAATAACTAAGAGTTGCTTCGGATTGTGGGTATTTTTTCAAAAAGTCATCTTTTAACTCATTAGCTGCTTCTTCAGCATTCGCGTGAATAAATGCAACCTTAAGCTTTCTATCTTTTGCATCTTCTTCCAACATTCCAATAATACGATTTAATGCCTTCTTACGAGTACGTATTTTTTCAAACGGAACAATAACCTTGTCCACAAAGTGAAGGACCGGTTTAACCTGAAGTAGGCTTCCAACTAATGCTTGCGCTCCATTCAATCGTCCTCCACGGTGAAGATTCGTTAAATCATCCACCATAAAATACGCCTTAATGCTAGCTTTAATTTGATCAAGACGTTGAATGATTTCTTCTGGAGTTTTATCTTGTTTAGCTAATTCTGCTGCTTCAAGAACATAAAATCCTTGAGCCATACAGCTAATTTCTGAATCAAACGCATATACATCAATGCCTTCTACCATATCACCAGCACTTACAATTGCTTGATACGTACCACTAATACCACTTGATAGATGAATCGAAACAACAGCATCATAATCTTTTGCTAATTCTTCAAGTTTTTCAGTTACATAGCCGATTGAAGGTTGAGATGTCGTTGGTAGTTCCTTTGCATCTTTTATCTTTTGATAAAATTCTTCTGTTGTTATATCAATTTCTTCTTGGTAGGAATCATCACCAAAAACCACGCTTAAGGGTACCATATGTATATCTTTGTCTTCACGTATATTTTTGGGAATGTATGCCGTGCTGTCAGTCATTACAGCAATTCTCATCGGTTACCTTCCTCTCATAAATAATGATTCTATGATTGCTAAACTATTTCCTTATATTTTACATGAATCCCCTAAAAAATGCATTATTTAAAGTTATATTTGTGAATAAATTATGTCGGTGATGGGTTGGTTGGATTGATTGTATGTAGTAGATGAGTGTTGGGTTATGGGTGACAATGAGGCGTCATCAGTGACCGGAGAAAATGGAAATGATGTGCTACGGGCATCGAGATGGCCTATCGATTACTGTAGAGACTGGCGGTGGCGGGCTACGGGCATCGAGATGACCTGTCGATTACTCTTTGAACTCAAGTACAGGCCAAAAGGGAATCGAGTGATCTTAATCAAACAAAAAAACCGAACTAATTCAAATCAGAACTAGTTCGGATACATAAAATTATAGTACTTCTACCCAGCCTTTTCGAATTGCCGAAACAACTGCTTGTGTACGATCATTTACGTTCATTTTTTGTAAAATATTACTTACGTGGTTTTTAACCGTTTTCTCACTGATATATAATGTTTCCGCTACCGCACGATTACTCTTTCCTTCTGCAAGCAATTGTAATACTTCACACTCACGCTTTGTTAGGATATGAAGTGGACGTTGGTATTCAACACCACTATCTAATGTTGCGGCAATATTATCTTTCGTTAAACGACGATATTCTTGAACCAGATTATGCGTTACTTTCGGATGTAAATAAGATCCTCCTTCAGCAACTACTTTAACGGCTTCAACTAATGAATTCGAATCCATTTCTTTTAATAAATATCCTTGGGCGCCTGTTTTCAAGGCATGTGTCACATAACTTTCATCATCATGGATTGATAGAATAATAACTTTGGTTTCAGGGAAATGTTTAATAAGTTCTGCTGTAGCTTGAACACCATTCATATTCGGCATATTAATATCCATTAAAACAACGTTAGGGTTATATTCTTTTACTAGTTTTGTAGCCATACTCCCATCATCACCCTCAGCAACAATTCGGAATGAAGGTTCAAATTCTAATATCCGTTTTACCCCTTCTCTAAACAACTTATGATCATCAATCAATATTATATCTATTGCTTTGTCGGTATTCATATTGTTTTTCCTCCCATTTATTTCTATTTCCCCTATTACGCCCCATGATAGAAAAAAGTCTATTTTATATAATTATTCTCTCTAAATTCATATAATCAAATGTTCTGATAAGGAACAGAAACAATAATTGTCGTTCCGCTCCCAATTTTGGAGTTGATATTTATCTCTCCATCGAACATCTCAACACGTTCACGCATCCCCATAATCCCAAATGATTTATCACGTCTTATTTTAGGGTCAAAACCTTGTCCATTATCTTTAACTACTAATGTTAGATTACTAGAACAAATTTCTATCTTCACTTGAATCAGTGTAGCGTTTGCATGTTTAATGGCATTTTGTAAGGCTTCTTGAACCAATCGGAAAAACGCTATCTCGTACTGTTGTTTTAATCGTTTATCCTCACCAATTGCTTGAAAGTCTATTTTAACATTATTATAGTCTGCTGTCGTTGCCACATATTTCTTTATTGTTGGAATTAATCCTAGATCATCTAGCGCCATAGGTCGAAGGTCATAGATAATTCTTCTAACCTCGTAAAGAGAGGAACGAACCATTCTACGTACACTTTTAATTTCTTGTAGCGCTTCCTCAGTACTACCTTCTCTAAAGGTACGATCTACTAATTCTGAACGAAGTAATATATTTGCTAACATTTGTGCTGGACCATCATGTATCTCACGGGATATCCTTTTTCGCTCTTCTTCTTGCGCCTCAATAATCTTCAAACTGAATTCCTGCTTCTCTTTCGCTTCATTCAATAATTCATTAACTTGCCTAAAATCATCTGTAATATAGGTTAGGATAACAGATATTTTATTCGCAAGCCCTTCTGCACGCTCGATTGTTTGATGTAACGATATTAAACGTCTTTCTAGCTCATCACGTTTATCCCTTAAACGCTTTTCTTCTTGGCGAACCATTGCAAGCTTTGTCTGCAGTGCATGAGTTGTTTCATAAACTTCTCGAATCTCATCTTCCGAGTAACGATCAAAGTACTTACTGACTTCAGAAAGTCGACGTCTAGAATATGCTACGTTCTGCTCCAGTTGGTCCCCTGACTCTATATATTGGATGACTTGACTCCTAGTTTCTTCTAACTCACGGGAAAGCATTTCGTGTTCTGAACGTGCTTCTTCACTTATATGAAAAATTTCATCCTTGCTATTCTCTACTACATCTACCATCTCATCCAGTATATAATCCAAATCTTTCTCCTTGGTTTTCACTGTCATTCATTTCCACCAACCTATGTTATAATTATACGAAGTAATGAATTTATTTTATAGAGGTCTTTTAGCACAAATTGAAAAACACAATCAGTACATACGACCTATTATTCTAAATTTTGTTGAAAATATATATGCTTTTACTTAACCTATTATAACATCAAAGGGGAGAAAAATGACATGTTATCGCAATATTATACGGTCAAGCCTTCAGGTTCTGATGAAATAATCATACAAAAGTCACGCTTTATTGGATATGTCCGTCGTGTGGAAACAGAAGAAGAAGCTCAAACGTTTATTCAAGAAATAAAGAAGAAACATCATGATGCCACACATAACTGTTCAGCGTATATGATCGGTGAAAATGATCAAATTCAAAAAGCTAATGATGATGGCGAACCAAGTGGCACAGCGGGAGTTCCAATACTTGAAGTGTTAAAAAAACAAAACTTAAAAGATACAGCGGTGGTAGTTACCCGTTATTTTGGTGGAATTAAACTAGGAGCTGGTGGATTAATCCGTGCTTATAGCAGTACAACTTCCCAAGCAATTAAAACTACAGGTGTTGTAAAACGTCAGTTGATGCAGGGATTTTCCATTACTGTAGATTATACTTTACTAGGAAAATTAGAAAACACGCTTAGAAACTCTGATTATATACTGGAAGAGATCAATTATTTAGACAAAGTGGCGTTTATTGTATTTGTGGAAAATGGACTGGAAGATAAGTTTATAGAGTGGATCGTTGACCTGACAAATGACCAAGCAGAAATTGAAAAGAAAGATGTAAAATATATAGAAATAGAAGTATAGGCATAGGACCTATACTTCTTTTATTTGGCTTAATGCTGCTTCATCAGCGATGATCGTAACATTTGAATGTTTTTGTAAGATAGAAGCTGGGAATTCTTCCGTCACTTCCCCTTGCACTAATTTTTTAACTGCTTCTGCTTTATTCTCACCGGATACTAAAAGAATGATTTCTTTACTTTCCATTATAGTGTCAATTCCCATCGTTATCGCATGTTTAGGAACTTCATCAATACTTGAAAAGAAACGGGAATTTGCCTGTCTAGTCGATTCATCTAACTCAACAACATGTGTACGGCTGTTAAATGGTGTACCTGGCTCATTAAAACCAATATGACCATTCAATCCTAATCCTAGAATTTGAATATCAACAGGCCCTTTTTCCTTTAGTTCTTTTTCAAATGTCTCACATTCTGCATTCATATCAGAAGTTTCCCCATTTGGGATATGCGTGTTTTCAAGTTGGATATCAATATGATCAAATAATTTATCATTCATAAAATAACGATAACTATTTGGATCATTCCCTTTTAAACCAACATATTCATCTAAATTAAAAGTTGTTGTGTTATTAAAAGAGATTTCGCCTTGTTGTTGTTTTTCAATTAAGCAACGATATAAACCTTCAGGTGTCGAACCCGTTGCAAGGCCTAATACTGGATTATCCGTAGTTTTAAGAAATGAAGTTAACTTTTCACACGCTTTCAAGCTCATGCTTTCATAATTAGCTACTTTTACTATATTCATGTTGTTCCCCTTTCAATTACGCTATTACACCGCGACAAATTGTAGTGTGTATTGTTAAATCGTGATCTACAAGTAAAATATCAGCATCTTTTCCCACCGTAATACTACCTTTACGATCAAAAACATTCAATTGTTTTGCTGGATTCACAGAAGCCATTTCGATTACGTCTTGGATAGACACTTCAGGTAGTTGCAACATTTGCTTAGCACCGTCTTGTAATTTTAAAATACTTCCGGCCAATGTACCATCTTCTAATACGGCACGGTCCTCTGTTACCACTACTGGTTGCCCACCTAATTCATAGTTACCTGGCTGCAAGCATTTGGCACGCATAGCATCCGTTATTAAAATCAATCGTTCCCTACCTACGTTTTTATAGATTAAGTTAAGCATATCTGTAGAAACATGGATACCGTCTGCTATGAGTTCTGCACGTAATTCTTCTAATTCAAATGCGGCACCTACTACTCCAATGTCTCGATGATGGATTCCACTCATCGCATTACATAGATGTGTTACCTGGCGAACCCCATGGGAAACGGCTTTCTGCATTCCAGCGAAGTCCGTACTCGTATGTCCTGCTGATACATTAATTCCAGCATCATACAGGTGCCTGATGAATGTTCCATCCTCATCATGTTCTGGTGCCATAGTAATTGTTTTAATTTTGTTCCCAGATAACGCTTGCCATTTTTCAAATTGTTCAATGTTCGGCTTCATAATATGCTGTTCGGGTTGAGCGCCTTTTTTACTTTTTTCAATAAATGGCCCTTCCAAATGCACTCCAATGACTTCTGCATAACCTCTTTTATTTTCATACTTTGCCACATTGATTAGGGCTTTATCAATATTTTCTACAGATTGTGTAATCGTCGTAGCTAAGAAACTTGTTGTTCCTTCTACAGGGAGAACACTAGCCATTGAATCCAGTGCTTCCTCGGTTGCATCCATTACATCCGAGCCATTTGCTCCATGGATATGGCCGTCAATGAATCCCGGTATGGCATTTAAATTGGATCCATCAACTATTTTTAATGGGCTGGGATAGGATTTGGGTTGTTCATTTTGCTTATAAACACCTGTAATTTTTCCATCTACCACTAATAAATTTCCGTTTACAATTATTTCATCTTCAGCATAGATTGATACATTTTTCATGTATATATTACTACTATTCATAAGAAGTTCGTTCCTTTCTAAATCTTCTTAGCATGTTTAACGTAGCATAACTTATATTGATTGTCATCTGTTTATCTATAAGAAAAACTAGCTCAAAAAGCTAGTTAGTCACCGGTCGGGATTTTCTTTTATCTAATTGTTCCGATAATTCATTGATTAAAGTTTGAACCATTTCTTCTTGAGAACTAATTCTATTCTTTTCAGTATCATCGATAATTTTCTTTAGCATTCTTTTATAAAATTCTTGCTCTCCCACAGAAACCCACCCTTATTCTAAAAATCAATGAAACTATTATACCATATATTTCAAGTTGGTGGGCAAATAGTACTAAGTCCTTATGTGTTTAGTGTTGGTACATCATATGTAATGATTTAAAAAAAGTGTTTTTGCAATCGTATAGTTTAATAGGGTTAGTTCATTGGGTTAAAACAAAGTAAAAAACCGCAAGCAGCAATGCTTTACGGTCTAGTTTTAATATTATTCTTGATCTTTTTTCCATTTGTTAAATTCCAAATATTCTTTAAATTGCTCTTTCGAAACGCCTGAATCCATAGCTTCTTTGACTATAGTTAGCCATTCTTGATCTAAATCTTCTGTTTGCTCATTAAGATCTGGATTAATTAGATCATTGATTGAAACACCTAATACTGCGCTGACCTTATCTACAAACTGGATCGATGGGTTTGACTGGAGGTTTCTTTCAATCGAACTTAAATAGGATTTGGCTACGTTTGCTTTTTCGGCTAATTCTGAAAGGGACATTTGCTTTTTCTCTCTTAAATGTTTGATTCGCTCACCGATCAAGTTTCTCACCTCTTTTAATGAAATTATACCATAATGAGATGAGAAGTTCTATTTGAAGCACATCTTTATAAAAAATTATGTATATTTCTGCGCTTCGGCCAGAAAAACCCTGACTTCTTCAACGGTCATCCCAATATCCTTTGCTTCTTTCATTAAAGCTATCCACTCATAGTCAAGTTTGACTGAATCCATTACTTTCTCCAATTACAGTCCCCCAATTATACTCCCTCGGTAATCCAGCCGTCATAGCAATGAAGCTTTAGACCTGTGACTTTGCGACCCCATCTTTCAATGGGTATGCCCTTGACTTGGGATTATTTGTTAAGACTATTATACTATACGTAAGAGTGAATGTGTCTGTCTTGTTTTGTCGGATGGTAACTAGTTTTGTAAGATTCAGACTTTAACAAATAACTATAAGTACCTCTTTTTCTTATTTACTTTTATTTTATTTATGGTAGCTACTATACTGAATAATATACCGATAGTTAACAAAATTCCACCAATTAATAATATATTAAAAATATTAGTTGCTGTATCTGGTAATGGCGATCCACTACTATCTGAATCTCCTGTACTTCCAATATTACCTGTCACATCCTTCTCTTCTTTTTTATCGTTATTTTCACCGCTGGCTGTAAAAGTTAGGGTAAATTGGGAATCTAATCCTTGATACTCATTGCCAAGATGTTCAGGCATTCTAACTGTAACATCTAATACTTCTTCCGACGAAGCTGCTAAATGCCGTACTGGAAGTGAACTGAATTCAGCTAACCTACCATTATATAATTCTCCTTCTGAATCATTTATCTCTAAAATAAATTCATTAAATAATTTGTCACTACCATTATTGGTGAGGGTCATTTGGTAAGAAAAATCTTCTCTACCTGTATTTTGTATTGTAATTGAACGAGGCGCCCAATCTCCTGGTTTCATGTTAGTGATATTAAAGAGTACATCTCCAGGTGAGATATTCAAATTAAAGTCTTCTCTTCCTTCATTTGATGAATTTTCGCCAGTACCATCAGCATTAACTTTAATACCAGTTATACTAAACAAGATTATAAGGACAAAACTTATAATTATAATTTTCTTCATTACGTCCCCCCTTTTTTGTTCCGAAAAGGTTATTATGTGGATTCTGTCACTTCTTTCCCGTCGCTTTGTTGTTTCTCAGAGGGCTCCAACTCTCTTATCGCCTTCCAAATCGTAAACCCAGCATACCCAAGTAATAATATTCCTGGAATAAGTAGTAGGAAAGCTCCATTTTGTGTTTGAGCAAAATTTACAACATAACCAATAAACGGTATTGTGAATCCAGTATACTGTGCTACAACATTATCTGAGAGCACCAGACTTGAATCTGGCGCATTGTTATTATCACCTTTTGTTTCATACATAACATGTTCGCCACTATTAACAACGTCAATCACCCTATGGGTAATGAGTTTTCCATCTTCTTCTTGAAAGGTGATAATATCGTTTTCTTTAAATCTTGTCATATCTCCACCTGGTTTAACTGCGATAATAGATCCCGTCATAAATTCTGGCTCCATTGAACCAGATAGTACCGTTTTAAGTTGATATCCCATAATTTCTGGCTCACCACCTGAAGCCTTAGTTGCTACTACTACACATGCCATAAATATGATAGCAGCCATCATTGTTATCGATATTATATTACTAATCCATTTCCTAATCTTCTTACCATTCATCTTCATTTATTCTTCACCTTCCTCTTCTATTCCGGAATTAACTTGGTTTTGTTCCACATCTTCACTATTTATTTCTTCTTCCTGATCTCCTTGTTCCATTTCATTCCCATCTTCAAGTTTGCTTTCTTCATCCCCTTCAAGTCGCTCATCTTCTGGTAGACTTTCTTCGGTTTGGTCGCTAGAATCAGTTTCCTCATCGGTTTCATGATTGGCATCTCTGTTTGTATCATCTTGTTCTTCTGATTCTGTAACTTCTTTATCTTTACCCTCTATATTATCTTCTGTTTCGTTTGTTTCCTTTTCTTCTTTAGGTTGTTTGTTTTCAATACATTTAATTTTAAACTCTTTGCTCCAAATTACACTACGCTCATCATAATTATCGTTATATCCTACACTTTGATAAGCTTTAAATACATACCAACCTTCTTCATTGGCTTCATAACTTAATTCAGTGCTTTCACCATTTTCAAGTGGGGGAATAATACCATCCCCTATATGTTCACCATGTTTTTTTGCATTTCCTTCTTGTGAAGAGTAATATACTTCATATTCAGTCCCTTTTGACATATTCTTTCCTTTATTTTTAATTTCTGCAGATATCTCGATAGTTGAACAACTTTTAATAACTTCATTACCGTTTCCTAAAAATTTTAATTTACTTCCGTCCCACCAGTCACTAGCTGTTGATATTGGGGTATTTACTGTACTTTTACTACTATAGTAAGCTACCGTATTATTTGTAAGTAAAGAAACAGAAACAATGGACGCATAAAAAATTACTATAATTTGGACTAACATTATTAATTTTCTATGCTTCTTCTTATATCTATCCAAACGAGATCTCCTCATTTTCAACCACCTCGGTGTTTTATTATTTACTATAATAAGTATTCAATTAATAAATTAAATAATCATGATAATAAATAATATATAATAAATAGTTAGAAAGGTGAGGTAGACTCACCTTTCCAACTAAATCTAATAATTATCTCTCTTCACCGTCAGTTTGGAATCCTTCAAATGTCCATTCTAGTTCTAATTGTAAACCTTGAAGATCATTTTGCCTTTCACCAGTATCGTTAAAGCGGAATTGAACATCAAAGTCAGCAGAATCATCTACATCAATACCTGTTACCTCAGTTGGAATATCATCGTATTGTGGAGGACCAACCCATCCAATAATTGGAATCCAAACTAAGCCCGGTTGCGTCATTACACGCTCAATATCAATTTTAGTAGCCAAATCTTCAGGAGAGAGATTCTTCAAGTCATATAAGGATACTTCAAATAGGACCTCATAATCATCATCACCTGATGTATTATTTAAGAATTGTACATAAAGTTGTTTTGCATACTCATTTGCCAAGTCATCATTAACAACCTGACCTTGACCATTCCTTACAGTATATTCTGTACTAAGGTCTACATATTTTATATCCAAAGAACCATTATTTTGCAGTTCAAATGACCTTGGCATCCAATCACCTGGCTTCAAGTTATTCATTGGAACTTGAACTGTTGGATTTACTGCTAAATCAATTGTTCCAGAAGTAAAATGATTCGTTTGCTCTGCTGTATCACTAAAATACGCAAACGTTCCTCCTCCTACTAACGAAATTCCTAGTGCAGCTGCTGCAATACCCATACCTAATTTTTTCTTAACGCTCATTCTCGTTTCCTCCTTAAAATTTAAAATATATTTTAGACCTATGTAGGTCAAAATAACTGAGAAGTTATTTTGTTGCATTTGAGTCACGCGCATGACTTTTTACCTAAGATAACACCCTTAGTCGTTCTCGTTAACGAATACAATTATGAGTATACATCACATATGTTCTTAATACAAAACACTAAAATCAGCTGTTTTTCTTAATAAAGAACACAAATTCTCTACTTCCCTCCATTTTGCTTACAATAGCTTAGTATTTCATTTTTTTGTATAAAATTTTCACTTTATGAATTATATAAAAAGGCTTAATAATGAGGGATATAGGCATAGTTTAAGTACTCGATACCTTCTTTATTTCTTTATTGAGAACAAAGTTTTATTATATACTAGCTTAGATATTATTAAATTTTCATAATAATACATTGTATATAAATAAAATTACTTATATACTATTTAATATAATTAAAGAGGTGAAGAGGTCTTAAAAACTTATCCGCCCATCTTACAAATTAAAATTTTAATTTCAATGGGTTATAATCAATCTAATTATTAATAAAGGTGAGATCTTAATGAAAAAACTTTCTATATTATTGATCATCGCAGGTTTATGCTTTTTAGGATTCGGTGGTTTTCAGTTAGTAAAATCCAATTTAGATCAAAATAAATCACTTGCCGAGGCACAATCACTTCTAGAAGAAAGTAAAAAATCAACCAAACAGAAACCTAACCTTCGTACAGATGACAGTACAGAAACGCAATTATCTTCTGAGGACTTTTATCCATCAGAAGGTGAAACAGTTGGTATTTTACATATTCCTAGGTTGGAATCAGACTTGCCAATCATTGAAGGAACACATGAAGATGAATTAGCAAAAGGTGTTGGTCACTATGCCGGCACAGCATATCCACAGCAAAGTGACCAGATTGTGTTATCAGGTCATCGTGATACGGTGTTTCGCCGAATGGGGGAACTTGAACTTGGGGATATTTTGACTGTTCAACTACCATATGGTGATTTTTCTTATGAAATCGTGGAAACAAAAATAGTCGATGCTGATGATCGTACAGTGATTGTACCGACTGCACCAGATGAGGTACTTACGGTGACAACCTGTTATCCATTTTCATATGTCGGAAATGCTCCAGACCGGTATATAATTACGGCATTACCAGTGTCGAAAAATGAATGATTATAGGTAAAAAGGAATAGACTAATATCATAAATTCAGATATAATTTATAGTATTAGTTTATTTTAGTAATGGAGGTAATTTTTACCTTCTTCAGAGGAGAATTTGAGTGACAGATTCTAGAGTAGAAAAGAAAAAAGAAAAGAAAAAACGTAAATGGCCATATTGGATTGGTGGAATCCTTTTGTTCTTTATCTTATTAGGTGGAGGATTTTTATGGTATATCTACGACAAGGTAGGAGATACAGTTTCTGACATGCACACTCCACTTGAACGGGATACAAATCCGGAAAGACAAAAGGAAATTAAAGAAATATTTAAAGAGAGAAAGTCACTTAATGTACTGCTACTTGGTGTTGATCAACGTTCAGGTGATAAGGGTAGATCTGATACGATGATATTAGTATCTCTAAATCCAAATACTGAAAAAATGATTATGCTAAGTATCCCACGTGATACTTATGTTGATATCCCTGGACGTGGAATGGATAAAATAAACCATGCTTATGCATTTGGTGATGTTGAATTATCATTACAAACCGTTGAAAATGCATTTAACCTTCCTATCCATTTTTATGCCAAAGTAAACATGGAAGGTTTTCAACAAGGAATTGATGCTATTGGTGGGGTTACCATACAAAACAACCAAGAATTTTCTGCTGGTGGTCATAATTTTACACCGGGAGAACTTCATCTAGGCGGAAAAGAAGCATTAAGCTATATACGTATGCGTAAAAACGATCCACGTGGTGATTTAGGGCGTAATGAAAGACAACGTAGTGTCATTACAGCAGCAATGAATGAAGCAGCAAGTTTCTCCAGCATTACAAAAGTAGGCGAAATACTTGAGATCGTTGGAGGAAATGTGACCACTGATATGGGAATGGATAATTTTCAAAATATGTTTTCCAATTATTTAGGCACTCGAAAGAATATTGAGACCTTAGAGCTAAGTGGAAGTGGACAAATGATTGGTGGAATTTGGTATTACATTGTACCAGATTCAGAATTTAATCGAATTAAAACAACCATCGAACAACATATGGCAGAAAAGTAATCAGAAGAAGTCACCTGTTAATAAGCAGCGTGACTTTTTTTATTATTTCAGATTATCTGTTAAACTGATATAATTTAAATATATTAGATTCAAGGGGGATGACCATGAAAAAAATCGCATTTATTATGTTAGTTATCCTAACTATTTTATTTGTCGGGTGTTCAAAGGATGATGATGAGGTTATAACACCAAATGATGTCTTTAACACCTACACAGACCATTGGCAAGAAGAAAACTTTTCTGCCATGTACGACATGCTTACCGAAGAATCACAGCAAGAATATCCATCAGAACAATTTATTGATCGTTATCAAAAAATATATGAAGATTTAGAGATTACTAATGTTTCCATTACATATTCCGGGTTATCCGAAGCTCAATTAGAAGCAACTGATGAAGAAGGCAGTGCTACGATTCCATTCTCTGTAGATATGGAAAGTATTGCAGGACCCATAACTTTTAATTATGAAGCAACACTCGAGAAAAAATTAGAGGGTGAAGAAGAAGAAGAAGTGAATTGGTACCTTACGTGGGATCCTGGATTTATTTTTCCAGAAATTAAAGATGGTGGTGAAATTGGAATAGATTTCACTCAACCGATTCGGGGACAAATCTTAGACAGAAATCAAATACCTCTTGCAGATAATGATGAGGTATGGGATATCGGAATTGTACCAGAAAAGCTGGGACCAAATAGTAAACAGCAAATCTCTGAGTTACTAAACATTTCGGTGTCCGCAATTGATAATTACCTAGATGCATCATGGGTAAAGCCTGACCTCTATGTTCCAATTAACAAAAAAATACCAAAATCTAATGAAGAATTAGTTGAACAGATTTTCCAAATCGATGGGGTTGCTGGTCGAACTGACGAAGGCCGAACATATCCATTTGGAGAGATTACTGCTCATTTAACGGGTTATATTGGTCAAGTAACTGCCGAAGACTTAGAAAACCTAGACCCTGACTTATATGGCCCAAATGATGTTGTAGGAAAAGCTGGGTTAGAATATCATTTTGAAGACCGCTTAAAGGGAAGAACTGGTGTTGAAATTTATGTTACTAAAGAAGATGGGGACAAACTTACAATCGCTGAAAAGGAAGTTCAGCATGGGGAAAATATCATAACAACCATCGATATTGATGTACAAGAAGAGATTTATCAATCCTATGATGGAATGGGTGGTACAGCTGCTGCCATTCAACCAAAAACTGGGGAAACACTAGCACTTGTAAGTAGCCCTGCTTATGATCCAAATGATATGGTTTACGGAATTTCACAAGAAAAATGGGATGAATTACAAAATGATCCACTAAACCCATTATACAATCGTTTTACAGCAACTTATGCACCGGGTTCAACAATAAAACCAATTACAGCTGCAATCGGTTTAGATAACGGAACTTTTACTCCAGAAGACACTGTGGAAATTGAAGGCTTAAGATGGAGCCCTAACGATGAAGATTGGGGTGATTATAAGATTGCTAGAGTGTCTGAGTCAAACGGACCTGTTGATATCCGTGACGCCCTAATACGTTCAGATAACATTTATTTTGCAATGCAAGCGTTAAATATGGGAAGTAATGCATTAGTTAGTGGACTTGAACTATATGGCTTTGGAGACAGTTTGCCATTTACTTATCCGATTTCTTCATCAACAATTTCATCAAGTGGTGCTATTGAAGATCCGATTCTTTTAGCAAATACTAGTTATGGTCAAGGAGAAATGCAGGTTAGTCCATTGCATCTGGCAACGATGTATTCCACTTTTATAAATAGTGGTAACATGGTTCGACCTATTCTTTTAGCAAATGATGAACATAATCAATTTTTACAAGAAGGACTTATCTCTAATGACCAAGCAGAATTTATCCAAGAAATATTACAGGAAGTCGTTGAACAAGGTTCTGTTGGCCGTGTAGTGGAAACTGATTTTCCTATTTCAGGTAAAACAGGGACCGCTGAATTAAAGCTAACGATTGACCAAGAAGATGGTAAGGAGAATGGGTGGTTTGTTGGATACCCATCTGATGACCAAGATATCCTAATTGCCATGATGATGGAAGAAGTTCAGGATATCGGAGCAAGTCTGTATGTTGCAGAGAAGGTTGGAGAAATATTGGGAGCTTTGAAGGAGTAGCTGATGTGTGGGGTGTTTGGTACGCTGTGGGGTTGACGGCTTGTGATGCGAGGACATTGGTTCCGTTATTTGTTAAAAAAGGGGCGTTTTTTGTTTTTGGAGGACATCGGTTCCTTTATTCACTCAAAACTACATCCTTTAAGAGTAAATCTTGTAAAATAGCGTATCATATGTCCGTATACCCTAGAAATAATACTAATTTCATAGAATAAAGGATTATTTGTCTGACACGATACCCTACAATGAAAAAGAAGTCTACCAATCCAGTAGACTTCTTTTTTCATTAGGCTTATAACTTTTTCAATAATTGTTTAAACGTTTCTTCATCTCGTTCATCTAGTGCTTTATCGATTAGTCTTTTTACATTCATTCGTTCTAATTCATCGATAATAACGTCGGTTTTATCTTGAATCGTTGTTTTATCTTCTAATTTCTTTTGTTCCATATATGGTTTCGTAATAAAGTAGAGCTTAATGAGAAAATCAGGTAAGTCAATTAGCTCTTTCATCGTAATATAAAAAGTGTCATCTTCATTATAGAATGCAAATATAGCTTCAGTATTTACAATTTTTTTCGTCTTGCGATCTATTTTAATTTCCTTTGCATTATCTGGTACAAATTCATATTGTTTGTCTTCAATTGTAATGGTGAAACACTTTTCTTCAAGCAATACGTGTATATACTTAGAGCTAATTTTTACATAATAAGGGTTAAACATGTTAACAGTAACCATTTAGTTTTTCCTCCAATTCGAGTAACTACACGCTATTGGTAAAGATATACCCGTATTATCAGATAACTAAACATGAATTTTTAATTTTTATTAAGAAAATTTCGTCATTGTTATGTGGATAATGATTTATGAAGGGAAATTGTGGGATAAAAAGGCACCCCATTTTTTAGTTCTGGGATGCCTTTTAAAGGAGCTGTACTAGTTTACGAAAAACTTCTTCATCACGTTCGTCTAGTGCTTTGTCAATCAAGCGTTTTATATTTTGATGTTCTAATTCATCGATTATGACAGCGTTTACATCTTTAATCTGTTTCGAATCCATTTGCATGCTATCATAATACGGTTTTGCGATAGAATGTAGCTGAAATAAAAAATCCGGTAGGGAGATTAGTTCGCTCATCGTCATGTAGACAATATCTTTGCCCTTTTGAAAAGCAAATCTGGCACCAACATTCTCTACTTTACGTGTTTTTCGGTTTATTCTAATTTCCTTCGCCTCAATAGGGATGAATTGATATACTTTTTTATTAATTACCACTGCAAAATACTGGTAAGCCAAAATAATTCGTACGTACTGATCATCTGCTTTTATATAATACGGCTTTAACATTTTTACGGATATCATCTGTACACCCCCCATTATCATACTCCAAATTTTCAGTTAATTAATTTTACAACATATTCACATAAAATACAAGGAAAATTTCGATATGTATGACTACAGCCTTGCTCATCATGCAAGGCTGCCTTCGTTACTGAATAATTTTACCTAGTATAAAGGTGACTATTTTACTGACATCATGTTCTTCAAAATGATATTGCATTTCGACTTCCTCATGAAATTTTCCTGCCTCTTTTAAATTTACAATTCCTTTTTTCATAAATGATTTGTAATTCGTATTTAAGGCATCAATTTCGGTTGCATACTTCTCATCAGTGCCAGGAGTTACAGCTTCCTCATACAGATCAATGATTGAATGGCCATCCTCACTCGGGAAAAATTCATGGGGATCTGTGCTATCAAAAATACAGAAATCTAATTCACGTACAAGCACCATATCAATACTACTTGGATCAAAGCTACAATGGTATAGTTCTATATCGTATCCATAGTCATGACACGCAGACATTATTTTTTTCATAAACGTCGATTTCCCTGTACCAGCACGTCCTTTAACAAAATAACATGTCGAGAGAGTCTTCAATATTTCAGGGACTTCATTAACAACGCCATCTTTCGTATTCGTACCAAATAGGCGATGATAAATATTCGCTTTTCGATTCTGCTTTTCTTTGGAATTAAGTAACTTCGTAATAAATTCTTCTGCGATCTCATTCGCCTTTTCAAAATCCATTTCATTGATATAGACTTTCTCTAAATCATCATGAATTTTTAAACCTGTTTCAAAATTTGTATAGGATTCTTCAGTTAATTGCTTTATTTTTTCCTGTTTATCCGGATAACTCTCTTCTGATCTTGCTAAAAATAAGCCTAAATCAACTTCAATAGCTCCATTTAAATCAGGCGTTGCAATTGTATCAACGACAACAGCAAATGAATGCCCACGAATAATGACACCATCTAAAAATTCACTACCTAATGGGCTTAATAAAACCTCTAAATCTGATTCACTTTCATACTTGTTTATTATTTGTTGAATCACTTTCGTTTTTAATGTTGCTGAGGGATGATTCAAAATTATGACATGATGGAAATCTTCCACATTGGTCGACAAAAAATTAACAAAACCATCCGCAGTATTTCCACTGACATAATACGCTTGTTTGCTAGGCAAGGAGACACTTCCTTTGCTAAAGATTCTTGGTTTAGTTTATGTATATGGCCTAAAAGTGGTGATATGTTTCTATTATAACATTTCATTTTTATGGGGAAAGGGAATGGAGTTGATGAGTGGGATGTATGAATGGTGCGAGTGTGTGGGATTTAATGGGGAGCGAGTTGCACCTGGGGGCGAGCGAGTTGACATCGTTGGGGAGCGAGTTTTATTCGAGAGCGAGCGACATGTGCTCGATGGGGAGCAACTCTCAACCGGCGGCGAGCGAGTTTACAGCCTTTGGGAGCGAATTCCACCGGCGGCGAGCGAATTCACATCCATGGGGAGCGACTTCCACCAAGTACGAGCGAGTTCTCTACCACGGGGAGCGACTCCCACCAGGGGCGAGCGAATTTACATCACCAGGGAGCAACTCACACCCAAGTGCGAGCGAGTTCTCTACCACGGGGAGCGAATTCCACCTAGTGCGAGCGAGTTCTCTACCACCGGGAGCAATTCACACCCAAGTGCGAGCGAGTTCTCTACCACCGGGAGCGATTCCCACCAGGGGCGAGCGAGTTAACATCGTTGGGGAGCGAATCCTCCCCAACACCGCCCCCCACAAACCCTATCTAAGATATACTCAATTCCCTCCTCTCCTCTTCCGTAAACACCCTAGACCTAGTCAAAAACCGCTTCCCTTCTGGCCCTTCTACAGAAAACATGCCACCTCTTCCATCCACTACATCAATAATTAACTGCGTATGCTTCCAGTATTCGTATTGATCCTTGGACATATAAAATGGTGTATCTCCAATGTCGCCCAAGTAGATATCCGAGTCTCCTACTCTAAATTCACCTCGTGGATAACACATTGGTGAGCTTCCATCACAGCATCCTCCCGATTGATGAAACATCAATTCTCCATGTATCGTCTTCAACTTATCTAGCAATTGAAGTGTTTCTTCCGTTGCAGTTACACGTTCCACCATACTAGCACCTCTTTTCATGATTTCTACCAATATATGCAAAAAGGAAGCCATCCATGAATTGGCTTCCTTTTAAGAAGAGCGCCGACCCGAGCACCCGCTTTACGACGTACAAAGTGATCTTGCTCCTTGTCATGAGTAACTAAGGCACATCCTTCGCTAGTCGCAGGTGCTCGGATTTAGAGTTCAGCGCTTCCAGTTTAATTAAAACAGACCAGCTGCACCTTCACTATAACTAATCAGTAGATTCTTAGTTTGTTGGTAATGGTCTAACATCATTTGATGATTTTCTCTTCCAATACCAGATTTCTTATATCCACCAAAAGCTGCATGTGCTGGATACTGGTGATAGCAGTTCGTCCATACCCGTCCTGCCTCAATTCCACGGCCAAAGCGATATGCCGTATTGATATCACGAGTCCATACCCCTGCACCTAAACCATATAATGTGTCATTAGCAATTTCCATCGCCTCATCCTTATCCTTAAACGTAGTTACGGATAGTACCGGACCAAAGATCTCTTCTTGGAATATACGCATATTGTTGTTTCCTTTGAAAATAGTAGGTTCTACGTAATATCCTTCTGCAAGTTCCCCTTCTAATTTATTCACATTTCCACCAGTAAGAACATCGGCACCTTCTTGTTTTCCAATATCAAGATAGGATGTGATTTTTTCCATTTGCTCAAGAGACGCTTGTGCCCCCATCATCGTATCCGTATCAAGAGGATGGCCAATCTTAATTTGCTTCACACGCTCAACTGCACGCTCCATAAATTGATCATAAATCGATTCATGAATTAATGCTCTTGAAGGACAGGTACATACTTCCCCTTGGTTTAATGCAAACATAACCATCCCTTCAATTGCTTTATCTAAAAAGCCATCATCTTTATCCATCACATCTTCAAAGAAAATATTTGGTGATTTTCCACCTAATTCTAATGTAACAGGAATGATGTTTTCTGAAGCATACTGCATGATTAGTCGACCAGTTGTGGTTTCCCCAGTAAAGGCGATTTTTGAGATTCGGCTGCTTGATGCTAGTGGTTTTCCTGCTTCTAGACCAAAGCCGTTAACAATATTGATAACTCCCGGTGGTAATAAATCTTGAATTAACTCCATAAGTACATGGATGGATGCTGGTGTTTGTTCTGCAGGTTTCAAAACAACACAGTTTCCTGCTGCTAAAGCTGGAGCAAGCTTCCACGTTGCCATAAGGATTGGGAAGTTCCATGGTATAATTTGTCCAACCACACCTAGTGGCTCATGGAAATGATAAGCAACTGTATCATTATCAACTTGGCTTATTCCACCTTCTTGTGATCTGATGGCACCTGCGAAATAGCGGAAATGATCAACAGCCAATGGGAAATCTGCAGCTAACGTTTCTCGAACAGCTTTACCATTGTCCCAAGTTTCTGCTACTGCTAACATTTCCAGGTTTTCTTCAATTCGGTCAGCTATCTTATTTAAAATATTCGCACGTTCTGCCACTGATGTACTTCCCCAAGCATCTTTTGCATCATGTGCTGCATCAATTGCTGCTTCGACATCATCCTTATTGGAACGAGCAATCTCGCAAAATACCTGTCCCGTAACTGGACTTACGTTTTTAAAATATTGCCCGCTTGCTGGTGGTCGATACTCCCCACCAATAAAATTGTCATAGCGCTCTTTGAAATGGACAAGCGAACCTTCTGTATTTGGATTTGCATACTTCATACGTTCTTTTCCTCCTCCTTTTTATTCGTTGAATATCTAGGTGAGGCCTCTATTTGATAGGTATTCTTGTCCATAACAAAATATTCCATATTGGTGAAAAATAATTGCCAAACAAAACACGAAAAAAGAAGCACCTACTCTAATAGGCACTTCTTTAAAATGTATGCTTCTATTCAGTTGTATAGTGATTACTTTAATTCAGGTAATACTCGAACTTCTCTTTCCATTCCAGATTGGCATAACGGACATTGTGGTTCTTCCTCAAAACTATAGGATTCGCGCATCCATCCATTACAATCATCGCTAGCACATGACCAGATATTTGTTTCCACCTCTGGTACTGGCTCTTTAGGTCCACGTGAAAAAGCCATGACGGCATCCCCTTTCATCGTACTACTCCTATTATACTCTTTTTCCTGTTACAATGAAAGGGAACCTCATCTAAGATTTGTTCGTTGCCTTCCAGTTTAGAAACTTAATATATTCTCGGAATTCCTCCAAGTCCACCTTATGAAGATCTTCGTTGAAAGCATTTTTAATGACTGTTACTAGCTCATCATCCACGTCAACTAATTTTTTCTGGTCCATAATCAACTCACCTAGCAAGTATTCCAATGTACAGCCCAAAGTCTGTGCTATTTTGGTCAATACTTGTAAAGAAGGATTTGTCCGAAGCCCCCTCTCCAAGTAACTTAAATACGACTTGGAGACACCTGATTCTTCAGCTAAACGGGATAATGAGTAACCTTTTTCTAACCTTACTTTCTTTAACCGTTTGCCAACCATAGGCATTTCCCCTTATCCAATAACTTAAAGTCTCTTATGTGCATTATAAAGAACATACCAAACTTTTAAAAGAACCAAGTTACCCAGTAAATAAGAGGAAAATAAAGAAATATAAAGCAATTTGTTCTTAATAAAGAAGAAATGGTCTTTTTTGAGAAAATGGACAAAATGATAAAAAAGCCCCATATAGAGGCTCCATCATTATAATACATATTTTTCAATTGCTTTTGCTACACCATCATTGTTATTCGTGTCTGTCACGTGGTTTGCAACTTTTTTAATTGCTTCTTGTGCATTTCCCATCGCAACCCCAACACCTGCATCTTGAATCATTTTTATGTCATTTAAACTGTCCCCACATGCCAATACGTTTTCCATAGTGATTCCAAGTTCTTTGCAAACCCTTCGTAAAGCTCTAGACTTACTCACACCTTCTGGATTCACCTCAACGTTCGTTGGCAAGGAATTGGTTAATTCTAACCCCTCCATGTAGGATAACTCTTTATTAAAATCATCGAGTTTACCCATATCATTAGAGTTACATCCGAATTTTAGCCATTCATGGGTATAAAAATCATCTGGACGATTATTATGGAAAAGTTCAGTTGTGGAAATCATCCAAGGAGAAACGCCCATCTCAATAGCTAAGTGCCACATTTTCTCAATGTCTTCTGTCTTAAGTAAATGCTGTTCGACTAATTCTTTATTCATTGTCCAGATTTCACCACCATTACAAGTTACTAAAAATGATTGTAATTGTAATGATTCTGCGTATGGATAACAGGATTCTAACCATCGCCCCGTACTCAGAACAACTTGAACGCCTTGATTCAGTGCTTTTCCGATGACTTCTTTCGTGTAGTCCGTTACCTCATGATCTCTATTTAAAAGCGTTCCGTCCATGTCTAATGCAATTAATTTAATATCAGCCATGCAAAAACTCCTTTTAATTAGCTTGTGCTAATTCTTGTTGTTGTTTCACACCACGGTCGAATATCAATGTTGTTATAAAAGGAATCACTAAAAGAATTAATAAAATAAAGAATAACAGCTGGATGTTGAATAAATCAACAACAAACCCTCCGACAACTGGTCCCATCATTCGACCTGCAGCTGCCACACTATTTACAAATCCTTGATAAAATCCTACCCTTCCTTTTGGTGCCAATTCATTTGCTAATGTCGGAATGGCCGGCCATACTAAAATCTCTCCAATCGTTAGTATAACCATCGCTACAGCAAACATCGTAAATTCCTCTGCATACATCGCTACGACAAAAGAACCAATAAAGATAAAGGTTCCGATATAGATATGTTTTTTAACCGATGTTACTTTTTCCGTAACCCACTTCACTAATGGCTGCAATAGTACGATAAGAAAACCATTGATTGCCCATAGTGTACTGTATTGCTCTAATGGTATACCTAAGTCTTGGGTATGGGAAGCAATCGTAGACTGCCACTGACTATAGGCAAGCCAAGTGATAAAAAATCCACTACTCAAAATGATTAGAGCTGTAAAAGCTGCTTTGTTTTGGATTTTTTTACTTTGAGCAAGTACTGTTGTATGCATTTGTTGGTCTCTATCTTGATCCATCTGTTTAAACGTAAAGAGTACAACCAAGAAAAACAGAAGGAAAAATGCTGCGTTTGCGATAAAGATGTAATCAAACGAAATACTTGCAACAAATCCACCAATGGTTGCTCCCAGTGCTACACCTAAATTCTGAGCAACATACACCGCATTAAAAGCACGTCTTCCACCTTCTGGCCAGACAGAACCTGCCATCGCAAACATGACTGGACCTGTAATTCCTGACCCGAAACCAATCACTACAAGTAGGATGGAATATGGCAAAATACTATGATTAAACGACAAAATAATCGCAGCAACAAGGGAAAGAAAGATTCCGAATAAAATTGTCTTATAAGCACTAAATTTATCAAATAGTGTTCCACCAATTAAATTCCCAATGATTGCTGCTCCTTGATTTAACATTAAAATAACTCCAGCAAAAGCAAGACTTTTACCAAGTTCATTATGCATATATATCGTGTTCAGTGGCCATAAAAAAGAGGCCCCTGTCACATTAATGGTCATTGCAATAACCAATAACCAAATCTTCTTAGGCATCTCCATCACTCTCAATCTATTATATCATCAACTTATTCTATTACATTGGAGTAACGGATGGCAATATAGAAGTTTTGGAAATGATTACTTTAATTTTAGCATTTTAATTAAATAATAAATTGTTGTTCCAAGTACAATTGTAATGAGTACGATGAGAAGAAACCCTGGTAACTCGACACCTTTTGCAGTCTGTATCATATAGAAAGTTAAGAATAACATTATCACTCCAACTTGGAAATTCATCACTGTTAACATTTGCCTAGCCAAGACAAATAATGATTCAGCATTTTCTTCGGTTACTTTAACAGGATAGTTATACGTACTAGGGTCTTTTGCTAAGAAATATAACAGAAGGAAAACAACTTTAAATAAAAGAGGAAAAATCAGTATGATCGCTTTATTTCCCCAATTATCCGCCTCCCCTGCTAAATTAAAATGAATTGGAATTTCATCAGGGAGACTAGGAAACGACACAAAAATATAAATGATATTCCCAATAATGATGAACAATAACAGTCGGTTTAAAATTCTCACTGTATAACTTGGTGGTAGGTTAACATCCATCTTATTTTTCAAAAGGTACACCCCTTTCTGTTATCTCGCTTTAATCATTTTTGTTATGTAGATAACAATGGTTGATATTGGGATTACAAAAATAATAATTAATAATAAATGAACAGAAAAACTATTTCCTATTTGAAATTGAATCATTTCCCAGGAAATGTAACAAAATATGACAACAGCCTCCAAATTTAGTGTCGTTATAAATAATCTTCCTAGAGAATATTGCCGTGAAACATTTTGTTCTGTTACTTCTACTAGGTAATTTAGTTTATGTGGAACTCTACTTAGAAAATACAACGGGATAAAAGTAATAATTGCTATAATAATAGGTCCAAAGATAATCCACTTGCTTCCCCATCCATCAGCCTCGCCCTCATTGTTGAAATGAATCGCAATTGTATCTGGCAGGTTTTTAATTGATAGAAAAACATAAATAATAGTTCCGATGATTACGAGGATCGATAGTGCATTCAGTATATGCTCCCATTTTGATGGTTTAACATTTATTTTCGGTTGTTTTTCCATTTTACTCCCCTTCCTAAATGAAACTGCCTCATATTTTATACGAGGCAGTTTATCGTTTGGATTCATTATAGGCAGTTAATACAGACTTTTATTGCTTTTTCTAAATCCTCTTGAGACCAACTTGGCATATTTTTTTCCACAGCCAACTTATGGGATGCTGGTATATGTATAAACCCTGATGGTCTATCAAGGTTATTTTTCTTATTGTAATATAACCCGTGGTACATCACGTTATTGCAAAGATACGCACCAGCAGTGTTTGAGATTTTTGCTGGTAAACTGGCCTCTTTTAAAGCATCAACCATTTTATTTATCGGCAGGGTAGAGAAATACCCATCATCCCCATCTTCGACTATTTTTTCACCATTTGGCTTATGTCCTCGATTATCAACCGGACCATCATTACAATTGATCGCGATTCTCTCAGGAGTAATACAATTTCTCCCCCCAGCCAAACCAAGAGAAATGACAGCATCTGGGTTATGCTTTTCTATCAAATTGAGTAATTGTTTCCCAGATTTTTGAAAGTCTACGGATAGAACCTCACCGATAATTTCATAATCATTAATCGTTTCCCCATTTAAAGACGTAGCAATTTCCGTAGTGGGATTGATTGGAAATTCCAAAAATGGTTCAAATCCTGTTAAAAGTAGTTTCTTCATCATTCCACCTCATTTTTATTTATAGCACATATTTATTTCTACCTGCGGCCATTCCAAATAGAGCGACTAGCAATGACACCACAATCAACGTGATCAAAGGTATCGTCCAAACATGAGTTACATCATACAGGTATCCAATAAATATTGGCCCAATAGCAGCAAACACATAACCCAATGCTTGCGCCATACCTGATAGTTCTGCTGCTTGCTTGGAATCTCGAGCACGCATCCCTAAAAATGCCAATGCTAATGCAAAACTGCCACTTAATGCTAGACCAATTAGAGTTGTACTAACAATCATCAATACAAAAGATGAACCTAGAAGCAGTCCACTATATCCTGTGATGGAGAACACCCCTATTACTAGCACAATGCTTCGTTGTGATTGTAAACGTCCTGCAATTACAGGTACTAGAAAACTAGCAGGTAAACCGATAAATTGGGTAAAGGATAGCATCCATCCTGCCGTCTCCATCGTTACCCCATTATTATGTAGAATTTCTGGAAGCCACGATATCGTAACGTAAAATAAGAATGACTGCAGTCCCATGTATGCTGCAACTTGCCATGCCAGAGGTGACTTCCACATTCGATTTTCACTTGGCACATACTGCCCCTCAACGTCAGATTCGCTTTGTTTTTTACGAGATAGATAGAACCAAATTCCAATTCCTATAACTGATGGAATCGACCATACGAGTAAGGCTAATTGCCAGCCCAAATCCATTCCACTAGCTAACGGAACACTTACACCGGATGCTACTGCAGCGAAAATGCCCATTGCTGTAGAATAGATACTTGTCATCAATCCTACTTTTGCAGGGAACTTCTCTTTTATAACACCTGGCAACAAAACATTACAAATCGCAATTCCTACCCCCACCAAAAGGGTCCCCACAAACAAGAAGAAAAGGACGGAAATGGAGCGAATTGAAATTCCAACTAATAAAACAATAAGCCCCCATAGCAATGCACGTTCATTTGTATAACGATTACCAATCCGAGCAACAATTGGCGACATAAACGCAAATGCAATAAGAGGCAAGCTTGTCAGCAAACCAGCACTCCAATTCGACAGCCCAATATCATCACGTATCGTACCAATTAATGGCCCAACCGAAGTAATTGCCGGACGCAAATTAAAAGCAATAAAAATAATACCAACAACTAATACAGCCCGATACCACTGACTAGAATTAGCCTTACTTTGTTGCAAATCAACCATAGCTGCGACCCCTTTCCACATCAACTAATATAGCATAAGTGGATGATGGATTGGTAAGTAATAGTGTTGAAGATTAGGAGAATGAGGTTGGAAATATGAGTTTGTATTGATGTGGGTGGAGCAAATTCGTGCTGGGATGGAGCGTGTTTTACTTGGTGGGGAGCGTATTCGTGTTGGGATGGAGCGTGTTTTACTTGGTGGGGAGCGAATCCGTGTTGGGGTGGAGCGAGTTTACCTTGGTGGGGAGCGTATTCGTGTTGGGATGGAGCGAGTTTTACTTGGTGGGGAGCGAATCCGTGTTGAGGTGGAGCGAGTTTTCCTTGGTGGGGAGCGAATTTCACACGTGGCGAGCGAGTTTGACTTAGTGGGGAGCGAGTTTCTCCTGGGGCGAGCGAGTTTGACTTAGTGGGGAGCGAGTTTCTCCTGGGGCGAGCGAGTTTGACTAACCGGGGAGCAATTTTTCTCCTAGGGCGAGCGAATTTGACTCACCAGGGAGCGAGTCCACACCCGAGGCGAGCGAATTTCCCTCACCGGGGGTGCATATCCACACCCAGGTCGAGCACACCACCTTCCTCCCAACAAAAAAAGACCACACAACACAGAAGCAATCGCTCCCATATCGTGTAGCCTTTTATAAAATTGCACTTCATAAACTTTCTTTTAAACGGTTGCTCGAACTTCCATTTCGCCGCCATCATCCTTGCGCTGTTTTTGTAGGAACCAAACAGCTGCCATAAGGACAATACCAATAGCACTTGTTAACACTTCAGGCCAGATCATCAGGATTCCACCACCGAACATAACGAGTCTTTCCCAACTCTTGGAGTGTCTGATGAAGAAACCAATAAGTGCACTACTAATTGCCATCATACCGATTATTGCTGTCGCTAGCGATATAATTAGCTTGAAGGCCGTTACATCAACTAACACGAGTATTGGGTTGTAGATAAATATATACGGTATGATAAAGGCGGCTATGGCTAGTTTAACCGCAGTAACCCCTGATTTAAACGGATTCGCCCTGGCTATCCCTGCACCAGCATATGCCGCTAAGCAAACTGGTGGAGTAATGTCAGCAACGATTCCGAAGTAGAATACAAACATATGCGCAGCAATTGGTGCAACAGCAAATTCATTGATAAGTACTGGTGCAGCAATAGTAGCTGTAACAACATAGTTTGCAGTTGTCGGTAGACCCATTCCTAAGATGATACAAGCAATCATCGTAAAGAATAGAGCAAATGGTAAAATTCCACCGGATAGAGCGATAATACCTGAAGCAAACTTAGTACCTAAACCAGTGATACTAACAACACCAGCGATAATACCTGCAGTCGCACAGGCAGAGATTACTGGAAGTGCAACACGTGCACCTTGTTCGAATACATTGATAAAACCTTTTAAATTCATTCGTGTTTCTTTGCGGATGAAGCTAATCGCTAAAGCAATGATAATTCCCCAAAAGGCTGCTCTTTGAGGAGTGTAACCGATAAGGATGGTTCCAACAATGAAAAATAGAGGTAAGAGCATAAATCCATTTTTCATCATTAGATCTTTAAATACTGGTAATTGATCTTTTGGTACACCAAATATTTTTAGCTTTTTGGCTTCGAAATGAGTACCAATAAAAATACCAGCAAAATAAAGAATAGCTGGGATTACAGCTGCTAGCATAACGGTACTGTAATCAACCGATAAGTACTCCATCATAATAAAGGCTGCTGCCCCCATTAGTGGTGGCATGATTTGTCCACCAGTTGAAGCAGAGGCTTCCGTTGCGGCAGCAAATTCTGGTTTAAATCCTGCTCTTTTCATCATTGGAATTGTAAAAGAGCCAGAAGAAACCGTGTTCCCAACAGAACTACCAGATACCATACCAGTCATTGCACTGGCAGCAACAGCTGTTTTAGCCGTACCACCTGTGTATCGCCCTGTTAATGAGAATGCTAAATCATTAAAGAATTTTCCAATTTTCGTGTGAACGAGAATTACTCCGAAGAATAAGAATAGGAAAATGAATTTTGCAGAGATTTGAATAGGTGTTCCAAATACACCACTCGTTCTGAACCATAGATTATTCGCAATATCATCTACAGCAAAACCTGCATGTGAGAGTACTTGAGTTGGAATGAAGTTTCCAAAAATCGCATAGAGAATCATGATACTTGCCACAATGATAATCGGTACACCAACGGTACGGCGCGTTGCTTCTAAAAGTAATAGTATAGCTACAATCGAAACGATCGTATCAAGCGTTGTGTAACCGGAGACAATGGCAGTAGATAGACGGTCATAGAAAAATATTTTATGATATCCACAATACATTGCAATAAATGCTAACGAAACATCATACCATGGTACCGTCTTTTGTACTTTTTGAAGTCCTTTTTTCGCTGGGAAAAGTAAAAAGATAATCCCAAGGGCTGTACCTAGGTGGATTGCACCTTGTTGTTGCGAAGGTAGAACACTAGAAGAAGCAGTATACAAATGGAATAAAGTAAAAGCAACTGCCAGAAAAGTAACAACCCATTTCCATCGACCAATTTTAGTCCTAAAATTACTTTCCTTATCGTACTTTTCCAGTATTTCCTTTGCATCCACTTGCTCTTTGCCGTTGTTATTCTCATTAACGTTTTCTGCCATCCCATCACATCCTTTCTTTTTTTGAGTAGAAAGAAAGGGATCTCTAACAAAGATCCCTTTCCAAATTCTTATGAAAATTCGATGCTATGAAACTAGGATGTTTGACTATTTAACTATTATTTTAAATCTTCAAAGCTATCAATGTCTGTAGACTCACGAGTTACGATTTGTACAACCTCTGGATAAATATGACCGATAAATGCTGCATTTTCGATTGGCGCATCGAACTCTCCTTCACCATTCACACCATCCATTGCTGGTCCGTGTACAGCCATTCCTAAGTCCATGGTTCCTTCACCAATTCGTGCCATATTTTCAAGAGAAGCACCAGTTTCTTGTGAAGTTACATTGATTCCTTCAATGTTGTCTTTCCAAATTGTTGCCATTTCTCCACCAAGTGGGAAGTAAGTACCACCAGAACTCCCTGTACCAAGTGTTAATTCAGTAACGTCCTCAGTAACATTTAATTCAGCAATTGGATTATCGAATTCTAATCCTTGCTCCTCATAGTATCTAGCAGCACCTGGATGGATTGGCATATCTTCTAATCCATTTAATGCATTGTCAAGCGTCATTTGAGCACCTTGAGCATGAGAAATATCACTTGAATTCTCAATCATAACTTTCGCTAACTGATAACCTAATTCTTCACTAATTGTATTCGTGTTCCCCATTAGAATTGCATAAGCAGTTACTGTTGTAACATCTTCCTCAAGGAATTCATAGGAATCAGCTGGGATAACCATCTCTCTATAGGCACTGTTTTCCTCAATATAAGCTACAGCTTCTTTAGACAGACTTAGCATTTTGGCATCTCCTGCAGATGCATGTAAGTTCTCAATACTACCAGCTGGTAATCCTAAAATACCAATAGAAATATCGATATTTCCATCTTGGACACCGTCAGCAGCATCTCCAAAGCCTTCTTCAAATGCCGTATAATCTCCTTCTTCAATACCATAAGCTTCCAAAATTAGTGAGGAAACGGTATTTGTCGCACTACCTGCTGGTCCAACCGCAATATTAGCCTTATCGCCACCACAAGCAGCTAGAATAAGTACTAGGCCAATTAAAGCCATTGAAATACCTACTATTCTCTTTCTCATGTACATACCCCTTTTTCTAAGTTTTTTTTAGCTTCTATTTGTCAACGCTTTCACCCACTGGCGATGTAAAAGGTCATGTATGTAATGGGCGTAAAATTAGAAGCATACTTCAATTATACTTATTTTTCTATATATTTCAATAGTTTTAAAGGTATTTTCTGATAATTGTAAAAGATGGATAAGTACAAAAGTAGGACAATCTCCTCTTCACACCAGCAAAATCCCACCTTTTTTTATATATAAAAAAGAGGCACAAGGAATCTCATCCTTATACCTCTTATCCATACTACAGTCTAAACTGACGCACGAGCTGATTTAATTCCTCAGCTAATTTCGCTAATTGGTCAGAACTACCAGCAACTTCCTCCATCGTACTACTTGCTTGCTCTGTAGATGCAGTTGTTTCCTCAACTCCTGCTGCCGACTGCTCTGAAATAGACGCAATTTCTTCGATAGAAAGATTCATATCTTTTGTTCGTTCATCAATTTCGGCTAAGTTAGTTGTAACTGTATTAATATTTGTCGCCATGTTCGTTACTGCATCTGCAATATTAGCAAATGTCTCATTCGTTATTTCAATTTGGCTGCTTCCTTCTTCTACTTCCTTGTATCCACCTTGAAGTGTATTGGCTACGTCACTGGATTCTGTTTGGATCGTTGTAACGATACCAGTAATGTCAGTAACGGAAACAGAAACTTGCTCTGCTAATTTTCGGACTTCATCTGCTACAACGGCAAACCCTTTTCCATGCTCCCCAGCACGAGCCGCTTCAATCGCAGCATTTAACGCAAGTAAATTCGTTTGGTCAGCTACATCTTTAATTACCGTTACTAAACTAGTAATTTTCTGTGATTGTTCATCAAGACCTTTTACTTTCAAGACCGCTTCCTGAACAATTTGGTCAATTTTTTTCATTTGACTTGTTGTCGATTTCATAATTTCCGTACCGTTATTAGTCATGCTTAGTACGTTATTTGAATTTTCACTGATTAAAACTCCATTTTCATTCGTATCTTTTACTTTTGTTGAGAAAGTGCTCATGACTTCTGCTAAACTACTAGCACTATTGGCTTGCGTTTCAGAACCTGCAGCTAGCTCCTGCATTGTCGTTGCAACTTGTTCGGTTCCTGCTTTTACTTCATTGGCAGATTGTGTTAATTCCTCACTTTGACTCGTTACGGTTTCAGAAACATTTGTAACCTGTTGAATCATCCGGCGTAAATTAGTACTCATCGTATGTACAGCATTTCCAAGCTTACCAATTTCATCTTTTCCATTATAATCTAGCTTCTCAACGGCTAGATTTCCATCTGCAATATTCTCACTAATATCGACTAGCTTCGTTAAGTTTTTAGAAATTCTTCTACTAATAAAAATAACGAGGGATACACCTATAAATGTTGAAATTGCAAATGAAACAATTTGAATCATAAACGTTAAAGCTTGACTCTCTTTTGCGTCATTCACTGCAGCCGTTCTTTCTTCATTTACAGTAACTCGCAGTTCTTCTAATAAATCAATCATTTCTGTTCGGACTTTATTTGCTGCAAAAACGTTATTTTCAGCACTTATAATATCATCTGTATTAACATTGGTGCGCATCGTTGCAAATAATTCATTCAACTCTTCATCCATTGAAGCAACTTGATTGATTATTTCTTTTTGTTCATCTGTATCTAAAGTTTCTCGAAGTGTTGCTTCTAGTTCGTTAAACTCTTCCCCACGAGTATTAAACTCTTCAATTAACAAAGGATTTTGTTCTTGAAGATAATTGACAATTCGAATAGCCTTCGATCGAGTAAGGGAACCCATCTCTGTAATTTGGATGGCGTGGTTTCCTTTATTCTCTACCTCTTCAATATCGTTTCCTACACCAGTAAGCAATACAGATACCAAGCTTGTTGAAATCGCAAACATGGCGAGCATGATCATTACAATAAATCCATATTTCCAACCTATTTTAATATTTTTAAATGAAAATTTTCTAGTTGATCGTTTTTTTGCTATTTTTATTTTTTTTGCCATTATTTATCTACCTTCCTGATGCGATCGATTTTTACGCTAATTTTGAAATAGCATCTTCTATTCTGTCTGCTGTAAAAGGTTTAACTATAAAATCATTAGCCCCAGCTTGGATTGCATCTACAACCATTGCCTGCTGCCCCATCGCAGAACACATAACAATCTTCACATTTGGTGCTATTTTTTTGATTTCTTTTACAGCCTCCACCCCGTTCATTTCTGGCATGGTAATATCCATCGTCACAAGGTCAGGTTGTAATTCTTTTACCATATTAACGGATACTAACCCATTTTCAGCTTCTCCTACAACCTCATGGCCCATTTTTGTTAAAATATCTTTCAGTTGCATTCTCATAAATGCTGCATCATCGGTGATTACTATTCTAGCCATTTAAAAAATTGCCCCCTATGTTATGTAATATGATTCTATGTAATCTATCTGTTTGATAGAAAGTGCATCTATGTACTATCAATCTAGTAATAAGTAAAGACCCAATTCTTCACCGGACTCTAAACGCACACGCAGATTAATTGCTTGTTTATACCCAGATAAGCTTGTATTTCCTTGTAGAATCGTTGGTGCTGTTATATCGATATTTAGTCCGTGGTCGACGATATTCGTTGCAATTCCACCTGCTACCATGTTTCCTAGCTCTCCGCTGAAAGAGGAAAGCATCTCTCCTTCTAAAGCCATTCCGAACATAACTTTTCCTATCGAACCGAAAATACTAGGTTCTCCTAGTAAAACTAGTTTTCCTTTTAAATCTCCTGTTACGCCGATTAAAACGGCATATGATAATTCTATTTTATCCTTCTGAAGGATTGGCTTTGACAATTCATGCTTCATTGGTAATACATTATTTAAAGAGGCTATTGTCCCGTTTAAAAGTACTGTTATCGACTTATTTCTTGAATGTGTTGTAGGCGCCATCATGCCACTCCTTTTTTCCTAAAAATTATTGCCTGTCTTAATAAAAAATAGCTATTCATTATAACAGAATAGCCAGGTATAATTGAAAACTATTAAGTCTAGTATACAGGACTTTTAACCCTTAGCTTATGTTCCATTTTTTCGAATGGTTTTATTTTTTCAGAAATTAGTAAATAAAATAATTCTGTAACACTATTGTAATTTTATTATAGTTCCTGTATTGTTGCAATAAATTATTAGAAATTTAAGTTTTCCAAATATTTCTGTATTAGTATTATTTGCCAATAGTTTAAAACAGGTTTATGGGGAAAAAACATTAATAGAAGTCTCAATTGTGGAGGTGACTTATGGAGAGTCAGCGTGTAGAAAATATGTATACGATTCTTGATGAGATGAGCAAAAATGAAAATAAAACGATTGTGGCAAAACTTGATGTGGATAGGTGTAAGAGAGTCATTCAAAGGTTGGATTCTTTCTCTTCTGATTGTGAGGAATGTGAAGAACATTTTGTTGACCTTGAAAGTCATTTAATGGAACTTCATGAAAAGGTTGATCATCTTGATGAGGATGACCTTAAGAAGCATGGTCAAAAATTGGAAAATATTAGCTCTCACTTAAAAAATCAACATAAGCTGGTAACGAGTGGGTATTATATGAGTATTTTTATTTCCATTGGTACTAGTTTAGGGTTAGTATTCGGACTAGTGCTATTTGATAATCTTGCATTAGGTTTACCTATTGGAATGAGTGTTGGATTAGCTATAGGCGTTATGTTAGATGAGAATGCTAAGAAGAAAGGGATGACGTTGTAATTTATTTGCAGCTATTAATAGTGAGTTGCTAGGTTCCCTATCGCTCCAGAAATACACTTCGCTTTCCGTGGGCGGCTGGTGAGCCTCCTCGGACAAGCCCTGTGGGGTCTCACCTATGCCTCTGCTCCCACAGGAGTCTACGTGTATTTCTTACGCTAGTTTTCTAGCGAAAATAATATATGCTTTTTTCCTTTGTTTTATACCAATAGCGCTAATAAAATACATATTTGTGACAATTTATCATATAAAAAAACCCGTCCGAAAATGAGTTTTTAATTGGAAGCATTCACTACTTCTTTGATTTCATTTGATTCTTCAAAGTTTAATATTTGTTCTAAATCGACTAATAGAAGTAATTCCTCTTTTAATTTGGCAACGCCACCTAAGAAGGTATCTTTTACCCCACCAATAATATTCGGTGGCTGTTCGATTGAGCTATGATCGATGTCTAATACATCCGTTGCTGCATCTACTATTAGGCCCACTTGAACATCCTGGGCTTGAACAATTAAAATTCGCGTTTGTTCAGTGAGTTCGGTACTTTCTAGTTGAAGTCTTTCTTTCAAATCAATGACTGGAATGGTCTCGCCACGCAAGTTAATAATTCCTTTGATAAAGTCTGATGTCCTTGGAACACTAGTAATTTCCTGATACTTTTCAATGGAAAGCACCTGTTGTACGTCCACTCCAAAATGCTGCTCTCTAAGCTTAAATACGATTATTTTTATGTATTCTTCCATCATGACACCTCCAGTGGAACAAGTATATGTCCCGTATTCGACAGATTTCTACCCACATTGTACCACTAAATCATACTTGTTTACTAGAAAATTATGATACTAAGTATGGTTGAAAGGCCTTGTCTAATAGTTCTTTCCTCTTTGTAAATTGAGGAATGGTGTTAAACTGTAAGACTTCTTGGATTTTCACATAATTCTCATCCTCATAACATGAAACAATTAGTTCTAATGATTCTTTTATTTTAGATGTTAGTTCATGAATTTCTGTTGAAGTAACCTCACTTGGAATCACCTGCAAGGATTTCTCAATCGTGATAAATGCTTGTACAATGTCCCCAAATAATTGGATCGTTGCCTCGCCCTTACCTTCTTTCAATAAAAATTGAATATGTTCTAGACCTTCCTGTACCGTATCTTGTAGATTCTTTGATTGGTGCATCATATCGATGTATTTTTCCATTGTGAACGCTCCTCATTTGGTAAAAAAAGATCCTAGCAGAACTAGAATCTTCTTTGGTTGTGGTAATTTTTATGATCCGGTATTAATACCCACCGAATTGTTGCATCATGTAACTCATTTGGCTATTTGCTTGTTGGATGGCTTTTTCCATGGCAGTGAATTGGCGCCAATAGCGATCCTCGATTTGTGTTAATCTGTCTTGAAAGCGACTGATTTGGTCATCCACATTTTCGATATTTCTACCAATCGTAAATTGGTTATTGGAATAAGACGACCGACCAGCTCTTTCATAGATTTTATCCATCGTTTGGTTCACAGAGTCATAGAGACGTCTAGTAATCCCTTGTTCTTCCTTCGTGTCACCATTACCACGGAATAAGTTTTCTACCGATGCTGGATCATCTTCAATTGCAGCTTTCAGTTTTGCCTCGTTTATTTCTAGCTTACCACCTGACATCCAATCTCGAGTAGTAGTAATACCGATTTTTGCCAATTGATCATATGAACCAGAAACGTTTGGATTGTCGACAGGGGCATAAAAATCAGAACGCATACTAGAAAGTGCTCCAGATAGCGTTGAATCACCTCGTAATAAACCACTACGAGCCATCTCTTCCCATTTTTCTTGTTGCTTATCCGATAACTCTTCACGTTCTTGATCCGTCAGTGGTTTATAACTACGGTGAACATCTTCGGTTAACTTGTCATTGATTGCTTCAATTAATGTATTGTAGTTTTCCACGAATTCTTTTATATTCTCAAAAACAGCTTCACTGTCGTTGTTTACAGATAGAGTTGCTGCTTCTTCATCTTCAGTAAAGGTTTTCTTTAATGAAAAAGTAACTCCAGAGATATCAAAGGTGTTGGAATGGCGCTCAGTTGTTAGTTCATTGATTGTGAATTTGGCATTTTGGCCACCGGTTTCAGTTCCATTACCAAAGCGGAACAGTGAATTCATTAAAAGGCCATCCGTTATAATTTCACGGTTATTCAGGCCTGTTACAGATTTTCCATCGAATTCATTTGCACCTTCACCATTAAAATTACCTGTTTCATTTCTGGATAGTGTCATTTGATCGGTGAATGAGTCATAGAACATCGTTAAGCCAACCTGAGATGAGTTAACCGAGCTCATGACTTGGTTAATGGAAGTGTTTCCAGATACAAGAAATGTTTCATGAGTCTCACCTTCTGATGTATGAGCACCTAACGTGAAATCTGTATAGTTTTGTTGATATGTCGCTTTAATTTCTACGTCTGAATCATCTGGTATAATATCTTTTAATTTATCTTGATTAAAATTAATTAATCCTGTTTCTTTATTTATGGTACCAATTGAGGAACCTGATGTATCTACTAAGTGAAATTCATTATCCGCTTCTTCTTTAATAGTAAACGTATTACCCTCACCAATTTGTAGTGTAAAAGCTTCATCTGCAATCGACTGTTTAGACAATCTCCATCTTTCTATTGGTTCACTGATTGTTGTCGTGTCAGTTTTACTATCAACAATATACTCGGCCCTTACTTTAGAGTTTTCTTTCAAAACCCCATCTGCAAATGTTAATTCACCAGGAGTCTCTCCATCGGCAGGTGTATACAGTACTTCATTTTTAGCTAATTCGCTCACTTCTTTGTCACGAACTACTTTATAGCCTTTACCATCTACTCGAATACTCATGGAACTATCCGGCACAGTTTCTATATCAAATTCGATTGTAGATAGTACTTTTTTATTTTCATCGACAGTTGAAGTAAAATCTTTTCGCTCAATAATTCCTTGTTTCCAAACCTCTCTGCTATTCTCCCAGTTTTCAGGTTTGACAGCAAACTTATCTCGTTGACTAAATAACCCTTTGGTCAAATCCACTTTTTCACTGTTTGGAGAGGAGATGCTTCCCACATTTCTTAAGGTAGCTGCTGTTGCTATTTGAGATACGCTTGAAATATTGTAACTAGATAGTGAGGCTGCACTACTAGCCGTTGCCGTTACCTTTGATTCATCGGATGTCGAGACAGTTCTTGAACGGTAAGAAGTTGTCATATTCATCTGCGTTAATTCCGAACGAAAATCTAGCAATAATGTATTGATAGAACGGTAATCTTCCTGTTTCCATTCTAATATTTGTTTTTCTTGTTCCATCTTATCCAACGGCATCCGTTCAACTTTCATCATATCTTTAACGATAGAATCAATATCCATCCCACTCGCTAAACCACCGACTCTAATACCAGCCATTTCTTCACGTCCTTTTATGATTACAATGTATAGTTAACTAGTTATATTTTATATTTAATCACGATTGTATTCTATATATTATATCGGATAAGATGGGGGAATGTTTAAGGGGGGATTGGTTGAATTACTAAATTTTAATGGTAACTAGTATGTTAGAGGATAAAATTCTATTTCTAAATAGAGAAACGTTCAAATATGGTAAATCAAAATAATTACTTTAGCACATTAACGTTTTATTGTGGTGGGGGTCTGACACATTGGTCCCTATTTATTCTTGTATTAAGTGCGTTGATTTCATAATCTAGCAAATCATGTTCAGCGGCATATAGCAATTCTTTTCATTTGATGGAGCTTTTCATCTATTTAATCTAGGATACGATCCTGTTCTTTCGTCCATTCTAATTGTTGTTCAAGAAACTCTTTTACTTCTCTTTATTCTTTATCCATATTGTACCTTTCATTTTGGGACGCAAAATCAGATTAATCTAATTATCAAGAGTAGGATAATTTGTCCAGCATTAATTTAAATAAAAGAATAATAGTCGGAACTTTACAAGGTTTCTACTGTTTTATTAATAAATTTACAAGTGACCAAATAAATTTAACTAATTATCTTTATAATCTTCTAAAACTTTACCTAAAAAGTTTAAGGAACCTTTTATTATTATATCTCGGACTATCTCTTTTGTTATCGACACAGTATAAATACTAAAGTTCTCTTCTCCCATTGTATATATTGAAAGGAAGGAAGTTTTCTCTTTGGGAATTAAGCCAATTTGGTCATTTCCTTCTTTTTCTGGAAAAGTAAAAAACCAATATATCCCTTCATGTGCAACCATGTTCCTTACAGTATTGAACATATCAGCTACTGTATTTATAGTTGTTTTTTCAAAAGGTTTATCACATCTTGATATACTTCTTATCAGTAATTTTTGATCCGCCTCATTAATGTAATCTTTAAAAAAGTTTCTTACTATTTCAGATTTTTTTAATTTAGAATAAGGTGTTTCAGCCTTAAAAATTGCTTCAATAGTTACAATCCAAAAAAAGACTTGAAGACTATCCTTTACTGAGCCTGTTTTTAGATAAGCCATCTCATCCGATAAAGAGATATGTCTGTATATTTGGTGTAATACTCGTTTAGGAGTTGGATTGGGATGTTCTTCACATATTTTTATAAATTCCTCAGCTTCTTCGTTGGATTTAAAATATGGCGCTAAAAATAAAATCAATTCCTCAATCAAAGCCTCTGTAACTCTTTTTTGATCATCTTCAAAAGATTTAGCAATTATTTCATCCACTTTGCTCTCTCCTTTTTTATATTTTCTCTCAAATGGTTACTATCTGGTAATTAGTTAAATTCATTGGACACTTAAAATGTAACATAAATAATTGTCTTTATAAATGTCCAAATACATTCACTAGAATCAATTGGAGTTACAAGGTTTATACACTTTGGCTTGTAATCATAATACAAAAACAAATCAGTAAAAAATAGACCCTAGTAAAACTAGAGCCTCGATATATCTGAAATTAACGAAGAAGTTGTAGAACTACTTGTGGTAATTGGTTGGCTTGAGCCAACATAGTTTGTGGCGCTTGAGAAAGAATTGAATTCTTCGTTTGTTCCATCATTTCTTTCGCCATCGTGCGAACATTTGCTTTCACAAATGACTAGACTATATCTTCACCCTCTATCAATCTAGTAGGGGTCGGCACTTCGGATTCAAAATGCTGATGAACATTGTTTCACCGACGGATTTCATCATCTTAAGCTAAACTTTTAGATGGTTTATCCTATTCGTTGAACCTTCTCCACTCTTTCGAGACAGGAAATTGGCTGCTGATTGCCCATATCTTTTCTTTTTTCAAACCATCACGCTTGTTGTTTCCAGCTACGTTGTGGTAAGAAAAGTTATCAGGGATTACCAGCAATTCACCCGATAATGTAGCAGCAGTAACTGTAACGTCACTTCCGCTTTTCTCCATCAGTCTTCAAGTTAGCAATATCACTTGCAATCTGATCAGTTGATTTTCCATTTATATCAATTACATGATCTGTCTCTAATTGTTGAGTAGCATCAGCTGAATCTGCATAAGATTTTGCACTACTATCCCAAAAAGCAAAAGCAGTGGGGACAGGCACCTTTTTCTAGGTAGTTATTATACGAATGCTGTGGCCATACTACTTCCACATGACCCAAACTCTCTCCTAATCAAAACACAAAGTGAATCACCCATCTATTCTATCAACAACACTAAATAAATACGTAGGGGTATGGTTGAATACTTTAACAGACTGATAATTATACAATTGTAGGAATTCATTAAGTTTTTGATATTCTTCTTTATTCTCTGCTTCTATATAAACTAAAGGCTTACTAGTATTTATTATCTGCCGAGCACCTTTTAATACTTCTAAACCCATACCTTCAACGTCAATTTTTAATAAATGAATATGCTTTTCTTTGTTAAAAAGGATATCATCTAATGATACAACTTTAATATTTCCGAAATCGCTCAATTCTACTTTACTCATTCCCAAGTTTGTTTGTTCCTTTTGGATAACATTTCCTCTTCCACTATTTTCAGCAACTCCTTGTTTAAAAGCTGTAACTTTTGTATTAACATCATTAAGTTCTAAATTTTTCTGTAATATCTTATAAACCGATTCCTGAGGTTCGAAAGCATACACATGTTTAGCCTTACATACTTTAGAAAAAAATATAGTATGGTTGCCAATGTTAGCTCCTACATCTGCCCCTACTTTTCCTTTTAATCCTCTTTTGTTAATATCCATAAGCATATCTTCTTCGTAAAAATTTTTATTTTGTCTTATTAACTGTTGTATATGATCATCTGGAAATGGTAAATAAAAATTCACTTCATTATCTCTATAATCAAACCTGTATACAGAACTTGACTTCTTGATTTTTAGATAGAGATTTAATTAATTTCTTCGTACTATTGATTTGTTTTTTTAGTGGATAGTTCTCAAAAATAAACTTACGATATTCCTTTGAATTATATACATCTTTTAGTATCATACTTATTGCATTATCAATTGTATTAAATAAGTACTTTTCTGACCAAACTTCTTTTGCGTAGGGAAAATTATGAATTATTGGTTTTATTCCACTAGCCATAGCTTCAGCAATAAAATACCCAAAACTTTCATGAATAGTAGGGGCCAAAATATAGTCTTTATCCTCTAGCCATTGATTAACATTGGACTGCCAACCATCAAAAACAACATTATTTTGTAAATTTAATTCACTAACTTGATAATCCCAATATTCCTTTATCAATTGATCAGTAAAAACACCCGCAATGTGCAATTTATACTTTGGATTAACATCAACCAGTTTTCTTAAAATTTGCAACATGAAGAAAGGATTTTTCCTATAATTCATATCACCTATAAAAGCTAGGTTATACCCAGATTTCCTTTCTTTAAATTGATATTTTGAAAGTTTCACACCGTTCTCAATAGTTTCTATTGATACCTTTTTCCTTATATCAGGTACCTTTTTTTCTATATAGTCTATCAAATGATTTGTAACAACAATCAGTTTATCAACATTATCCCAATGCACATTTTTTGAATTATCTGTAAATACTTCATATCTGTGAAGTCTACATATAAGTTTCCTTTCTTTTGCTAAACTATGTCTGCTACCATATGCAATAAGGTGATCACACCATTCAAACCAGCAAATATCTGCCCATTTCATTCCTTCATCTATTTGAGATAGGTTAGTAACTATTATTTTCCTTACAACATATTCTTTAGATAATTCATGAATAATATCATGTAAGAACTTATCCCCATTTTTTATAGAGAAAAACGCTAGTTTCTTAGGCTTAGGATACGTATCTACTTTTTCTGGAACTATTGAATCAAATACTCCACTTAATCTATGAGTAAGATTTCTTCTTTCAAAGTTAATAATTTTTTGACCTGCTTCAAATTTGGTAGTTTCACCATTTAGCCACTTCTTATATTCTTTTAATATACTTTCTTCTATTCCATTTATGTCTTCGAAATCACAGTTATTTCCACGTTCTGTATCTTTAATTAGATGCTCTACTACACCATCCTTTGGAGATAGAGAGATTATAGGTTTATTAAGTCTAAGGTATTCAAATAATTTACCTGGATACATAGCTTTATTCTTTTTTCCAGGTCCGACTACTAGTAATAAAGCGTCAAATTTTTGAGCTTTTTCCAAGCTTTCCTTGTGATTTAAATAACCACCAAAATATATTACACTATCTATATTTTTTTCTTTTATAAGTTTGTCCCATAAATCCTTATTCTCAGTCCATCCAAGATCTAATTTTATTTTATCCTTATTAATTCTCCCTTTGCTAATTAAATTATGAACTGCTTTTATAATTGTCTCTGGAGTTCTAATGGAATAAAAAAGGCCATTATGGAAAATAGAGAAGTAATCATTGCTTTTTACAACTCTAGTATCCAAGTTCTTAAAATCCATTTCATCATATCCATTTGTCAAAGTTTCTAACTTTCCCTTTTCCACATTAAATATTTTTTCGCAGTTTTTTGTAGACATTGGGGTAACATTTATAACCTTATCTGCAAAATGAACTATTTCTTTTTCAAGTTCAAAACTTAACTTATGATAAATATTGTTTTCATCGTAATTAAAATAAGGATTATTTGACCATTCATCCCGAAAATCTGCGACCCAAGGCTTTAAGTATTGCTGTTTTAGGTAGTAACCAATAATATGGTCTGAATACGGGCCTGAAGTACTATAAATTAAATCGATATCATCCATATCTATTAAATCAGATACCTTTCTAATCGTTTCATAAGCAAATAAAATCTGATTATCTGGAACTAGAGTTAACTGTTGTGTTTTATTAACATGGTTAACAAATTGTTCAATAACATTGTTGTCCTTAATAATTTTTTGATAAATCTTTACAATTTCATTTAAATTCTCTGTAGTTATTTTCTTTGGTTCTGAAATTCTAACAATTTCAATATCCTTTGGTAGTTCTTCTTCTAGAGTATTGTCTATTAAATCACCCTGATATTCTAAAGAGTCTACTGTAACCACAATTGGTTCCCAACCAAATTCTCTTAAATACTTCACAAATTTCAGTGTGCGTTGCACTCCTGACCCCCCCAATGGTGGGAAGAAGTAAGCAAGTACTAACACTTTTTTTTGAGTCTTACTAAAATTCTTTGTTGCCTCTATATAGTTATCTTTCAATTTACTTATTTTATCTTTAACTTCTTCACGTAATTCGTTTTCAGTAGTTAGCCGCACTACATTATTATATAATTCAACTGCCAAATCTATTTCATTATTTTGTTCATAAATAAAAGCTAAATTATATAGACAATCAACATGTTCAGGGCTAACTTCTAATCCTTTTTTTAATGTTTGCTTAGCTTCTTCATACATTTCTTGTTGCATTAGAATAACTGCTTTAATAGAGTATAATTCTACATCCTCAGTTTCCTCTAGCAATGAATCTTCAGCTAATTCCAAAGCTTTACTATAAGAATTCTGGGCAAGTAGTTTAATTATCTTTTCTTTAACATCTTCTGTTTTGGTAATTTCAACACTATTTACATTAAAAGAATTATCCACATCATGTAATATATTTTTTATTTCCTTTTTAATTTTGATTTTAGACTCTTTGCTTAGATACCTGATCTTGGTATATAGAAAATCTACCACTTCGTCTAACTTTAAAACACTTGCTTGTTTCAAAATCGATATAAATAATTCCTCTTCTAGTGCCGATAATCTTTTGTTTTTCTTATTAAACACCATATTTAATAAATTTACTATTGGACTGTCAAATTTTATAGTTTCAAGGACCCTTTGATATTTATCAATATTCATTTCCATTGATAAAAGAATAAAGTCAATTACATTAAATATCCCTTTAGATAATACTGATACAATTTCATTAGATGACTTCTTTTCTAATATTTCAACAATATCATCATTTAATCTATCTAATTGAAGATTTTTAATATACAATGCTTCTTTTTCCACAGAGGAAAATTCCGATTCTTCTAGTAATGATCTTGTTAACTTCTGAACATTTATATTAGGAACATCTAGTAGGATTTTAATAACTCTCTGTGGAGTAATACTTTTTTTATTTAATAGATTATTATTAAGAAAGTCCGTTAGTTCTTCTAATGTTGAATGTTCTGCTAACAAATTTATAAGTCTCATCCACACATAATCATCAGCATCGTTAATAGATAAAGCTTTTGAATAATGTTGAACTGCAACTTGTAACTGGCCTTCAGTCTCATAAATCTCTCCTAGGAATCTGCGAGGTAAAAACTCTAAAAAGTCTTCACTTGAATCTGCTTTATATTCGTCTTTCCTCCTAAGAATTTCCTGGAATATACCTTTTGATTTTATGAAGTCTCTTTTTTTAAAATAGATAATGCCTTTGTAAAACTTAAAATCCACCAAATAGTAATAAATATTTTCACAAGTTTCAATAATATCTAATGCATCATTATCTCTTTTAGTTCTATGAAGGGAATCAACAAGCTTTAGTAATAATTTCTTTACCCAATCTAAACTGAAATCGCTTTTTAACTTAAAACCTTTTTGATAATATTTAATCGCCTTATCTAGTTCCTCTGATTGATGATATTCATTTCCAATAAAATAGTAATCTATTGGCTCTTTTTCTTTTTTGTTTATTAATATTGTTAAATTCCTTTTTTGCTTTTCTTTTTCTTCTACAACACTCTTCATATAGCCTGAATGGAAAATTTGGAATTCAGAAACCCCCCTATTTTCCATTGAATCTTTATGCTCTAACAACTCATGAATACTTCTATAATAGCTTATTTTCCCATCATTTCTATAGATTCTTTCATGGAAATTTAAAGATGTATTCTTTCCATTAATTCCAACAAAATTGACTATTTGAACTGCTAAAATATTATAAACAGGTGGTTTTTCCATTAAATCTTTTTTGAGTTCAGAAAAACTATCACGATCAACAAATTCATCTGCATCAATTGCAAAAATCCATTCACCATTAGCTTTGGATGCAGCAAAATTGCGAGCTTTCGAAAAATCATCTTCCCATATATAGTCAAAGACCTTTTCCGTATATTCAAGTGCTATACCTTTAGTTTTATCAACTGAACCAGTATCAACAATAATTATTTCATCCGCTATTCCTATTACTGATTCAAGACATCTTTTTAGTACTTTTTCTTCATCCTTTACTATCATACACACTGATAAAAAAACGCTCATTCGCTGACACTCCTTAGTAGTATTTCTATTTAAAAAAAGATCGTATAACACATATTATACGACCCTTTTTTAAATACCTATCCCCAGCTAGTAGGGATAGGTATTCTCTTATCGTAGTAACTGTAAAACACCCTGTGGTTGCTGATTTGCCTGAGCTAGCATTGCCTGTGAAGCTTGAGCAAGAATAGAATTCTTTGTTTGTTCCATCATCTCTTTAGCCATATCAACATCTCTAATACGAGATTCGGCAGCAGTTAGGTTTTCAGATGCGTTATCTAGATTTGAAATCGTATGTTCTAAACGATTTTGCATCGCACCTAAGTAAGAACGCCCAGAAGATACATCGCCAATTAATCCATCAATACTATCAATTGCAGCTGCTGCACTAGCTTGACCACTGATATCTGCAGCGCTTGCAGTCGATACTATAGAATTTAAATTCACACCGGATGTTGTTAAATCCAGGCTTATAATATCATCTTTATTCGCACCGACTTGTAATTGTAATACACCTGAAGAGTTAACATTCGACCCTGCTCCTTCGAATAATTCTTGGGTATTGAATGTAGACTTTTCTTTAATCCTCCCAAGTTCCTCAGCTAATTCTCCAAATTCATCATTTAGTGCTGTTCTATCTTCTTCAACGTTAGTATCGTTAGAAGATTGAACTGCTAATTCTCTCATACGTTGTAAAATAGAATGAACTTCATTAAGCCCACCTTCTGCAGTTTGGATTAGAGAAATCAATTTTGTTATCGCAGCAGTTTTTTATCTGCTACTTCTTTATGTTTCCATAAAGTTCAGATCATATCTTCATCCCGTTAGGATGCCCCGCGCTCGTGGGTGGGTTATTGGTATGATTCCTCACCACCTGATCGTTACACCTTCCTAATTACATCAAACCACCAATTCATTAGGCTTGGCTCGGTATTGCCCACCATCCACATAATGCTGGTTTGGGGTTCCACCGAATTCACGGGGTTTTCATCTAAACATTACTGCTTAGAGCGGCATTTCCAGTCTACCGTCTTGAGCGTTTTTAGACGCCATATCTAATCCACGAATTTGTCCACGCATTTTTTCAGAAATCGCTAGACCAGCCGCATCATCTCCTGCACGGTTAATACGAAGACCTGATGATAATTTCTCCATCGAACTTTGTTGTGCATTATTTGCATTACCTAACTGACGATATGTGTTAAGTGCTGCAATGTTGTGATTAATTCTCATAATTTCCTTACCTCCATGTAAGTGTATTTTTACGAGTCACATCCTTGTGTCTCGTTTTATAACAACTCTTATTGAGTTATTATCCAATTAAGTATTTTCTTATGTTATGGCCAATAACATGTCATCATGATGATGTACATTACTTATATCGGCACAGTTCGATAAGGTTTTAGCTTTTTCTTTAAAATTTTTCAAAATAAAAATCCGCCCCCTATAAAAGAGAACGGAAAACTAGTAATCTACTTACCTTCACGTAGTATATTTCCTGCCAATGCGTACAACACAACTGTACTGACAAAGTGTGCTGAGTTATCATTGGCATCTTGTTGTGGATAGACTTCGACATAATCCATTCCTTGAATCCCCTTCTTAGCAAATGCATGTACTAGCTCCACCAATTCAAAGGAAGTTAACCCATTTCCATCCACAGGGCCACCGGGATTAAACGCAAAATCGAGCACATCACTGCATATACTCAAATAAACTGCTTCCGTACCTTCACTCGCAATTTCATATGCCTTCTTAGCCATTGCCTCCAAATCGCCAGCTAATCGTATATCACGGGAAGTAATCGTCGTTGCGCCGACTTTTTCTGCATACTGTCCTGTCTCTGGTTTATTTCTTGGCCCATGGATGCCCATATGTACAATACTTTCATTTCGAACACTATCACTCTCGTATATTCTATGAAACGGCGTATTCCTAGCATACAGCTCCCCTTCATAATCTGGATGATTATCATAATGAGCATCTAAGTGAATGATTCCTACTTTTCCATCTACTTCTTCACTTAATGCCTTCACAATTGGATACGTAATTCCATGATCTCCACCGAAGGCTACCGGGAACTTTCCTGTTTTCCAAACGTTTGAAGCAAATGTTTCAATTCGCAGCATCGTTTCATCTGTATCATGTGGCACCACGTCGATATCCCCTAAATCACCAACCGTATAATGCTCTAACACATCAATATGATTTAGCTCTGGCAAATAACCAGAATACCTGGCAGAATTTAAGCGAATTGCCTTTGGTCCAAGTTCACAGCCTGTATAATCTCCCCAAGTAACCGCACCTTCCCAAGGTACCCCGTAAACCAATACATCACTATCTTCTATATTCTGTAAATCTATCTTTTTCCCACCTAAGAAACAAGGCGTATTTCCATATATTTTTTCCAAAACACTCACTCTCCTTACAAAAAGGACCACCGCCCAAACGAACGGCAGCCCACTATGAATCTACTATTTAATCCCACTTACTTTGTCGTACTCTTCCAGCATGTCTTCCGATGGACCTTTTCCGACTAAACTAAAGACAATAATCGCCACACTGGATAAAATAAATCCGGGAACCATTTCATATAATGCAGACCCTGTTAATGGCCATAAGAAGACGGTAATTCCACCAACAAGAATCCCAGCAATTGCTCCATTTCGGCTCATCTTGCGCCAGAATAACGAGAACAGGATGGCTGGACCGAATGTTGCACCGAACCCTGCCCATGCATAGGATACGAGATCCAATACAGAACTTGTTTCATTCCAGGCTAAGAATAGAGCAATAATCGCAATCAATAGTACCGATGCACGTCCGAACCATACAAGTTCCTTTTGACTTGCTTCTTTTCGGAAATAACGACGGTAAAAGTCTTCCGTCAATGCACTGGATGATACCAGTAACTGTGAATCAACCGTACTCATTATTGCTGCTAGAACGGCAGCTAATAAGAAGCCTGCAACCCATGGATCATACATGAATTGAACAAGCTGAATGAAAACCTGCTCAGAATCGGCTAATGGTTGATCAAAGGTTAAAATCCCTAACATCCCAACTATTAATGCACCATATAATGGAATAACTAGTCCAAGTGATACACTAATTAAACGCGCTTTTCGTACTTCTTTATGGGAACGAATCGCCATGAAACGTGCCAGAATATGAGGCTGACCAAAGTAACCAAGCCCCCATGCTAATGCCGAAATAATTCCAACAGCACCGATTGCACCAGCTGATTCCCAAAGAATCCCACCTGGCTGATCATAGGAAGTTCCAGCAAATGCATCAACTAAACTTGAGTTAATGGAACCAAGTCTATTAAACAGTTCCCCGAATCCACCAATTTTAAACAATCCATAAATCGAAGTGAATAATAAGGCAGCAGACATCAATGCACCTTGGATAAAGTCTGTGTAACTAACAGCCAAGAAACCACCCAAGAATGTATAGGCAACAATGATTAATGCACCGATTACCAATGCCATATGATAATCAATTTCAAATGTACCTTGGAAAAGCTTTGCCCCAGCAACAAGACCGGAAGCCGTATAAAATAGGAAAAATGCTAAAATAAAGCCCGCAGAAATAACCCTTAATAAATGGGAATTATCACGAAAACGATTTTCAAAAAACTGTGGCAATGTAATCGAATCACCCGTATATTCGGTGTAAATTCTCAAACGCTTCGCAACAAATTGCCAGTTAATCATCGCACCAATCGCCAAACCAACAGCAATCCATAAACTCCACGTACCAAGACCAGCGGCATATGCTGCACCAGGCAAGCCAATTAACAACCAACCACTAAAGTCACTGGCAGATGCTGAGAAAGCTGTGACCCAACTATTTAATTTTCTCCCACCAAGAACGTAATCCGACAATGTATTCGTCATCCGATACGTAATAATCCCGATCGTGATCATCATTGCTAAATACAAAATAAATGTGACCAGTGTTGCATTCATTCGTCATCACTCCTCCTCTCCGTGTAGAAGGTAATGACTGCCCAAACCACCAACAGCGGCATAGGGACATAGAACCAAAATGCCGTCCAAAACGATAACTCACCCATCGAAGCTCCCCTTTCCAATTTAACTCCCCGTGACGGGATGGACAGGAATAACCTGTCTTATAAGTAAGACTTATGATAGGGGATGGGAGAATATGAGTGGAGGGTGGAAAAAGAGACCTCTATGTGAGAGGTCTCTACTATGTTTTATTTAGTTTTCCTTAAAAAGTTCTTCAATATCGACAGCAAATCCTTCAAGAACGATTGATTTTGCTATCCCATTATTTTTAACGACATCGATTAGATGGTAAGTTCCTATATTATTCATGTTATAGATTTGAACGGTATTTAATAGGGGATTAATGATCCAATATTCCTCAACATTATATTCCATGTATAGATTGAGCTTGGTAACCAAATCATGTGAAGGTGGAACGTGATCTTAGGTTAGAGGAGTTTTGCATGAAGTTTTAAGTAAAGTCGTTCGAGCCAGGTGGTTTTGCGCTCGGCAACTAACTCGCTCACACCATGTGCTCCCACGCTCGACAATGATAAGAATTCGCTCCACACTGCAACAAACTTGCTCGCACTAGGTACTTCCACGCTCGTCAATGAAGAGAATTCGCTCCACACAAGCATCAAACTCGATCACACCGGTTTATTTTACGCTCGGTAAATGAGAAATGTTCCCAAAGTTTCTGGGATTCTCCACGAAGTTTTTACTAAATGTCACCAAACATGCTTGCTCAAATGATGCTCTATAATATAAAATATAGTTTCTAGAATCCTTGAATAATTTAGCGTACCTAAGTTATAATAGTAATATAAAATAAAAATACCGAGTGGCTCGAACCACCCGGTAGTAGCAATTATTAACCGCATAAGAGCGGTTGACTAGGTATTATTGTATTTTCATGAAGTAACCGTTAAACCTTGTCAGTTTGGGCGGTTACTTTTTGTTTATCCAGACGACAAGCGTTACAATCAGTGTCAAAGTTGTTATTAAAGTGAAGGTAATCTGAGTAACTAGACTAAATGCTTCATATGTCGTCATGATAACCACCTCCCTTCAGAAAGGGGATGGTCAACCGCCCAAATGCTTCAATAATTGCTAATATTATTATAACATTCCTACTACTTAAATAACAGCATTTTAACGAACGTACATTCTGTATTTTCTAATCAAAATAACTTCATTTGTTTTACCTTCTCACTTGTATTTTCTTCAGTTTCTATCACATAACCTAAGGAATTATATCCTTTCATTCTTTTTTTAAACATCCTATTTAATACTTCTACATGATTATCCACGTAATCATACACCCTAACTATCTCTTTATTCTCTCGTACTCTGTGCAATCTACCAACATATTGTTGTAAGGTACCTTTCCATGAAATTGGTAAAACTAGAAACATAGTATCTAACCTATCAAAATCAAACCCTTCTCCAATATATTTTCCAGTTGAAATTACGAGTAGTTCTTGGTTATCTGGTATTTCCTTTAACATTTTTAATTTTTGTTTCTCGTCCTTTTTACTCAATCCACCAGTTATTACTACAAGATTCTTAACAAAGTTTTGGAACATGGATTCTAATATTTTCACATGTTCGATTCTTTCTGTGAGGATTATTGGACAAGAACCTTTTTCTAATTCCTCAAGAACATCATTAAATATCATTTCATTCCTGGCTTTGTTAGTCGCAAGTTCATTGTACATACTTTGAATATCTAGATCTTCTTCGCTACTTTTATAAGAACTGTTTCTAGGGATTAATACTTGTTTAAACGGTAATGTTTTCGATTGTTGTTTTGCGCTTACTTTATACCGAATAAGTCCGCATTGCATTTGCATAATTGGATGTAGTCCATCTTTTCTAGTAGGAGTAGCCGTTAAGCCATGCACATACTCTGCTTTAACCTTCTTTAAAACATTTTCAAAGCTAAATGCAGAGATATGGTGGCACTCATCTACTATAATTTGCCCATATTGGTTAACTACATCTTTTACTTTTCCCTTATAATTCAAACTCTGAACCATTGCAATATCAATAAACCCTTTAGCAGTATTCTTCCCACCACCAATTTGTCCAATCATACTATCATCAATATTCAAAAAAGCAGTTAATCGTTCTTTCCACTGCTCCATTAACTGTTTTCGATGTACAATTATTAGCGTATTAACCTTTCTCCTCGAAATCATTGCTGCAGCAACAACCGTTTTTCCAAATCCCGTAGTTGCAGATAGAATACCATTTTTTCGTTCAAGTAGAGCATTAACTGCCTTCTCTTGTTCTAGTCTTAAATCTCCACGAAAATCCACATTTATTTGTTTACCTTTATTTTCTTGATAATTTAGCTGTACCTTTACCTTTTTATCTTTTAATAGGTTTAATATTTCCTCTTTACGTCCCCTTGGTAAAATTAAATACTCTCCTTCATCCTCAAAACATTCAATAACCCTTGGAATATTCTTTGTAGAAAAACGTTGGGCTTTTGCTTTATAGTACGCTGGGTTATTTAGTGATGCTAGTTTTGTTAATTCCTGCTGCAGTTTTGATGTAATCTGATCCTTAGGAATATAGATTCCATTTTTCTCTATAATCTCAAGCTTGTCAGGTAGGTCCACATTAGTTATCTTAGTGGTTTTCTCAGAAGTTGATGAGTCAATCAAGGATAAAATCTTTTCATATTCCATTCTCTTAATTTTTGCCATATACTCCCACTGGTTGGGATAGATATTAAAATTCTTATCCACAAATACGCTATTCCCATCTTTTCTGGGATGGTGTTGTAATGGGAGAGCAATTAAATTTCCAATTCCTCCTTCGCTTAACTCATCTTGACTGGGGAACATTCTATCATAGGAATCAAATTTGCTTTGAAAGCTGTTTGTTTGTGCTTTTGTTAATAATAAATCCCCTAAATTGCGTGCTTCCTTAGCAAAGATTGCTTGTGTAAAGAAAATCCACACATGGCATCCATTTCCTGATCGTGATATTTCGAGATTAGCCGGTACGTCTAAATCGTTGCAGACCTTCAGGAGATTTTGTACATCCACACGCCAGTTCTTTTTGTCAAAATCTATAGCTAGAAACCAACATTTGTTGTTTTTCATTAATGGATATAACCCTATGGTCTTTTCTCCGGCTAGGTGTTCATAAATGTCTTGGTCTGTTAATGCACGATATCCATTACTCTCCCTAACAGGAACATATATATATTTATTATTTTTATTTCTTTGACGAACGGCATATACATCACTACGGCCTTTAAACAGACTTTTAAAGATCTCAATTCTATCCCTAATTGCCTGTTCACGTATTTGTTGTGGCGTTGTGTTCATACTACCAATAGGAATGTTATGTCTTTGCAATAAATCCTTTAAATAATTATTCTCTTTTATTAGCCGTTCATTTTCATATTGCAATTTTTGAAGTTGGTTAAGATTTTCCATAATAAACCCCACTTATATCATAAGTACTAAAGTTATTATACAAGTTAACCAACTATTCTTACTATCAAACTATATTTTTTATTTTATATTCAATCTATTTAGGAAGTACCTTGATTAAAATCACATATTTATCCTATAATAGTAATATACATTTAGAAAAGCGTAGTGTGCCCGATTTGCGACGTACGGACTGGACTGAGGCGTAGGAGATAAAGGAAATCATGCCCCTTCATAGGGGTATGCCGACGTTGGACGCATAGTCCGGTTTTAGTCGGCCTTCCTTCGTATCGGAGTCGATGTTGACTTATCGTACGGAGGCGAAGGAAGTCTCGCTAGTCGCAGGCGCACGTAGCTAGACATTAAAAGTACCGAGTGGTATGCACACCACCCGGTAGTAGCAATTACACGCCGTTTTAGAGCGGTTGACCAATGAAACGAAGTTAATCATGAAAGTAACCGCCCAGTCCACTGGTCAGATGGGGGCGGTTACTTTTTGTTTATATAGACGATCAAGCTTACAATGAACGTCAGTATCGCAATCAACGCTAACGTCACTTCAGCAACCAGACTCAAAGCCTCATATACCGTCAGAATTACCACCTCCCTTCTACAAGGAAGATGGCCAACCGCCCCATGCAACTGTAATTGCTTGTACATCAGTATACCACTTTACACCACATTTTAAAACATACGTTCGTATTTTTGGTTCAAATAGCCTACGGGGTGGAGGGATTTCCCGATAAAACCACAAATTTCACTGATACCCCAATCACTTCATCAACTCATCCAAGACTTTAAACACCAACTTGATCCCTTTCCTGTGATCAAAGAAATTATTCAAGCTGCCGATTATATAAGTTTCCAGTTCCGGATGATAAAACATGAAGCTGCCTACTATCCCAGCATTGCCCCACATTTCATATTTTTTAGGTAACACTAGTGATTTTGGAGTGAATTTCATGAGCCCATATCCATAATCAACACCTGGTGCAAATTTTGCCCAGTCTTGCATTTTTTCAAATGTTTCTTCATCAATGATTTCATTTTTTACAATAGCTTTCATAAACTTCAACAAATCCCTACTAGGAGCGACCACTCCACCACTAGCATAATCAATCCCTATACTCCTACAATCAATCATATTTTTCCCTTTATAATACACATTTGCTGTTGGGGCATCGTTTCCCGTAATCGGTTGGGAGTACTGGAGGAGGAATGAATGATTCATCTGGAGTGGTTGAAAAATGTACTCGCGCAACACGTTATGAAATGGTTTTCCAGTCACACGTTCAATAATTAATCCTAATAAATGGTAGCCTGTATCGGAATAATGAAATCCCTCACCAGGTGGGAAATGAGACCCCAGATGTTCTTTTGACCATTGAATAACCTCTGTTGGTTGCCAAAATCGATTCGGTTCATTCCATATTTTTTCATGCATTGGTTCCTCTGACTGTGGTTTATCCTCAAAATAATCATTGATTCCTGATGTATGGTTTAACAAATGCTTGATTAAAATTTTATCGGAGTAATCCGTTTCCTTATAGACATGCAATCCATATAGTAACTCATCTTCTAAGTACATCGCAATCGGATCATCAAAAGCTAATTTTTGCTTTTCCATCAATTTTGTAATTAGCACTGACGTAAACAATTTTCCTATGCTTGCCGTATAAAAAGCTTGATTGGAAGTTGCCTTTTTATCGCCTGTCATTCCTTCAGCCATATTTAAATGAATTCCATGCTTGTCAGAATGCACCAGTAAAAAAGCATTGTGAATCTCTTTATCTTTTTGCACCATTTTTCTAAAACGGTCTTCAATCGCCTGCAGTTTTTCATTTACCATAGTTGAATCACCTGCACTTTCTTAAAAGAGTTCACTTTCAAGTCCCCTACTTACATACCTATGTTCACGGTCCTGGCACTATTCTTTTCAATGCTTTTACGAATCCTACCAAATTTAACCTTAATTTCTCACTTTTCCTTCCTCTAAAAATAGTCTATGATGAAGAAGTGACATTTTTCGTACATATTTTCCAAAATAGTCTTTGTTGAACAGAATATATTATTCTTTCTATCAAAACACATGGAATACCGACAACAACATAAAATAAGAAAAGCGCAGAGCGCCCGCTTTGCGACGTACGGACTGCGCCAGCGCAACGCTGGTGGTTCGATGTTATCGCGCAAAACGATGGTTTTAATCGAACATTCCCCGTAGGAGATAAAGGAAACATGCCCCTTCATAGGGGTATGCCGACGTTGGACGCAAAGTCCGGTTTTAGTCGGCCTTCCTTTGTATCGGAGTCGAT
>NZ_FQVW01000096.1 GCF_900129485.1 Ornithinibacillus halophilus
CTCTCAAGGTCATCACCAACTCGTATATTGTTACGCCTATTATAGAACATCTGTTCCTTTTGGTCAAATATCAACATCTAGCTTTAACAGAGCCTAATATAAAAAAGACCGACTTTATTAAGTCAGCCTGCTAAATAAAACACAATCAAATATTCATATAATCCAAAATAGAACGAATCGTTATAATTAGAACCAGTAGAAGCATCCCGATTATTAGCCAAGATAAAGGATGTTTTTTACCTTTAAAGATATGATATACAAAAACTAAAATACCGATGATAAACAGTACACCTAAAATTAGTGGCATAATAACCCATAAAAATGACATAATCATGCTCCTTCAACGTAAGAATAAGGATTCTATTTTTTAGTAATTTTACTTGGTGATGCATGTGCTGGATAGGATTGGTCAACACCATCTATCCATGCCTCCACCTCATCCCCTACATTGAAATTTCCACCACTAGTATCAAGGTAAATTAACATCACTCCATCTTCCTTCAATTTTTTTACACTTTCATTTTTTATTTCTTGATATTCATCCGCTGTCAAAGCTTGTGCTACTAAAATACGCTCTTTTTCTACTTCTACTATGTAACCACTAATTCTGATATCATACATTTCATTAGAACAACCGGATAACAGGACACTCATTAATATGAAGAAAACAGCTAAGTATTTCATCATCACTTCACTCTTAGTAACCTTAGTAGTTGCAAACCATCGGATGGATGACCATTATATGCCCCCATCCAACTTGGATAAGTCATTGGAATCACCGTCACCAAGAAATTTATTCCGTTAAAGATACATATACTCCAGAAAAATGATTGAAAATCATTATGTGTAACTACCATTGCTAGTACTCCAAGCATAAGCGTTAGAAATAACGACATGATTGGTCCACCAGCCATGGCAAATACTCGCTGTCGTTTATTTAATTCGCCTTCCCAGTTTACAAATCCCACAAAAGACCAAATTAGATGAAAATGGATTCTTCCAATTCTAAAATTTTCATTATTCCCATCATCTCTATTACCTAGATATACGTGCGCATGCAATTTTGACGTGAGTACAACTCCCATCGCATGCCCGATTTCATGTAGTAAAATACAGAGTGGAATAACTAAAATATAAAATAATATGAACAGTACCATTCTTTTCCCCCGTTTTACAACAAATTAACTTTTCTTAGGAAGATTTCACCCAAATTACTGCTCCTGTTTTCTCTATGAATTTTCTTCATCCATAATTATCCCACTATCCATAGGCACCTCTCGGTAATGCGTCATACCTAGCTTTTTATAAGTAATTCGCATCATGCTAATATCGTTCTTGGTATCCTCGCCATTAAATGTTGCCCCTAATACTAGACGAAAATTATCATCTACTTTTTTCCCCTTCAATGGAGATAATTCTTCATCCAAACCTTGGTCTCTCACACTTTCCTCATCCATCGAACCGATAGTATTAGTTTCTGCAATATAGGATTCAATCTGGAAATCATCATCTACTTTGGCAACAATTGACCTATCATCCCTAATAAATTCAACCTTTTCCAAAATTACACTACCAATACCTTCCCATTTTAATGTATATCCTAGATACATTTTATTTCCATTTTCAAAGTGTGACTGGTCCACAGAGATCGCGCTCGTAAGTATAAAATCTCCATTCTTACTAAAAAAGTTAAAACCAAATCCTAAGCCAACTATAAGGGCAAAAATAATAATAAGTGGTGCAACTTTTTTCTTCATTGTTATCCTCCATATCATGACATAAATTGTAGTCAAAATATTTTTAAAATTTATATTATAGATTTTACCACATTAAAAGTAATTGTAAATATGTGCAGTAATTTAATTTGAAATATAGTAGTGAATTATCTTTTTGAATGAATTGGTTGTGGAATTCGGTGAGGAAATATGGAGGAAACATGATGGTTTAACTAAGAGAGTCAATCACTTCTCTAATTAACTTAATATCTTTATAAATTTGTTCTTTAATCGTACTTTGTGAACAGCGTTCGTATTCATTTATTAAAACTTTCATCTCTCTTATAAATATTTGCTTTTCTTCATAGGAAATCATAATATCTCCAATCTTCGTACTAGTTTAGCATTATTATAGATATTCTGTACTAAAAGTCCAACCAGGTTTTACCTTGCACTATGCTTATACCCTTGATATACCGTAATCTAAACGTAAAAATAAGAAAAGTACCACCCAATCACAGGAAGTACTTATAAATAATTGCTAAACAAGAAAAATCCAAGTAATAATTCCACCTATAATAAGTATTGGGAAAAATATTATATAAATCAAGGAAAGACTAGACACACTCTTTTTTTTGCTATAATCAGCATTCGAATCTTTAGCAGCTAGTAATGTCATAATCAATCCGATAACCCCAATAACTAGAACAGCACTAATAAGAAACTTCATTTCTCAATCCCCTTTATTGAACACCTTTAATTAAATTATAACTCAAATTCCCTTACCACGAAATATGTATAGTGAGATATAATACCAATTAAATTGTAGATTTTTCAATTACATAATCCTCATTTGAATTTCTAATGACGATATCAAAATTCTTATGATATGGATGCATATATAATTCATATTGGATTCTACGTTGCTCATGGGATTGTTTTAAATAATTGATATCCATTCCTCTTTCCGAAATATCACGCACACTCCTTCTTGTAAACTCTGTTTCACCGTCAGTATAAAAATAAATGGTAATATCAAAAAACTTCGGATCAGCAAATGTAATACTCATTCCCTCAACAATACTAATGTTATTTTTGGCAGAAACCAGATGACTTTTCACATAATGCGTGCCAATCGTATAAAAATTGACTCCGTCTCTAATCATATGTAAATCTCTTTCTAACGAAGGAATATGATGAGCAGCTGGGTGACACGCTGTCATTTTAGTTGCATGCTTTTCATTGTTATATTCATAGTTAATCGTTGTGTATTTCCTAATGTCAGAAGTAATGATATATGGATCGGTATTGATGTAATTCACATTCTGCTCCAGCGATTGCTTCAACTTATTAGCAAAAGTTGTTTTCCCTGAAGCACCATGTCCCGATATCCCAATAATGACCCTTCCTTCTTTCTTACTTACAATATCAACTAATTGCTTTATTAACGTATCCATCTTCTCCCTCACTTACTATCATAATTTTAGGTCCCTAACCAACCCGACTTATTCCAGTAAATTATACAATTATTCTATCATAGGATTACATTTCCAGGACGAGTTTATTCCCTTTAATGGGGAGCGAGTTCCTCCCTGTGTCGAGCATATCCTCTTTATCGGGGAGCGAGTTCCTCCCTGTGTCGAGCATATCCTCTTTATCGGGGAGCGAGT
>NZ_FQVW01000026.1 GCF_900129485.1 Ornithinibacillus halophilus
CTCACAAACAGAAAAGTGGCTGGGCTACCAGGATTCGAACCTGGGAATCACGGGACCAAAACCCGTTGCCTTACCGCTTGGCTATAGCCCAACTTAATGGCGGTCCGGACGGGACTCGAACCCGCGACCTCCTGCGTGACAGGCAGGCATTCTAACCAACTGAACTACCGGACCTAACTATTCATTTTGTAAGTATATGACCCGTACGGGATTCGAACCCGTGTTACCGCCGTGAAAGGGCGGTGTCTTAACCGCTTGACCAACGGGCCATGTGAATGGCGGAGAAGGAGGGATTTGAACCCTCGCGCCGCTTACGCGACCTACACCCTTAGCAGGGGCGCCTCTTCAGCCACTTGAGTACTTCTCCGAATGGCTCCACAGGTAGGATTCGAACCTACGACCGATCGGTTAACAGCCGATTGCTCTACCACTGAGCTACTGTGGAATATTTTATGATAAATTACTTACCATTTATAAAACTTATCCGACGATAGTTACCCCTGCGTCTTCTAGCTTATTCGAGGATGTCCATTCCTCGGGGTTACTCGTAGCATATTCGGTGGGAGTAGTGCTCGTTGCTCTACCACTGAGCTACTGTGGAATAATAACTTGTCTTTCTTAGCGACAAGAAATATCATACAATAAATTAAAGACACTGTCAACAGCATTTTTAATTTATCTTTTAAATCTCTTTATGACTTACTTCATATGACTTTTTATAATTTACCACGAAACAATTAATTCGTCAATTCATTTTCAATGTCTCTTATTTCATTATCAAAATAAAAGAAAGCGTACTTTTGCAGAAACAAGACAAGAAACTTTTTTAAATTCTCAAGGTATTTTTGTCACTTCACTTAAATACGTACAGTTTAGGTAAAGGACTCTGGAATTAAACTATCTAATATGAACTAACTTCCCTTTACATTTACCACATCGGTATCGATTAATGTTAACCCTTTTTATTCTTTCATATATATAGTTACACTTTTCACACCTGTATATATGTTTGGTTCTATTAATAGAAGGAAGTGGTTTACAATGCCTTGGAGAACCCGTTTCTACTAATAGCTGTTTAAATTCCAAATCTCCATGTTTATAACCTTTTCCTTCTATATGAAGATGATAGTGGCATAATTCATGTTTTATAATTCCTTTAAATTCTTCTATGTCCATTTCGGTAACATATTTTGGATTTAGTTCTATCACATTTGTTTGCGGGAGATAGCGCCCTCCAGTCGTTCTCAATCTATGATTAAATTTAACATAATGTTTAAATGGTTTATGGAAGAATTCAATAGATAGCTGATTCACTAATTGAAATAATTCTTTTTCATTTATAGGATCCATTCTCAAAAACTCCTAATCTTTATTAATTCATTATTATATCATAGCAATTTAATTCATTAGAAATATAGGCTTATTTATTACCGAAATTAAAATAATTATAATTAAACATTGATTTTTATCTATGATGTTATATAATATATTTAGGTCATTTAATGACATTCTTTCCGTGCTTAATGGCATTAACTTATAGTTATACTTGTTATCAATGCTAGAGGTTAAATGAGAAGATAATCTATTACCTTAGCATAATTTGTTGTGTATAAGTTATTCATATTAGCCTTAGCTACGTTCGAAAGTCTAATACTATAGTAATCTCACAATTACTATTGTTATACAAAAATTAGGAGGGTTATTTTTATGAGTGAAGAAAACAAAAAGAAAATGACTACTGCCTTTGGTGCTCCAGTACCTAATGATGATGATTCAAAAACTGCTGGCCCAAGAGGTCCATTATTAATGGAAGATTTCTGGTTCCTAGAAAAACTTGCACACTTCGATAGAGAAGTAATCCCTGAGCGTCGTATGCACGCGAAAGGCTCTGGTGCTTATGGAACATTTACTGTAACAAACGATATTACTAAATATACAAAAGCAAGCCTATTCTCAGAAGTTGGTAAGAAAACTGATATGTTTATCCGTTTCTCTACTGTTGCTGGTGAACGTGGTGCTGCTGATGCAGAACGCGATATTCGTGGTACTGCAATGAAGTTCTATACTGAAGAAGGTAACTGGGATCTTGTTGGTAACAACACTCCTGTATTCTTCTTTAGAGATCCTAAGAGATTCCCAGATTTAAACCACGTTGTTAAACGTGATCCTAAAACAAACATGCATAGTGCCCAAGCTAACTGGGATTTCTGGTCTTCAATTCCTGAAGCACTTCATCAAGTAACAATCGTTATGAGTGATCGTGGTATTCCAGCTAGCTATCGTCACATGCATATGTTCGGAAGCCATACTTATAGCATGTTTAACGCTGACAATGAACGCGTTTGGGTTAAATTCCACTTCAGAACTCAACAAGGTATTAAAAACCTAACAGAGCAAGAAGCAGAACAAGTTATCGGTTCAGATCGTGAAAGTCATCAAAAGGATCTTTATGAAGCAATTGAGCGTGGAGATAATCCTAAATGGAAAATGTACATTCAGGTGATGACTGAAGAACAAGCAAGAAATTCTAAACACAACCCATTTGATTTAACAAAAGTTTGGTATAAAGAAGACTATCCACTTATCGAAGTTGGAGAAGTTGAATTAAATAGAAACCCTGAAAACTACTTTGAAGAAGTAGAACAATCAGCATTCGCTCCTACTAACATTGTTCCTGGTATTGGTTTCTCACCAGATAAAATGTTACAAGGACGTCTATTCTCTTATGGTGATACACAGCGTTACCGTTTAGGTGTTAACCACTGGCAAATCCCAGTTAACTACCCTAAAAACGCTAAAAACTTTAACCCTTATCACAGAGATGGTGGTATGAGAGTAATCCCACATGGTAGTCAAGTATCTTATTCTCCTAACAGTTATGGTGAATGGGAAGATAGCAAAGAACACCAAGAGCCTGCATTACAACTTGGTGCTGATGTAGACTACTTTGACTTCGATGCTGATGATGACTATTACTATGAACAACCAGGTAAGTTATTTAACTTAATGACTGCTGAAGAACAACAACGCCTTTTTGAAAATACTGCAGCTAATATGCAAGGTACTACTAAAGAAGTACAACTAAGACATATTAACAACTGCTATAAAGCGGATCCAGCTTATGGTGAAGGTGTAGCAAAAGCTCTAGGTATTGCATTGAGTGAAGTTGAAGCAGCAAGTGATAGCGAATAATTAGTTTGCTATATCATAAATTCAGAGCCATGTTCACAATTTGGAACATGGCTCTTTTTCTATATACGAATTATTATAAAGAGGTCGTGTCTGTATTAATTCGCGCTTTTCTACTAACTTTACAAACCACTCTCATCAAAGACCGGTGCAATGGGGGGATGATTATAAAAATAAGGTCCATAGTATTACGCAACGGTATTGGGCAAATAATTGGTTTATTTTTATGAACTCCTTTTAGAGTAAGTTTTGCCAAATGTTGAGGTGTCATCATTTTCTGTTTGCTTACTTGTTTTGAAATAACCTTCTTATCAATGTTGATGGCTTTTGCCCTGTCAAAAATAGGGGTATCGACAAAGGTCGGACAAAGAGTAGAAACTTTTACTCCGAATTGTTCAGCTTCGTAATGGAGAGATGTTGTTAAGCCAACGATTGCATGCTTAGTAGATGAATATGCTGAAGAAACAGGCGTTGGTCCTAATCCTGCTGCTGATGCCGTATTTATAATATGTCCGAAACCTTGTTCTTTCATTATCTTATACCCAACATTCGTACCATATATTACACTCCATATGTTAATATTAACTATTTCCTCCCAGTCATCTATCGACATATCAAATAACTCTCCATACATCGCAATTCCTGCATTATTAAACAGATAATCAATTCTACCAAATTCTTTATGAACATCAGTTATTAACGTTTCTACTCTCTCGAATTCTGTTACATCCGTATAAACGAATCTTGCAGTTACATTATCTTGATTTAATTCATTAGCTAAACCTACTCCATCTGCTTCGTTAATGTCAGCAATTATTACAAACACATCACTCCTAATCAATTCACAACATATCGCCTTTCCAATACCTGATGCTCCACCAGTTACAATAGCAATTTTCTTTTCCATCACCATCCCTCCTAGACTCAATTCAAACTTAATTATACGCTATCTATCATTCAATCTATATAATTGTTGAAAATATTCATGCTTTTGTAATAATTGTTATACTGGATACTAAACAACGAAAAGGACTATCACCTTAATTACAGATGATAGCCCCTTTAAAGTTATATAAGACAATGATTATTTATTATCATTAACCATTGATAGTGCAATTCTTCCTTTATTCACATCTACCTGTTCCACCCAAACTGTAACTACATCTCCAACAGAAGCAATATCCATCGGATGCTTCACAAACTTGTTAGACATTTTAGATATATGCACTAAACCATCTTGTTTTACTCCAATATCTACAAAGACACCAAAATCAACAACATTTCTAACGGTACCTTGCAATTCCATACCAGGTGTTAAATCCTCTAATGAAAGAACATTCTTTTTCAACAACGGTTGAGGAAAATCATCACGTGGATCTCTTTCCGGTCGACTAAGAGCAGACATAATATCCTCTAATGTCGGTAACCCAATTTCCAACTCACTTGCCGTTTCTGGTTTACTTAACTTACTTAATGATTCATTGAGCTTGTCCGTTCCAATGTCTCCTAATTTGCAATTAATCATCTTTAGCAATTTCTCTGTATGGCCATAACTTTCTGGGTGGATTGGTGTGCGATCTAATGGATGTTCCCCATCAATAATACGCAAAAATCCTATAGACTGTTCATATGTCTTTGCACCCAATCTTGGAATTTTCTTTAATTGTTTTCTATTAACAAACTTTCCATTCTCGTCTCTTTCTTTAACAATATTATTTGCTACTGTTTTACTTAAACCAGATACATATTGTAAAAGAGAACTTGAAGCAGTATTTACATTAACACCAACCTGGTTTACAGCAGTTTCAACCACAAATGTTAGTGATTCATTTAGAGCTTTCTGACTAACATCGTGTTGGTATTGACCTACTCCGATAGATTTTGGGTCAATCTTTACTAATTCTGCTAAAGGATCCTGTACACGCCTTGCAATGGATGCTGCGCTACGCTCCTCAACTTGCAGGTCTGGAAATTCCTCTCTTGCCAATTTTGAAGCAGAATAGACACTTGCACCCGCTTCATTTACGATGATATACGGAATATCAAGTTCATGTTTGGCAATTACATCGGAGATAAATTGTTCCGTTTCACGAGAAGCAGTTCCATTTCCAATGGCAATTAACTCTACATCATATTTACGGATAAATTCCATTACCGATTTCTCTGCTCCAACTACATCATTTTTCGGAGCAGTAGGATAAATGACACCAACTTGGTGCACTTTTCCTGTTTCATCAACCAACGCTAACTTACATCCCGTACGATATGCTGGATCTACTCCAAGTACAGTCTTCCCTTTTAATGGTGGTTGTAGTAATAGATTTTTCAGATTTGTAGAGAAAACCTCTATTGCTTGTTGTTCAGCCTTTTCAGTAAGAGAATTTCTTAATTCACGTTCAATGGACGGTTGAATCAAGCGTTTATAACTATCCTCTATAGCAGCTAATAAAACATCTTGATGATTTGCATTCCTTATTATTTTCTTTGTAAGGTAGTCCACAATTCGTTCGTAAGGGGATTCAATTGAAACTTTTAGAATCCCTTCTTTTTCGCCACGATTAACAGCCAAGATACGATGAGATACCATCGAACGTACGGATTCATTGTAATCATAGTACATTTCATAAACACTTTTCTCGTCTTTATCGGAATCTTTTACTTCCGTATGAACCGTTCCACGCTTATACGTCTCGTCCCGTATAAATTCACGATAAGTCGGATCGTCTGATACCCATTCTGCAATTATGTCATTTACACCACTCAGTACTTCTTCCACTGTATGTAGCTCATGTTCTTCCGATAAATATTTCGTTGCCTCTTGTTCTATATTCACAGGCTCTTGTTTCCACACCGATTCAGCTAAAGGCTCTAAGCCTTTTTCTTTTGCAATCGTAGCCTTCGTTCTTCGTTTTTGTTTATAAGGACGATACAGATCTTCTACTCGTTGAAGTTGTGTTGCCTGTTGAATCTCATTTCTTAATTCCTCAGTTAACTTCCCTTGTTCATCTATAAGACGAAGAACTTCTTCTTTTCTTTCTGCAAGATTTTTTGCGTATTCCCATTTATCTTGGATTAGTTTAATTTGTACTTCATCAAGGCCACCTGTCATCTCTTTACGATAACGTGCTATAAAAGGCACGGTATTCCCTTCATTCAATAACGTAATCACCTTTGTTACGATAGACGGTTTTACTTTTGCTTCTTTAGAAACCCATGTCACTAAATCTTGTTCTAATTCATTTGCCACAATACTTCCTCCTTCTATACTCCTCTATTCTACCAAAAATCAAATATCATTTCCTATAATAGAAAAATGCAGACACCAAACCAAAACTTATGAGTACATCTCTTAATTTGAACATAAAAAAACCCCGTACACCATACCCGTGTAACGGGATTAAATTATATTATTTTTTTTATATGAAAGACCTTTAGGTTTTTCTTTATATCGAAATGCAATAAGGGTTGTATCATCTTTTCTAGGAGTTTTATTCTGAAGGATAAATGATTGAATGACATCATTTACATCTTGATGTTGATAAAATTTGTTGGATAAATCAGTACTTGTTACACCATCGGAGAACATGATAAAGTTCATTTCTTTTTCTAGTACCTCTTCAACTACTTTAATGTCTTTCTTTCCACCAGACAAGTACCCTGAATTTGGAATTGTTCTTTTTTTACTTAAATCTTTTGAAATGGCAATCATGCCAATATTGCCTACTGATACAAAAGAGTATTTCTTAGTATGATAATCAATTTTAATAATTCCTAATACGACTCCACGCTTTCCTTGAAGCTGTTGATTGCATACTTTGACCATCTCTTTCATTGGTTTATTATAATTGCGTTTAATACTTTCTATTACAGCATCAGAAGACTCTCTTGCAAACGTACCACTGCCAAGTCCATCTGCAATCACACAAATAAACTTATCGTCGGTTTCAATGTAGTAATAACTATCCCCGCATAATTTATTCCCATCTTTAGCTTTTTGGTATACAGCTACTTCTACTCGATTCATTACACTCAATCTAAAACCTCCGTACTATCAGATTGGATTGCTTCACGGAGTTTCCTTAGTGCCCTACGCAACAGTCTAGACACATGCATTTGTGAAATATCTAAACGTTCCCCTATTTCTTTTTGGCTTAAATTCTCAAAGTACGTGTAACGGAGTATTTGTTGTTCCCGTTTTGTTAAAATAGGTAATATTTTTTCAAGTAATATTCTGTGATCCGTTTGTTGATATCCATTCTCTTGGTTCCCTATTAAATCTAATATAGTGATTGATTTCCCATCTGTGTTTGTATCTACTTTTCTATCTACCGACAAAGCATTATAACTTTGTCCCATCTCCATGGCCTCTAATACATCCTCTTCCGAAACATTTAGTTCATCGGCAATTTCCTTTACATTAGGGGCTTTCTGATTTTTACTAGTTAGTTCATCAACTGCTTTTTTAATTTTTGGCCCTAATTCTTTAATGCGTCTTGGGACATGTACACTCCACGTTTTATCTCTGATAAATCGTTTAATTTCTCCTATAATTGTCGGTATGGCAAAGGACTCAAATGTTTTACCAAATGAAGAATCGAAGCGATTAACGGAAGCTAATAAACCAATCATACCAACCTGAACCAGGTCTTCATGAATATCACTGTTCTTAGAATACTTCCTAGCAATGGTTTCTACCATGTCTTTGTACGCAATGACGATTTGTTGTTGTACTACTTCATCTTCAGGATTCTTTTGTAGTTGCTCTATCCATTGATAAATTTCGTCTCTCCCTTTATTATTTGGTTGAGACGCGGTCTTCATCAAAAGCCACCTCAATTCCATCCCTATATTTTGTCATTAGTACAACTACACCTGAATTATTATTAATTTCTACCTTATCCATTAACGCATTGATCAAGTGTAAACCAAAACCACCCGCACGTAAGTTATCGATAGAACTATCATCTTTATAAGGTCCAATGTCTGCTTTAACCTCATTTAAATTAAAACTCCCACCGTGATCTGCAACCATTACTTCTAATCGGTCCTCATACACTCCAAAACCTAATGTGATTTCCCCATTTTCATTTTCACGGTATGCATGTGTCACAGCATTAGTAATTGCTTCTGAAACAGCTACTTTTAAATCCTCAATATCTTCATATGAAAATCCCATACGGTTCGCAATACCAGATATACTTAATCTAACGACCCCTACATATTCTGCTTTTGCAGGAACCTTCATCTCTATAAAATCAAATGTTTCCATTACTTTATTCCACCTCTCATCACAGGATTAATATCCATAACTTCATCTAAGCCTGTAATGGTAAATATTCTATACACACGATCCTGCAAGTTGATAATCTTTATATGACTATTATTTACCTTTGTCGCTTTATAAGCGTTGATCAAAACTCCTAATCCTGTACTATCCATATAATTGACATCTTTAAAGTCAACAATTACTTCTGCATTCTCCGCGCTCACCAGTGGAATTATCTTTTCTTTTAATTGTGGTGCTGTAAAGACATCAATTTCTCCAGAAACATTTATAACAACTTTCTCATTTTCTTCCTTAACATTAATACTAATCTCCATATCTTAACTTTCCCCCTACTTATACTTATGTTTTGTTACTATGACACAGCATTGTAACTGTTCCATAAGAGAGAAATAAATAACCACTTTTAGAAAGTAATTTAGTTAAATATTCCTAGCCACGGCTATTTAAATGTCAAAAAAAAGCACAGATGTTACTCTGCTTCAAAAATGATTCTATTCTGCTATACCCCTTTTATAGAACGATTAAACTTTTTTCTCTAAAATTATTAATGTGAAATCGTCCTTTAAGTTAAAATCCTGAAGGTTTTCAAAATGTTTATATATCATCTCTGCTGCTTCTTGGGGAGGTAAATGTATGTACTGACGGATGATGTCTAGTGCTTCCTCTCTCTCTATAAATTTCTTTCCACCTCGGCACTCCGTAACTCCATCCGTTAACATAATCACTATGTCACCTTTATTCAATTGAAGTTCATATTGTTTATATGTAGAGTCTGAATTTATTCCAAGAACAAGCCCTCTAGCCTCAATATCCTGAAACTCCTTTGTTACTGCATTGTATAGAAAACCAGGCTCATGCCCAGCAGAAGAATAAAACAATTTTCCACTGTCTGGATCGAATTGAGCATAAAACATCGTTATAAACATACTCGGGTCTACGTTTCTTTCTACCACTCGATTCAAGTTTTCTAAAATAGAATTCGGTCGCATAAGCTGCTCTGGAAAACTGTCCATCGCATATTTAATCATGGACATACAAAGAGCTGCAGGAATTCCTTTCCCAATTACATCTGCAATCGCAATTCCAATACTTCCATCTTTCCCTTGAATGAAGTGATGATAATCTCCATTCATTTGATGCGCCGGAACGCTGATTACTCCGATATCGAGTTCATCTATTTGCGGTACTGTTGTTTTTAATAGAGTATCTTGAACATTTGCAGCAACAGATATTTCAGATTTAATTTGACTTTGTTTTTCACGCAAGTACTGATATTCTTGATGTGCTAATCCATAGGAAATCATCGTCTCTAATAAAAAGTTCATAGAATGCTTAAATTCTATAAGTAAATCTGGATATAGTTCTGTTAACGCCTGGATATGTAAATTTACAATTTCTTCAGGTAGAATATTATTCTTTATAAAAGTTTTAGTAATCTGTTCCGCGCCATATAATGATTGTTCATTTTGGGATTCAATATAACTTTTTAATAACATTTTATATTTCGAAGCGTCTATTTTAGTTGTATCCATGGGTTTCTCTCCAATCTTTCAGAGTTAGTATTTTTCTTTTTTTCTTTACCTCACCCATTTGATTGTATTTATTATTGTACCTTTACCTTCCTCAGAAGTAATATTAAACTCATCCATAAGTCGTTTGACACCTGGCAAGCCTGCTCCTAATCCTCCCGACGTTGAATATCCGTCTTCCATCACAAGACTAATATCAGGTATTCCTGGGCCATTGTCTTCTGCCACAATCCTTATTCCTCTACGTTCCATCTTTTCGATTGCCTCTATATAAATCTTCCCGTCAATTGCGTAAAGATAAATATTACGCGCTAATTCAGATACTGCTGTAGCTATTCTTGCCTGGTCAACCGTCCCTGCACCTAGCTTTTTTGACATATCCCTTGCTAGTTGTCGAGCAGCAACAATGTCCCATTCTTTATTTATATTTATATAAGATGGGGATGAATTCATCGATTATTCCCCCAATTCCTGGCGGAGTTTTACTAAGCCTTGCTCAAGATCTAAAGCAGTTGGTACATTTTTTAAGTGAATTCCCAACTCTATCAATGTCATAGCAACAGCAGGCTGTATTCCCGTAAGTACAACTTTCGCCCCCATTAAATCTGACATCGTAACTACATCACCTAGCACCTTGGCAATAAAAGAATCTATGATTTCAACTGATGTTAAGTCAATTACTACACCAGAGGAACCTGTTTTATGAATTTCATTTAATAAATCTTCTTGAAATTGAATAGCCGTTTGATCGTCCAATTCAGTTTGAACAGAGATTAAAAGATAATTATATAGTTTAAGAATAGGAATTCGCATATCTTCACTCTCCTTTTAAAGACTCAATGATATTTTTTGTGTGTTCTACTTTGGAATCTAGGTCAATTATTTTTCGATTTGTAATTTCAAGCGCTGTCATGAAGCCTTTCTTTAACGAGCTTTTTGTTGGAAAGTCTCCTAAATCAATTCCTAGGTTAACGATGGTTTGGGCAATCTCAGGACGAATTCCCACAACAATACATTTTGCCCCAATTAACCGCACAGCTTCTGCAGCTTGAATGATATGATGTGCTACCATTGTATCTACCACTGGAACTCCAGTTATATCTATTAGCACTACCTCCGAATTATGCTGCATAACTCCATCTAATAGGTTTTCCATAATTAACTTGGCACGTTCAGTATCTATTGTACCGATTAAAGGCATGACAGTTATTCCTTCCATTACTGGAATTAGAGGAGCCGATAGTTCTTGTAAAGCTACACGTTGTAAGGAAACAATATGTTCCCAACTCCCGGAATATTCATTTACTAACTCACGAATAATTGGTTCTATCCATAAGTCTACACTCTCTAGTATTGTTGAAAATTGATCCGTATCTACCTGCTCTGTATTTTTAAGAATAAAATCTATTGTAACTCGCCTAAACACTTGCAGGCCATCCGTGATATAACTTAATGGCCATCCCAATTTAATAATCTTCTCTGAGAATTTTTGAACCGTTTCCATAGATCCCTGATTTTTTAAACTAATAAAAATCACTTCTACAAATTCTCTATTGGTAACTTCAAAGGACTCTTTAGAAATACCTGCTGTGTGATTGTATTCTTTTAATAGGCTAATTTCCTTCAACCACATACTAACGATCGATTCGCTATTATCAATAACGATTCTCTTAAGGTTATTATCCAATTTATAGTACCCCCCAAATTTTAATTCACTTATGTCCATTTTCACATGAATGCTAATATTGCGCAAATAATCCGTATAATAACTATAAAATAATAATAAGCATTATTTTAACTGTTTCGTAAAGATTAATAGGCAAAATAAAAAACCCTCTGATTTCACGGTGTCCCAGGGGTTTTTCATTGACCATACATTTCTTTAAGTCCTAAACTTATTTCAAGTGCATGGTTTATCTTTTTCATCATTTCATTATCTAGTTTTGTGATTTTGTCCGTTAAACGCTGCTTATCTAATGTTCTTATTTGCTCTAATAAGATAACAGAGTCTCGGTCAAAACCATATTGTTTTGCATCAATCTCAACGTGAGTTGGTAGTTTTGCCTTTTGAATTTGTGCCGTTATCGCAGCAACAATAACTGTCGGACTAAATCGATTGCCTATATCATTTTGAAGGATCAATACTGGACGTATACCTCCCTGTTCTGATCCAACAACAGGGGATAAGTCAGCGAAATATACTTCGCCTCTTTGTACGATCAAATCGCTACACCCCGATCACAGTGCGCTCTAGAGTGATTTCAGCCTCCTCCTCAGCTTGAAAAGCTTCAGAAGCAATCGATAAGTTGATTCTTGCCATTTCTTGATAGCCTTTTTGCATGGATTCATAGAACTTCTGAATGTGTTCTTCTTTCTTCGTTTCCAAATAGGTTCTAGTAGCTTGACAAATAAAATCACTTAGATCTTTATTTTCATATTGCATTATTCCATCCACCTCATTTAACAGGTTTTTTGGTAGTCGCACCATAATCTCTTGTAAACTCTCTGACAAAACCATGCACCTCCGCCAACTGTTGAACGACCATATTAAAATTCATTCTAATAATATCATTGAAAAGACTATAATGCAAAGGTTTCTCGTAACTTTTTCGTAAATATATCGTCATTTTGTATTATATTTATCTATATTCACCAACTATTCCATTATTATCCTAATTTTTCATGATTCGTCCAATTCTACTACCCGGTTATTCTCATAATACACTCGAGGTACACGCTCATTAATCATGCATGGAATCTCATAATTGATTGTTTCTAGATAATCAGCAATCTCATCCACTTCGATGATTTCACCATTTTGTTCACCTATTAACGTAACCTTTGTTCCTATATCGTATTCTTTGTCCAAACGAATCATAAGTTGGTCCATACAAATTCGACCTATAATTGGCATTCTTTTTCCATCTACAAGAACACTAGCTCCTTGTAGTTTACGACTCCATCCATCTCCATAGCCAATAGGTACTGTTCCTATCCATTCTGTATCACTAGTAAAATACGTGTTCCCATAACTAATCGAGGCATTTGGTTCTACCTTTTTCACATGAATTAACCGACTATGCAAGGAAAACGACGACTTCAGTGACAAATGGTTTTCTTCTTTAACAGTTAGCGAGGGATACAACCCATACATGGATATGCCGAATCGAATATAATTATGCATTTTCTTAGGAAAACGTATGGAAGCAGCACTATTACCAGCATGAATCATGATTGGCTCTTCCAGTTGATCGTTTATTATCCCTAAGTACTCATTAAACCTTGAATTCTGATAATCATAATAATCCATAGTATCAGCATCAGCTGTAGCGAAGTGGGTATATGCTCCAGTTAAATATATGTTCTTTTTTCTGTTTAATTCCTGTAAAATGCTCTTTAGCTCTTCTTCGGAACGAACCCCAATTCTTCCCATTCCAGTATCTAGTTTCAAATGAATATTTAATTTTGATTTCAACGCACTATCATCTATTTTTTTTAACCACGATTGTTGAAAAACAGTTAAAGTAACATGATGTTGTGCCGCTAGATGTGCAAATGTTGAATCGACCCATCCTAAAACAAGTATAGGCACATCTATTCCAGCATCCCTTAATTCAATCGCTTCTTCCAACAAGGCAACTGCAAGTGCTTTTGCACCAGCCTGCAGTGCTTTCTTAGCAATCCGAATACTGCCATGTCCGTAGCCATTCGCTTTAACTACTGCCATAATATTACTAGTAGATGGGAGTATTTTCTGTATCTGGGTAATATTATATTCTACTGCATCTAAATTAACCTCTACCCATGTTGGCCGATAAAAGTCCACTAGCATGTCACCATTCCCTTTCTTCAATCACTAACAATCCGAACAATTCATATTACATATTATTAACTTTCTATAAACTGCTGTCAATAATGGTATATTTAATTCAACCAGATACAAGTATGAGTTCAAAAATAAAAGCAGACCCTTAAGTTTTGAGTCTGCCTGCATATATTTCAACTTATTTCCCTTCAACTGCTACTTCAATAGATTGTGCAACTTCGATTAATTCTGCCCTAGTTAATTCATCACTTGCTAGGAGAAAACTCATCCCTTCATAATCCCATTCAAGAGATCCTTCCGATAATACCCCGTGAGTATGACCTAAATTAACAATGTCACCTTCTACTACTTTTGGCGAAGATAGGGTTGGTACAACATCTAACTTCTCCTGAACCAAAGTGAAATTCTTTTCACCAGTATAAGTAGAAATAATTCTTTTCCCATTTTCTAACTCTTGCTCAATTCTCTCATTTAATTGAGCTCCAACAGTGTTCACTGGACTTAATACTGGCACTGCTGTTTCGGTTACATCACCTGATGCAGGCACATCATCTGGTCTTGCGTTTGCCATATTTTCTTCCATATCAAAATCTTTCTCACCAAAGCTAGGATTCATCTCAAATTTTGTGAAGCTTACCGTTACTCGTGTATTATCATCTTTATCAAGTACATTTATTAACACAGGTGCAAGAGATTGTTTATCTATATAAATTTCTTGATATGGAAGGTTACTATTACTTTGATAATTTGTTTTCGTTTTGAAGATATAATTATTATCGTCAGAAGTAAAAGTTGCTTCACTATCCTCTACAATGTCACCTACAAGTGATTCATATAAATATGGCTGACTACTGTTTTCAGGCCATTCTGATTGAAACTTGAAACTCTTGTTTAATTCAGGAGTTAAAACAAACACACCGTCTTCATTTTTTAAAATAATTTGACTTTCTTTTTCTGCTGATTCATTTGACAATGCAACACGGTAGAAATCTTCTTTTTTATGCCATACTTCAATACTAAATGCTTGTTCTTCTTGACCAGTATTCATTTTCATTTCCGCATTCGCTTTATAGCCACTAATTTCTTGAATGTTCTCCTGCAGCTCTTCTAATACATCCTCTTGAGACTTTTCTCCACAAGCAGAAAGTAAAAGTACTAAGCCGAAGACAATTATCATCCGTATACCAACTTTTTTAAACATGGACATATCTCCCTTGTCTTTGGTTCATTTACAAACCTAACAAAATTTAGGTTAAGTTTTATTCAGAAAGGGAACTACTAATCACCATGACGTTTTAGAACCGTATCTATTCAGTCCTAAATTGCACTTAAGCAAATGAGAAAATACTCCTTTTTCTATTTGCCTAGAAATGTACGATACACATCCGAGGTTCCTTGTATGACAACGGTTGCCATAAGGCCGTAATAAGAATAGCTTTTATCTATCAAGGTATCGGCAGCCATAGCATGGTGAATAAATTGGAATATCTTGCATGGCCTTGCAAAGGTTGTACCAGTCCATACATCGCCACTCCCAGATCTAGCAAGCTCAAGATTCCCTGTTTGATTGACAGTTTGCTTTCCTGAAGGGGCACGATATATATCTTCCTTTTAATACGAGTTAACTTGGTATCTTGCAGCTAATTCACTGGAAAAATAGAATGGTTTACGCATTAATTCTGAACTAGAAACACCTAAAATATTGTGATTTAAAAGATGTGGAGTGTTTACTTTTCATTCTACTCGCTCGTAAAAGGTACAACTGATTCTTAAGGTGATATAGGCCATCTGCATCGATGATAACTGGACACCTTGCATAATTAATAATTGAGAGAACTAGATCTTTAATTTCACTATTCCTATCTAAAACAACTCTCAATGCAATTTCATCATAGATATCCATCTCAATAGCCTGATTACCGACTAAGAATCCCTTCTTAGCTTCTAGACAGTTTGATGCTATTGAATGGATTACTTGTTTAGTATTCCTTGCAGTAATGTGACCTGCTGATTTAGTGCAGTTTTAGCACTCATTCCTACTGCTCCAAGCATTAAGTCATTACCGCCAATTACTAAACCTATTCCAAATTTTTCCTTATGGTCATCAAGGCCTCTTTCTGGGATTGATCGTTGAAAACTGTTAATTGATGATGTCCTCCGATTAGAAAATTGAGCGCACGGTAGGCTAGTCCAATAGGAACTAATCCCCATTCACCATAGTATGCTGATATATGTGTTAGAAAGACGCTCATCTTTGCAGCACCAATGGACTACTGTGTAATCAGCTTGTACAGCTTGAAAGCTTATGAATCCTTCATCTGCTTGTAAGCCTGAAGGAATATCAACCGAAATAACATAGGAGGCCGCTTTCTTAATCAATGAAACAATAGAGGTGATCGGTTCTCGAAGTTCATCCTTCACCCGATCCCTGAAATTGCATCAATAAGAAGAATTAAGAAAAATCTGCTAGTAATATTTGGCATCACCTTTGATTTTCTCATTGGGTACTACTTAAGTGATATACACATAGTGACCATCATTGAGCAATGTTCGGGCAATTACAAAACCATCTCCACCGTTATTTTCTGCACCTACAAATACTATGATTCGGCCACTTTTTGTAAGCTTATGATCGATTTTACACACACAGCCCTACCTGCATTTTCCATCAAGACCAACTTCGTTTATTGAATAACGATCAATATCGTACATTTCTTGTGCGGTGACAATATACACTTTGTTCCCTCCTACCCGCATTAAAAATATATGAGACAAGTTCTTTAAATATGCAGAGCTTCTAGTAAACTTATATCATTTTCTAGTTTAACAAGAAGACATTGAAATTATTTTAATATCCATTCCTATGTATTTTTGTTTATTTTTGTTCTAAAATCACTTGAGCAACTGCAAATTCTTTGCTATGGCTAATTGATACATGGATTTCATCATCCTTGTATTTTTCTACTATCATTATTGGTGCACCGTGTTCAGCATTTAGCACTTCAATATCTTGAAAACTAAGTTCACCTATCCCAGTACCTGTAGCTTTTGAGAATGCTTCTTTTGCAGCAAACCTTCCAGCAACAAATTCAACCTGTCTACTTTCTTGACGTAATAAGTAAAATTGTTCCCTTTCCTTTTCTGTTAAAATACGAATTAGAAAAGCCTCTTTCTTCATGCTTTTCTTGATACGCTCTAATTCAATGATATCTATTCCTATTCCTTTAATCATAATTTCTACTCCTATCGTTAGACACAACAAGCATTTAGTTGTAAAATAAACCACACTTTTAGTAATCTATTGATATTAATACTCTTATCATAACCGACAATAGTAATTGATAAAAACAAAGCATACCACAATCATTATAAAAATATTCTATAGAAGGGAGGATTTTTAATGTTTATTCGTACAGAAAAAAGTATAAAAGAATTTATGCACTATTATCCAATCGTTTCAGGATTAATCATTATACACTTAGCCCTTTGGTTACTAGATTTTTTCCTACCCGTTAATATATGGGGTGGTGGAAATACCTATTTAGTTAGCGAAGGCCAGTATTGGAGATTGGTAACCCCTATTTTCTTACACGTCGACTTAATGCATGCATTATTCAACTCATTTGCATTGGTATTGTTTGGACCTGCTCTCGAGCAGATGCTTGGAAAAGGGAAATTTCTATTCGCATACCTTGGTGCTGGAATTATTGGTAACCTGGGGACGCAATTAATTGAAGGAAGTACCTGGTATGGGCACGTTGGGGCCTCTGGAGCAATCTACGGATTGTTTGGAATTTATGTGTTTATGGTTGTTTTCCGGAAAGATTTAATTGATCAAGCAAATGCCCAAATTGTTGTTACCATCTTTATCATTGGGCTAATCATGACCTTTTTAACAGACAGAATTAATCAGTCTGGCCATGTTTTCGGATTCATTGGTGGTTTTGCTTTAGCACCAATCGTCCTGAGCAAGGCTCGAGCATTCTCGCATTGGCGTAACAGAAGACGAGTAGATGATGACCAAATATCATTTGATCCCAATCGTTGGAATAAAAGAAGAGTACCTAAAAACTTTAAGAAAAACATACTTTGGATAGTTCTTGGGGGGTTAGTACTCATTGGACTTTTGGCAAGGTTTCTTTGAGGGATTGTTGATTGATGTAGAAGGATGAACCACTAACTATCTTACAGTGGTTCATCCTTCTGTTAATTCTTCATTTTTTTAGTATCCATGATTATCTTAGAAGTGGATTTCCTCGTAAAATTGCTCAATCCTAGTTTGAATTCGCTCCTCGATATGATGATTGTGCTCCTCAACAAGGGAATCTTGCTCATCCATAATAGGAATTCGCTCCACTCCAGAGGGTTCTCACTCGTCTCCCTTGTGAATTCGCTCCACTCCATGAGGACCCGCTCCTAACCACGGCAAGCTCGCTCGGCTTCATTGAGTTTTCACTCCACAACAATGGACACCTAATCACACTGCATTGATTTCAATCCTTTTCTTACCTAGAATACACGCTACTCACGATACGAATACCAGCTAGATACTGAATTAGAATCTTCCTCATCGAGTTCTTTTAGTGTGAAGTGCTTTCCTGCCCCCATTATCCCAATAATCGATAACCTTATCGTAGCTAACTTCTCTTTTTTGTGTAGCTTGTGTTGTTTTCTATTAAATGATTGAATCCGCTTGTGATGCATTACCATAGTCACTTTACTCAACATCCGGTAGCGAATTGTTAATAATTTATCATCGATACGGTAACCTGCATCTTTTTGTCTTAATATCCCTAAATACATACTTCCAATTAATAAGACAATCGGAATCCAAATAAATTGAGGAATAAAGAAACCTACTCCCGCTAACATCACTATAAATGGAAGGACTGAGCGTACTAGATAATACTTTTTAGACCGTTTTGGAAGCTTATTCAGTTCCTGTCTTTCTGTTATAAACTCTGGTAAGAACTTTTGTAAGAAATCCTCTACCTCATTGGCCTTCATGATTGGGAATAATACAGTAGATAATTCTTCCCCTTTATCAATTGAACCTCCGGCAACTTCTGCAAAAACAGACACATATCCAAAAGGTTGTCTAATAATACTTTCCTCTACTCCAATTGCCTGAATTCTCTTAAGCGGAATGGTTAATTGCTTCTTCTCTAATAGACCTCTAGTAATAAGTAATTCTTCCTCATTTCTTGATATCGTAAAGTTACCATATTTGATCATCGTACCAGCTATTCCTAATACCCATAAAATCAGCAGACCCATGATTCCCAACACAATTAAAATTACTATACTCAAACTAACAATTAGTTCTAATGTTTCATCATAAAAATCATCAGGAATAAACTGTTCCAATTCTGAGAACCCAACTGCAGCTATTGCAGCAATAACCCCAATACTTCCTGATGTTGTTCCAGCCAAAAATAGACGCTTAACCGTTATTTTTTGGGAGATGACCGGAATTTCATTTTGTAATTCTTCTTCTAAATTCTCACCAGCCGAATCGTCCACTTGTTTCACATTTTTTAACTCGTTTCGAAGGGCTTCTCCATCTTTTAGTGATACAGCCTTCAATGAGGCCTCGGCTCCTGAACCACTACTTGCTGTCTCGATTTCTACTTTTACAAGCTTAAATATCCGGTGAAGCACACCAGCCGTTAAATCAATGGATTGAATTCTATTTTTGGATATGTACCTCTTTTTACGAATGAATATTCCATATTCGATACGAAGTTCATTATCCTCTATCCGGTACGTATATCGATACCATGATAAAATACTAAATACAATGATTAATATAAGAATGACACCTACCCCTAATAGGTACCATCCTAAGTAATCATCTTTAAAGGAAATAAATGTAATAATAATTAAAAACAATGACTCTCTTAATGTTTTAATAAAATTGAAAATAATCGCAGCTGGATGTAAACGACGGTGATCAGACATCATCTTCATCCACCCTTGCCAATGCTGAAATTCGGTCTCTTAATTCAGATGCATCCTCTTCTAGTAATGCTGGAATTTCATGTGTTGTTGCTGCAGTTGAAATCGTTACACTAGCCAATTGATATTTCTTTAAGATTGGCCCTTGCTTAGTATCAACATGCTGCACACGAATCATTGGCACTAAAGTTCTTGAAACGATAAAAATACCATGTTGTATGTAAATCTCTTGTTCAAAGACTTCATACCTCCATCTTCTCCATCTTAATTTTGGTAATATAAAAACAAAAATAATGGTCGTTAATAAGCTAATAATTGCTGCAACAATTGGTATCCATATAGAAAAATCAAAGATAACAGCTAAAACAAATAGCGTTATCGTAATCACCCATGCAATCGCCTCAGAAAGGATAGCAGAAATCCTCCAGGCTTTTATTGCATCAAGTGCAATCGTGTTACTAGGTGGTTGTCTCATGTTATATTCCCTCTCTTTCTATGTCTATAATAAAGTACGTTGAAAAACTAATAAAGTTTCAATAATATATGGTGTTGGGATTTGGGTTTAGAAATTAGTTCAGTTAATTTCTTTTATTAAAAAAGAAGGACCTAGAGATTTGTTCTCTAAGCCCTTACTTCTTATATTAGTCACGGTTTTTGCGGTTGAAGTTGCCTTTACGGTTTCTTCCACCTTGGTTTCTAGAACCTTGGCCTCCACGACCGCCCTGGCCACCACGGCCACCTTGGTTTCGCTTCCCATAAAAACGCTTATTATTAGAACGTCTCTTACCATCATTACTACGCTGTGCTTTTTTCACACTAATTGGCGCTACTGAAGATATGCTAACAGGCACATCTCTTCTTTCTTTCGTTAACATCTTCAGTGCTGCAGAAATAACAGTGATTGAATCATGTTCTTGCAATAACTCATTAGCTGTTTCATGGTAGGAACTAAGTTCACTCTTCTCAATGGTTTTCAAGATTTTTTCAACAGTCACTTGTTGCTGACCACGTTTTGCATCTTGATTTGATGGCGGCATCATACGTTTCATTTTACTTTTCGTTACTTTTTCAATTAATTTTAGATGAGCCATTTCTCTTGGTGTAACAAATGAGATAGCTTCACCTGCTCTTCCAGCTCTTCCTGTACGTCCGATACGGTGTACATAGCTTTCTGGGTCCTGTGGGATATCAAAGTTATATACATGAGTTACTCCTGAAATATCTAAACCACGAGCAGCCACATCTGTTGCAACTAAGACATCAACACGACCGTTTTTAAATTTATTTAGTACAGACATACGCTTCCCTTGAGTTAAATCACCATGGATACCTTCTGCACGAAAACCTCTTGCTTGAAGTCCTTCTGCAATTTCATCCACTCTTTTTTTCGTTCTACTAAATACGATAGAAAGATCAGGATTATTAATATCCAAATGATTTGTTAACGTATCAAACTTGAATTTTTCTGGAATTTCAACGAAATACTGATCGATATTTTCAACGGTCATTTCTTTCGCTTTTACTTTAACTTCCTTAGGACTCTTCATTAAGTTCGTTGCAATATCACGAATCTCTTTTGGCATCGTAGCTGAGAAAAGCAATGTTTGTCTTTCTTCAGGAATACCTTTTAAGATTTCTCGAATATCATCAATGAAACCCATGTTTAACATTTCATCTGCTTCATCTAAAACAGCTGTTTGAACATGATCCGTGCGAACAGTTCTTCTACGGAAATGGTCTAATAATCTTCCAGGAGTGGCAACGACGATTTGTGGACCATCTTTTAATGAACGAATTTGTCTGTCCATATGTTGACCACCATAAACCGGAAGTGCTCGAACACTTTTGAATTTTCCTAATCGGTTGATTTCTTCTGCTACTTGAATCGCTAATTCCCTTGTTGGAGCAACGACTAACCCTTGGATTTTTCTTTCCTTTGGATTAATCTTTTGTATCATTGGAATTCCGAATGCAGCCGTTTTTCCTGTTCCCGTTTGTGCCTGTCCGATCACATCATTTCCTTCTAAAGCTAACGGGATTGTTTCTGATTGAATTGGGGTTGCTTCCTCAAACCCCATTTTCTCAAGTGATTTCATAATAGGATCTGATATACCTAGTTCTTTAAATGTTGTCACGCTTATATTTCTCCTTTTTGTGTATATTTTCTCGCCTAAGCGCCTAGAACTTGCCGTGATGCTACCGATTGATACAGCACCGTTTTTGTACTTTATTTTCCAATAGAAATACACTGGATTTCCTTAACTATCATAAAAGGTTGTTTTTTATATGACTTCTTTCATTCACTTCATTCATGTAAAAAGATATCCAACTATGGTAGAAACCTAATTGATTTCTTGTAAGTAAACCTCAATTTCCGCCATCTACCATTAGAATTCTCCAAATTGTAATGGTTTATTACGGATTATAGCACCGTGGCAAATAACAGTCATTTTATAATAACATACCCTTGTTAAAGATATCTACTACTTTTGGAAAAGACAACCATTGCTTTCTTTAAATTAATTAGTCTGAAACATATATAGAAAAATGATTTTTCAATTATTGCATGGTAAAATAATGTCACTAAGCTAAACATAAGAAAGTGAAAATGTTATTCCTTCCAATTAAGGAGGACATTACAAAAAATATATAAGGAGGCTAATAATGAGACTACCTCCATTCAATCCATATATTGCTGTTGTGGTTGGAGTTATTTCCGTTTCAACATCTGCAGTTATCGTCAAACTAGCAAGTGGTGCACCTGCAGCAATCATTGCCCAATATCGACTGCTATTTGCTGTTTTATTAATGGCACCTATCGTCTTATTTAAATACAAACATGAATTCAAATACATAAAGAAAAAAGATTGGATCTTATCTACTTTTGCAGGTATATTATTAGCTTTTCATTTCATTTTGTGGTTCGAATCGTTAAACTACACTTCAGTGGCAAGCTCCGTTGTTTTAGTTTCCCTGCAGCCAATATTTGCCTTTTTAGGAACGTATTTATTTTTTAAAGAAAGATTTTCACCCGGAGCCATTATTAGTATGGTTATCGCACTATTTGGAAGCATTATTATAAGTTGGGGTGATTTTCAAATAAGTGGCTTAGCATTTTGGGGTGACATGCTCGCTTTACTTGGAGCAGTTGCTGTTACAGGGTATTTTTTGATGGGGCAAAACGTAAGAAAACGTCTTTCATTAATGACTTATACCTTTGTCGTATACGGCATAAGTTCTTTAACACTAATCATTTACAATCTCATTCTTCAAAATCCCTTTGTCGGATATCCAACAGATCACTGGCTACTGTTTCTCGCGTTAGCGATTTTCCCAACATTCTTAGGGCATACCTTATTTAATTGGGCCATCAAATGGTTGAGTACTTCCACCATTTCAATGGGAATCGTTTTTGAGCCAATTGGTGCATCCATTCTAGCTTATATTATCCTTGGAGAAAAGATTACTTGGGAGCAATGGTTAGGTGGAACAATTGTTATTTTTGGATTATTTTTGTTCATATTAAGTACAACAAAAAAATCGAAAGTTACTATATCACAGAAGAAATAATATATTAATAATTCATAACCTGTTATAATTAAAACTAATATTATTAATAAGAGTAGGTGAAAGGCATGCAAATTCAAATTATGACAGATGGTGCAGCAGATATACCTAAACGTTTATCTGATTCAATCAATATTAAAGTTGTACCACTATATCTCCATTTTAGGGATGAACAATACAAGACTGGAGTGACCATTGATACGAAAACATTTTATCAAAAAATACGAGAACTTAAAGAGTTACCTCGTTCATCGGCACCTAGTCCAAACGACTTTTATGAAGCATATAAGGAAATTGATTCAGAAATACCGATTATCATGCTTAGCCTATCTAAAGGTTTAAGTAGCACCTATGAAAATGCAGTTGCTGCCAAAAATATGCTCTTAGAAGAAGAACCGAATCGTAAAATTGAAGTTATCAATACAAAGACCGCATCCTGTGGACAAGCCCTATTAATACATGAGGCTAATAGAAAAATGGAAGAAGGCTATTCTTTTGATAAATTAGTAGCCCATCTTAACGAACGTGTGGAACAAACGACAACTTTATTCGTCTTAAAAACATTAGAGAACCTTGTCCTAGGTGGACGTCTCGACAGAGTTAAAGGAAAGATTGCAAAGACCCTTAATATTAAATTATTAATGAAAGCAAGTGATGAGGGAACAATTGAAGTTGTAGAAAAAGTTCGTGGCGATAAAAAATCAATTCGCCGTTTTCTAGATGAAATTGGAGCTTATACAAAACAAGTCGAAGAGAAAGTATTAATAATGACCCACTGCAATACGGAAGATCGAGCGCATTCTGTATTAAATGATATAAAAGATCAATATGGATTTAAAGATACATTCTTAACTGAAACTGGCCCACTAATCTCCACTTATGGTGGTGAAGGCGCATTAGTTATTTCGTTCTTTAAAGATAAAAAATAATATTAAAAAGGCTTCGGTTTACGACGAATGTTCCGAAGCCTTTTTTGATTCATTTCGTAAAAATTGATACACCATTCTGTTTAATGTATCCTTATCATTTCCCAAACAGATTAAATGACGGGACCGTTCAAAGAACACCACTTCTTTCTCATTTGAAGGTATTTCTTTATCCAAATGATAGGCAGTCCTGTATGGAACCATACTATCCATTTGACCTTGTGCAATGAGAACAGGGGAAGTGACATCTTTTAAAAACTTTCTAGTAAAACGGACTAGTTTTAAGAACTCTAAGTTTGCTTTAAAAGGAACAGAACCTAATTTCTTTTTATAATGTAAATACAATTTATTCTTGCTTAAATCTCCTTTGACACCATCCCTAAGAACCCCTCCAAAATCAACACCCATTTGCTTTAATGAAATATATTTTCGAGCAGTAGCTAACAGAACGAGTTTATCTACTTTATACTTTGCTGCTAAATAGGCAGCAATCATTCCACCCATAGAAAAGCCAATAACATATACTTTGTCATACCTTTGCTTCAACTCTTTTAAAGCCATTTCTGCTGTGGTAATCCATTTCTTATGGGAAACATTTTCTAATTCTAACTCTTCTCCATGTCCAGGTAAAGTTGGAATGGAAATATGCCAATCGGTGTGTTTCTTTAAATAGTCCGTTAATGGCTGTAATTCATACGGTCCACCTGTAAAACCATGTATCACTAAACACCCAATCATATTCATTCTCTCCTTCAGATTCCTACTCGCATTCCCTAATCTGAAGTTCTATGTTTATCATCTTTATATAAAACTTCTTTATCTCTTTTTTATCTTCTGCCACTTACACCAAAAAATACAGTTGAAAGCGCAGAACAAAATCATTTTTATTTTATCAGCTAACTAAATTCTAGCTATTAATTGTAGCGAAAATTTTTCAACAAGGAACTTACCTGTTTTACTATTGGCTGTACTTGATGATACGTGTTAGCCATTTGTCCGACGGTTGACAACATTTTATCTAAATTCATTTGTCCATTTTCGTCTTGAAATTGCGATAAAATACCTTGGCTGTAGTTAGAATAAGGTTGTTGTTGATGATTATATTGTTGATATGCTTGATTTTGGGCCATGCTATTAAACCAATCAGCTGGCTGTTTTGGCTTTTGGAACTGTTCAAATGGTGATTGCTGTTGAAAGTATTGCTCAGGCGGCTGTTGATAAGGGAAATTAGGTTGATGCATTTGATTTAATTGTTGATGATAAAGGGAATGCCCCTGATTGGATGGTGGGTAATTAGAATAAGGTCTATATTGCATCGCACACACATCCTTTAGATTCAGTCTATATAATAATTTATGCAATGACTGACACATGCGTGAGTTTATAAAAAGACGAAGTACATCTAACTATCGAGGTGGTAGGAGTTTGTGCTCTTGTCTTACCTAATAGAAAAAGGCGAAATGCCAAGAAGCATTTCGCCCATCATTGGGTACATACCAATGGATGTATAAGCCTACCGACTAGCTTATACAATTTTTATAAAGCAGAGACATCCCTATCCCAACTTCATAATAGCATTACCTAATTTGTTCGTCTGTGACATACGTCACATCTTTTTGATATTTTCTTATTAAAAATACTATGAGTAGTACTGTTAAGGATACAGTTGGAATACTCTCACTTATTACAATCAGAACCACACCGATAAAACCAATAACCTCTTCAATTTGAAACTTCTTATTTTCTTTTCTTAAAATTGAAATAGATTTGTTTACTTTAATATGATACGTAAGCAAGAAAGCTGAATAGATGAATACAAGCTGAATAGGTAACCACAAGCTATAATTTAAAATAAAGTAAGGGATAACCGGTAATACAATTGGGACTAAACCCATGTGTAACCATTTTATCAACGTTCTTTTATAACTATATAACTCCCACGGTAAAACCTCAATAATATCTGTCTTAAAGCGATTCACAAAGAAACTTGCTGCCAACGATGTAATGACATGAACAGCTACTGCAATACCAAGAAATACAAAGAAAGAATTAATAAAGACAAATATGATAAGCATGAGCAATAATGTTCCTACTACTTGTGATACAAGATCTAAATTCTTACTAAAATACACTTGCCACAAACGATGATAAATTGCTTTTTCTGTGTACCGAAAAGGTTTTTTTCGCTTTTTGGTATTTTGAAATATGCTATACCTTTTCTGTCTTTTTAGACGAGTATTTGAAGCTCTCTCAATTAATGGCATTGTCCAGATTTTAAAATCATTAAGTTCTGCAACTCTTCCCCAATGAATGAATTGGAATATACTAGGAATTAGCAGCATATTTATAAAAACAAGCAGTACAAGTGCAATAATCCCTATGTAATCTGCACTAGTCATGACGTTTACTATGTTCAATAACGCAACAACAAGCAAACATCCTACTTTGATATACCATTTCGACTGGAACAATTTCCATTGTGGTAGAGTCATGAGTAGACCTATTAGCCAAAGAGTGCCAGTATACGTTATGACAAATTCAAATGAAAGGGGTGTTACTAACACTACAAGCAATCCACTAAGAAGGTAAAAAAAGAAGCTTTTCACCCATTTTTCTAAAACACAATACAGCCAAATACGTTTTATTGAAAAAGTAAGGTAACTTAACTTCAATTCTGAACTTGTAAAAATGATCCCAGGATTTTTTATTGATTGAAATACATATGCCATTGGAAGTGCAGTTATAAGAAAACCAACACGTTCCATCGCTGCCTTCTCAAACGTTAGAAACATACCCTCATATTTATTAATCATATCGCCGAAAATAAAAATACTTGCAAAAAGATAACCACCTAAGACAAGTAAGTAAAAACCTGTTGTTTTATCTACCATTAATTGAAAAGCCATTTTTCTTAATTGGCGCTTTTTTCGTGCACGATTCCTTTTCAAGAAAAATAATACATTCCATAAACGGGGTTGATTACTCATTGTCCGTACCTCTCTTAATAGTATCGAACTCTTCTATACTACCTTTAGAAAGCAACTTACCTTGCTGTAGCAAAATGAAGAACCCAGCAATATCTTTTACCCTGTCAAGCTGATGAGTCGTTAATAATAAAGTTGTACCATCTTTAAGTTTTTCTTTTAACAATTCCTCAAAATAATCGATTGCATAAATGTCCAATCCCATAAAAGGCTCATCAATTAACATTAATGGAACATCTGGTAACATTGCACAAATCGTTTGTACTTTTTGTCGCATCCCTTTGGAAAGTGATTCCGGATATTCATTCAATTTATCTACCAAATCAAATCCCTTAACAAGTCGATCTACTTTACGATTTAATACATCCTCCTTGATCTGATAACTTTTTCCGTATAACTGAAAATGTTGCATGACGGTTAGTTCCGTTAGAAGCAATGGTTCTTCTGGCAAATAAGAAATCTGTTGTTTGAATGATAGGAACTCAGAGTCTTGGTCAATCTGCTCATTTATAATAATTTTTCCAGTAGTCTTTTCCATAACAGCTAAAATAGCCTTCATTAACGTTGACTTCCCTGCCCCATTATGACCTACAAGAGCAGTAACCGTCCCTTGTTCCAATTCAAATTGAATGTCATCTAGTAAGATTTTATCGTTCAACTTCAATGAAAGATTTTGTACTTGCAATGTTTTCAACATCATTCAACACCATCCTATATAAGAAAAGCGCAAGCGCCTTGGTCACCCCCGACAAGCTTAAGTCGAGCCTAGGCGTGGCGATCTTTGCCACAGAGAGGATTGACTTAAGACCTCGAGGGGGTAGGCGCTGGAGCTAGACATCTCTGAAATTTTATACTTTCTTATCCTATAAAAATATACGAGTTTTCGATAATAATAGTTTCATTTTATTAATTTTAAGATAAAAACCGAATGTTACACACTATTGGTAGCGTTGTCATTAAATTTTTTTGTAAATTCGAGGTAAATTTTTAATATTAGTCTAGCATTTTTTGTAGAAATAGTATTTAATAAGATAGAAAGATTTATTATTTCTAAAATTCTTAGGAGGGTCAAAATGAAGAAACTTTATAGTTTAGTACTTGTGTTAGGTTTATCACTTGTGTTAGCTGCATGTGGTGGAAATGACGCGTCAAATCCTGATACGTTAGTTATTGGATTTGTACCATCTCAGGATTCGGGTTCAATTGCTGATACTGTTGAACCATTAGCAGAAAAATTAGGCGAAGAATTAGGTAAAGAAGTCGATCCTAGAGTTATGCAAAACTACAGTGCTCTAGTTGAGGCAATGGGGTCTAACCAAGTACACATTGGATTCATTCCAGCATTTGGTTATGTACTTGCTAACCAAGAATATGACGTTGAAGTAATCTTAAAATCCATTCGCTATGGTTCTGGTACATATAAAGCTCAATATCTAGTACGTTCTGATTCTGGTATTGAAAGCTTAGAAGATTTAGAAGGAAAAGTTTGGGCTTATGGTGATCAATTATCTACTTCTGGATACCTATTCCCAGCTAACCAATTAATGGAAGAATTCGGTTATGAATCTGCTCCAGAATTAGAAAGTGAATTTTTCTCTAACACAGTTCAAACTGGTGGACATGATAACTCAGCTCTTGAGGTTTATAACGGAGAAGCTGATGTAGCTACAACATTTGATGATGTTCGTACAGAGCTTGAAGAAGAATATCCAGACATTATGGATAAATTAACAGTTCTTACTCATACTGATGAAATTCCGAACGATACAATTTCTGTAACTAGTGAATTAGATGATGAATTAGTTCAAGAAATTAAAGATATCTTCTTGTCTTTCAATGATGATGAAGAGATGATTCAAATCATGGATGAAGTATACAACTGGGATGCTATTGATGAAGCAACAGATGAAGAATATCAAGTTGTAAAAGATACTTATCAAAAATTCAGAGACAATATTACAATCGATGATCTATAAGAAATAGGTGTAAGCGTCTTGGCCTGCCTCAGGCATAGCCTTAAACCTCGAGGGAGTAGGTTGCTTTCGCTAAAATTAATAGCAATAAAGAGGGAAGGGTAATTAACTTCCCTCTTTATTGCGTATACATCATGAAAACGAATTGAAAATTATATGCCTGTAATGGAGGATTTATATAATGATAGAATTTAAAGATTTAGGGTTAGTATACCCGAATGGGACAGAAGGATTGAAAAATATTAATGTAACGATAAACGACGGTGAATTTGTAGTAATCGTAGGATTGTCAGGTGCTGGTAAATCAACATTTATCCGGAGTATCAACCGATTGGTAACTCCTACATCAGGCGAATTATTAGTAGATGGGGAAAACATTCTTCCATACAAGGGGAAGAATTTACGCCAATTACGTACTAAAGTTGGTATGATTTTTCAAAACTATAATCTAGTTAAACGTTCGAATGTATTAAAAAATGTTTTAGCTGGACGTCTTGGTCACACAGGCACATTACGTTCTATTACTAACTTATATAAAAAAGAAGATATTGCGTTAGCTTATGAAAGCCTACAACGTGTTAATATAGACGAGAAAATTTATAATCGTGCAGACGAACTAAGTGGTGGTCAGCAACAACGTGTTAGTATTGCACGTGTTTTAACTCAAAAACCTGATTATATACTAGCAGATGAACCAGTTGCATCACTAGATCCACCAACTTCTCATCAAGTAATGCAGTATTTAAAGAAGATTAATAAAGAAGATAATATCACTACAATCGTTAACCTCCACTTTATTGATATGGCAATGGAATATGCTGATCGTATTATTGGCATGCGAGCAGGTGAAGTTGTTTTTGATGGTCCCGTATCCGAAGTATCAGAAAAAACATTCGAAGAAATTTATGGCCGTTCTATACGTGAGGATGACTTGCGTGGGGGGGCTGACGAGTCGTGACAAAAGAGAAGAAAACAATAGATTCTAAGCTATCCATTTATCCTGCAAAGACGAAAAAGCAAATAACGATTATTTTTGCAGCAGTCCTTGGGATGTACCTATTTAGTATGTTCTGGACACAACGAGATATGGCAGGTGGATTTGGCGGAGCTTTAGGTAATATGTATAGGGTTATTGAAAAGTTCTTCCCACCTAATTTTGCTGTTCTACCAGCTCTTGTTGACCCTATAGCGGAAACCATTCATATGGCTATTATAGCAACAACGATTGCAACTATCCTTACCGTTCCATTAGCCATTCTTTCCGCACAAAATGTAACAACATTTAAACCTTTGTACTATCTTACAAGAACATTTCTTAATCTATTACGTACGATTCCGGATTTAGTGCTAGCAGTAATTTTTGTAGGATTATTTGGTATAGGTGTATTCCCAGGTATTCTAGCTTTAGCCGTATTCTCACTAGGAATTTTAGCAAAATTAATCGGGGAAACCATTGAATCAGTTGATATGAATCCAATGGAAGCAATGCGTGCATCTGGTGGTAATGTATTTCAAGTAATCTGGTATGCTTTGATTCCACAAATTTTACCGCAATTTACATCTTTTGTATTGTATGTGTTCGAAATTAACATACGTGCTTCAGTTGTATTAGGGTATGTGGGTGCTGGTGGTATTGGGTTGATTCTTAACCAACAACTAGGTTTCTATAATTATCCGAATGCTATGGCTGTTATTATTGTAATATTTGTTGTTGTTATAGCTATTGAATATGTAAGTAATAAAATAAGGGAGGCATTAATATAATGGCAAGTTATACACTTCCTCCTAAACCAAAGAATTCTCTTTATAAAAAAGTAAAAAGAATTGTTATTACACTTCTTGTAATTGCTTTATATGTATGGACTTTTACTAGTATTGATATTGACTGGCAGAATGCAATGGACCGTTTTGTTCAAAACTATAACGTACTTATTCCTATGTTATTTAGTCCTGATTGGTCAGCAACTGGTGAAGTTGCACTTAAGATGTTAGAAACAATCTTCATCGCATTTGCTGGTTCATTAATGGCAGCAGTATTAGCCATTCCACTATCATTTATGGCAGCTAATAATATGATGGGTGGTAAAATTGCTGCAACAGTTGGTAAATGGATTTTATCTGCTGTACGTGCATTCCCAGATATTATTTTAGCTATTCTTTTCGTAGTTGCCGTAGGTCCGAATGCGTTTGCCGGTGTTCTAGCAATAGCAATTGGTTCTACAGGTATGTTAGGGAAAATGTTCTCTGAAATTATTGAATCGATAGATATGCAAGTTGTTGAAGCGATGCAAGCCAATGGCGCTAATAAAATTCAGATTCTTTTTTACGCGGTAATGCCACAAGTTATTCCAGAATTCCTATCTTACGCTATTTATCGCTTTGAAGTAGATATTCGTGCTTCATCCATTTTAGGTATTGTAGGTGCTGGTGGTATTGGTACAATGGTTATGTTCGCATCCCAAAACCGCGAATGGAATGAAATGGGAACAATTTTACTTGGTATCATTATTGTAGTAACAATTATCGACTTTACATCTGCAAGAATAAGAAAGAAAATTGTATAATAAAACTAGAAGGAACGAAATTAAGGATTTATCTTAATTTCGTTTCTTTATTAAAAAGCTGTAATTCAAGCTGTCTAGCGTTCAGAAAGGATGTACTTTTTTGAGTAATTCAACACGTATTAAACTATTATATACAAGTGATGTTCACGGCAATGCTATGCCAGTTCTATATGGTACGAATGAGCCTGCTGAACTGGGCCTTAGTAAATATGCAACAATTGTAAAAAAGTCTAGAAAAGAAAACGAAAATGTCATTGTTATTGATAATGGAGATTTAATTCAAGGTACACCTTTGATGACACATTATGTTAAAGAACATAGTCATAAAGAAAATCCTATGGTTGGGATTATGAATCACCTTGAAGTTGACGCTGGGGTGATTGGGAACCATGAATTTAATTTTGGCAAAAAGATTTTAGATGATGCCATCTCTCAATCTACCTTTCCGTGGCTTTCTGCCAACATTGTAGATAAAGAAACTGGTGAACCTTATTTCGGGATCCCTTATAAGATTGTAACAGTGAATGAAATTAAAGTTGCAATTGTCGGGGTTACGACACACTATATCCCGAACTGGGAATCACCAGAACATATTAAAGGTCTACAGTTTAAAGATGCATGCAAAACATTAAAACAATGGGTTGAAAAAGTACATGCAACAGAAAATCCTGATGTATTAATTGCTTGTTACCATGGTGGATTTGAAAGAGATATCGAAACTGGACAAGTAACCGAAAACTTGACTGGTGAAAATCAAGGGTATGAAATGTGTCAAAATATAGATGATATCGATGTACTTTTAACAGGCCATCAGCATCGAATACTAACAGGTAAAATTAACGATGTATTAATTGCACAGCCTGGGAATAACGGAAAAATGTATGGTGAAATCAGTATAGAATTACAAAAACAAGATGGAACATGGTCCATTACAGATAAAAGTGCTTCCATACATACGTTGGAAGGGGTAAACCCAGACCCAGCAATAATGAACTATATGAAAGAAATAGAAACGTCTACACAGGAATGGCTTGACCAACCAACTGGTCACATTGATGGAGACATGACGATTGAAAACCCATTACAAGCAAGAATAGAAAAGCACCCTTTTATTCAATTCATTCAAAATGTACAAATGGAGGCCAGCGGAGTAGATATATCCGTAACATCCCTTCTTAATAACGAGTCAAAGGGATTTCAGCCAGTGGTCACAATGCGTGATATCGTTGCAAACTATATGTATCCTAATACTTTAGTAGTACTGGAATTAACGGGTAGAGACATTCTAGAAGCATTAGAGAAAAGCGCAGAGTATTTTGTCCTTCAAGATGGTGAAATTGCTGTTAATCCAGCCTACATCGAACCAAAGCCCCAGCACTATAATTATGACATGTGGGAAGGAATTGAATATACCATAAATGTGTCCAAGCCTTTTGGTGAGCGTATTGAGGATGTAACATATAAAGGTCATCCACTAAATAACGATTCAATTTACCATGTTGTATTAAACAATTACCGTGCTAGTGGTGGTGGAAATTATGATGTATTTAAAAATAAACCTGTTGTCAAAGAAATCCAAAAAGATGCTGTAGAATTGATTCATTCTTATTTTGAAAAACATAAAGTCGTAAAGGCCGATGTATTTAGAAATTTCGCAGTTACTACTAATAATTAAATAACTTATTTACTTTTTTGATGAATCCTCATTCCGTTATTTACTTGAAAACACCTGGTTTAGGCATATTGATGAATCCTCATTCCGTTATTCATCTTTTTTCACCTTATTTTCGGCGATTTCTGAAGTATAACGGAACCAGGATTCATTTCAACCTTTTTTATGCTGTCTTTCTGGAGTATAACGGAACCAAAATCCGGATGCTTTTAATCCTCTTTCCGTTTTATTTAATTAGTCATCGTTATCGTCGTCATCATCGTCATCGTCGTCATCATCGTCTTCGTCATCGTCAAAATCTGCATCAATTGATATTACAATGATTTCACCAGTAAATGCATCGATTTCAATCTCAGCCTCGCCCCTTGATGACTCAACTTCTATTTCGTAAATTAGACGTCCATCATCTTCATCTAATTCTAAATCTGTCACTTTTCCAGCATACTGACCTAAAGCTATTTTTTTAGCAGCTTCAGCACTTATTGTAGTTTTCTTTTTATTGGTATCTTTTTGCTTACGATCATCTGCATCGTCGTTATCATTCTTGGTTTTTTCAGACTTTGGTTTTTCTTTTTTTACGTTGTTATCTTGTTTTTTATTATCATCATTCGATTTATTTGTGTTGCGGTCATCTGCATCGTCATCATCTTTTTCAACTTCTTTTTCTTTCATTTTTACTGGCTCTTCAGAGGAATCCTTGTCAGCTACTGCTTTATTAGTAGAATCTTCTTCTTTATTCTTTTTACCGATAATGGTTTTTTCTTTTAGCTTAAGTATTTCACCTGAGGTTGCATCCATTTTTAGTTCATATTCTTTTTCATCATTTTTTACTTCGACTTCATAAACTGCTTTATTTTTTTCTCTCTCTAATTCAATCTCAGTCACTGTACCCGGATATTGTGATAATACCATTGTACGAATTTCCTCAGTAGTTAAGATATTCCCAGAATCAGATGCATTGGAATGATAAATACCAAGCCCAAAGACTGCCGTTAATACTACTGCTCCAATCGTAATCATTAATTTTTTGTTCATAACAATTACCTCCTTCTCTTTATACTTTCATCTTACACATCAAGAATGAAAGAACTCTGTGAGGAAGATTAGAATTTGATGAGAAATTATTAAAATGCTACTCATATAGGAAGACATATGGTAAATGTAGACCCTTCACCAATGGTACTCTCCACTGTTAAAGACCCTTTATGAGATTCTATAATAGTTTTAGCAATGGCTAAACCAAGACCTGTTCCTCCAGTGTCCCTGCTTCTAGCTTTATCTACACGATAAAAACGATCAAAGATACGAGATTTATCTTCTTCACGAATCCCTGGTCCAAAGTCAGTAACCATCAATTTAACCATTTTTTGCTCTTTCTCCAATTGAACTAGAACTCGATCATTACTATATTTAAGAGCATTATCAACTAATATATATAAGACCTGTTTTATCTGATTCATATTTCCTTCAATAAGAATCTTTTCATCAGTTCTAACTAACTCAATTGTACGGTCATAAGCACCTTTAAAGGCTGTAGTAACATCTACACATACAGAAGCAAGATTAAACTGTTCCATCTCGGCTTCCTCTTTATTTTTAGCTAATGACAGCATTTGCTCCACTAATTTTTGCATTCTGTCTGCCTCTGAACTTATTGCCTCTACTGATTCACTTATCAATTCTGGATTCTCACTGCCTCTTCTTTTGATTAAGTCTGCATAACTCTTCACAATTGATATTGGTGTTTTCAATTCATGGGATGCATCAGAAACAAATATTTCCTGTTTTTCATAATTCTCTTTTAGCTTATCAATCATATTATTATAAGCCTTCTCTAATTCATGAAGTTCATCTTTTGATTGATTATCTACGTCAATCTTTTCCCATTTAGCATGTCTAGTGTTTTCATTCATTGCACGATTAAGTGCTTGAATCGGTTTTAAGAGAAAACGACTTAATACATTTCCAGCAATAACTGTTGGGATTAAAATAATTAGTGATGCGAGAACTAAAACATAAAAAAGAACTCTCATATTTTCTGATAAAGTAGCAAGATTTTTAGATACTTGTAAAGTTACTACTTCACCATTCATCCATATGATCGGTTTTGTTATTACAGCAAATATTTCACCATTCTCTAACGTAACAATGGACTGTGTCTCACCTACATGATATTCAGCTGGCAATTCAAAAAAGGCTTTATCCCGAGAATGAACTTGTGGATCACCAACTTCAGGAATCACTCGAATCATTCCATCAATTGGTAAAAACGCTTTGAGAAACTCATCTTCTGCGATTGATGGATTATCATTTAGCGAGGTTACAATCGTATCTGTTTGGTCCTTCAATTCCTCTAATTCACTATCTGTTGATAATTTATAGAAAAGAAAATAAACCGACGTATTAATAATTAAAATTAAAATAACCATAAATAAGCTAGAGAATAACTGAATTTTTGTTTTTAGTTTCATTGCACTCAATCCTTAATGGTATATCCAACACCACGTACGGTTTGGATATAAACTCTTTCAAACCCTTTATCAATTTTTTGACGTAAGTACCGGACATACACATCAACTACATTTGTTTCACCAAAATAATCATAGCCCCATACCTTCTCAATTAATTTCTCTCGGGTCATGACAATGTTTTTATTTTCTAAAAGACACACAAGTAAATCATATTCACGCGGAGTTAAATCAATGGTCTTATCTCCACGATACACTTCCCTGCTATCTAGATTTACTACTAAATCACCAACAGAAAGTTCATTGCTTGGTTTTACTGTTGTGATTGGTTTTCTTAAATGGGCACGAATCCGAGCTAATAATTCTTCAATTTGAAACGGTTTTGTTACATAATCATTTGCTCCTAAATCAAGCCCACTTACTTTATCATGAACTTGATCACGTGCTGTGAGTAAGATGATAGGTGTCGCATCATCATTTCTTCGTACTCTTCTAAGTACTTCCAAACCACTCATTTCTGGAAGCATAATATCTAATAAAACGAGATCCCATTGTTTATCAATCATCATTCGCAATGCTTCTTTTCCATTATCAGCTATCTCTGTATCATAATTTTCATAGCTTAGCTCTAATTGTAATACACGGCTAAGTTTTTTTTCATCTTCTACAATCAATATTGATGGATTAGATTCACTCATAGTACTCCCCAATCTTTCATGTTTTTGTTTATAGATTCATTTAGTTAGTTTCTAATAATATAACAGAATAATTAAGTAGATGTAACGAAAATAAAAAACATAATCAAACATTTTGCAAATAAGATAGTCAAAAGTAGATAATAGTATTATCTAAACGGAATATTAACGAAGGGAGTGATTGAATTGCTAGCTTTAGATCATATCGTATTTGCTGGTAAAAACGCAGAAGAAGCAAGTCAAAGATACGGAAGCAAATTTGCGATTAAAGCAATTAAAGGTGGCGAACATGAAAATTGGGGGACTTATAACTATTTGGCGTACTTCTCTAATCATAGTTATATCGAATGGATGGGGATTCAAAATGAAGAGGTTGCTGAAAATAGCAACAACCCACTTATTCAACATCTAATACATCATATCAAGAATGGAGAACCTGGTCCATTTCAAATTGCTCTTAGAACCGATCAAATGAATGATTACATTAATCATTTTAAAAAGAACAATATCGCCTTTAAAGGGCCTTTTGAAGGACATAGAATTAGACCAGATGGTACAGAGTTAAAATGGCGAATGCTATTTCCTAGTTATGACTATACAAAGGAAATGCTACCATTTCTAATTGAGTGGGATGAACCAATTCGATTAACTGGACCAAATGTTGCCAGTTTATCGAATCCTCAAGCAATTACTGATATTTATTATGGTGGTGTTGATAAAGAAGTCTTTGCTCACATATATCAATTAAAACCGAGACGCTTACTAAAAAACCAGTTAACAATTCAAAATACAAAGATACATTTTAACAAGGAGCGATTACTACAATTCCATTTAGCTTAATGGGGTGCAGGGAAAGTTGCTTGTCCCAGGTGGGGCGCGGGGACAGGTTCCTGTCCCAAATAAGTATAAGTTGCTTGTCCCAGCGTTCTATATTGGTATGTAGTGCTAGGATCTTCGTGTTCTAGTGCTTTTTCTTGCAAAATAGAGGAATGTCGTTCCACCTTATAATCCAAGCGGTCCATGGTTCCTCTATTTCTCCAAAAAGCGCCTTTTTCATGGTGCAAAGGGGCCCTCATTCCCCTATTCCTCAATTTCCCTGCTTTTTTACACCGAAATCAGCAAATAGCGGAACCACAATCCCTTTCCTTTACTTTTTCCTGTGTTTTTTTAAATAAAGGAATGTCGTTCCACCTCAAAATCCAAGCGACCATGGTTCCTTTATTTCATCAAATGTAGTAACAGTTAGCCCCCTATAAAGCTCAAACCAGCCTATTCTCCGTATATCCTTTGACATTCAAACCATCACTTGAATATACTTTAATCAAACAGGTATTTGAATGAGGGGAGTTTTTTTATAGATGGCCAAAGATATTTGTGAAGTAACTTGTATTCACACTGATAAAGTAGATCAGGTGAAAAAGCAGTTAGGTAAGTTACCAATTCTTAAAATTTCTGCATTATATAAGCTGTTAGCTGATCCAAACCGCTTGCAAATTGCATATGCACTAACCCTGGAAGATGAGTTATGTGTATGTGACATTGCAAATATTATTGGGGCTACAACAGCGACCACATCACATCATTTGCGACAATTGCACAAAGCAGAGATTGCTACCTATCGAAAAGAAGGGAAACTTGTATACTACTCTTTATCCGATTCAACAACAAAACTCCAAATATTAAATACGATTAGGCAGTTAAAGGGGATTACAAATTATGCAGGATAACAGTCAGCAAAAAGTATTTCAGGTCCAAGGAATATCATGTGCTAACTGCGCTAAAACCTTTGAGAAAAACATTCAACGTATGGAAGGTGTGCGAGAAGCGGAGGTCAATTTTGCTGCATCTAAGGTCACCGTATTAGGAGAGGCAACGGCAAATGATATTGAAAAAGCTGGGGCCTTCGAAAATATAAAAGTAGTTCATGATGATTTAGAAGACACCGGAAAGAAAGAGCCTTTTTTCATTCGCTACGATCGCCTAATCTTGGCTAGTATACTAATAATCTTTGGCATTGTAGCTATAAATCTATTCGACGGATCCCACTATTTAACTATTTTGCCATTTGCATTATCCATTCTAATTGGTGGAATTAAGTTATTGCGGGCTGGTTTGGTGAATTTAACTCGATTACAGTTTGACATGAAAACCCTTATGACCATTGCAGTTATTGGAGCGGCCATTATTGGAGAATGGATGGAAGCTGCAATTGTCGTCATATTATTTGCTATCAGTGAAGAACTTGAAACCTACTCCATGGATAAAGCGCGTGCCTCTATCCGATCACTTATGAGCATAGCGCCAAAAGCTGCTACTATTATTAGAAATGGTCAAGAGCAGAAACTCCATATTAAGGATATTTTGATAGGTGACATCATGCTAGTCAAACCTGGGGAAAAACTTGCTATGGATGGAGTAGTTATTAAAGGTACCTCATCCATTAATCAAGCTCCTATAACGGGGGAATCAATTCCAGCTGAAAAGCACATCAATGATGTAGTATATGCTGGAACAATCAATCAAAATGGCTTTCTAGAAGTCAAGGTTACTAAAAGGTCAGAAGATACAACCATTGCTAAAATCATCCACTTAGTGGAAGAAGCACAGGGAGAAAGAGCACCTTCTCAAGCCTTTGTCGACCGTTTTGCAGCATATTATACACCGATTATTATGGGAATTGCATTACTAGTTGCCATCACTCCTCCACTGTTCTTTGGAGGTTTGTGGGAAACTTGGGTTTATCAAGGTCTAGCTGTACTAGTTGTTGGTTGTCCATGTGCACTAGTCATCTCAACACCAGTTGCAATTGTAACGGCAATTGGTACAGCCGCAAAAAACGGGGTTCTCGTAAAAGGTGGCGTCTATCTTGAACAAATTGGTGCATTAAAGGCAATTGCCTTTGATAAAACAGGAACATTAACAGAAGGGAAACCTGTTGTAACAGATATCAAATTCTTTAAGGATAACCAAGAAGAAACCCTTCAGATCTTAGCTGCGCTAGAAAGTAAATCACAGCACCCACTGGCTGAAGCAATTATCAACGAGGTGCAAAATAGAAATATTTCTTATCAACATCTTGTCATTAACAATTTTGAAGCCATTCAAGGAAAAGGGATACAAGGGGAAATAAACGGAAAGCAATATTATTTAGGTACACCGAAGTTATTTAATACGATTGAAGATGATATTGAGAATGTTATCCACCGATTTCAGCAATCTGGTAAAACCATCATGATCCTTGGTACAGATCAAGAAATTTTTGCATTTGTTGCTTTAAGAGATGAACCTAGAGATGAAAGCAAAAACGTGATTCAACACCTTCACCAATTAGGTATACATCATTCGGTTATTCTCTCAGGTGACCATCCAGAAACAGCTCGTGCATTAGGAAAAGAACTAGCAGTAACTGAAGTTAAAGGTGGCTTATTACCAGAAGATAAACTTCAATATATTAAGAATTACCAAAATCAATATGGAAATATTGCGATGATTGGTGATGGAATGAATGACACCCCTGCTCTAGCTACTTCAAATGTTGGAATTGCTATGGGGACTGCAGGAACAGATAGTGCATTAGAAACGGCAGATGTTGCCCTTATGGGGGATGATTTAAGAAAACTTCCTTTCACGGTGAAACTAAGCAGAAAAGCACTTTCCATTATCAAACAAAATATCACCTTCTCTATAGGAATTAAGTTATTCGCACTTCTTCTAGTCATTCCAGGATGGCTAACCCTATGGATTGCAATTTTTGCAGATATGGGAGCAACACTATTAGTAACGCTAAACGCATTACGATTATTGAATGTGAAAGAGTAGAGATAATATATGTGGTGTTGTGGAGGAACCCATGAATATCTGAAAGGACATTTATTCCTCTATTTTTATCTTTTTGCTACTTTTTACATTTTTTGGGACATATATTCCTTTATTCCTTATATATTGTGGCCTTTCAGGTTAGTTTTCATGAATTAACGGAACAATTGTCCAATGCACTAGTAATTTCAATGTTCTTGGCAAATTAACGGAATAATTGTCCGAAACCCGTTGTTAGTGGACTTTCAGGCTAGTTTTCATGTTTAAAAAGAAGCGCCTAATATTTAATAGGCGCTTCTACTTTATCCTAATTGTTGGTGTAAGAATTCTGTAACGGAATCAGGAGTCTTTGTGTAAGCACTATGTTGGTGTGCTTTCTTTTCTCCATTTTGGAAAATTAAAATGCCAGGGATTCCCATTACTTCATACTTTTCAGCAATCCCTTTAATTTCATCGCTGTTTACTTCATACCATTTATAATTATTAAATTCTTCTAAGATGCCATCAATAAACATGTTCATTCGTTTACAGTCAGGACACCAATCAGCATAAAATTTTACGATGACTGGCTCTTCGCTATTTATGATTTCATTAAACTGTTCTTCCGTTTGAATATGTTCCATCCTTCAACACTCCCATCTATTTTATCCTTATTGTATCGATTATTCCCATACTTGTCTTATAGTTTGCTTATTCCTTATACTCCACTTTTCCCAACACATAAGCAACAAATAATCCAATGGCAAACGTTGCCACACTAAAACCTACAATAGTCATTTCTGTTGGCCATCCAGGGAAGATAGCAAATACCGAACCAATAACTAGACCTATTATCATCGCAAATGTACCTGTATGATAATTCGTTAAAAAGAAATTAATAATCTTACTCATAGAAAGAATACCAAAAAGAATCCCAAAACCGACAACGATAATGATGTCTAACTGCAAGTCACTTATGGCTGCGATAACCGTATAATAAGCACCCATTACTAGTAAAAGGAAAGCACCACTGATTCCTGGTAAGATCATCGCAGCACTAGCTATAAACCCTGAAAAGAATAATAATAGATATGTTTTTAAAGTGAAGTCTTGGATAACTGCTTCTTCTGCTTCTTGTAAAAAACCAATGGAAGCAACAATGCCAGTACCAATGATTAGGAGGACAATATGTTTCCATTTAAATTTTCTTCTAGCATCTGCTTGCTGAAATAAATGTGGTAAAATCCCTAAAATTAATCCCAAAAAGAAAAAATTCGTAGGAATTGGATAGTTATCAAATAAAAACTTAATCAATTTTGCAAGTGAAAAAATGGCAATAACTACACCTATCCCTAATGGAATTAAGAAACTAAGATGTTTTTTCCATTCCCTGCTAAATATACCGTTGATAGCAGCTATCAAACGATCATAAATACCTAATAATACAGCAATTGTACCTCCACTTACACCCGGGATCGTATCACTAGCTCCCATCAATATTCCTCGATAAATATTTTTCCATTCCATTTTTTTATCTCCTTCTATTGTTAACTAACTGTAAGTCATACGTTTGGTATGTATTTCTAAACTTGTCTTTCTTACTCTATGTAAAATGCTACAACTAATATTACCAAAATTCACTTGCAATTTATAGTCAGAGTTCTATATAATAGATATAAGCTACTTTGCATTACAAGGTAGCTGTTATTTTAAGAATGTATCTTGCATTACAAGGTAGGTATGGAAATGTCATTACGAAGCCAGTTACTTAAAGGGATATTAGAAGGGTGCATACTCGCTATTATTAATCAGCAAACTGTATATGGTTATGAATTATCTGTAAAGCTCCAACAGTTTGGATTAACTGATGTAAGTGAAGGATCCATTTATCCCATTCTCCTTCGTTTACAAAAGGAGAAGTTAATTGAAGGTACTTTAAAAGAGTCTCCATCAGGACCTAAACGAAAATACTATCACCTAACTAAAGAAGGTCAAGAGGCACTGAAAGAATTTATCATTCAATGGGATTCTGTAAAAATCCCCGTAGACAACATTCTAGAAAAGGGAGGGAATTAAAATTGCATTCTAAAGAAATTATCGAATTAAACAATCATTTACGTGAAGAACTTACTGAAGAGAATAAAAAGCTCTACGAAAATATGATTATTTATATCCGTACAACTTCTAACAAATCGGAACAACAAACCGAAGAAGTATTACTAGAAATACTAGAACATTTTGTTCAAGCGCAGAAAGATGGTAAAACTGCTTCTGAAATCTTCGGAAACAATATAAAAGAATATTGTGATGAAATTATTCATGAGATTCCTGGTGAGAAACGCAACAAGAATATAAAATTTGGATTATTCATTGGCATTCAGTATCTAGCCTTAATTAGTTTCATTTTCGGAGTGACTAGTTTTGGAATCAACTACTTCTTTGATCTAGGATCGAATGTTCTTACTTTTTCCGTCGGTTCCGGGCTTGTTGTAATCGGATGTTATTTATTATTACTATATCTTTTAGTAAAAATAATCTTTAAGATGATTCAAAAAACAACCTTTCTAAACATTAAAAAATGGGTAGAGTTTTTACTGACTTGGTTGTTTTTAACTGCATATATCACATTATTCTATTTCATTCCAAAACTTATCCCATCATTTGGAACAACCCTGTCTATCCCAATCATTGCATTAGGGGTAATAGGTGGAGTTCTATATCTGGGTACTATTGTTGTAGATAGGAAATTACGATTCACTAAATAGAGGTTGGGACATAACTAAAAAGTCATTGCCAAAGACGAACAATTTGCTAGCTAAGCGGAGGGAATATACGTAGACTCCTGTGGGAGCAAAGGCATCGGTGAGACCCCACAGTGCGATAGCACGAGGAGGCTCACCAGCCGCCCACGGAAAGCGAAGTATATTTCCGTAGCGATGATTTTTACCAAACATAACATTGTTCGGGTTTGTGCTTTATTAGAATACTTTTGTCCCAGCCTCTTATCCTTCTATAAACTCCAATTCTGGCAACCATTGCGCCATGTGTTCCTTAATTTCCTCATAGTGATAGCTTGCATTCGGTAAGTCACTTTCTGTTAGTTGGTACATTGG
>NZ_FQVW01000035.1 GCF_900129485.1 Ornithinibacillus halophilus
GTAGGAGATAAAGGAAACATGCCCCTTCATAGGGGTATGCCGACGTTGGACGCAAAGTCCGGTTTTAGTCGGCCTTCCTTTGTATCGGAGTCGATGTTGACTTATCGTACGGAGGCGAAGGAAGTCTTGTGCCTGCGGTTACTCGGCACAAAGGGCAAAGATGCATCTCTTTGGAGTTCCTTCGCTAGTCGCAGGCGCTCGGAGCTAGACATCTCTGAAGTTATATATTCTTATTTTTTATAACAAGACAAGTCATTGTCTTGAAATTTTGAGGGGAGGACGTAATGTATGTTCGGTGCGATCACGTCATTCTTTGACCGCATGGTTCGAAGGTACTTACCAGATGCATTTTTATTTGCTATCATCTTAACACTTGCTGTATTTATATTAGGAGTATTTTTTACCGATAGTACACCTGTAGAAATGATGGATTATTGGGGTGGAGGTTTCTGGGATTTGTTAGAATTTGCGATGCAGATGTCCTTAGTCGTTGTGACTGGGTACATCCTGGCTAATGCGCCAGTCGTAAAAAATTTGCTAACGAAAATTAGTACATTAGCAAATACACCAGGACAAGCCATTATCCTTGTTACGTTTGTAGCATCCATCGCTTGTTTAATCAACTATGGATTTGGTTTAGTAGTTGGCGCACTTCTAGCAATTCACGTTGCCAAACGCGTGCCAACCGTGGATTACCGCTTACTAATGGCAAGTGCATATAGTGGTTTCCTAGTATGGCACGGGGGACTATCCGGGTCTGTTCCATTAAAAATTGCAACGGAGGATCATTTTTTACAGGACATCATGGGTGTCGTTCCTGTTACGGAGACATTATTAAGTAGTTACAACTTGTTCATCGTAATTACATTATTGATCACGTTGCCTTTACTGAACCGCTTATTTGCCACATCCAGTAATAACCTGGGAGAAATTGATCCAGAACTATTAAATATGCAAATGGAAAAAATATCAGTACAACCACCAAAGCCACTAAATAAAGAAAATGCAACACCAGCGGAGCGACTGGAAAACAGTCAAATCTTATCCCTAATTATCGGGATACTAGGATTCGTGTTTATCATCTATCACTTTGCGCAAAATGGCTTAGACTTGAATATTAATATTGTTAACTTTATCTTCCTATTCTTAGGAATCCTGTTCCATCGCACACCACGCCGCTTTTTGAACAGTGTGACAGATGCTGTTAAAAATGCTGGTGGTGTGATTATTCAGTTTCCGTTTTATGCAGGTATTACGGGAATGATGATGACTTCAGGTTTATCAGAGCAAATGTCGAATTGGTTTGTAAGTATATCAACTGATTTTACATTGCCATTATTTACATTCATTAGTGCCGGTATCGTTAACTTTTTTGTTCCATCAGGTGGAGGACAATGGGCTATTCAAGGGCCAATTATGATTCCAGCTGCCATGGATTTAAATGTAGACATGGCAAAAACAGCAATGGCTGTCGGATGGGGAGATGCATGGACAAACATGATTCAACCATTCTGGGCCCTGCCCCTACTAGCAATCGCGGGACTTAAAGTAAGAGACATCATGGGATTCTGTGTCATTATCCTGTTCTGGAGTTTCATACCAATTACAGTCGGATTGTTATTCTTTTAAAGGAAAGAAGCAAACTCTTTTGAGGGGTTGCTTCTTTTTTTAGCTTGAGGGATGGTTGGGGTGTGGAGCGAGTTTGGGGTGCGGTGGAGCGAATTTTGGTGATTTGGGAGCGAGTTTAGACTGCGGTGGAGCGAATTTTGGTGATTTGGGAGCGAGTTTAGGCTGCGGTGGAGCGAATTTGCTGTATTGGCGAGCGCGAACAACTAGGGTCGAGCGAGTTTACCACTGTGGGGAGCGAATTCACTTGTTCACGAGTGCAAAATACCCAGGGCGAGCAAGGTTAATTCTAGGTGGAGCGAATCCACAACATCAAAAATTGAGATTTCCCGAAGATTTTGGATTTTTACTCGAAGTTTTGTAAAACTTACCGAACATTTCCGGAACTTCCCCGAACATATCAAGATTCTCCCCGAAGTTTCTCCTTTTTTCGCCGAACATTCCTTCTCCAACAACCTCCCCAATCGGCCGTCCATTAGAAAAAGCACCAATCCTCTCAGATCAGTGCATTACAAACTACCATGCAATTTTCCCCATCACAACTGGTTTATCTGCTCCAGTTGCAGATGGTAAATTATTCGTTCTTTTCCTATAACATTGGTAACCCAAGAGAGCAAAAGTGATTGCTTCCTTCGCATCAGCTGGAAAGTCGGAAGCTTCTGTTCCATTTACCTTTATTTCACTCGGTAAAAAGTCGGAGATATTTCTCATCAATGTCGGGTTGTATCGCCCTCCACCACTTACCAATACTTCACCGACATCCTTGTGTTTCAGAATTTCCATTGCAATGGTTTTAGCAGTTAATGCAGTAATAGTAGCTATTTTATCTGAATTGGTTATACCCGCCAATTCTGCTTCATTCCACAGTTTCCTAGCATAATCAATACCAAACTGTTCGCGTCCAGTACTTTTGGGCGCTGTTTGTTTAAAATACGGATGCTTTAATAATTCACTCAACCAAGATTCATTAACTATTCCTCTTGCAGCTATAGCCCCATCTTTGTCAAATGTTTGCTTACCGTTCGTTGCCCATTCGGTGAAAGCATCAATCATCATATTCCCAGGCCCTGTATCGTAGGCCACTACATCTTCTTCTCTACAATTTGGAGGAATTACAGTTATGTTAGAAATCCCACCGATATTTAATAGAACCCTACCAACTTTTTCATCTCTAAAAAATAAATAATCTGCATATGGGACAAGTGGTGCACCTTGGCCCCCTACTGCCATATCACGTGTTCTAAAATCACCCACGGTCATGATTCCAGTACGTTCAGCAATGACACCAATGTCCCCGATTTGCATGGTAGAGGTTATTTCTCTTTCATCAACAATAATAGCATTAGGCTGGTGAAAAATCGTTTGCCCATGAGAACTAATTAACAGAATATCATCTCTTGTTAATCCAGCTTCAGCAATTGCCTTCATAGAAGCCTCAGCAAAAAGTTCTCCCATCAACATATTCATTGCTGAGATTTCTTCTATTCTTGCTTTTTCTGGATTACATAGATTTAACAGTTTCTTTTTAACCCCGTCAGAAAAAGATAGCGTACTAAAATGCACTGGTTCCAGATTCAGACCATTTTCTGACTCTATTATTTTGACTATGGAAGCATCGATTCCATCCAAGGATGTACCGGACATTAAACCAATTACTATACTTTCCGATTGCATACCAACAATCCCTTCTATTAAAAATAAGAACGAATGATATTATGTAATCTCGGTCTTAATCTAAGGATATGTGGATGTCTTCCAAAATGAACACGATTTGTTAATAAGATGACATTCAAATCGATGGTTGGATCAAACCATATACTTGTTCCTGTAAAACCTGTGTGACCATATGACAAATCAGAAAACAGATCACCACACGATGAATGGGTAGGACTTTTCAAAATCCAACCTAGTCCACGGTGTTCTTTATCAAATGCTGTATAATTTCTACGGGAAAGTTCCAATGTTGCTTCTGATAATATTCTTCTTCCTTTATACACACCATTATTTTCAATCATGCTCGCATAGTTTTGTAGATCATGTAGTGTTGAAAATAGTCCCGCATGCCCGCTAATGCCACCCATTGATTCTGTATTATCGTCGTGAACGATACCAAGTTTGTAACTATTCGTCTTTTCATCAAATTCTGTTGCCGCATACCTTTCGTCATCATAGGATGGGTTGAATCCTGTCTCGTGCATTTCTAATGGTTTGAAAAATTGTTGCTCCAAGAAATCACTATATTGTTGGCTAGTAACCGTTTCAATTACCTTGTATAACGTTATTAATCCCAAATCACTATATACCACTTGACTATCCGTTTTATACTCTAGTTCCTGTTGATAAATGCTAGTCAAAATTTCCTCTGTGGACATATTTTCTTTATAATATTGTTTATGAGCTGGTAAACCAGAAGTATGGGTTAGTAAATGACGTAATGTAATCTGCTCTTTTCCCTGTTTTTCAAATTCTGGTAAAAAATGCGCTACAGGATCATCCAGCCTGATTTCTCCTTCTTCTATTAGCTTCAACATTGAAGGTAATGTTGCTACTACCTTAGTTAATGATGCTAGATCAAAAACTGTATCGACATTCATCGGCGTTTTTTCTGGAAAAATTGTCTTATAACCAACCACTTCTTCTAACACTGTTTCTCCTTGGTAAGATACAGTTAACACAGCACCCGGGATGTGTTCTGCTTCAATTTCTTTATGTAGTAAATCAAGCACTTTTTCTCTCATCAATAAACAACCTTTCTATATATTTTTATGATAAGAATAATAGCTCTTGCACACTTCATAACCTAGCTTCCGATAAAAATCAACTAATCCTGTCCAATCAATTACAATTGAATCAGTACCTCTTTTACGCAACTCTTGAACAGCTGCTTCTACAATGTATAGCCCGTATCCATGTTTACGTTCATTTGCATCAATTCCAAGTGGGCCAATTCCACCTAACTCACCTTTATATAATGGTGCCCAATATACATTTTGAGCAATAACAGGTGATTTCGAATCATTTACTCTGCAGAAGCCTATTATTCTATTATTCTTTTTCAGAACCACAAATTCTCGACCGGTACCACCTAATTGAAAATATTGAATCGCTTCATACTCCCATCGTCCTGGGAAACAGCGATGCATAAACTCTAGAAATTCCTCTTTTTCATCAATTCTAACTAGAGAAATTTCTACTTCTTCCTTCTCAACGATTTCTAAACCCTGATTATTTTCATAATAACAATCTAAATCAAACTCTTCTCCAACCTGAATATAACCATTTTTCTCAAACCACTTAGCTACACTCTTATATTCTTGTGGAATACCTGGAAAGTAGTGCCATGTGTCTTTCCCAAGCCATATATTTTTGATACATTTTTCTCTAAACTTGCCTTCAGCATGATTGAGTAATTTCGTTCCGATTCCTTGATTACGATAATCACGAGCAACTAGTAAAACTTGTATCCATCCAGTTTCCTTACTAATTCCTACATTAACTGAATCCTGCCAAAGTTTAGAGACTACAAAACCTCGTACATTGCCTTCATCATCGATTGCAATTAAAGACCCATCGTGAAAAATATTAATATCATCAAAACTGTTCTGTTTAAATAAATCCACTCTCATTGGAAATTCAGCAGAAATCTCCTTATTCCATAAAGAAACGAGTTCATCTAACCTTTCAATACTCCATTCAATATACTTCACAATTGTCCTCCTATTAGCTATGAAAGTTCGTAATAAATTCCTCTCCTATTTCAAGACCTTCTTCCTTAAGTCCAGCAATTACGGCTCCACCTACTGGTTCGATGTTTGGTGAAATCAAATTAATAGATACCTCATGTCCTTGAACACTATTCATTATCAAAGGTTCTAATACATCAATTCTTTTAAATACACCACCAACGAGCACAACTGGAATGGTCAATTTCTGGTTAAACATTCGCTTTATTAAGCATGCGATTGAATCACCTATATTTTGAGCATTATTACGTATAATTGATGAAGCAACAGAATCTCCCTGATCATATGCTTCAAATACCAATTTACTAATTGATGCAATTAATTCTTTTGAGTTCTTTGATTGGTAAATCAACTTTACAATATTTGGTAATTCTGATGTTTCAAATTTTTTTAGAATAGAGTGTAGTAGTAATGTATCTTCACCTAGTCCATCATGTGTGGCAAATACTGCTTTGAGGGCATCACTCCCCAATGCATAGCCACTCCCACGTTCTCCTAATAAATAGCCCCAGCCACCTACTCGACCGAATTTACCTTCCTCATTAAGACCATATGTGATTGAACCTGTCCCAGCTATTTGAACAATCCCCGGCTTACCTAACGTACCAGAGTATAAAGCAGTAATTGCATCGTTTGTGATTGTTACGTTCTGGCCAGGAATTATGTTAGTGATTAACTGACTCATTTCTGATTTAGTAACTGGGTGTTCAACACCTGACATGCCAGCATATATATGTTTTACCTCCGAGAACAGTTCACCACTTTTTTGCATAAGCTCATTAAAAAGTAATGTGAATTCGTTTTCTAACTGCTCTTTACTCACACTATTCGGATTGGATGGCCCTACTGTTGCTTCTGCCGCTATTTCTCCTGTTGAACTAGCGATCACGCCTTTTGTCTTCGTTCCGCCACCATCAATACCTAGTACATACATTTTTATTCCTCCATGCACCATTCTTTATATGAAATGAGCCAACTCTTAATAGAGTTAGCTCAACTTTTAATATTCTCTTTTTCTTTTAATCTGTTATTAGTTAGTAACTCTACCGCATCGCGCGTATCATCTAAACGTTTCAATGTTTCATCATATTGTAAAGACGCGACACACATGAACAGAATGTCAATCACTTGGAGTTGAGCAATTCTTGATGACGTCGCTCCACTACGAAATGTCGGTTCTCTTGTTGCTGATGTATACAGATTAATATCGGCTTGCTCTGTTACCTTGTAGTTTCCGTATTTTGTAAGACTAATAGTTTTTGCATTTTTTTGTTTTGCTAATTGCAATACCTTAGCCACTTCAATAGTCTCACCTGAAAAAGAAATCCCTACAACCACATCCGACTCGTCTGCATTGGCTACCTGTGTTGCTGACATATGCATATCTGTAAACGCATATGCTTGCTTATTAATTCTTAGAAATTTTTGCTGGGCATCCTGAGCAATAATACTGGAAGCACCTACCCCAATAAAATGAATCCTCTTTGCGTTACGTAGTATATCAACAGCTTTATCTACTTCATCAACATTTAATAATTCTGCTGTTTCACGGATCGTCTGTATACTATTATTCGTCATTTTTTCAATAACTGAACGACTTGGTTCATTCGGTTCTATGTCTCTATACCCTGCTACATCTTCCTTCTGCAAATCTCCTGCAATCCGTAATTTTAAATCCTGAAATCCTTTGAGGTTTAACGATTTACAAAGACGGATTACCGCTGCACCACTAGTAGAACTTCTTTTTCCTAATTCCATTGCGGTTAATGCAATGGATTCTTGTGGATGCTCGATAATATATGCAGCTATTTTTTTCTCAGAAGGAGGTAGAAAAGGTAACATTTCATTCAGGATAACTAACCCTCCATTTGTCGACATGCAATCAGCTCATTTCTATTTCTATATCTCTTTTCCGCTACGGAATAAACTAAATATCCTTTTTCATCACGTGGAATGTACGTGTAACTTCAAAACCTGTCTTCTTATATAAATATCCAGCAGTCGTCTTTTCACCAGTCCATAAGAACCATGCACCATGTAGGCTTTCTGCTTTCATTTGTTGTAAACATAAGTTTAATAGAATTTTCCCTAGTTTTTTGCCTTGTTGGTCTGGATCGACACCAAATGGTCCAAAGCGATCTGGAACACCTTCATATCCTCCAAAGATACAGAACCCAACTACTTTATCACCTTGACGGGCAACTAAAATTCTTTCCATTGGAAGTCCTTGTAGTACACCTTCTCTAATTGCTCTTCCCCAGTCAGGATTAAACTTGATATTGGCAAATTGGATCACATCATATAAATCTTTATCCTCTGCTAAACTAAAAGTATAGCCTTCTTCTTCACGTAGTTTTACTAAATCTTTAATTTCATCTGATAGTTTGAAATCAACAATATTACGATCCATTGCAATCGGTGAATATAGTTTATCAAACCCTTGTGATAATAAGAATTGATATGCTTCCGGATAAGCCTCTTCATCAACACCAGGCATAATATAATTTGGAGCATAAGATGCAAAGAAGACATGTTTTCTACCATGTTCCTTAAGGAAATTCGTTGCATCATTCATTAAACGCTTCCCTACACCTGTTTTACGATATCCTTCATCAACAAAGAAAAACGGAATCCAACCATTGTCTGGTTCTAAATCAGTTCCAAACATTGGTAATAGTCGACGTACAGCGTAAACTACTCCTACCAAATTCTCCCCATCAAATGCAACACGTAACCCTTCTGGATCAAAATTGGCATCAAGTAATACTAAATTTCGGAATCGTTTTGGTGTAATAGGATCTTTCCATAACGATTCATTCCACAAATCTACTATTTTTACCTCATCACCAGCTTGATAATGTCTGTATGTAACCATTATTAATTTCCTCCTTCAGTAGCTAATTCAATTGCTTGGCGAACAAAACCATCCGCCTCTTTAATGTAATACTTAGCTTCTTCCAGTGTTATTCCCGTCTTTATCATTACAATAGCGGGCTTCACTTCATAATTTGTACATTCTAGCGTTTGTTCCGCTATATCGTATGTAGAACCCGTAATAGTAGAAACAATGCTTTTCGCTCGTTCCTTTAATTTCAAATTGCTTACTTTTAAATCAACCATCAGGTTCTCATAAACTTTACCAATCTTAATCATGGATGTAGTCGTAATCATGTTTAAAATCATTTTGTGGGCAGTAGCTGCTTTCATACGAGTAGAACCTGTTAAAACTTCCGGCCCTGTAACAACTTCAATCTTAATGTCAGCGTGTTTACTGATAATGGAGTTTGTATTACTTGTTAGACTAACCGTAGAGGCACCAATTTTATTCGCATACTGCAAGGCACCAACTACATATGGTGTTCTACCACTTGCAGCAATACCGATAACAACATCAAGCTCAGTTAAGTTTCGTTCTTTTAAGTCGTTAGCACCTAGTTCTTCACTATCTTCCGCACCTTCTACTGCTTTTTCAATGGCTTTCGTTCCACCTGCCATCACTGCTTGCACAACTTCAGGAGACGTACTGTAAGTTGGGGGGCATTCCACAGCATCCATGATACCAATTCGTCCACTCGTACCTGCCCCTACATAAAATAATCGTCCACCTTGTTTCAATTGTTCATAAATAACTTCTACAGTCTTTTCTATCTCTGAGAGGACTTGTTGTACACTCTGTGCAACTGTCATATCTTCTTCATTTATTGTTTTTAGAATATCAATGGTTGACATGGAATCAATTGCCACCGATTTTTCATTACGCATTTCTGTTGTCAAAGTTGATAGTTTATTCATCTATATCCATCCTATTTGTATAAGAGATATGGTTCTTTAAGTTTTTGAAAGGATTCTAGTGACATATTACAAGAATCAAGAAATTCTCTAGACTTTCCTTCTAATATCATCGTTTTTAAAGCCTTTGTTCCAGCTAATAAATCAAAGAAATATTTCTCATTTTCATTTTTAATGAACTCAAATTCATTCGGATAAAGTTCAGCGATTGTCTCTAGTAAGATAATTCCAGCCTCTAGAGAATTTAACTGATCACGGTCCTCGACATGTAATTGTATGCCACCACAAGTAACATCCTTTTGTTTTTGATAGAAAGGGATAAATGATGTTGGTCTTGCCAATACACCAGGTACCTTTTTTTCATTAAATACTTTTGCCAATTGTTGGCTTTCGATAAAAGGAGCACCTACTAGCTCGAAAGGTCGAGTCGTTCCACGCCCTTCCGATAGATTAGTTCCTTCTACTAAACATGTACCTGAATATAAAATGCTCATATCCATATTTGTTGTATTTGGTGATGGTGGAACCCAAAATAGTCCCGTTTGATCAAAGTACATGTCCCTTTGCCATCCTTGCATTGGAACAACTGTTAACTCACAATCATATCCAAATTCTTCTTTATATAATAAAGCCATTTCTCCAACCGTCATCCCATGTCGATTCGGAATCGGCAACAATCCTACAAATGAACGGACATCTTCTTCTACTAGATTCCCTTCCATCTTTGTACCTGAAACTGGATTCGGACGGTCTAAAACGACAAATTGTTTTCCATTTTCTTTACATGCTTCCATGACGTATGCCATCGTATAAATGAAGGTATAATATCTCGAACCAATATCTTGTAAATCAAATACAAGCACATCAACAGGTTCAAGCATATCCTTTGTTGGTTTTCTCGTTGCACCATATAAACTAAAGACTGGCAATCCCGTGTAAGGATCTATTGTTGATTCAACTTTTTCTCCTTCTTTTGCATCTCCACGTATCCCGTGTTCTGGTGCATATAATGCCGTCAACTCTATTTCGGGATGTTCATGAAATAAATCAATCGAAGGAATCAATCGTTCATTTACACCAGTCATGTTTGTTACTAAACCAATTCGTTGTCCTTTAAACTGCTTATAATCATTTTCTAAAAAAACATCGAGACCTAGTTTCATTGAGCACCACTCACTTTAATTTCATATCTTGGGAATGATCGCATGGCAATCCACATTAATACAAAGCTTGCTAAACTTCCACTAGCAAATAAAAGTAATACTGGCATCATGCTTATTACAACATAAAGCAAATAACTTCCAACAATCATCATAATGGCATTTAGTGGTTTACCGATCACAATAACTAATGACTTCTTAATATACTCAAACGTTTTAAACTTGTAATGTACGTACATTGGGAAAATATACAATAGTACTGCAAAAAAGATAAATAAAGCAAAAATTACAAAGAAGGCTAAAAATGATACTAGTACATGGTCGGCTGCTTGAAAGAATCGTAGATCAACATATAAGATAAGACCTATAAGTGTTAATACTGAACCAATTATATTCATCTGAATAAATCCTTCTTTATATGATTTCCAAAATGTTTTAAATACTGGTATTTCCTTATCCCCTAACACCCATTTACGAGTTACAGAGAACATTGCAGCTGTTGCTGGGAAAAAACCAAATAGAACTAGTCCAAGTAGAGAAAAAGAAATCCATAATAGATTTAAAAACATCATTCGCATGATCCAATTTGATATATCATATAACTTCCAAACCATACCTTCTATCATAATTACCGCCTCTTTTTAATCTAAGTTGTGTTATTAATGATAGAGTCAGCCTGGTAAACCAGGCTGCTCTACAAAAATAATATTCTTATTGAGCTTCAGCCCAACGGTCGTATGCAGATTGGTGTGCTTCAACTAAGTCACCAATACCTTGTTTTTCAAGAGTACTTACATACTCATCCCACATTGCATCAATATCTTCAGCACCAGTGATAAATTTAGCCTCCATTTGTTGGAAGTAGCTATCGATATCTGGTTTTACAATATTGATTTCTTTTTGCTCTTCATCTGTAAAGTAAACTTGTGGATATGGTAATTTACCATAAGGGATTAACTCTTCAGACACCCACTCGTAGATTTCAAGAATTGCAGGGTTTCCACCCTCTTGAGCAAAGAATTCTTCAGTTAGATTCATTGGTACGTTTGTTCCTACACCAGGAGCGTGTTTTGCATTTGTTTCTGTAGTACTTAAACCGTCTTCAGCTAGTAATACCCACTGATCATCTTCATTAAATTCGTATGTTTCACCTTCAATACCTAGACGTGAAAGCATTGTACCCTCTTCTGAATATGCATGGTCAATCCAACGCATAGTAGCTTCTGGGTGCTCATTTTCATTCGTGATAGCAGCTCTACCACGGCGAATTTCACTCATTAGAGTTGTTAGTTTTTCATCATTTGTAGCACTTGTCATTGGTGGTAATACAGGATAGTTTAAAGCATCCATTGGATCTTCAAAACCTACCATAACAATTGGCCATGTTGATAAAATACCAGTTTTAGGTCCTTTTGCTACAAATTGCTCCCATGTATGAGAGAACATTTCATTATCTAATAACTCTTCTTCATACAAACGGTTCATATATTTTAGATACTCTTTGTATTCATCTTGAACCCAAGCAAACTTAACTTCTCCATCTTCTTCATAAATACCATCATCTTGTACGATACCGAAGTTTGGAAGTAATCCAATACGTAAATCAGCTGGAGCGTTTGCAGTTAATGGAATAACATCCCCAACGTTACCTGGATCTTCTTCTTTAAATGCTTTTAGAATTTCATAGAAATCTTCCATTGTTTCTGGTTTATCGACACCTAATTCGTCTAACCATGGACCATTCATCCACATGATAGGTGTTTTTGATGTTACAGACTCATCGATACCTGGTAGTGCATAAATATGACCATCAGGAGTCGTAATAGATGCAGCTAAATCTGGATTTTCATCCATTAGCTTTTTAAAGTTTGGCGCATAATCTTCAATTAAGTCTTCTAAAGGAATTAGAAGGCCTTGTGAACCATAGTCTGCTTCTTCACCAGCTGTTAGTTCTGCTCCGTAGAATAAATCTGGTAAGTCTAAACTAGCAAAAGCTAGTTGTTTATTTTGAGTAAAGTCGTCTGCAGATGCAGTTCTGAATTCAAATTTAATATTTGTTAACTTCTCCATTTCTTGGAAGAAGCCCATATCTCCCCATTCAGGTTGAATTGGTGAACTTTTCCCCATCATTTCTAATGTAATGGATTCATCAACAATTGGATAATCGGTTGCATTAAAATTATCATCTGGTTCACTATTAGATGATGATTCATTATTATTTCCATCACCTGAACAAGCTACAAACACAATTGCACTAATTAGTAATATAACTAACATTGATAAGCTTTTTTTGATATTCAACTCTAATTCTCCCCTTTAATAAATAAGAATAAATAACAACTAAAACAAACTATTGCTAGAATGACTCACCTCCTTGTTAGAGTATAACTATAGATACGGTGTTACTCTTTTAATGATCCAATCATTACACCTTTAATAAAGAATCGTTGTAAGAATGGATAAACAATTAGTAATGGTGCTGCTGAGACAATCATGACAGCATATTTAATGATATCTGCAATTCTAGCATGTTCACTTAATGCTTCAGCAGATCCACTTTGTTGCATTAATTCAGTCGTTAGCTGCTGTTGAACAAGTATTTCTCTTAGGAACAATTGCAATGGATAAAGTTCTCTATCTTGTAGATAAATCAATGCCCCAAAGTATTGGTTCCAGTGTCCAACTCCATAGAACAATGCCATAACCGCAATGATTGGTGCAGATAACGGGATAACGATTTGGAAAAAGGTTCTGATTTGGGACGCACCGTCAATCTCAGCTGCCTCTTCCAAGCCTTTTGGTATACTAACCTTAAAGAATGTCATTGTCACAATAATATTCCACATTGCCGCTGCACTTGGAAGCACCATTGCCCATACAGTGTTGATCATACCTAGGTCACGTACTAATAGGTAAGTTGGGATTAAGCCACCCTCAAAAAACATAGTAAATACTAAAGCTAACATGATGAACTTTCTACCTACTAAATCTGATCTTGATAAAGCATAAGCCATCGGTAGAGTTACGGCTAAGTTTATAAATGTACCGAGCAGTGTATAAAATATCGTATTACGATACCCTAACCAAATTTCGCTACTTTGGAACACACGTTCAAATCCTTCAAAAGTAAGCCCTTTCGGAAATAGCCACATCTCACCTGAGTTTACATATTGAGGGTCACTAATAGATGCACTAATGATGTAAACTAGTGGATACGAAATAACAACTATGAAAAACCAAACTAGGATTTTATTACAAATATCGAATATCTTATCAGACTTTGCTTGTTTTATTGCCATAATGGATACCCCTTTACCATAAGCTTGTACCCGTTCTTCTCGCTAATCGGTTAAAGAAAATTAAGATTCCAAAGTTAATAATGGAGTTAAATAATCCTACTGCTGTTGAATAACTGTATTGGCCATGTAATAAACCAGCCTCGTAAACATAAGTCTGAATTACTTGAGAAGACTCCAAGTTTAACTCGTTTTGCATTAACAAGATTTTCTCAAAACCAATGGACATCATATTACCCATGTTAAGAATTAATAGAATAATAATTGTCGGCAAAATACTTGGTAGGTTGATATGCCATATACGCTGTAATCGGGAAGCACCATCTACTTTTGCTGCCTCATGCAACTGCGGGTCAACACCAGCAAGTGCAGCTAAATAGATAATGGCTCCCCAACCAAGGTTTTGCCATTCATTGGACCAAACAAATATCGATTTAAACCAACCAGGTTCCGTCATAAAACTAATTGGTTCAAAACCTATCCACTGTATAAAGTTATTAATAATACCTGTTACAGGATTTAAGAAAGCAATAATCATACCAACAAACACAACAACTGAGATAAAGTGTGGTGCATATGTGATGGTCTGTGCTGTTTTCTTAAACTTCCCATCTCTTAATTCGTTCAATGCTAATGCAACGACAATTGAGATAGGGAACAGTGCTAAAGCGTATAAATTAATTCCCAATGTATTTTTTATTAAATCCCAGAAGTAATAGGAATTAAAAAAGCGAATAAAGTGATCAAATCCTATCCACTCACTACCGAGTATCCCGTCTACCGCTCGGAAGTCTTTAAATGCGATTTGTAAACCATACATTGGATAGTATTTAAATAATAGAAAGTATATTAAACCAGGAGCTAATAATAGATATAGCTGCCAATTTATCTTTAACTTCCTCCAATTAAAACGTTTTTTCTTTGGCTTATTATTTGGAAGATTGCTAGATATGGTCTGTTCCGCCAATCTTAATACAACCCCTTTCCTATAAAGGTGAAGTTTACTCTTTTTCCAAAGAGGTGATTGTGACAGGAGATTTTCCTGTTACACGTTCCTTACCAAAAATTGCTCCAACCGCTGCCCGTAATGCAGGATAAGTGAATTCATAGGTATTAATATAAACTGGAACATTAGGTATAAATGAAAAATCATATGGACTTCTCATTGCAATAACTGCGTATGGCACCTCTAACTCTCCAATTCTCTCAATAAGAGAAATCTGCTTGTTATCTTTAGTAAGTGTCACAGTGCCAATAATGACGAAATCATAATCTTTTATTTGCCCTAGAATCTCATTAATTTCACCATTAGTTATTTTATTATCAATGAATCTCACATCAATTTTCTTGTGATATTCTTTTACTGCTTCATCCAGAGATAGGTTAGCATAGCGCTTGTCTTCCACTTGCATAGTAGTTCCATTATCCGGGCAAAGCACTAATATACGTTGTTGCTCCGTTAAGGATATCGGTAACAATCCATCATTTTTTACAATAGTTACACTCTGTTTGTACACTTGATAGGCAAGTTCCTTATGCTCATAACTTCCTACAGTGTCAGGAACAGTTAGCTCATCTGTTAAAGGGATTGTATTCCAATCAAAGTACTTCTGTTTTAATGTATCAATTCTCTGATTTGCTTGTTCAATCATTGCTTCCGGAATGTGTCCTGAGTGAACAGCTTCGACAATTGCTTTATGAGTACCTTTTTGCTTTTCAGGAGTATGGGAGATCATAACAAAGTCCACACCTGCTTTAACAGCTTCAACACCACCCTGTTCAGTGCCAACCCCATTTGCAATCGCATTCATTTCCATACAATCAGTAGTCACTACTCCATTAAATCCAAGTTCTTCTCTTAGTAATCCAGTAATTACCTTTGATGATAGAGTAGCTGGTATACCAGATTGAGATTCTATCGATGGAAAATATACATGGGCTGACATAACCGTATCAGCACCGGCCTCAATATTCTTTTTAAAGGGTAACAATTCGATATTATCTAAGCGTTCTTTTGTGTGAGATATAACTGGTAAATCTAAGTGAGAATCTACATTTGTATCTCCGTGCCCTGGGAAGTGTTTTAATGTCGTAATAACGCCAGCATCTTGCATCCCACGCATCATTTCTTTCCCAAACTCGGCCACTTTCTCAGGTGATTCCCCAAAAGAACGAACACCAATAACTGGATTATCCGGATTATTATTAACATCTAATACAGGCGCTAAGTTCCAATTAATTCCTAATGCTAACAGTTCCTTACCAGTTGCTACTCCTATTTTATAGGCATTTTCTGGATTATCCGTTGCTCCTAGAGTCATAGCCCCTGGAAAAATAGTAGCTCCTTCTCCAAGACGGCGAACAACACCATTTTCTTGGTCAACACAAATCATTAATGGATATTCATACCCAGCCTTCTTTGCTTCTGATTGTAAATCGGTTGTTAATGTTAGGATTTCCTCTGGTGTACCAATATTTCTTCCAAATAGAATAATTCCACCTATATGATAGTTATGGATCAACTCTCGGATATGATCTGGCACTGTTTTCCCAGAGAATCCAACGACAAGCAGTTTCCCAACCTTTTTATCTAAATTATTCATTAATGAAGCCACACCTTCTTTCGTGAAGATTTATGCTTACAGTTCATGTCCAGGAATGCCAGTCCCACGACGAACATTTCCACCAGTTGGGAATTTCAGTGTTTGTGCATATTTGGCACGACTTACACATCCTCTAACTGTTCCTAATGCTTTATAGTAATCGTAATACCGGAAAGAAGTGGAGTTCATTACAAACCAATATTGAGAAATAGCCTCTAAATATGTATCGAATTCTTCTGACACATCAACAAATATATCAGGATCATAGCCTTCCATATCTTCCCAGTTCTCACTATGATAGAAAGGGTAATAATGTGGTGCTAATCCGTCCAAATCAAATCCAGGTAGACCTGTCTTTAATTGTGCTGCTTGTACTAAACGTGGGCATAATGAATGGTCTGGGTGAATACTATTTTCCCAATGAGTTATAACCACTGTTGGACGTAATTCTCTCATTAATGTTGCGATGCGTGTAATAATTTCATCATTAAATTCTAATTCTGCATCTTTATAGTCTAAAGTAATACTTTTTCCACCGAGAATTTCAGCTGCTTTCTCAGCCTCTTCTATCTTCTGTTTTGTATAATCTTCAACCGAAATATGTGGAGGATTTCCTTTTTCACCTGCAGTTAAATGTAGGAATGTGACATCCCATCCTGCTTTTGCATATTTATGAGCGATAGCACCAGCTTGTAGTTCTACATCACCACAATGTGCTCCGACTAAAACTAAAGATTTCTTTTTTTCCATTATTTTTACACCTCTCCTGAAATAAAATTTCATTCTGATATGTTAACGCTTTCACCATGTTCTAAAAAAATTACCTAGTTACCTATCCTATTGAGTTAGTAATCTAGGAATATCTCATGATGTTGATTTTAATATACCACAAATATACAGAAAGTGAAATAAAAATTTAAAAAAAGTTGTAATTTCTGTATTTTAATTTTAATCTTGATTTTGATTAGTATCCTGCCAGTGAGTGTTTATGCAAAGTTGTAATGAAATATTTTTTCATTTTTACCAATTATATAGGCTCTTCTATATAAAAATAGAGTTAAGTCGGCTAAACTTAACTCTATCATCTAATTATGAAGCTGCTTTCTCAACGAGCATGGCACAAATTTCATCTGCCATTTGCTCACATTTTCTAATATCCTCATCACTTGGTTCTAAATCGACCTTCAACCGTTTCGCTTGCTTGGTAGCCCCAGCTTGGAAAAGCCTCATGGCCATTAAATCCACTGCGCCTCCATAGCAATCATAAAAAGAATCAGCTGAACCAAAAACGCCACATGGCTTCCCTGTTAGATCGACTTCATCCAATTCATCGTAAAAGTCCTCCACCTCATATGGGATTTCCCCATCATCCCAAGTGTAGGTTCCAACTAGAGCAGCATCATAATCCATCAATTCTTTAATATCAAAAGGATCGAACTCGAAGTTTTTCATCGTAACCTCGTGATTCTTCCTATTTAGATGAGCTTCCATGGCCTCAGCCATCAACTCCGTATTCCCTGTCATGCTTGTATAGATAATTAGAATTTTGCTCATAAAGAACTCCCCCTAACTAATTAACTTAACTCTTCACTTTAATTGTAAAGTTATTGAGAATCATTTTCAATTAGAGTAAGAGAGTTTTCATGACAATATTGTGAAAACAAGGTTTTTCAATCCAAAAAGACATCGAGTTTCCCCGATGCCTTGTTCTTATTTCGTTACCAATGAAAGAAACATTTTTCCGATATTAATGATTGCACGCTCATCGACGTTAAATTTAGGATGGTGGTGTGGATACACAGCATTTAGTTCTTCACTTCTTCCACCAACAGTAAAGTAAACAGCAGGAATTTCTTTTGTATAAAAAGCAAAATCCTCACTTCCCATCATTGGAGCACCAGTGAATAGATTTTCCTCTCCAAACAAACCTTTTGCAACATCCTCTACAACTTTCGTTTCTTCTGGGTCATTATAGATGGAAGGACAATCTTTAATATATTCAAAATCAACCTCAGCCCCATTTTGAGCACAAGTTAAACGAGTCACATTTTCAAGCGCTTCTTCAATAACTTGACGCGCTTCCTCATCAAACGTGCGAACGGTTCCTTTAATTGTAGCACTATCAGGAATAATATTGTTCGCTCCACCACTAACAAAAGAGCCCACCGTTACAGCAGCTGCTTGTTGTGGATCGACACGACGACTAACAATTTGCTGTAAATTTACGACTAGTTGGCTTCCAGTTACAAGTGGATCAACTGTTAGATGTGGCTGGGATCCATGCCCACCTTTACCACGAATCGTAATATTGAAATCATCTTGTGCTGATGAAAAATAGCCATCTTTTACGCTTACTGTTCCAAATTCTTCAGTCGACATAACATGGGCACCGTAGATCACATCGACGCCTTCTAAACATCCATCTTCAATCATTGGTTTTGCCCCACCAGGTGTTGCTTCTTCAGCAAATTGATGAATAAATTTGATAGTACCTGGAATTTCATCTCTATGTTCACTTAGTACTTTTGCCACTCCAAGTAGTGCTGCTGTATGAAGGTCATGACCACACGCATGCATCACACCAGGAACACGGGATTTATACGGTAAGTCCGTTTCTTCCTCAATTGGTAAAGCGTCAAAGTCCGCACGTAAGGCAACTGTTTTACCATGCTTCCCACCTTTTAATGTGCCGACAACACCTCTTCCCCCAACTTCTGTTCTAACTTCAATCCCAAGCTCCTTCAAATAGGCAGCGATTTTCTTCGGGGTATTCACTTCCTCATGTGAAAGTTCTGGATACATATGAAAATCTCTTCGCAACTCTACTAACTCTGGATAAATATCTTCTAGTCTATTAAATAAATTCTTCAACATGTTCATTCCTCCGATGTCTATACTTGTTGTTTACAGAAGTAACGGAACCTCAATCCAGCTGAGATCCCCGGTGAATCCTCGTTCCGTTATTCATACATAAACCACGGTTTTGAGCTTCTTGATGAATCCTCATCCCGTTATTCTAGTATTTTACCATTTTTTCGGCACAAAATAATGTGATAACGGAAACAGGAACCATCTCGCACTCCAAAACTCCCCTTTTTCATCAAATAACGGAACCTCGAACCACCAAAATTCCCCAGTGAATCCTCGTTCCGTTATTTTTCAAAAATCCTTATAATCTACCAAATAAACAAATGCGCAATAGTTACGAAAATAGCTCCCAACACATATTGAATTAAAATTAATGGTAAAATCCATTTCATCCATTTGATCCAAGGTATTTTTGCTAATGCAAGGGATGCCATTAATACTCCTGCAGTTGGTGTAAATACATTCGAAATACCATCCCCATATTGAAAGGCAAGTACTGCTGTTTGACGGCTAACACCGATTAAGTCACCAAGTGGAGCCATGATTGGCATACTGATTGCTGCTTGTCCACTACCTGAAGGAACGACAAAGTTTAAGATACTTTGAACGACGAACATACCGATTGCAGCAAATGCTGTTGGTAAGTCAGCTACCACTCCAGAAACATGGTAAAGAATCGTATCGATTGTATTGGAATCTTCTAGAATTCTTAAAATACCATAAGCAAAACCAACAATTAATGCCCCTTGTACCATTTCTTCTAAACCTTTTACAAAAGCATTCGCAATCTCATTCATTCTAAATCCTGCAATAATACCAACTGCAACTCCCATGATGACAAACAAGGCTGCGATTTCGGTAATATACCAACCTTGAATAATGACACCTAGAGCTAGTCCTACTAACGTAAGTGCTAACACGACTAAAATTGCAACTTGGCGTTTTGATAATGTTTCTGCAGCATCATCTACATCGACATTTCGTTTTTTGTCCTCTTTATACATAAGGCTTCGTGTAGGATCTTTTTTCACTTTTCTCGCATAAAGCATGACATACGCAATGGTAACGGCTGTGAAAATTAACCAAAACACAAAACGAACGCCCATTCCAGAGAAGGTTGGTAATCCAGCGATCCCTTGTGCAACTCCAACAGTAAATGGATTCATAAATGCCGATCCAAAACCAGCGTAAACCCCTACTAAAATCATCGCTGTACCAGTAAGAGAATCAAACCCCATTCGAATGGCAAGTGGTACTGCGATTAAAATAAATGGAATTACTTCCTCAGCCATCCCCCAAGTAGCACCACAAATGGCTAAAAATAACATAATGACAGGGATTAAAAATATTTCTTTTCCACTCAATTTTTGTGTAAGGGAACCAAAGGCAGCTTCAATTGACTTCGTTGCACTTAAAATCCCGAAAGCTCCACCTACAATAAAAATAAAGAAGATAATTCCTGCTGCATCAACCATTCCTAGATGCAATGATTCAAATAATTGCATAAACCCAGTTGGACTCGATTCGATTGTTTGGTACGTACCATCAGCTACAACGGTATGGCCAGCTTCATCTTCCACTCGGTCATATTGCCCAGCTGGAATAAAATAGGTAGTAATAGCTGCAATAGCCATTAATCCGAATAAAATAATAAAACTATGAGGGAATTCATATTTTTTCTTCGTACTTGTGTTTGTACTCATGATGCACATCCTTTTCTTTTTATCTATTAGGGTGTGCATAGAAAACTTTACGAGGGTATATTGCTTTTGTTGTTTTTACAAGATGGATTAATTCATTGGGGAAACTATTTTAACCATCAAAAAAGACAACAGCAGGGAAAATAACCTACTATTGTCTTATGTAAACAATACGTTATCCTCAATCCTGATCAGTAGTTCTCCATGCACTAGCGTTGCATGACAGTATGCCTCTTATTCAGAAGACATCCCAGCAATAATGAATTCGACTTTCACTTTTGCTTCGGCAAATAATCCTTTCGGCAATCCTCAACGATGTCATACTCCGATTGCTTACTCTTATTATTCGCACCTCTACCTCATCGAATGATAAGGTCAATATTAAATTCTCTATTATACTAGCATAATCATTTTAATAGTTCAAGTGGGTAAAAAATTCCATTTTGAAAGAATCAAATTTCAGTGATGTCTAGCTCCGAGCGCCTGCGCTTTTCATATTAGACAGAGTCACGATAGACAATTTTATGAGGGATAATGATTCGTTTTGCCGGCTCACCTTTATTCACTGTCTTCTCGATTAATGCTTTCGCAGATTGTGCACCAAGTTCATAGATTTGAATATCTACAGTAGTTAACGGTGGTCTAGTAATTTCTGATAAGTATACATTATTAAAACTAACTAATGAGAGGTCATCAGGTATTGAATAACCAGACTCTTCTAATCTACTAATTACTCCTAAGCTAATTAAGTCATCACTGACAACAAGACCCGTTGGCTTTTCCTTTAATGATAGAAGATACTCCACTGCTTCACGCCCACCCGACTTTAAAAACTCGGTGTGGATTTTGTATGAATCATTCTCTTCTAATCCCGCTTCTTTTAATGCTTCGATGTAGCCATCTTGACGATCTTTAGTAACAATTAAATCGGATGAACCACCAATAAAGGCAATTTTTTCATGACCTTTATCAATTAAGCATTTGGTAATTTCTTTTCCAGCTTTCAAATTATCATTATCGACATATGTTGTTTCACTTTCATTTTCATAAGGCTTACCAACAATGACAAATGGAAAGTCTTGTTCTCGTAAAAAATTAGTCACTCGGTCATTTAATCTAGAATATAGCAAAATAATTCCATCCACATAGCGACCAAAGACCATCCGCTTTACTTCTTCACAGATTTCGTCATCGGTTTCCCCAGTGGATAAGGATAAGGAATATCTTGCTTCATGGATGACAGAACCAATTCCTCTTAGAACTTCCGGAAAGAAAGGGTTTTGTAACGCTGTATTTGCTGATGAAGGCATGATTACGCCAATTGCCTTGGTAGACTTAGCAACCAAATTCCTTGCGCTAATATTGGGGTGGTAACCAAGCTGTTTCATTGCTTTACGAACCTTTTTCTTTGTTTCCTCTGTTATTCTAGGATTATCTGCAATAACACGTGATACGGTAGAGGGTGAAACACCACTCAATTTTGCTACATCTTTAATTGTTACCATTCGAATCACCCTCTACTTTCTTAATCACTTGTCTATTTTTAACCTAATCATTATACCATTATTACCTAGTTTATTTAACTAATTTATAAACTCTAGCCTCATACGGCTGTAAGGTGTTTTCATTACAGTTTTCATAATTGGATAGTAGTAATTCTTTTTCACTATTTTCTAGTTCAGCAGGTAATGTAAAATCTGCCGCTTCTGGATATAGATTCGTAATGATTACTACTTTTTCGTCTTCTAATGTTCTTGTATATGCGTAAACTTGTTCATGGTCTTCTAAGATTAAATCATAATTGCCATACACTAGCACATCATGTTCTTTACGCAGTTGAATCATTTTTTTATAGTAATGATAGATGGAGTCTGGATTGTTCAGTTCCTTTTCCACATTAATTTCTGTGTAATTCGGGTTAACTTTCATCCACGGATTTCCATCTGAGAAACCAGCATTTTTTTCTGTATTCCATTGCATTGGCGTTCTAGAATTATCTCGGCCTGTTTTCCAAATCACTTCCATAATTTTTTCAACAGGTGTGCCATTTTCTAGCTCCTCATAATAATAATTTCGCATACCAACATCATCGTAATCTTCTATAGAAGGGAATTGAACATTCGTCATGCCAATTTCTTGTCCTTGATAAATAAAAGGAGTACCTTGCATTAGGAAATATAATGTTGCCAAGCTTTTAGCCGATTTTTCACGGTACTCTTTATCATTTCCCCAGGTGGAGACAGAGCGTGGTTGGTCATGGTTTTCTAAGAACAATGCATTCCAACCTACATTTTCAAGGCCTTTTTGCCATTTTGTCATCGTATCTTTAAAGGCAGGTAAATCTAATCCGTTATCGGTATCCTTACCCCAAAGACCTAAATGCTCGAATTGGAAAATCATATTGAATTTCCCGTTTTCTTCTCCAACCCATTCATCCGCTTGTTCGATGCTTACGCCATTTGCTTCACCGACTGTCATTATGTCATAGTTGGCAAAGGTTTTGTCTTTTAATTCCACTAAAAACTCCTGAATTCCTTCGCGATTCATATGCCCTTCATAAGATGGGACATATTTTTTATTTTCTGGATTCGGCATATCAGGGAATCCTTTAACTTTTTTAATATGGGAAATAGCATCTACACGGAAGCCATCAATTCCTTTGTCTAACCACCAGTTCACCATTTCATATAACTCGTTACGAACGGTTGGATTTTCCCAGTTAAGGTCTGGTTGCTTTTTAGAGAAAACATGAAGGTAATATTCCTTCGTTTGTTCATCAAATTGCCATGCTGATCCACCAAAAATGGATTCCCAGTTATTCGGTTCTTTTCCGTCTTTCCCTGGATGCCAAACGTAGTAATCTCTATATGGATTATCTTTTGATGAGCGTGCTTCAATGAACCATGGATGTTCATCTGATGTATGGTTAATAACTAGATCCATAATTAATTTCATGCCACGATTGTGCACTTCTTTAAGTAATACATCAAAATCTTCCATTGAACCAAACTCGTCCATAATATCTTTATAGTCGCTAATGTCATAGCCATTATCATCGTTTGGAGATTGATATATTGGGCTCATCCAAATGACGTCAATCCCAAGATTTTTTATATAATCTAATTTCGAGATAACACCTTTAATATCTCCGATGCCATCCCCATTGGAATCCATGAAACTACGTGGATAAACTTGGTATGCGACAGCTTCCTTCCACCATGTTTTTTTCATAAATAACTCTCCTTGCATTTATTAAATTGAAATGGATGTATGATTTTGACCATTCACAACTACTTCTTGCCCATCACTAAGCCCAATAACGTTAATATCTATTTCTTGATAACGTGGTTTAAAATCACCTTTTTTGTTGATAACATTTACAACCAATTTATCTTTATTAGAAATAACCTCAATATCTAATTTTAAATAGCTTCCATTTTCATAATCGAATGTTTCTCCATCATCATCGTAGTATGTGAATTGATAGTTTTCACCTGAATAACCTGCATAAATATCCATGCTTACATGCTTAGGAGTTTTTTCTTTATTAGAAATCCATTCACCTTTTATTATGGCTGATCCTTGTTTAACAAAGATTGGTAAATCTTCTAATTCTGCATGGATTAAATGAGTATTCTCACCTTCATACACTTTTCCAGTGACAAGCTCTACCCAGTTTCCCTTTGGTAAATAGACAGCGCGATCAGTTACGGATGGTTGTAATATAGGTGCTAAGATAACATTATCACCAAGCATAAATTGATCATTTAAATTATAGGTTTTCTCATCTTCAGGAAACTCCATAAATAATGGTCTCATTACTGGAAGTCCTCTTTCACTCGCTTCATAGAACAAGGAATATAGTTGTGGCATCCATTCATAACGCATTTGAATATACTTTTTCATAATGGATTCATATTTTTCACCGAATTGCCATGGTTCCTGATAACGGAATCCAATTGCACAATGGTTGCGGAAAAATGGTGTAAATGCTCCAACTTGGGTCCAGCGAGTCAATAACTCTGCATTTGTATCATGGGCAAAACCACCTACATCCGGTCCAGTAAAGGCAACACCTGATATGCCTAAGTTCATTACCATTGGCAATGACATCTGCAAATGTTCCCAAAAGCTACGATTATCTCCTGTCCAAACAGTTGCATAACGCTGAACGCCAGCAAACCCAGCTCGTGTTAATAAAAATGGACGCTTTCCATTAAGTTGTTTCTTCATTCCTTCATACGTTGCCTTCCCCATTAATAAACCATAGACATTATGAAGCTCACGATGGGTTGTTGGTTCTCCATCATTTCGATGCATGACCTCTACATCCATTGTCTTCGTTTCATTGAAAACAGATGGCTCATTCATATCATTCCATATACCTTCTATCCCCATGTTTGTATAGAATGCATGTTTTTTTCCCCACCAATTACGAGCTTTTTCGTCTGTGAAATCAGGAAATGCGCTGATTCCAGGCCAAACTTCACCAAAATAAGTTTGCCCTTCAATATATTTACAGAATAAATCTTGATTTACTCCTTCTTGATATATTGCATATTCAGAGTCTTTTTTTACACCTGGGTCAACAATTGGTACGATACGGATACCCATTTCACGTAAATCCTTAATTAATTGCTCTGGATTTGGAAAATGTTCTTTATCAAATGTGAAAACACGGTATCCATTCATATAGTGAATATCTAAATGAATTACATCAATTGGAATTTCTTTATCAATAAAGTTTTGTGCTAATTCACGAACTTCTGCTTCTGTTTCATAGCTGTAACGAGATTGATGGTACCCTAATGACCACTTGGATGGAAGTGGGATACGTCCAGTTAAGTATGTGTACTGTTCCAATACATCTTTTGGTTCAGGCCCTGCCATGACATAATAATCTAATTGGCCACCTTCTGCAGAAAAAGTATAGTAATCCGGATTAGATTTCATATCAAATTTAGAACGATACGTATTATCAAAGAATACCCCATGTGCCTTTCCATTACGCAATGTCATAAAGTATGGAATTGATTCATATAATGGATCTGTTTCAGGATTATGTGGTGCATAAACATCGGAATTCCACATCTCCATTTTTTCTCCACGTTTATCAAGATGTCCTGTTTTTTCGCCGAATCCGTAGAAATGATCAGTCTCATGCATCTTTTTAAAAGCAATAATTTCTCCATTTTCACGAAAGGCCATTCCACGGTCAGTTTCTGCTAAAATTTCATTCCCATGATTATCAAAGATATCAACTCGGAAAGGAAATTTTTGAATGATAAGTTGTAGTTGTTTAGTAGTGAGGATAATTTGATTTTCCTTATTACTAACATCTACATTAATATCTTTTTTATCAACCATTACTGTTTTTGAATGCTTTAATTTTGGCTCATTATGTTGATTCATTGTAATTCTAACAATGGAATCAGTATAAAATTGAATTACTATGTTTCCATTTTCACAAGTAAATTGATAATTATCTGTTAAATCTTCTGCAATCAAGTTACCAACATCGCGATAAACAATTGCTTTCGATTCATGTTCCATTCCTGGATGGATAGCAAAGCTAGTATCTTCAAGCATAATAATGCCTCCTGTAGAAAATAGTCTTTCGATTTACCTATTATTATCCTTTAATACCACCAGCAGTTAATCCAGATACAAAGTACTTTTGTAAAGAAAGGAATAATATTGCTATAGGAACAGCAATCATAATACTTCCAGCAGCGAATAAAGTAAATTCACTACCATACTGGCGTGACACTAGTTCATATAACCCTACAGCTAGCGTATATTGTTCAGGCTGTCTGAGTAGAACTTTCGCCAAGATAAAATCTGTAAATGGTGTAATAAAGGAAAATACTGCAACAACGGCAATCATCGGTTTAGCTAATGGCATAATAATTTGCCAGAAAATACGAAAATGACCTGCTCCATCCATTCGTGCACTTTCATCTAGTTCTTTAGGAATCGTATCTAAATACCCTTTCATCAGCCATGTGTTCATCGGAATTGCTCCACCGATGTAGATAAGAATTAATCCTAAATGAGTATTAATTAATCCTGTCACATTAGCTAATACGAAAATAGCGATAAGAGCAGCAAAGTTTGGAATCATTTGCAGAATTAAAAATGTTACTAGACCATTTTTTCTACCTACAAATTTATATCGTGAAAATGAGTAGGCCATTAAACTAATCGTAATCACAGAAGCAAGCATGGAAAGCACACTTACTTTAATCGTATTCCAATACCAAGTAAGGTAAAGACTCTCTTCTGGATTAAATAATTCTTTATAGTGATTCCATGTAGGGTTATCTGGAATAATACTGAAACTAGAAATACTTGTTCCAGGTGTTAAGGATGCACCAAAAACCCAAACTAGTGGATAAATAATCACAACCGCCATTATAGCGATAATGAAATAAGTTGCTGTTAAACGGAATATTTTTGATTGTTTTGTACTCATATTACATCATATCCTCTTCTTGGAATGATTTTGTTCTTCTAAATTGCCAAATTGCGATTGTTATAACAACTGCTGACATGATCATCGTAATTACGGAAGCCATACCATATTGTTGAGTAGTCATCGTTAAGTTGTAAATCCATGAAATTAAAATATCTGTTCCACCAGCATTTTGGCCTGGTATTGATGGTCCTCCACTGTTGAATAAGAAAATAACGTTAAAGTTATTAAAATTAAACGTGTACTGCGTAATTAATATTGGTGCAATTGAGAACATCACAAGTGGGAATGTAATCTGTCTAAATTTCTGCAATGCGCTTGCACCATCAACAGTTGCTGCTTCATACAGTTCATTAGGTATCGCTTGTAAAACCCCGGTAACCATAACAAAGATAAATGGAAAGCCAAGCCAAGTTTGAATCATAATTAGAGCAATTCTTGTCCACATCGCGTCAGTCATCCATGGAATTGGATCAATTCCAAATGCTGCTAAAATTGTTGTATTAATCGCACCGAAGGATTCATTAAACATACCAGAGAATATTAAAATAGTAACAAAAGCAGGTACTGCCCAAGGTAAGATAAGCAATGTACGAATAATTGCTTTACCTTTTAGTTCCTTCTGATTTACTAAGATTGCTAAGAAAACTCCAAGCGCAATTTGTAGTGAAGTTGCTACTAATGTCCAAATAATTGTCCAAGCAAAAACGCTAAAAAATGTGTCACGCCAAACTTCCATCGTAAATAATTTCTTAAAGTTTTCCAAACCAACCCAATCTGTTAATTGTGCTGGCCAATTATGATATAAATCATAATTTGTAAATGCTAGTAATAATACAAAGATGATTGGTAAAATCACAACAAATAATAGTAGGAAAAACCCAGGACTTAACATTAAATATGGAAACCCACTGTCAATTAAGTTTTGATATTGACCTCGAATTGTATTTAACTGAAGTCCCATATCTCGCTTTTGGCCATTTTTATATGCATCACGTAAATTAATGAACATAAAAATAGCAGCAATTGCAATTAAAAATATTGATATTATTCCATATACCAAAAGAAAAATTGAATTATCCCTTGGGAGTTGTTCTCCAAGCGTAACAATTCCCCACATCCCTAGGTCAATAAAGTCCCAAAAAGCAATAAGAAAAGATGCTGCAAATACTAAAAAGATAAATCCTTTCAAATATTGCTTATTATAAATTTGTCCTACACCTGGAATTATGGAAAGCACGGTTGCAATTTTTCGGTGGTTTGATTGATATACATTATCCACTGAAAGAGACTCCTCTCTTTTATAACAAAATAGACTTGATACTTAGAAAATTAATTAATTATTACTGATAACTTGAAATTCATCTGTTCTGAAGAGATATTATATAAAGTTATTTGCGGAACTATGTCTGTGGCTATTTCATTAATACTTTAAATTCTTTTAGTAAAAGGGAAGGCAGTATCCTGACTAACAAGATACCGCCCATACTTTTATTAGTTAGCTCCACCGTGATTCATTTCGATGTTTTGTTTAATTAGTTCAACTGCTTCATCTAAAGCCTCTTTTGGCTCTGCTTTTCCAGTAGCAACTGTTTGAACCGCTGTTTTTAACGGATCCCAAACTTCTGCCATTTCAGGAATAGATGGCATTGCAACTGCATCTCTAGATTGTTCCATAACAGCAGCTGCACCTTCATTTTGGCTTACCCACTCTTCATCCTCTAGTAATGATACTAGTGGAGGAATTTCACCTGTTAGATCAAATCTAGTTTTTGAATTTTCTTCATTTGCTACAAATTCTACAAATTTTTGTGCCCATTCTTGATTTTCTTTGAAGTTTGTAACGAACCAACCTTTTACTCCCATAAATGTACCTACAGGTTGTCCATTTTCTAATTTAGGCATTGGTGCAATTCCAATGTCAATACCTGCATCTTGGTAGTCTTTAAATGCCCATGGACCGTTTTGTACTGCTATTGCTTTTCCTTGTTTAAATAACCCATTCATTTGGTCGTTTGAAGTTTCGCCAATAATACCACTTGGGAATAATCCTTCATCGTACCATTTATGAATATACTCTAATGCTTCAACTGCTTGATCATTGTTTAAACCAATATCTGATGGATCATCGTTATCTCCACCAAATACATAAGAACCAAATCCGTGGAAAATACCGTGTGCATGATAGAAGTCATCCCAAATCGCTAAGAATCCATATTCGTCACCATTTGTTGCTTCTTTCGTTAATTCATATAGCTCTTCCATTGTTTCTGGAACTTCTGGTAATAGTTCTTTATTGTAGATAAATACAGGTGTTTCAGTTGCTTTTGGTAAACCATACAACTTGCCTTCATATTCAAAAGCTTCTACTGAAGATGATGTATACTGGCTTAATACTTCATCACTCACCTCAATTGGTGCAATATATCCTTTAACTACTGAAGGACCAACACCATCATGTGACATAGTTACTACGTCAGGTGCATTTTCTGTATTTCCATCTAACGCCATGTTTTCTTGCATTTCTGTAATGTTGTATTCTTGATACTCAATTTTAATACCATGTTCTTCTTCAAATTTAGCTGCTGCATCTTCTAAAGCAGCCCCTTTATCTTGGTCTTCCCAAACTATAAGTTTTTCAGGTTTATCTGTACTTTCTGTAGTACCTTCATCTGAGTTATTTGCATTTTCTTCTGGTTCATCATCCGGACCGCAAGCTGCTAAAACTCCAATTACTAATACTAGAGCAAACAAAGCTCCTAACCATTTTTTCATGTTTTAACCCTCCCATAGGTTTTTTATATGTCAGCGCTAGCGCTGTAATATTTGTGAAAACGTTTGCGCAAGCTCTGTAATTTTATTATAGCTCGATTTTTTAAAATGTCAATAATAATATTCTATTGTTATATCAACATAGGTAACGTTTTCATTGAAAACTTTAATTATCTAACACATGAGAGATTTTTTAGAAATATAGTGTTTTAATATCTATATTGATGCAAACGTTTGAACAAATAAGGATTTGTCATTACAATATAAAGGCATTTTTTGATTATTGTTTCGTATCAGCGTTCCTGTATTCCATCTAATACGATATGTTTTTCAATGTCCGAATTATGAAGAAAGATTGATTTATACTGTTACTTTACCTCCATTTTTGAGGTTTATTCGTATATAAATACAGACACTTTTTGCAGGAGACAGGGGAGAGTTCCCGAAGATTTAAGAATTGTCGCCGAAGTTTTTACAGAAATTACCGAAGTTCAAGCAAAAGTCCCCGAAGTAATCTTAGGCCAGCCTGCTGAATCTATAAGAAAAAACAAGACTAACGATTGTTGGTCTTGTTTTTTCTGGTATTTTGGGATAACTCCAGCAGCCTACTCTTAATTATCACCCAAAATCTCTTCAATAATTTTCTTAATCGTAGGTTGGTATCCCTCTGTTTGTACATTAATATTGAATTTCTTAATAAGTGGTGACATGATCCTAGCAGTCTTTGCGTCCATGAACATCTTTTCTGGAATCCCTTCTAATTCCTCTAACATATTCAAAAATTGATTTTGCAAAGTATCCAATTCGTGATCTCGTACTAAGTTCTGATATTCGACTTGCTTGTTCTTTGATTCCACTGCTAAAACGATTAGCGGAAATATAGGTCTGAGATTTGGTTGATCCTCGAATGGATAGTCAATAAAATCAAATCCAAACTCAACGGTAATAGGAATCCGTTTCAACTGCTTTGTTAATCGTTTCACCTCTAACTCAGAAACTGCAAGTGGGATTTCTTCACCCTCATCTTCTTTCACTAGGTCAGCCAACTGAACCCATTCACTCTCAAACAAATATTGTTCATCTGTTTTTTGAGGGATACGAGCCAACACTTTACCCTCTTGAGGATTGAAGACATTTTCAACGTTTTTATATACTTCTATCGCTTGATCAAGGGCGAAATAGGCTAAGCGAATTTCTTCTTCGTCTAAACTCCACGGCCAATAACCAGGTTTATAACTAGTAAAAGCAGGCCATGCCTTTTTCCCTCGGAAAGAGATATCATTTGATTTAATTAATTGATATTCTTGTTTTTCCAGGTCATCTCGATTCTCAAAACTTAAGACTATACTTCTCTCATTAAAATATAAATCCGATTCGTCCCCTGTTTCATTCATAGTATCTAATGCTGTTTGAATACCGGTAGCACCCACATACATCTTTATTCCATATGTATCATAAACATCCCCCATTGATCCCATTACGGAACAAAGGATTGGCACACCCGTTTTAGGATCCTCAACCACAAAAAATTCATCTTCTGATAGCTTTTCCCAAGGCTTTAATTTATGAAATTCTTTTGCCTTTACGAGGATATCTTCAAATGTTTTAGTTAGAGCATTCTGTTTTACTGTAGTAAATAAGTTAGGTAAATCATTTTTAAATTCTTCATTAATTTCCTTCACTAATGTTTTCTTATTTGCAAATTCAAGTTTAGCTGTACCTGAAATAACTTCAAACCTACTATCCTCTTCAGGTGCCAAGTTAAGCGCATCAATACAACGAGGGTATTGAACATCTTTTTCTGGCTTCAATATTCTTAAGAGAGTAATTTCGTGATGCCAATCATCTCCAAAATCATACATGTATACAGCCCTATCTTTCGTCAATTGAAACCAGTCAGAAAGTATTTCTTCACGATCATCATAGGTATCAATAAAACTTTCGTCAAAAAATTGAACTTCCACTTTTGGTTCGATGGATACAGGAGTATCTGGCTGTTCTCCATGTGTTCTCTTTACAAAAAATTTATATAAATGAGAGTTTTCCCATTCAAAAGCTACTTGAAGAATTTCATGTAATTCATTGAAGGTATGCTCGCTATCCACTTGGATTTTACGCCAAACTGGTACACCAACATCCACCATCTTTACTTCAAATTCAAAAATCATCAAAACACCTCGCCTCAATTAAATTCGTTTGGCTATCTCTACTTTTGCTTTGAATACGGTCTTTCCATCTTCATTTTGTCCTTCTATATAAACTTGTCCAGTTTCTGACTGTGAAATATCTTTTTGAAGTGATAAGGTTTCGCCTGGCAAAGCTTCCTTACTAAAATGAACTTCAATTGATTTCACTTCATAATTTTTATGTTCTTCAATATCAAAACAATCCATAATGTAATCTACATATCGTGAATTGTTTAAGTGTCCATTAAAATCAACATCACTATAACCAATAACTTTTTGATAGGCTTCTTCAAGGTTATCAAACCCTTTAATTTTTCCCAACTTCACATCCAATGCACGTTCTGGATTCACCGCTTGATATTGAATTGGTACCGTGTTACTTCTTCTTAATTTTCTTTCCTTTAAATCCATGATGACCCAGGTGGAAACTGCACGTACTATGGGGTTTCCTTCTATATCACGGACAATATAATCACGTTCAAATTCTATTTTTTTAGGTTCTTGCGGCCATGTTTCAATGATTACTTCCTCGTCCAGTTCAGGATTACGTAAAATATCGACGCGAATTTTCATCAGTATCCATGCTAAATCGTATTTCTCTTCAAGTAAATCAATTCCAAATCCAAGGTCAGCTGCAGCAAGACTCGCAACATCCTGAAAATGACTAAAAAGCGAACTCAACTTTAGTCTCTTGGTGAAATCCACATCACTTAGATCAATATGGTAGTTCTTTTTAAATACAGTCATTGCTTTTTCCCCCTACACGGTGCTAATGCTATTTTAGCATATAATATAGGAAGTCCATTCCTTTAATTTTGCATTTTTACCAGCATTATTGAATTCGAAAACATTGCTGAAATGAACAACCTCATCATTGTCAAACACTATTGTTCCGTTAGCAGCAGCTGTTTTCCCATGGGTAATAATATGGTGAAGATGTAGCTCATTTATCTTTTTATTGCTCCACTGGTTTATCTGTTCATGAATGGCGTCTTTTCCATTTAGTTCTTTATCCCCGACCCACTCCCAAACAATATTATCCGTAATGTTGTCTAGAATAAAATCGATATCATTTGATGTTAGAGCGATATGAAAATCTTTCAACAATTGCTTTTTAGGTGCATTGCCACAATCTTCTTTACTAAATACCTTCATGTTTACACATCCCATCGTTCAAGTTGATACTTATAGGATAGCATAAGTGGGGATTGAGAATGAATCCTCGTTCCTTTATTCAGTGTAAAACCAAGAATTTTGGCTGTCTGATGAATTCTCGTTCCTCTATCGGGAGATTTCGTTATAGAATATAGAAGATTTGGGCTTATAAAAGAATCACGGACCACCTACATTCCCCGATGAATCCTCATTCCGTTATTCTTCATAAAACCGTGTATTTCTGCTATCTGATGAATTCTCATTCCTTTATCAGAGGATTTCA
>NZ_FQVW01000063.1 GCF_900129485.1 Ornithinibacillus halophilus
CGCTACGGAAAATACACTTCGCTTTCACTTCCAGCACAAGTGCGACATCTGTTCAAGCTTCCTACGGTCGCTTTCACAGTGTCTTCTTTGCCGCGGGCGGCTGGTGAGCCAGGGAACTACTTGAATAAGCTTCCTTGCACCCTTGCGCTGAGGAAGCCTACTTCGAAGCTTTACTAGTAGACGCAAGCGCATCACGGGGTCTCACCGATGCCTCTGCTCCCGCAGGACAAGAAGGGCGTCGGAAGCATTATCATCGCACGAAGGAAATCGACTTTTATTTCCGAGGAGTCTACGTGTATTTCCTTCGCTAGTTTTGGCATAATTATTAATATATAAGCCTCTTCTACTATAATATTATTCTTCTATTTCATATAATTCTTCCGTTACCTCATCATAGTAATACCAAATGTCGTACTCATAGTCGTAGTAATACCATTCATCAAACTCTTCATCATAATACCAATTTTCATCATACCAACCATCGTCTTCATAGTTGTATTCATCATCATAGTATTCGTCCTCATACCAGCTATCGTCATAGTACTCGTCATCATAGTATTCGTCCTCATACCAGCTATCGTCATAGTACTCGTCATTATAGTATTCGTCCTCATACCAGCTATCGTCATAATACTCGTCATTATAGTATTCGTCCTCATACCAGCTATCGTCATAATACTCGTCATTATAGTATCCGTCTTCATACCAGCTATCATCATAGTACTCATCATAATACCAGTCATCTTCGTACCAATCATCGTAATACCAATCTTCATTCCAGTCATATTCCCAAATTTCTTCGCCAATATCATTCCAGAAGTCCTCATAGTCATATTCCCAGTAGTCATAATACCCATCGTCCTCTGAATAATCACCACCATCAAAGTACCCGGAATCTTCTGAGGACCATAAATCACCAAAGAAGTAATCTCCGTCAATATCATAAAATTGGGCCAGAATATCTTCTTCTGACATAGGTTGATTAATCCAGGACTGAATTAAATCATTAACAGTATACAATGGAATACTAAAACCAATGGATTCAGCTTCTAAACTTTCAGCTGAGTTAATAGCGATTATTTTTTCTGATTGCTTTGTAATTAAAGGACCACCACTACTTCCTGGTGAAATTGGAGCAGAGATCTGGTATAGATTTTCATAAGAATAATTGCCAATGATAAAATTACGATCTTCTCCAGTAATATATCCCATCGTTGCAGTGTTCTCTAATCCAAGTGGACTACCTAAAGCAATAATTTCTTCCCCAATCATGGATGGATTATCCGTTTCCAATCCAAAAGGTTCGCGCCCAACTAAGTCTGGTACGTGAACAACAGCTACGTCTGTTTCATTTGAGTATCCAATCACAGTACCAGGATATTCTATCCCATTAACTGTTTTAATAAACACCTCGGTTTCCCCTTCAACAACATGGGCATTTGTAACAACGTCCCCATTGTTATTGTACAGAAATCCAGACCCTTGACTATATTCGGTGAAGATTGTATAAACCGTCTCTTGAGCAGCAGCAATAATCTCTGTTAATTCACGTTTTTGATTTTCTTCTAAATCTCTTTTCTCAGGTTCAGCTAGTGTTACAGCTTCCTTGGAGTCTAGTGAACTATCTTTTGATTGCGCGATTTCAATGGAAGATTGTGAGTTTGTTGTCACCGTATCATCTGACAGAAGTTCAATGATTACCACAGCAATTGTCGTTAAAAGAACAACAAGAATAATTACCATGGGTAGTGAAAATTTCCGTTTTTGTTTCGCTCCACAGTGTGTGCAATATCGGGAGTTTTGTCTACGCTCATTTCCACAAGATGGACAGAACATAAGCCCTCGCCTCTTTTCTCTATGGCTTTGTTGTATTTTTTAAATACTTAGTCGCAAGAAACTACTTTACATTTAAATTATATCATGAAAATCGTGTCGAATTGATGATGGTTCGATTAAATATAAGTGACAATAAAGTTGGAACCATTTTTTCGCTCTAATAGAGGTTCTAACCAAATAGTAGGTTCTATATTTTTCGAAAGTGCTTAATTGACAGATTATAATTTATTTCGTAGCATGAAATAAATCCTTTCAGAATTTTATCAACTGTCGAAACCTCATTTAGAAGTTGAAAAAACAATTACATTTTAATTAAAAACTACTAAACTGATAAGTGACTGGGGAAATGCAAGTTCTTAGATTGATAGTAAGTAGTACTAGTATACGAGGAGTGTCTTATATGAAATTTTTTCAAACACAAACAAACCCTTACCCAATTTCAAGACAAGCAACTTACGCTAAAAATGGAATGGTTGCAACATCCCAACCGTTAGCGGCTCAGGCTGGATTGGATATATTAAAAAAAGGCGGTAATGCGATTGATGCAGCTATTGCTACGGCTGCGAGTCTGACTGTATTAGAACCTACATCTAATGGCATTGGAGGAGATGCCTATGCTTTGGTATGGACAAAAGGTGAATTACATGGCTTAAATGCGAGTGGCCCTTCTCCAAAAAACATCTCAATTGATGCTGTCAAAAAAGCAGGATATGACGAAATACCAAAGTATGGTTGGGTCCCGGTAACAGTTCCTGGTGTTCCTGGGGCTTGGGCAGAGTTATCCAAAAAGTTTGGAAAGCTACCTTTTACTGAGGTTTTAGAACCAGCAATACGATATGCAGAAGAAGGATACCCTTTATCACCAGTTCTGAGTAAATATTGGAATAGAGCCTATCATATTTTTAAAGAGAACTTAAAAGAAGATATGTTTAAGCATTGGTTTGAGACCTTTGCTCCGAATGGTCATGTTCCTCAAGTCGGTGAGGTATGGAAGTCACAAGACCATGCAGACACCTTAAGGGAAATTGCAGAAACAAACGCAGAGTCATTTTATCGTGGAGAGTTAGCGAATAAAATAGATCGTTTCTCTAAAGAAAATAATGGGTTCTTATCTAAAGAAGATTTAGAAGCTTATCGTCCTGTATGGGTGAAGCCTATTAGTGTAAATTATAGAGGATATGATGTTTGGGAAATTCCTCCTAATGGGCAAGGACTTATTGCATTACAAGCATTAAATATTCTAAAGGGATATACGTTTGAAGAAAGAGACACGGTAGATACCATTCATAAGCAAATCGAAGCAATCAAACTTGCTTTTGCTGATGGATTTAAATACATTACGGAAGAAAAACATATGAAATTCACTACAGAGGAATTCTTAAGTGAACACTATGCAGCAAAAAGAAGAGAGTTAATTACAGATAAAGCCATTTTACCAGAAGCAGGGGAACCATCTTCTAGTGGAACGATTTATTTATCAGCAGCAGATAATGAAGGGAATATGGTTTCATTTATTCAGAGTAACTATATGGGATTTGGTTCCGGTTTGGTCGTACCAGGAACTGGAATAACTCTACAAAATCGAGGGTATGATTTTTCTATGGACCCTAACCACAGCAATGCATTAGCCGGAGGAAAGAAAACATTTAATACGATTATCCCAGGATTTTTAACAAAAGATAATAAACCAATAGGACCTTTTGGAGTCATGGGAGGATTTATGCAACCACAAGGTCATATGCAGGTTGTCATGAATACCATTGACTTTGGGATGAACCCTCAGGTTGCTTTAGATGCCCCGCGTTGGCAATGGATGAAAGATAAAATAGTTGATGTAGAACATCGATTCCCACATCATCTAATACAGGCATTAACTGATAAAGGTCATCAAATACGGTTAGGAATTGAGCCTAACAGCTTTGGTCGTGGCCAAATAATATGGAAGGACCCTGAAACAGGTGTGTTAGTAGGAGGAACTGAATCACGAACAGACGGGGCCATTGCAGCTTGGTAAATACAGAATATATGGAAAGGGTACGTTCTCTATATGAGTAAACAATGGAACATATTTATAGCTTTTTTCCGAGTAGGGATCCTCGGATACGGTGGAGGTCCAGCTTCTATCCCACTAATTCATAAAGAGGTTGTAGATAAGTATAGATGGATGAGTAGTGATGAATTTGGGGATTTAGTAGCATTAGGAAATACGCTTCCAGGTCCTATTGCTACTAAATTAGCAGGCTATATCGGCTATCGAGTTTCAGGAGTACTTGGATTACTTAATGCAGTTATTGCTACTGTTTTACCAACTATAGTATTGATGATTATCCTTCTATCTACTCTTTCATCTTTTAAAGATTTCGATTGGGTGAAAGGAATGACAGCAGCAATCGTTCCAGTAGTAGGGATGATGCTTTTAGTACTAACCATTCAGTTCTTACAAAAAGCAATTAAAGGGATGGGTTGGATGCCCACTATTATGATGTCCATCGTCATTTTTATCCTATTATCCTTACTGAACGTTCATCCAGGAATTATAATAGGTGCTTTATTAATTTTTGCTTTAGTGAAAAAAGATAAAGTGAAAGAAGGGAGTTCCTCATGAAGTATTGGGAAATATTCTTAGCTTTTTTCATTCCTGGAATACTAGGATATGGCGGAGGACCAGCATCGATCCCACTAGTTGAGAACGAAGTAGTAAAACGGTATGAATGGATGGATGTTCAAGAGTTTAGTGAAGTGTTAGCATTAGCTAATTCATTACCCGGGCCAATCGCAACTAAAATGGCTGGATTTATTGGTTATAATGAAGGTGGAATACTAGGAGCATTTATTGGTGTATTTGCAATAGTTGCTCCTTCACTTATTTTAATGGTATTCTTGTTGGGTATTTTATATAAATATAAAGATTCACCGAAAGTAAAACGATTAACTATGTATGTGCGCCCTGTTATCGCTATACTATTAGGATTAATGGCGTATCGTTTTTTCTTTGAATCATATACAGGAATCGGACTCTTTCAAACAATCTTCATTACACTTGGCAGTTATTTGTTAATAGAGCGAGTAAAGATCCACCCTGCATTTGTAATAATAGGAGCTTTTGTTTATGGGGGCTTCTTCTTATAAGTAATTAATCTTTAAAGTAAGGACAGTGACAATACAACTATGAAAAACACAGTAGTCTTTAAAACCGTTGAAAATTGTAGTATAAAAGGTGATTTTTATCCAACAAGTATAGCTAATGCACCAGTACTTGTCTATATACATGGTGGAGGGCTGATTTGGGGTTCTCGTGAGGATATGCCTAAACATCAAATCGATTATTTTAATGAGGCAGGATTCAATGTTTTTACGATCGATTATCGGTTAGCACCGGAAACGAAAGTGATAGAAATAAAAAAAGATATTGAAGACGCCATTATTTGGTTAGAAGAAAATGGTACAGAACAGTTTGATATAGATGTAAGTAAAATTGCAGTAATGGGAAGCTCTGCTGGAGGGTATTTGGCCCTTCTTTCAGGAGTTTTCACGAAGAAACCAAAAGCAATTGTTTCATTATATGGCTATGGTGATATTACAGGTGATTGGTATATGAAGCCAAGTTCATTTTTCCTACAAAAACCACAGGTTCCTAAAAACTTGGCTTATCAATTAATATCACCAACTGTTCTTTCTGAAGGACCGATCGAAAAAAGGTATGCGATTTATTTATATTGTCGACAACAAGGAGCTTGGTTACAAGAAGCAACGGGGATGGATCCATATATTCAAAAACAAGAGATTCAATCTCTATGTCCTTATTACCTAGCTGACAGAGATTATCCACCAACATTATTGATACATGGTGATAGTGATACAGATGTACCTTATGAAGAGTCTGTTAAAATGAACCAAAAACTTACCGACAATGGTGTTGAAAGTAAGCTGATCACTATAAAAGGTGGAGATCATGTTTTTGACGAACATTGGAATGATTCACAAGTACAACAAACCTTTGAAGAGATTATTGGCTTTTTAAAAGAAAAACTCGTATAAAATCATCAAATGAGTAGAGTATCTAATATAGATGCTCTTTTTTTCTTGTCCGAAATCAACAATGTTTCTATAAATTTTTGTTGATATTGTATAAAGACTCGTTTCCTAGGGTAGTTGTATACTGTCCAAGTAATGTTGTGAGTGTCTTGATGATCATAGCTACATAATGTGTTGATTATTTTACATACAGTCAACAGACTGTTAGTTTTTTTATCTCTTCTTATAGATAAAGGAGGAAACAGGAATGTTTGATTTAATAATTAAAAATGGGAATGTCGTATTACGTGACGGTGTCAAGAAAGTGGACATCGGAATAAAGGATGAAAAGATTTCGTGTATCTCAGAGGAAATTACCGATGATGCAAAAGAAGTAATTGATGCTACTGGTCAATATGTAATGCCAGGTATGATTGATACACATGTTCATATTAGTGAACCTGGACGTACAGAGTGGGAAGGGTTCGAAACGGGCTCTAAAGCATTGGCAGCGGGTGGTACAACTAGTTATGTAGAAATGCCATTGAATGCTTTACCAGCAACTGTAAATAAGGAAGCTCTAGACTTAAAATTAGAAGCAGCAAAAACACAAAACTATGTTGACTATGCATTTTATGGTGGACTAGTTCCAGATAACTTAGAAGATCTTGAAGGATTGTCTGATGCAGGAGTTCTTGCTTTTAAAGCATTTATCTCAAACTGTGGTAGTGATATCCCTGATGATTTTACAAATGTAGATGATTACACGCTATATAAAGGAATGCAAAAGTTAGCTGAATTAGATCAGATACTTTGTATCCATGCAGAGAATCCAGATATTACAAGTAAGCTGGAAGCAGAATTTATTCGTGAAGGCAAAACATCTGCTATGGATTACCCTGATGCTCGTCCGGTTATAGCTGAGGTGGAAGCAGTACAAAAAGCGATCCTATTAGCAAAAGAAACTGGATGTAAATTACACCTTGTGCATATCAGTACATCTGAAGCAGTACAAGCTATCTTAAAAGCACGTTCTGAAGGGGTTGACGTGACAGTCGAATCTTGTCCACATTACTTCTCCATGTCTGCTGAAGATGTAGAAGAAATTGGTGCATACGCAAAATGTCAGCCACCTTTAAGAAAGAAACCTGTTCAAGAGAAGCTATGGGAAGAATTACTAAATGGAAATATTGACTGGTTAACTTCTGATCATTCTCCATGTACAGAAGATTTAAAACTAGAAGCAGATAATTTATTTGAAGCTTGGGGAGGAATTAGTGGAGCCCAAAATAATGTGGATTTAATGTTTGATTTGGCTGTTAAACAACGTGGATTATCAGTAAACCGTTTTGTGGAATTAATAGCGACAACACCTGCGGAACGCTTTAACATTCCAAATAAAGGTGAAATATCAGTTGCTAAGGATGCGGATATTATCCTAGTTGACCCGAATCAATCCTATACAGTAAAACGTGAAGACCTGTACTATAAAAATAAACACAGTGCATACGAAGGTAGAAACATTGATTGTCGTGTTACAAAAACGATTGTTCGTGGAAATGTTGTTTTTGATTTAGAAGAAGGTATTGTTGGAAATCCTATTGGTAAACTTATTACAAAATAAGATTGTTAATAGTATTAAAGAACCTCTGTATCTTTTACAGAGGTTTATTTCATTAACACTACTGTATTAAATACGAGCCTTTCTTCTTTTACCGTAAGTCGTGTTAAGGAATCTTTTCATATCCATTAATGGAAATTACTGCTTGTCTATTATGGACAAAAATAAGTTGTTTAGTTTGTCATCCATGAACAATGACTTGGTAGCTGGAAGCGCTTATAATAAATTTTGCATTGATTAAATAAAGATAGTAATCCTTTTTTCTAGGCGAAATAAAGGGTTGTTAATGTAAAGAGGAGTTGTCATTATGTCTACAAATCCTGGTACATCTGTGGCAGAAGAAACAGGTGTTCAACAAGTAAACTCAGAAACGGATTCATTAAAACCAACTACCGATAAAGAACGGACATTAGGACCATTCGGTTATATGTCTATGTGGGTCGGTGATGGTGTTAATATGGGGAATATGACCCTTGGTATGAGTGTTATTGCAGTGGGAGTTGCAACATTGAACATGTGGCAAACAATTGCTGCTGCGGTACTTGCAATAGGAATTATTTCACTTATTTTTGCTTTAAATGATAGAGCTGGATATAGAACTGGTATCCCTTACGTTGTCCAGTTAAAAATGTCCTTTGGGGATAAAGGAACAATTATTTCTTCCCTACTACGTGGTGTGCCTGCTATTATCTGGTATGGTATTCAAAGTTGGATAGGTGGTACTGCATTAAACGAAATTACTAAAATTCTATTTGATTTCGATAATGTTGCAGTGAGTTTCATAGTTTTACTATTAGCACAGATACTTATCTCTATGAAAGGTTTCCATGCCATTAAATGGGTAGAAACCGTTGCATCTGTTGTTCTTATGTTAATTATTGCTGTTGTGTTTGTTATTTTAGTTAAAGATCATAGTGCTGAAATAGCCACTAACTGGGTTAAGGCAGAAGGAACATGGGGATTAGAATTCTTCGGATTTGTGATGGTATTCATGGGGAACTATGCAGCTATCTTCTTAAGTGCAGCTGACTATTCTCGTGAATTGAAAACAGGTCTAAGTGACAAAAAACGTGGATTACTTTATTTCTTACCAATTACAATTGCCTACGGTTCTGTACTGATTGTTGGTGCAATGCTAGCTATTGTTACGGGGTATGTAAACCCTGCATTAGCATTACCAGCATTACTTGGCAATGAATATGCAACATTATTTGTCTCAGCATTTATTGTATTCGGTGTAATTGCAGTTAACATGGTTGCAAACATTGTTTCACCAACGTATGTTATTCAGTTATTTACGAAATTAAATTACAAAATTGCCGTTACGATCACTGGGTTACTGGCAATGGTATCATTCCCATGGTTATTAGTCCAAGATTCTTCAGCGCATGGATTAGATATGTTCGTTCTTATCTATTCTGCATTCTTAGGACCAATCGTTGCTATCTTACTTATTGAGTACTACGTATTGAGAAAGCAAAAAGTTAAAGTAGAAGAACTTTACAAGAAAGATGGACAATTTGCTGGGTGGAACCCTGCCGCTCTTATTGCATTATTCGGTGGTGCAGCTGCAGCATTTGTAAAAGTTGACCTAGCTTGGATAATTGGTTTTGTTGTAGCAGGTATCTTGTATTTCTTAATTTCTAAATTTGCATTCAAAGGATCACGCTTTAAGAAAGATACAATTTTTGAAGAATAGGAAATAAAACATACTAGATTAGTGGGTAAGGTCATCGAATGATGATTTTCCCACTATTTTTCTTTTTGAAGGTATAGTGATAAGCTCGACCAAAGACTAAGGGATTTAGTAATCGCAGGCATAGTCCCAAGGAAGGCTACAAGGAAGAACGCACGTAGAAAATGCATTTTTAAGGAGTTGACTGCCATCCGCTCCAATCAACAATCTAAATTGCAATACTTTTAATTAAACTGATATTGATTCCAAAACTAGCGGAGGAAATACACGAAGACTCCTGCGGGAGCAAAGGCATAGGTGAGACCCCACAGGACGAAAGTCCGAGGAGGCTCACCAGCCGCCCGCGGAAAGCGAAGTGTATTTTCCGTAGCGGTAGAATTCACGCCAGCACTAAAAATTCCCTCATAATTTCAAAAATCCGAACAAATCTATTGTTCAGTTTGTATCTAAATGTCGCAGCCTTTTTTACTTTCTATCTAAAAAAACAGGCTTGAATCCTATGTAGTGATTCAGCCTGTTTAATAAATTAATTGTAAATTGTTAGGAATAACTAACAATCATTTGATTTTTAGTTTTCATCTGTAATGATTTTTCCATTATCGTAAACTACATTTCCGTTAACGATCGTAGTTTTTACATTTCCTTTAAATGTCTTTCCAACATATGGAGAGTGCTGATGACGATAGAATAGATCCTCTGCTTTTAATTCAAAACTTTCCTCTAGATTAACAAGTGTAATATCTGCATCATACCCTTCAGCAATTGTTCCTTTATTTTCTACTCCGAAACGTTTCGCTGGATTGACAGCAGTTACCTCAACAATTTTCTCTAAAGGTAAGTTTCGTTTATGATACCCTTCTGTTAATAGGACATTTAATGTGGATTGGGCACCTGAAATTCCACCCCAACCTTCAAAGTAGTTGTCAGTAACTGTCTTCATGGAAGCTGGAGCAGGTGAATGATCAGAGGCAATCATGTCAATCTCACCATTTGCAAGTGCTACCCATAATTCTTCTACTTCATCGCTGTCTCTAAGTGGTGGAGCACATTTTGCAAGTCCACCTTTTTTTTCTAAGTCTTTCACTGTAAGAGCTAAATAATGGGCACATGTTTCAACCGATGCATTCACGCCCTTATTTTTTGCCTCATTAATTAAGTCGGTTACTTTTCTACTGCTGGCATGGACAACATGTAGTTTACATCCTGTAGCTTCAGCATAAGAAATAATTCTTCTAACCGCTTCGATTTCAGAAATAATCGGTCTGGATTCAACAAAGTCCCTTGCGCTAGTTTTTCCTTGGCTGATCTTTTCTTTAGCTAATTGATCACATATTACGGTGCTTTCTGCATGTACTGCTAGAATGGAGTCAAAGGATGCGATTTCAGTCATTCCTTTATACAGTGTTTCATCATCTGCATTATTGAAATCATCAATCCCACTTGGTGACATAAATGCTTTAAAACCAATTACACCGTTTTCATGTAAGTCTTTCAGCTCAGCAATGTTTTCTGGAACTAAGCCTCCCCAGTAATAAGGATTTACAACCGATTTTTGATCTGCTAAGTTACTTTTTGCTTGAAGGTTTTCCTTGTTAATAACTGGTGGGGTACTATTTAGTGGCATATCAAAAAATGCTGTAGCTCCACCTGCTGCTAAACTGCGACTCCCTGTTGCTAAGCCTTCCCACTCTGCTCGTCCAGGCTCATTGAAATGCACGTGTGTATCAATTACACCAGGCATAATATGAAGCCCCTTCGCATCAATTTCCTTGTCAGCAGTTCCTTCAAGCGGTTGATCAACAGAAACACGTTGAATCTTACCACCTTTAATAGCGATATCAGCTTGAAACTTTGAATCAGAATTGACAACTTGTCCATTTCTAATAATTACATCATATGTACTCATGAGTTTGCCTCCTATAAAAATAATGTTGATATTGAAAAATAGTATATGAAAATAAACGAAACTTACTTAATTGTAATCCGAGAGATTTTTGAAGTCATTGTTTAGTTTAGATAATGAAACTAGTCTCCTTTAAGTTAAAATGCACAAAATGACACAATTGTACACTGTAACTTATTGGTAGTTTGGTTTCTAATCTACATGACAATAAGAAAATTGTTATAATAGTAGAGTTAGATTAGTTAATCTATCTATCGTTTTAGATGGAGGTGTCTAAAGTGGAATACCGTGTTAAGGATTTATTAAAACAAAAGATAATGAAAGACGCTGCTTATATTGGAAATAGCAGTAGTTTAAATAATATAATTTCTGGAATTACAGTTTTGGATTCACCAGACATAGCAGATTGGTTAAAGGGTGAAGAAGTAATAATTACGAGCCTTTATCCTGTTCGGGAATTTACGGATAAGCAAACTTTTGATTGGATTGAACGCTTATCAAGTAAAAATGTTAGTGCATTGATAGTGAAGATAAAAAAAGTATTTGATGAAATTCCTCCCAATATTTTAAAGGCCTGTGATTGCTTCCAATTGCCTATCATTCAAATCTCCAATGATATTCCGTTTATCGATATAATGTACCCAGTTATGGAAGAGTTATTTAATGATAAGGTGAAGAAGCTTGAATACTTTAGAGAAGTACATGATCGTTTTACAGCTCTCTCACTAGCTGATGAAGGCGAAGATGCCATTATTAATACGTTAGCTGATATTATTAAAAATCCAGTTACTTTATATGACCGGGAGTTTCGTTGTGTTGCAACAACAGACAATGCCACTTCACTATTTTACGAAATGGATAAAATAATGAAAGAAGAAGGGATTAAAGAAACGAAATTTCCTTTTTACCGTCAAAAAGTAATGTTTCCTAGTATCCAAGAACAGAAGAGTGAACAATTAGTGGTTGTAATTGAGACAATTAACCACATAAAGATGAATCTTGTAATCAGTGAATTAAATAAAAAAGTCACTTCATTTGATTTTATAGCGATTGAAAATGCAGCAACAGCACTGTCACTAGAATTTGTGAAGAAGTTTGCAATTTCAGAGGTTGAACAAAAATTTAAAGATGATTTAATTGATGACTTAATATCCGGTAAACAACAGTCTATAAGTTCAATCAAAGATAGAGCTAATGTGATTGGTTTTGACTTGGAGAACAAATATGTTGCGGTTGTGTTTCATTTAGAGGCAAAAGATGTAGAAATGAAAGGCACCAAAATCCATACAGAGCAGCAGAGGTATTATAAATATCTACGTGAAACGATAGAGTATTATAATAAGGATGTTATTGTCAGGGAACGAAGTAATTTAATCATTGTTTTGTGGAAAGTTCAGCAAAAGGATGCACGTGACCGAAACTGGTTAACGAAATTAAAAGCTACAGTTAACCACATCCATGATAAATTTAAAAATGATACAAAAGAATTTATTATACAAACGGGAATAGGGAATGTAGCACAAGATGTTAATGACTTATCGCAAAGCTATATGGAAGCACAAGACTCTTTGGAATTAGGAAAGTTATATAATCAGTCAGATTTTTCGGTTAGTTATAGTGAATTAGGGATTTATCGCTTGCTTTATCAGGTGAAAGATAAGAACGTATTGATTAACTTCATACCACAATCATTGGAAAAACTACTAAACTATCAGCATGCTGGTAAAAATGATTTGGTAGAGACATTAAAAGTATTTATCCAATGTAGCCAAAATACCAAAAAAACAGCACAAGAGTTATTTGTCCATTACAAAACAGTAACTTATCGGATTGAGAGAATAAAAGAAATTTCAGGTATAAACTTTGAAGATCCAGAAGAAATGTTGTCCGTCCAAGTAGGGTTTAAAATTTTGGATGTATTAGAAAAAGAAGAGAATAAACCAGTATAATGTTGAAAACCTCCCAATTGAATTATTCAACTCTGATGTAACTGCTTTGTTGATTTGCACTGCGGACAGTCGCTTTCCGCGGGCACGGCCTCAGCCTCCTCGCGGAAAAATCACCGCTTTGGGGTCTTCGGACACGTGCTGTTCCCGCAGGAGTCGACTGCCCTCCGCTCCAATCAACTAGTTATATTGCAGTAGGTCCATAATTCTTATTGTCTAAGAATACACACTAGCGTAAGACATACACGTAGACTCCGGCGGGAGCAGAGGCATAGGTGAGACCCCATGATGCGCTTGCATCTACAAGTAATGCTACGCAGTGGGCTTCCTCAGCGCAAGGGTGCTAGGAAGCCTAACCAAGTAGTTCCCTGGCTCACCAGCCGCCCGCGGAAAGCGAAGTGTATTTCTGAAGCGGTAGAGATTACACTACATTTTTGTCTCAGCCTCGAACCCATGCATACTACACTTCATATAGAATTGTCAGTCTAATTTTTAATATCACTTAGTTTTCAGTTGCCTCCTAAGATGGGAGGTTTTTTTATGTTTAGATTTAACTAACTTCAAGGAATTATCAAACGATTCCTTCTTTAACAACTTTGTCTAACTTTTCTTGAATAAATTGTGAACAAATCTAATTTATTTATCTT
>NZ_FQVW01000018.1 GCF_900129485.1 Ornithinibacillus halophilus
CACCAATCGGCAAGTCTTCTTTATCGTACGGAGGCGAAGGAAGTCTTGTGCCTGTGCCTGCGGTTACTCGGCACAAAAGCAATGAAGTTTCGCCACGTAGTTTTTTTGCGATTACTCGGCACAAAGGCCAGAGGAGTAATTCTATGTAGTTCCTTCGCTAGTCTCAGGCGCTCGGAGCTAGACATCTACGAAATTTTATACATTCTTATTTAAGAAAAACAAAACTTATCAACTGTTGAAGCATTCCATCCCCAACAGCAAATAAGTTTGTTAATCTTTCATTTTGTGACGTTATGCCTTCTTTTTCTTTCTAAAATTATTCACTAATGGTACGATAAGTGCAATTAATGCTAAACCTAACAAGATTGCACTAATAGGACGAGTAAAGAATATACTTAAATCCCCATTTGCCATTTGTAAACCACGTCTAAATTCTTCTTCAGCAATTGGTCCAAGTACTAAACCAAGGATAACAGCTGCTAAAGGAAACTTCATTTTATCTAGATAGAAACCAATTAATCCAAATAAAAGCATAATCCAAATATCAAAAATGGAATTTCTTACTGCAAATGTACCAATAATACAAAAGATGATAATTGCCGGACCTAACGTATAATATGGTACTTTCATTATTTTAGAGAATATACCTATAAAAGGTTTTGAGAATACTAGAATCAATATATTTACTAACAATAATGATATGAAAATTGTATAAACTAAACCAGGTGAATTATTGATAAGCATTGGTCCAGGTTGTAGTCCATGCATAACAAACGCACCTAAAATAACGGCTGTTGTTGCACTTCCTGGAATCCCTAGAGAAAGCAATGGAACCATCGCCCCCATCGCAGCAGCATTATTCGCTGATTCAGGAGCAGCAATCCCTTCAGGAACACCTGTACCAAAGTCTTTTTTATTTTTGGACCAACGAGTTGCTTCACTATAACTTACCATTGCAGCTGTAGTTGCCCCAACACCTGGTAGAATACCAATTGAAATCCCTAATATAGAAGAACGGAAAATCGTTCCTTTAATTTGATTAACAATCTTACTATCAAATATTTTCGTTTTGAATTTTTGCATCTGTTGTTTAATAGTATGATCTTCTTTACTTTTACGAAGTACTTCCGATACAGCAAACAGACCAATTAATACAGGGATAAGATCAATTCCGCTAAGTAATTCTAATGAATCAAAAGTAAATCTCTCTGTTCCTGTCAAAGGATCCATTCCAACGGTAGCAATAAATAATCCTAAAGCAACTCCGATAAAGCCTTTGATTAAGTCGCCACCACTTAAAGATACAACAACAGTTAACCCCAGAACGGCTAGTGAGAAATATTCAGGTGATGAAAAGTTCAAAGCAAAGGCTGCAAGTACAGGAGTTAAGAATATTAAACATAACGTCCCAAAAATACCCCCGGTGACAGAACTTAAAATCCCAATACCTAAGGCTTGTCCAGGTTTACCTTTTGCTGCCATTGGATACCCATCAAGAACAGTTGCCACTGCTTCTGGCGTTCCAGGAGTACGGAATAGAATAGCACTAATTAAACCTGAAAATACAGAAGAGGCATAGATTGTCGTTAGCAGGATAAATGCAGGTATAGCATCTAATCCGTAAGATATTGGAAGAAGAATAATAACTAGCATCGTACCACTAATACCTGGTAATGCGCCACCTAAGAAACCAATCATTGTTGCAGCAAATAATATTAGTAATGGGATTGGTTGGAATAAATTTTCAAAACCCAATAATAATCCATCAATCATGACCTTACTCCTTTCTATATTTTTCTTAGTAAATCCAGAAACTTAAATCACGGAAAATACCAATACCTCGTGGAAATGGAATACCAAGCACATAGATAAACAATGCAATGAATAATACATAGCTACCTACTGTTGTTAGCAGAAGGTGAATGCGTTTCTTCATTCCTAACAACCACGCCATAAATAAAAACAGGAATGGCGTAACCACTAAGAAACCAACGATTGGAAGAAGTATTGTATATAATGCAATTGCAATTAAGATATACCAGTGGCTTCCACCTGTTCCCTCTTTAATTTTTCCTTGTACACTTGGTAATTCCTCGTCTTCTTCATTGGAGCTCTCAGCCACATCAAAGGCACCTTTTTTATGGTCAAGAATAGTTTTAATTACCTGAGCAATCCCCATAATTAACATAAACGTTAAAATGATGATGGGCCATTCAGCCGGGCCAACAACTGTGGAAGATCTAGCTTCTGGAATTTGTAATGACTTAATTAAGAAAAACACAGAAAACAGAATTGTAATAAATCCTAATACTAAATTTGATTTCATTCTGTATTTCCTCCTATAAAAGAGGAGGACATCATATCCTCCTCTATTTTATTGATTGAATGATTTATTCAATTTCAGCTAAAATTTCTTCATATTTAGCGATGTCTTCTTCTAATTTCTTCGTGAAGTCTTCTGAACCCATCCAACCATCACGTAGATCTAGGTAAGAGTTCGCTGCATATTCTTTATACTCATCTGTTTCCATTGCTTTTTTAGCTGCATCTTCTAAAAGGTCTACAATTTCTTGTGGAGCATCTGCATGAATCATTAAGTAACGTTCCACACCATCAATTAACTCCCAGCCTTTTTCTACTGTTGTTGGTACATCTGGGAAATCTTCAAGACGTTCTTCAGCGAAAAATACTAATGGTTTGAATTCGCCCTCTTCAATATAAGAAACAGTTGGTCCAACTTCTTCAAGGATAACATCAATATGCCCACCTAATAGGTCAGAGTGCATGTTACCTGCACCTTCAGCAGGAATGTAGTTCATGTCTACCCCAGCTTCTTTAATGAAACGACGTGCTGTAATTTCATCAATTCCCATTGTTCCTACTGCTGCAATACGTACTTCACCTGGATTTTCTTTTGCATATTCTACTAATTCATCAATTGAATCAAATGTACCATTCTTAACTTGTAAAGCATAAGTGTCACTTTGGATACGAGCAATTGGCTTAACTTTGTCTAAACCGAATTTGTTTGTGCCAGCTGCAGTTGTTACTGCGTATGCAGAGTCCCCAACTAATGTATAGCCATCAGCATCTTCTTTCATTGCGTTTTGCATTGCAATAACACCAGATCCACCTTCTTGGTTAATAATGTTAAAGTTTGCACCATCGATAGAATCTTTCATTAAGTTTGTTACTGTACGTACGAATGTATCGGTACCACCACCAGGACCATGCCCAACATAAACCTCAATGTCACGCTCTGGATAATTATCCGCTGAATCCTCAGAACCACCAGCATCATTAGAACAAGCACTAATCACTAGCAATAATAAAGCACTGAAACCAATTAGTAATAAATTTTTCTTTAACATGTTAATTCCCCCTAAAATTTTAATTAGTAATTTTTGATTCTTTATTATTTGAGTTCATTTTTACTACCATTTTAATCGCTTCTTTTGTCGCACCTGGATCAGCGATTCCTTTACCAGCTATATCAAACGCTGTGCCATGCGCAGGAGTTGTTAGAGTAATTGGTAGACCACCACTCATTGTTACCCCTCTATTAAAACCAAGTAATTTCATACCAGTTTGGGCTTGGTCATGGTACATTGCTAGAAGGCAATCGAATGGATCTTTTTCCAAGCGTAGGAATAATGTATCTGCTGGATATGGTCCATCAACATTAATTCCTTCCTCTTGCATCTCTTTTATTGCTGGAATAATAAAGTCGATTTCTTCATTACCAAGCATTCCACCTTCACCTGCATGTGGATTTAATGCAGAAACAACAATCTTAGGATTTTCTATCCCAGCATTTCTCAATGTTTCATCTGCAAAGCGAATTCGCTGAGTAATTCTCTCTTTGGTAATGTAGTCACTCACATTTTTCAAAGCAATATGAGAAGTTGCTCTAGTTACCCATAAGTCTTCCATCACATTAATCTCGCTAAAACCTTCTTTACAATCTAGTAAATCAGCAAAGAAATGTAATTCATCTTGGAAGTGATGTCCACCTCTATGCAATGCCTCTTTATTTAACGGCCCATAGATAACACCTTCCACTTGTTTCTTTTTGGCTAAATCTAAAACGTATTTTAATGTTTCGCCAGTAACCTTACCGGATTCAGATGATAATACGCCCAACTCGTATTCGCTAGGATCTAAGTTTGCTAAATCAATAAAGTATAGTGTACCAACGTTGTTCTCAACTTGATCAATTGTATTCACTTCTTCTACATCTAAAGTTAATCCTGCAATTGTTTCTCCTTGAGAAAGAATTCTTTTATCCCCTACAATTACCCATGTAGCTAGATTACGAATAGCATCATCTTGGAATGACTTTACAATTAGTTCAGGGCCAATTCCTGTTGCATCCCCTAACGTAACTGCAATAATCGGTTTTTCATTACTCATCGTAGTAACCTCCTGAAGTTTTTTATTTTTCTACTAGATAAAAAGTTTTACTATATTTAGCTGCTAGTTTTATACATTCTTCCATGCTCACACTGCTTGCAATCCCTGTGCCAGCTATATCAAACGCTGTACCATGATCAACAGAAGTTCTTAAAAACGGAAGACCATTTGTGATGGAAATCGTTCTTTCAAAATCTGTCATTTTTGCAGCGATGTGACCTTGGTCGTGATAGAGTGATAGAACCGCAGCATACTTCCCATTTAATGCGTGATGGAAAACAGAATCTGCCGGTACAGGTCCAACCGCTTTTATTCCATCTTTAACAGCTGCCTCTATACCAGGTGTAAGCTCGTCCATCTCTTCATTTCCAAACAGTCCACTTTCACCCGCATGTGGATTTAAGCCTGCAACTGCAATTGTTCGGTCTTCTACTCCCAAACGTTGTAATGCTTCATCGCAACGAGATAGATAGTCTTGTACTCTCTCTTTCGTCATCTGGCCAATTGCATCTTTTAAAGAAAGATGTCTAGTTAGGAAGAAAATTCTCATGTTTCTCACTTCAAACATAGTCAATGGATCTTTCGAATTCGTAAGCTCCTCTAACATTTCCGTATGACCAATAAAAGGTACATTCCCTGCTTTTAACGATTCTTTATTTATTGGTGTAGTTGCTAATGCGGAAACTTTTCCTTCTAACGCCATTTCAACCGATAGTTTGATATATTCAAAGGCTGCTCTCCCACAATCAGCATCAACTTCACCAATTTTCAAAGTTTCTACGTTGATATTATCTAAGGAAATAACATCAATCGTTCCATGCTCAAATTTTGCCTCAGTTACTTCAGTGATTTCATGAATGTTTAATTCAAAATTCGTTATTTTCAGGGCATTTTCTAAAACACCTTTGTTTCCAATAACGACTGGAGATGCAACATCGTAAATCTCCTTTTTCGCTAATGCTTTTACCGTTATTTCTGGTCCTATCCCAGCAGGGTCGCCCATAGGGATTGCTATAATGTTATGCTCCATGAAGAATCCTCCCTTTGTCATGTAATGTTTCTTTTAAATAGGTGACGCTTTCATAAATAGCTGTTTTATCACCTATCATTCCACCCTTTGTTACAATTGATAATCCTTGAAATTCACCACCAGATACAACGCCGTGTGCAACTAATGGCATAACTTCACTAACTAGTTCGAAACCATCTGCTTCAACTGCTTCGCAAAATGAGGCCGTTACATCTCCCCCACTAAAGAAACAACCTTTAATGCAACCGTTACCATTTTGGAGAATACGTTTACTGATTTCAGCCAAACCAGCTGTTATTCGTTTAGCTAATAAGTCTTCTGACACACCTTCTATTTTCGATAACTGCTTAAAATCTAGTACTGGGAAACTACTATGATTAGTTGTGACTATAATCGTTTCTTGATTATCTATAAGTTCTTTTGTTTCAAGTACGACTCGTTCAATTTCTTCTTCCCAGGACTTCCCAAACGATGCCAAGCTGTCTGGTCGTGCATACACAGGCTTTATGTGCATTTTTGAAGCTAGATAATCAATCTGTGATTTTGAAATAGAAGTAACACTTCCAACAGATACAAGAACTTTAGATTTTTGTTCTGAAGATGACTTCTTCATTAATTGACTAGTGAATGCAGTTGTCAACGGACCTGGGTCTGCAGGAATCATCATTGAACTAGTTATGTCTGTCATTGCTCTTGCAATTGTTTCAATATGTTGCTCTGTTATCGCATCACATATGACGAGCTTTGTTCCTCTATTAATACAGTTTTCTAATTCCTCTGTTACACTGGCACTTCCCGAACTAACTTTATTTAATTCAATAACAGCCACATCTTCCTCCGTTTGTTTCTCTAGAATAGCTGGTAAATAGGAATCGACTATCGGAGAAATCGGGTCATTTGCAACATCTGTTTCATGTAAGGGCTTACCATTTACTAGTAAATATCCACCGACAACGGTTCTCCCAGATGACGGAAATGTTGGAACAATAACGACTGTTGATCCTTCAATATTGTTTAATAGAACCTCTAATTCAGGACCAATATTCCCACGAAAAGTACTATCAATTCTCTTACAGATTAGATCTGCTTGCCAACCCGTTAAACTATGTACGGATTGTAAAACTCGATGTTGTGCATCCAGTGGAGTAAGGTATCGGCTATCTGTATCTAAACAAATCGCTGAATCAGGTTCGAAAGTTGTAAATTCCTTTTGATAAAATGTTGTCTTTGTCTTAAGACCTAATTTTGTTAACTTAACCCCAGTTCCATTTGCTCCAGTTAAGTCATCTGCTATAACTCCAACTTTCATTTTAATCCTGACCTCCAAATAGAATTTGGGTTTTAGTACTATACTCTTTTACAACAGAAGGTTCTACCTTTGTATCTGTAATAATTCCTTCTACTGTGGTTAGGTCACAAACATTCGAGAAAGCCTTTACATTAAATTTGCTATGATCGGCCAAAATCCATGTTACTTCTGATGCTTTAATCATTAATTGCTTGATTAACGATTTTTCAAAGGTAGGGGCAGTAACTCCCCTGTCTAGATCTATTGCATGTGCTCCTAAAAAGAAAATGTCAGCGTGAATGATTTGTAGCATTTGCTGTGTAGCTGACCCATAAAGTGCTCCAACCCCTTGTTGTAATTCTCCTCCGGTTATGATCACTTTGTTTGAACTATCTAGTAATTCATTTGCAATCGAGATATCATTCGTAACGATTGTTAGATCCTCTCGATTTTTGAGTAGCTTAGCTAGTTCTAAAGTTGTCGTCCCCGAGTCAAGGATAATGGTTGAGTTTTCCTTAATAAGCGAAAAAGCCCGTAATGCAACCGCTTTCTTTTCTGTGCTGTTTTTACTCTTTTTTGAGTAAAAAGGAACTTCCTCTGTTAAAGATTCAACTGAGATTGCCCCACCATGGGTTCGAATCACTTTTCCTTTTTTTTCGAGTTCTGTTAGATCCCTTCGAATTGTCATGGCAGAAACATTAAGCATCTTGGATATTTCTTCAATATCAACCTTCTTATTTAATGTTACTTGTTCTTCTAACCATTTCTTTCTTTCAAGGGGTAACATTTAGATTCAACTCACTTTATATTCGTTTGTTAATTTCAAACATCCTATGTGTTACATTATGTTCGATAAGTTTGAAGTTGTCAATAAATTTTCACAAAAATTGTTGGATTTTGTCATATTTACATTAATATACTCAATTTTTGGTTTGTAAACGTTGTCATAGTGCTGTTTATACAGAAAAGAAATTTCAACTAAATTTTTGTGTGTGAATTTAACATAATTATAATAATTGGAGATAAAAGGTAACAACGATGAAAATAGAGGAGGAAGGAAGTGCCTCTCGAAAGGGTAGTTTTCGCATGAATCGACAAACACTTCACCTTCTAGAAAGCAAAATAGACCCCACAAACCCAACACCCATTCCGACAATTATATCTACCAACAGGGTTGCGAGAAAGGTGGAGATGAAGATAATTGCTTCTCTTAGTGAATTTTTCATATAGTATACAAGTTGATTAGAATGGATTAGGTTCATTACTGCAAAGATGATGATGGCTGCAAGTACGGTTTTAGATAGATAGTAAAACAATGGAGTGATATACAAGATTGCTAGTAGCATTAAACATGCCGTAATGACTAGTGATACTCTCGTTTTTGCACCAGATTCATAGTTTACGGCGCTTCGTGATATGGCACCCGCGACAGGGATGCCTCCTACTAAAGAACTCATCATATTAGAAAAACCTAAACTATATAGCTCACGGTCTACCTTAATCCGTTGGTTTTCTTTTTCTGCTAATGTTCGTGCGACAGAATACGATTCAACAAACGATATAATACTTATTACAAAAGCAATCGGCAACAAACTAAGGATTAATTCTACAGAAGGAACAAAAAACGAGATTTGAGCTAACTCGCTTGGGATTGCTCCTACAACCTCTACCCCTCTTTGGTCGAGATTCAATACATCTACAGTTACGATCGAAACAATAATAATAAATAGCGGACCAAGATTTACCCGGAACAATTTTTTCATGAATACTAAAATGATGAAACAAATCATCCCAATGGAAAATGTTAATAAATTTACGTTTGGAATGCTCATGAAGATGGTTTTTATGTAAGAGAAAAATCCTTCATATCTTGGAAGCTCTACCCCTAAAATGGCACTCATTTGATTTAAGATAATGATGATAGCTAGGGCTGAGATAAATCCCCCGATCATTGCAGTAGAGATATACTGTACTACTCGTCCAAATTTAAGGAAACTCATTAATAACTGTAGGGTCCCTACCATTAACGTTAGAAAAATCATTAACTCTAAAAAGTGTTGTGAACCTGAGTCGGTCATACTTGCTATCCCAGTAAATGCTAATAAAGAGACAATCGAAACTGGCCCCACCGATAAATAGTTTGAGCTACCTAAAATGGCGTAAATAAGCATAGGAAAAGTCGCAGCTAATAAGCCCATTGTGATTGGCACACCTGCAATAATTGCATACGCCATGCTTTGAGGGATTAATAGAAATGTAACGATAACACCAGCTGAAATGTCTCCAGATAAATTCGAGAATTGATAGGGTAGCTTGTTTAATATGTTGTGCATGAAGTTAGGACCTCCAGAACAATAGAGTATACTCTTACTATATTGTATCAGGGAGATTGATATGACTTGTCCCATCTGATACTCTCAAAGGAAAGAACCTTTAGGAGGAACAACTATATGAAAATAAATATTACTAAAAAGCAATACAAACTGTTGACTGAGTTGCTTTATTTGGGAGAATGGACGGCAAATTCATGGAGAACTGATGGTGACCGTTTTAAGGAATATGAAGAAATTGTTCAGTATTTCAACTCCTTTGCAAAAGATTTTGGTTTTGATGATGTGATTGCATACGATCAGAGTATGGGAGATTATTTTCATACGCTTGAATTTGAAAAAACAGTAGAACCATTTATTCAAGAAAATGATAATGAAGTATTTTGGAATCAGCTTACTTATCGCCTTGCCAAAAGAGAACTTAATAATTTAAAAGAAAAACCAAAGACACAAGATGAGTATATAAATAAGCTTTTTGAGATAGAAGAAAAGTATGAAATTGAATTTGAAAAAAATGGAATAAAAAGCCTACATATTAAAGGAATGGAATAATAATAGAAATAGTAAGTGACAGTTCACCTTGCCTGTTTTTTTAGTAGGGTGTGGGGGAAATCGCTCCACCCTAGTGGAATTCGCTCGTAAACAGTAGAAACTTGCTCCTTCCAAGGATGAATTCGCTCCACACGGGTGGAAGTCGCTCCCCAACCAAGCTTATTCGCTCCATACTAAAGGGTATTCGCTCCCCATCCAAAGAAAATCGCTCCTTCAAGACTTCCAATTTATTACATCCCAAAGGAATCAATAAAAGAAACAGAAAAGAGACAAGTCATATTACAGACTTGCCTCTAAAAATCGACATAAATCGGGAAGTGACAGGCACCCCCGGTCCCGACTATAATCCCGAGAGTATAATCAATCCAACAATAACAATGACGATTAGGCATCCGATGGCTTGCAGGATGCGTTTTCCATAGAAGTAGTAGACAAATCCTGCGATGATGCCAACGATTGGTGTAGCAATAATAGAAAGTATAATTCCAATAATAACTGCTGCAAATCCGCTTCCACCAATATCTTTTTCATCACTATAATCGTTTTGTTGATAGTTTCGTGATGTATTTGCCGTCGTTGCTGCTGTTTCTTGTCTTGCATAGTTTTGGTTTGTTTGTTCTGGGTATCGTTTTAAATATGTTCTCACCCATCGATTGATTTCCGGATAATTATCCGTATTCAGTTTATCTACGGTTAGAATTAAATCCCTTGCGATTGGACTATTCGGATGAGCACCTTCACAGTCCCTCATTATAATATCCATTAACGCTTCTCGTTCTTCCTCATTTCGAGGGAGAAGTCGAATGCGCCCAATGATCTTTTTCTTTTTAAAGTCATTGCCCAATTCACTATAGATAAATGCCAACTGAGTCATGATGTTGTAATCGTCCAACGTATCCGAATTCGAATCAAGGCGATTTTCAAGTAAACGCATCGCTTCATCGAACTGATTTAAATTCAAATAGACCTGTGACAAATTCAAATAGTAATTCGACTCATTTGGATTCATGCGAATTAATTCTTTGTACTGCTTCTTCGCATTATAATGATCGCCTATATTGAGATAGCTTAATCCTAAATATGCACGATACGTCTCGTGATTCGGTTCTTTTAACACGAGTTGATATAAAACGCGCTTGGATTGTTGGTAATCTTGTAAACCAAAATAACAAATTGCCTTTGCAAATTGGAAATCTGCATCCTCAGAATAAGCATGTTCCATTCCGTGTATTTGGTCCAGGGCCGAATGAAACTGTTCTTGGTTAATTGTGCCCCATACCTCTTGCATGAAGGTTTCATAATTCCCATCTACTTGCCCGTTTCGATCATAGGCATCCCTTTTTTCAGGGTCCCGCAAAACTTCAAATGCCTCTCTGATTAATTGAAATTCTTCAGGATGGGTCTCATTCGAGTATTGCCGAATTTTTCTGGCATATGCTTTTTTTATTTCGGGCAGGGTTGCATCTTCTGGTACCCCTAGTATTTCATAATAATTTCCTGTCATGATTGTTCCTCCATGAGAGCTTGCTTCATGCTACTTGCGCGTTTTGCTGTCCATTCACCGTCAAATGATTGCAGCAACTCATCAAGAATCGGCAATGCTTGTTGTACTTCCCCTTGATCAACCAAAAATTCTGCTTGCTTCAGCAAAACATCATCATAATATGGAGAATTTGGATAATTCTCTAGAAAACTAGCAAATAGTTCTTCATTATTACGCATGTCCCCTAGCATTTGATTGGATACAATTAAATAATACAATGAATCATCGGCTACGTAATTCTCTTGGTTTAAGAAATAACTATCTTCAAAATAAGAAGCAGCAGCTTGATAATTTCCGTTAACAAAAGCAAGTCTACCATCGTTATATGATTGAATGCTTGCTTGATTGATGACATGATCGAGTGGAATGTTCGCTACTTCAAATAGTTTCTCATGAAAAGTTAAACTTTGTTCCAGTTCCTCTTTTTCTTGTTGAAGGCGATCTAAGTCTTCTGACTGACTGTCATTTACGGCTGTTGCTTCTGCAAGCTTCTGTTCCACTTCTTCCAAATAAGCACTTGTCGCCACATCAGGGTCATTGTCGTTCGTCTCTTCAGCAACTTCATCGTTATTCGAATCAACTTGACTGACTGATGGCTGTGAATCTTCCCCTATAAACTGTCCACCAAAGGCTCCAACAGCTACTGCCAACACAAGACCTGCTGCTAGTTTCACTCCACCAAAACGATTCTTTTTAATAGAAACCACTTGCTGCACAGATTCTGAGCGTCTCTTAAGAAGGGGTTTCACTTCCTTAGAGCGAGAAACATAAACCGGTAAATTAGCGATTATCTCATCAAACATTTCATGCTCATCCAAATAAAGTAACACTAATAAATACGCCTGATAAAAGGACACCGGGAGAGGGAAGTCCTCAGACTGCCTTCCCACCACTTTTTCAAGCCTGTCTTTAGCTTTTGAGAAATCCTCCTGTTGGATGAAATCAATGGCCTCATTATACGAACGATAAAACTGTTGATATGTTTCTAGTTTCTCTCTAACACTCGCTCTTTTCTGAATAACCTGTGGTACTTTTTCCTCGCTTAGCCCATTCCACCGTTCCAACGCTACAAATGGGTTCCCTGTCGCTGCTTCCAGTAACCCCATCATCCAGTTTCCTTCCTGATGATTCGGGTAACGAGAGAGAATATTCCTAAGGGAAGATTTAGCAGATTCATAATCTTCTTGTTCAATAAACTGCAATGTTTTTTGATAGATTTGTTGATATTCGTTCATAACGCTACCTACTAAACTAGCTCGATAAGAAGATCGGTCAATTCATCTTCGTATTTTTCAACATTCGAACGGTTATTTTCAGCAAGGGCTTGTTTTAATTTCGCTAATAAATCCTCAATACGTGCTTTATCACTACCTGACGCATCATTCATCACTTTTTCCGCACGATAAATAACAGCTTTCACATCTTGATATAGCTCAGAATCCTGCCAGTCTTGTTCTAGACGTTCTTTTGCAGCTGCCACTTCACTTTCAGAAATACCGCCACCCTGGGTAGTTACAATCTGAGACAACTTATTACCAGTACTGTTAACAATAGCTTCTACCTGAAGGTTTCCGTTAATATCATATTGGAAGGAAATATCAATGCTTTCTTGTCCTCTTGGTTTTGGTGGGACACCGTCAAGTTTTAAGGAAGTAATGTGAACATTTTGCTCTACTTTTGGTTGTTCCCCTTGATAAATTGAAATATCTACTCCTACCTGGTTATCGGTCGTTGTAAAATATCGTTTCGTTTTCTTTGTGGGAATCGTTGTATTTCTTGGGATAATTGGGTCAAAATAACCAGAAACGTCACGGCCACCAACGTCTTTTACAATTTCAATTCCCAATGTGTATGGAGCAACGTCTGTTACCATTAATCCATTGCTCGCTCCGATGTCTCCACTCTTAATTCCTGCTTGAACGGCTGCACCTAAAGCAACTGTTTCATCCGGATTAATATCTTTTCGTGGAACTTTGTTGAAGGCTTTCTCAACGATTTCTTGAACATAAGGAATTCGAGTAGAACCACCAATTAAAAGAACTTCATGGATATCACTGTGCGTTAACTTCGCATCCTCTAGTGCTTTATCAACTTCTACCAATGTCGAATCTGCTAGATCTTTAATCAGTCCCTCAAACTCTCCACGGGTAATTTCTAACTGCAAGGTAATCGGCAAATTATTATGAATGGCGATATATGGCAAATTAATTTGTGCCGATACTTGGGAAGATAAAGTCTTTTTCGCATTTTCTGCTTCTTCTTTAATTCTCCATTTACGTTGAAGGATTTCTTCTTCAGATCCTAGCGTTAGTAAATCAACACCATGTTGTTTCTTCGCCTGTTCAAGGATCCAGTCCAATATCGCATTGTCAAAGTCCATTCCACCAAGCTTGTTATTCCCTGCACTCGCTTTTACTTCTACGACTCCTTCAAAAATCTCGACAACTGATACGTCAAACGTACCACCACCAAGGTCATACACTAGAAGGTTTTGATCTTTATCCATATTTTCATAACCATAAGCAATCGCAGCTGCAGTAGGCTCATTAATAATTCGTTCCACTTTAAAGCCAGCTAGTTCCCCTGCTCTTTGTGTTGCTTTACGTTGCTGATCAGAGAAATAAGCAGGAACGGTAATAACCGCTTCTTTAATTACCGTATTTAATGTATCCTCTGCATGCTCTTTCAAGTATTTCAAAATACGGGCAGCAATTTCTTCTGGATGGTATTCTTTACCAGCGACTTTTACTTTTTCATCTGTACCCATTAAACGCTTAACTTCCATTACCGTCGTATTCGCATACGTAGCAATCCCATTTTTTGCTATTTGTCCAATAATGATTTCTCCAGTATTTGGTTGAATCTGAAAAACAGACGGTGTAGTACGATGTCCATCTTTATTCTCTAAGATAACTGGTTCTTCATCCTTTAAATATGCCATTGCTGAGTTTGTTGTTCCTAAGTCAATTCCTAAAATTGCCATTAAAAATTCCCCCTATGAAATCGTAATTACTCTTGCTTTTCGTATTAGTTCTTGGTTATCGACATAACGGAATCCTCGTTGCGCTACCGTATGCACGTGGTATTGTTCAATTTCTGTCTCGCTATCAGCTGGAACTGCACCAATACTTTCCATAACTTTCCCATCAAACATGTGATGCAGGGCTGGAACCTCTTCAATTCCCATTTCTGATAATAATCGAAGGGCATTGTTCACTGCTATTTGGACAGATTCCTTCCATGTTTCGTCAATATCAACCTTTTCGACACTTTGTAGAATTTGGTCCAGTTGATCAAACGTATTTAATAAGGTTTGAATATAAACATCATCTAAGGTATTTCCTTCTTCCTTTTCATCTTCATCCATTAAGGAATCTAGCTGCGCTTGTAGTTCCTGAATCATTTTAAACGTTGCCCTATTCCCTTTTTTCACATCGTCTTTGATGGCCCCAATGATTTCTTCTAAATTCGTGGATGCTGCTTGTTCTTCACCTTTCTCCGGAATTTCCGGAGTAGGCATCTTTACAAGGCGCATTAGTTCTTCTTTTATATCTGTTTGGCCTTCGATCGTCAATGTTACCTCTTCCCTTCCTAACTGTTTCAGTGCACTAGTATATTGGTCAATTAATTGCATTTCTGATTTTTTTATCGCTCCTACCCATTCCACGGATGGTTGAAATACGTTACGAACCTCTATGAAATAATCGCAGAAAATAAGATAGATTGAAATGGTATTATATTGTAGTGTTAATCGATAAAACGATTGGAGGTCTTGCTGCACTTCTTCCATTTCCGAACTACAATCCTTTTGCTTTTGATTTGCTTCGACTTCAAAATCTTCTTTTTTCTTTACCAAATCAATGACTTTCAATTGCTCTTGATCGTCTTTGTTCACTAGATACCCCCTCCGTCATTTCTCGTTCTATTACTCGCATAATATCAGCATCAAGAAGTGATAAATCAATCCCTGTCATACCGTTGTTCACATCTGACACCGTACTACTTGCTTTGTTTAAGACGGCATCTTCTAAAATATTACGAACAAGACGCCCGTTCCCATGGGTATGTGGATTTTTAAGAACACTTTTCTGAAGTATATTTCGTAAAATATCTTGAGCATCTTTCTCCATTTTATATTGCATTTCTTGGAGCAAAAGTGTGCTTATATCCATTAGCTCATCAACGGTGTAATCATGGAAATGAATATGATTTTTGATTCTGGAACGAAGCCCCGGATTGGACTTTAAAAAAGCATCCATTTCTTTTGGATATCCAGCAAAAATAATGACGAGTCGCTGACGATTATCTTCCATCGCCTTTACAATCGTATCAATGGCCTCAATTCCAAAGTCATTTTGGGAAGAACGAGTTAGACTATACGCTTCATCGATGAATAACACCCCATCCATCGCTTCTTGAATTTTTTTCCCCGTCTTTACAGCCGTCTGCCCAACATACTCAGCGACCAAATCCCCACGGTCAACTTCGACTAGATGGCCTTTCTTCAACACACCGAGTGCTTTAAAAATTCGTGCGATTAAGCGAGCAACTGTCGTTTTTCCCGTTCCCGGATTCCCTGCAAAAACCATATGCAAGCTTAAGTCATCAGACTTAAATCCTTGATCCTGACGCAGTCGATTAAACACGACCCAATCGGAAATTTCCTTCACACTATTTTTTACTTCATGTAAACCAATAAGCTGATTCATTTCGGCAAGGACTTGTTCTAGACTTTCACTTTCCTCAGGATTCTCCTGGGTAAACTGGGAGAGTACTTTGTCGTTCTCAATCGCCTTCTCCATTTCGTCAATCCATCCGAGGACATAGTTCGTCTGGTCTGTCTTCGTTCCCTCCGACTCTGCCACCCGCACAGCGAATTTTGCACGCCTTACTGCTGCAAGCACCTCATGGACATTGGACTTATTGACATAATCCATATTTTCAGTTATTTCACGATCAACTTTTAATAGATTTTTTCGGAGGGTCACATGGGCATATTGAAAATAATTTTCTGGAAGTTCATGGTGATATTGTAAGGCTGTTAATCGATGAAGCTCGGCACGTTCAATATCATGGTTTTGCTCAAACAGTTTTGCCAACCAAATATGCCACTCGGCAAGCTTTTTATCGACTTCTGCTTTCAACACCTGATATTCACGGCTTTGTGCCTCTGTCCGTTGAAATTCCTGTATTCTTGTCCGCATGCGATAAGCACGCAATAAATGATAATGAATCATCGCTTCATTTTCTTCTTGTAAGCTACCCTCGATATCTTCGATTAAATCATCGAAGGAGTGCTGCAATAGATGTAATTTTTCATTTTGCATACTTATCTCACCTTTACGTAAGGCTCATACCTTTTAATTTTTCGAAAAAATCTGCATTTAGATCGTATAACGCTGGGTAGGAGGTCTCTATTTGTCGGATCGACTGGTACACTTCATGTCTATTGGTATAGCCAATCTCATCCATAATATCGTCAAAATACGTGTCTCTTTCTTCCTGTGAAATTTCTGCTAAGTAAAGAGCAACAAGCCGTTTAATTCCATTTGTAATCTGACTATCTTCTTTCATCCGATCATATTGCTGATTTATTTGGTTGTATTTTTTGGCTAGTTTTAAGGAATGCTGGAAGACTTCTTTTCGAACCTTATACAAATGTGGATAATGGATGACCATTGTTTTGATCGATTGAATAATAGCATGTGGTTTATACATGCACATAAACTCTAGTTCCTGGAAAAACTTCTTGCTATATTGATCAAATTCATCCTCATCTACTTCGTTACCATGAAGATACAAAATCAAGATATTTTTTATCGCATCAGCAATTTGCCTATCTTCCTCTAGTTCGGCCATTTCCTTAAAAATAGGCGCTTTGTTCGAAATTTCTTGCTGAATTTCTAAAACAAACTCGTGAGTTGGGCTGATTTGGGCGGCTTTGTTGATTAAGCGTTCTGCCATTTCATAACGTTTTGCATTAGACAACCGAATGGCAAGCGATGTTAACTCTCTTGTCACTGTATCTTTTCGGTCTGAATGTTGTAATGTCCATTCGTCAATTTTAGCGAGCGACCTATCGATTGCTTGCTGATTGTTGCTAACGATATGAACTTCCAGCAGCATGAATATGTAGACAACTGTTGAGTGGTCCTCTTCGTTTAGGTGCTTCAGTTCCTTTTCGATTGCCTGCTGTGCCTCTGCATATTGCTTGTTTTTCACATAGGCATCAATTATTGACTGAAAGATGTTGATGTCACTTGAATCGAGCTGTCGTGCTCGGTATAGATATTTGATTCCTTCTTCTAAGCGACCAGCGCTAATCAAAGTTGAACCATAATTATATTGATAGGTTGCGTTTTCTGGGCTTTCTTTCATCAAATGCTCAAACTGTTTATAGGCCTTATCGTATTCTTGGTCATAGGCCAAACTGAGGGCATAATAATTTCTAGGCCTTTCCAGAGTAGGCTCAATCATAAGGACTTTTTTAAATGCTTTACCTGCCTTTCTGAACTCGCCTTTTTCCATGAGGGCTTGTCCTGATTCAATCAAGAACTGAATTTCTTCCCCGTAGGTAGAAAATGCGTCATATTCCGCTTTCATCTTTTCATTGCTCAATGTTTCATAGGCCTCACGAACTAGACGAAACATCTCTGGTTCTCTCTCCGGAGAATGCTGCCGAACCTTCTTGAAATAAGCCTGCTTTATCTGAATTTGCTCAGCGTCTCTATTAATCTCAAGAACTTGATAAAAATCCGTTCCCATCATCCCACCAACCATTACTATTAGACTATGTAAGACTATTATACTACTTATTCTACAATAATTTTAGAGAAAAATGTGGAAATTTGACACTGCATGAGGAGGACGGTGGGTTGGTTAGGTGTGGCGCACGTCTTGGAGTGGGTTCGGTTCGAGGAATTCGCTCGACGATGGGGTAGAGTCGCTCCTTGGAGGGTGGAATTCGCTCCTGGGGGATGAGAATTTGCTCCTCGGTGTTAGGAATTCGCTCGACAATGGGGTAGAGTCGCTCCTTGGAGGGTGGAACTCGCTCCATGTTGGGCAAAACTCGCTCCACAATGGGATGAGGTCGCTCCTTGGAAGGTTGAACTCGCTCGCACACATTGTTAACTCGCTCCATGATCAGCAAAACTCGCTCCACCAACTTCAAATAAACGTAAAAATAAAGAGACAGGCCATATCATTTCAGACCTGTCTCTTACCTATAGATTCGACAAAAACCGGGAAGTGACAGGCACCATCCCTGATATTGTTCGAAAACAGAAAATAATTAACCAAAGTAAATCCTACTATTAATAGGATGATAATTAGTAGAACTAGCAATATTACCTTCAATTTTTTATTCATGGTGAATTGAGCTCCTTATTCCTTTTTAGCTTTCAAACGAGCTGCGTTTTTGTACAATGATTAGATTAATAAAGTAGGCGATTATGAATAGAACCAATACTACCAAGATAGAGATTACGAAATTCGTTTCTACAGGTGGTTCAACATTCACCACTCCATAAAAATCAAATAGTTGATTTGCAAAATAGTAGATGGCATTTTTCAGATCAAAGCTACCAAGATTCGGAAGTAAGAACATATAAACGATAATTGCAACCATCCCAATGTACATATTTTTGAAGACCGTACCAAATGTATATCCAATTACAGCAAATACTAATGCTAGAATATAACCAAATAACATCTTATTAAAAATTCCTGTGCTAGAAGGCAGACTTTCGCCCTTATACTCCGAAATTGGTACATTATTTGAGAGAATTTGAAACATAATCCAACCAACAACAAAAGAAATACTAATTGCCGCCAACATAAACAATAAACTACTAAAAGCAATCGATAGATATTTTGTCAGAACAAATGTCTTCTTACTCATTCTCACTGTTTTCAGTTTAATAGTTCGAAAACGAATGTCATTTGTCGCTAAAATCAATCCCCAGACTCCAAATACGATAGGAAAATATAAAACGGAAGATTCCAACAGCTGGGACAGCGTGTATTCAGGACTTGCTGCGAAAATATATTGGCTTAGCATTTGTCGGTGAAAAGCGATGGGATTTTCAATGATTCCCCCACCGTCGAATTCTTCTACATCATAGCTACTTTCCAAATCTGCTTCAACATCCAAACCATTTTTCTCGTAGTAATCAATCGTGGCTAAATAATTTTCATGGGTCTCTTGAACAGAACTATAATTTAGAAATAAAGTGACTCCAAACAAGACACATAGGAAGCCAATCATGTAAACGTAGTTCTTAGATGCAATTCCATAATCAATTTCTTGTTTAAAGAATTTCCTTATCATAGATATCCCCCAATTCCTTCCCACTCTCGATGAAATCTTCTTGCAGCACAACAATCTCTTTATCTTTAAACACCAATAAATCATCCACAATGTCATTATAAAAACTAAATTGGTGTCCTGTTAGCAAGATGGTCATTTTTTCCGACCAACCTTTAATAATATCTTGTAGTCGCCTAATCATTTCATAATCAAGCCCATTCGAAATTTCATCCATAATTAACAGTTCCGGCTCCAATATTTCTACTAAGATCAAGGCCAATTTCTTTTTTTGACCATATGAATATGTACTTACTTTATTTTTTAAAATCCCGTGTTCTAGGTATTTCACTGCGATTTTGTCGATTTGCTTCTTCGTCTTCTTATTTTCACTAAATATGTATAAATTCTTTATTCCACTTAAGTTCGTGTAAAATGGGCAGTCGTCCCACAATACTAAACACTGGTCTTTCACTTGATTCATAGCTTGTCCGTTAAATTGAAACTGACCGTCGTATTTTTCCATTCCCATCATGCACTTAATTAGCGTTGTTTTCCCAGAACCGTTCGGGCCCATTAGAAATGAAATCTTATTTTCCCTTAACTCAAAGCTAGAAGATTGGATAATAGCTTCCTTCCCATAGCTTTTGGAAAAGTTGACACACTTCAGCATACCTATTTCTCCTTTAGTGAAGTTAACCCATTCACAGCACTACGAATGGGTTAACTCTTCAAAATTAATATTGTTTATTCATCATAAGTCCAATAAGCATTACCTGATTGATAGGCTCTTCCTTGGTCGACGAACATATCAGAGAAACCAAGAGTTACACCACCGACAACAGCACCTGCAAGAAATTCATTTTTAAAATTATACGTATGTCTTGTTGAAGAAGATAAACTGCTTAATTTAGAATAACCTTTGTTTCTAACAAAAAGTCCGCTGTGGTCTTGATCGGCATCTGATGAAGTTACAGATGAAGAATTAGTAGACCAATAGATAATATTTTTACTGTAAGCCAGGTATTTTAAACCTCTTTCACTCCAGCCTTGATAGCTTGCTGCAGAAGCACTGATTGGTCCTACAACAGATAACATCATGGTTAATAATAAAACTAAAGCAATTCCTTTATTTTTGCGTCTCATTAAAATCTCTCCATTCTTTAATTGTTAGATTAAAGTTTTGGCCAAAACTTATTGAAAAAGAACCTCGAGGTTTCGTTTTGTGAAAATAAACGTCAACATTGATTTGATTAAACGAAATTATTCTCACAATTTAATGTTAACACAAAAATTTATGTCGCATATTGGGAAAGTTAATCGGATTTCGGATTGGAAATAGGTCGTTTTAATAACAAATTACCTATATTTATTAGGACAAATAGACTAGAAAAAGGCGTATCGAAAGGAAAGTTGGAAATATTTAGGGTGGTGCCTGTCACTTCCCGAATTTTGTCGTTTGCTCACGGGGGTGCCTGTCACTTCCCGAAATTTGTCCCTCTAAATATAAAAACCCCATGGAACACAAAGTTTCCATGGGGGTTGGATTGCTATTTAAATGATCAGTGAGAACCGTCACTCTCTATCGTCACTCTCTATCCTCACCCTTCCATTATCAGTTTCAATGTTTATTTGGTTTTCGCCTTCACCGATGACGGTATCATAGAATGTCTCTCCAAAGACAGTCACTTTTCCGTTGTCTTTTTTAATGTTAATGGTTGCATTCGTTGGTTCAGTTTTCGTTTTAATGTCGATTGCGCCATTATCCGTCTTTAGATCAATGTCTCGATCTAATGTTTCAGTAATGAGTGTGATTTTTCCATTATCCGTTTTAGATTTGATATTCCCTGTAATATTCTCTAAAGTCACACTCCCATTATCCGTTTTAGTGTCGATGTTCCCTATAATATCCTCTAATTCCACACTTCCATTGTCTGTTCGTGTTTTAATATCAGTTCCTTGCACATTACGTACAAAAATCTTTCCATTATCCGTATCAGCAGACAGCTGCTCAACCTTTATATCTTCAATAGAAATCCTTCCGTTGTCCGTTTGAGCTTCGATGTTTTCGAACTGTTTTTCTGGGAGATACACGGTTAAATGTGGAGAAGAATTAATCCCAAAGTTAATTGAAACCCATTGGAACCATTTTTTTCTCAATTCCACTTCCAACTTATCCCCCTTCACTTTGGTATGAAGTTTATACTTTCCCTTTTCATTATTAGATAGTTCGACACTTGGTGAATTCGTCTGTGCAGGAAAAATACTCACTCGACCATTGTCAGCTTGAACGGAAACTTCAGTGAAGTTTTCGTTGTCTAGCACGACACCTTCCGTACCACCCTTTGGAATGCTGCCAATCAAAATGACTAAAAAGATAGCCCCAATCAAAATTACAATCCCCGTCGATAATCTTTTCATAAAAAATTACCTTCCTTCAAATAATGTATTAATTCTATCATACACGAAGAAAAGATATTTTAAATGACCCTTAAGGTTAAATTTTAATAAGACTTAGGGCTTAGGGTGAGTCACAAAACTCGTTCGACAAAATCCGGGAAGTGACAGGCACCACAACTACCCTGCCAACATCAATACTAGCGTAATACTAACAACTCCAATAATCACGGATGATAACAGTCCTACGATAAACGGCCGGAAGCCTATGGATTTTAGTTTGCCAAAGTTTGCTTTCAGTCCAACACTGGCCATCACCATGATGATCATGAATTTCGCGATGTCACTGGTAGTTTCCGTAACGATTTCAGGTAATGGGAGAAATGTATTGATTAGCGCAGCACCAACGAACAAAAAGATAAAATACGGGAAAATGCTCCATATTTTCACGGTAGATTCCTTGCCTTTTCCCTTCTCACGATAGCTAGTAAAAAACGCAAGCAGCAAGGCTACTGGAATTAAGGTTAGCGTTCTGAGCAATTTAACTACAACTGCCGTTGAACCCGCTTCATCACTATAAGCATACCCCGCAGCAACAACAGATGACGTATCATGGATAGCGGCTCCTGCCCAAATTCCCAATACCTCATCCGACAAACCAGCCAAATGCCCGATGAACGGATAGGCCATCACTGCCAAGACATTAAAAGCAAAAATCGTATTTACTGCATAAACAAAATCTTCTTCCTTCGCTTTTAAAATAGATGAAACTGTGGCAATTGCTGTTGCACCGCAAATCGCAGTTCCTACTCCTACAAGAATTGGTAGGTCTCCAGTTAATTTAAAAAGCCGTGCAATCCAGTACGTTAAAAATAATCCTAGTATTACAGAAATAAGTACAATAATAATTGAGTCAAAACCCACGTCAACGATTGTTGTAAAACTCATCGAAAAGCCCAATATAATAATCGCTAATTTTAAGAGCTTTTTCAGAGTGAAATTAATCCCTTTTTCATATATAACTGGTACTCCTAGAAAGTTGCTTACTAAAAATCCTAGAATGATAGCTGTTACCGCTCCTCCAACTAGTGGATACAATTCCCCGATATGATATGCAATAAAAGCAATGATGGCCGTTAACAATATCCCTGGAAGGTTTCCGTTATTAAGTTGAATACCAACCTTATTCATCCAAATCCCTCTATCTAACTATTTAATTATATAAATCAACTATATCATAATTCGGGTGGTGCCTGTCACTTCCCGTTTTTTGTAGAACGGGGTGGTGGCAGGTGTTTTTTGGGTTGAGATGGAAGGAGTGAAATCTAAGGGGTGGCGAGCGAATTCCTAGGGTTGGGGAGCGAAAAATGGTGTGTGAGGAGGGAATTTTCAAGGTCGGCGAGCGAAAAATGGTGTGTGAGGAGCGAAATCTAAGGGTTGGTGATCGAATATGGGAGGATGGGGAGCGAATTTTCAAGGTCAGCGAGCGAAAAAGGGGGCGTGAGGAGCGAGTACTAAGGGTTGGTGATCAAATATGGGAGGGAGAGGAGCGAATTTCTAAAGATGGCGAGCGAAACTCCTTTCCCTATCCCACTTCTCAATTCCAAACCTTTTTTTTAACATATAGATCGTGAACCTTTCTAAAACTCCTGAATTAATTAATCGGTTCATTTCGACAAGTGACAGCGTATAATGGTAAATAAGTCAAGTATCAATTTTTAATAAAAATGACCGAGTTAAACTAAAGCCCTCAGATTACTGATTTTTCTGAAAAGACTCAACTACCACAGAACTTTATCTCGGGGCTTCTCTACGACGTGAAAGGATCTTGCTTTTTCATCCTACAGAGGATACAGCCTAGCGATATAAACTTCGTTTTTCACGTATTATTCGTACTTGTAGGACAAGATCCATAACGCTGTCACACGAGGTCATACAAGCCTCAGGCACCATGAACAATGTAATCTAACGCCCTAGAGAAGCCCCTATTTTAAAGATTGTATTACTTTTTATTTAAGTTATTTGATTACTTTTCTTCTTCATTTTTTCGTTTTATCTATGGCGATATGGCTTTTGCTAACTATATACATTAAGCTGACTGATAATCAGTGGATGAAACAAATTTCTCAAAGAAATATTGAACACTTGCGCTATGCAATTTTTTATTTAATTGATCTAGTAAAACGTAGTTTTCTTCATCCGTACGATACAATGTTTGATACTTAATCATTGAAAAGGCTAAGCGAAGCATTCGATTACCTATTGCTATATAGGCTTGTCTGGTAGCTTTTCCACGGTCTAAGAGTGCCTTATATTTCTGTTTCATTTCCGGATTATTTGTAGCTAAGGATTTCCCAGTTTGATAGACAATGTTTCGGAAAGATTTTCTTCCTTCCTTTGAAACTCGATAGTGGGAAGGTCTCCTATCTCCAGATTGCTTTATAATTGGGTTTGTCCCTGCCATTTTAATTAATTGACCGGAATGTTCGAAATCAGAAATATCCCCCATCTCAGCGAATAATTCAGCACCTGTAACTAGACCGATTCCGGGTACACTTAGAATGATTGCTCCTTCTGTCTTAATAAATAAATCCTCGATTTTTCTTTCTAACTCCTTAATCTGTTTCTCTAGTAAACTAAATTGATCCAGCTTCATGTTTAGAAGAATTTGTTCTGATTGAACGCATTCTTTTGCTTGTGAAATTGAGTTTTCTGCAAAATCTAGTAAACATTCAACTGCACTGTCCCGTAATTTTAGATTCTCCCTAATCGATAGCTTACGTAATCCATCCTTCCCAAGACGAAGAATATCGCTTGGATGCAGGCAATGTCTCATGATATATAGCGAGGTCTTTCCAAACATATCTGTAAAAGGTTTTACACGTTCCTTTTTCCCATGAACCCATATGCTTTTTCCTTGAAACTCCCGAAAAATATAATCAACATAAGTACGAATATGATTTTGTACAGAAGTTTTTTCCTGAACTAATGCACGTCGTGCACGAGTTAATTTTTGTAGGCTACGAACAGATCCGCTAGCCAACGGACTAGAAGTTCCCCTACCTCGAATTAAACAATTAACAATAGCCATTAAGTCCAAATTATCCGTTTTAGAACGGTTTAATAGTGATGTTCGTTCTATTGACGTGATTACTGGATTAAGTATTCGAACAAAATATTTTTCTTTATAACTACGTCGAACAAGATCCTCATAGTAAAGTCCAGTTGCTTCAATACCAAAAACAACTTCTTTATAAGGAAATTTCTCTTTTTCCTGATGAATTTTTTGTTTTAACTTCTTAAATCCTGTATCAGAAGCATCCAACTCGAATGGCTTCACTAATATGTCCCCATAAAAATTACAAATCATAGCTTTGTGTGTATATTTCGCTGCATCAATCGCCACCACTAATATATTTTCTGATCCTATATTTCGAAGAAAATTTGCCCATCGACTTCCATTTTTACCTTGAATGTGGTTCAATAATGATTGCACCATCGTTTTCATCTCCTCTTGGTTGGGGTAGTAGTCTGGAAGTTCTGTGGTAGGTACTTCCATTTTACAATGAAAACGGTGGTTTTTTTATGATATTGAACTATTTACTATACTAGGCACTATTAGCTCACTTGATATTTCACGAGTCCTTTTGCGTTTGCATAGAGTGCTGCTTGGGTTCGGTCTTGTAATTCTAGTTTGGCAAGGATTTGGCTGACGTGTTTTTTTACTGTATATTCCGAAACAAATAAGGCGTTTGAGATATCTCGATTGGAGCGTCCTTTTCCAATTTCTATTAATACCTCTAACTCCTTTTCCGTTAGTTGTTCGATTGGTCCATCTTCTTCAAAGGAGTTTCTAGGCGTCATCATCATTTCCAGTACAGCAGGGTCATAATACTTTCTTCCCTTTAAAATAATTTTTATTGCTTGTATTAACTCCTCAGGAATTGCTTGTTTAATAATATAACCATCTACATCTACTTCTTTTGCTTTAACGAAATCTTCTCCATTTGTAGAGGAAGTAAGGACGACAAATTTGGACATGATTCCAAGATCTCTAGCCTCTTTTATTACATCAAGGCCACACTCTTCTCCCAGCTGAAGGTCTACTAAGACAACATCTGGTTTGAACGATGTTATAAGCTCCAATCCTCTTTCTTTATTTGCAGCCTCTCCAACCATTTCAACATCATTATCCAGAGTAAGAACAGAAGATAATCCCGTTCGAACTAATGGATGATCGTCAATAATAACTAACTTCATGAAATCGCCACCCCTTGTTTTTTATATGCTCTAATATTAGGTATTTCCACATTAATCGTAGTACCCTTTTCCTTTGATCCATTGATTGAAAACTGACCACTTAAGGATTGAACCATACGCTGCATATTTACTAAACCAAGGCCGTTTCCGTTATTTCCAATTACTTTCTTAACATCAATCCCGATTCCATCATCTTGAATCAATAATTCTACCGTCTCTTTATTAAGTCTCATTTCAATATTGATTAAATTACAGCGTCCGTGTCGAACTGAATTCCCACATGCCTCACTAATAATTCGGTAAAGTGCTTTTTTTACATCATTTTCGATTAAGGCCTCATTACCAGTAATATCCTGCTTAATTTTTATATCATTAAGGTGAGCATATTCTTCAAGATATCTTTTGATCTGTACGATAAATGGCTTCTCACCCTTTTTCACTGAACTTAATCGATAAATAGTCGACCTTAATTCCTTAATAATCGTATTTGCTGACTGTGTAAGGACCTTACTTTCTTTTGTAAGTTCTTCTTTCGTGATAGTATTACTTCGACTTTGTAAACTGTGTAATGCAAAAACCAATGCAAATAAACGTTGGGATACACTGTCATGAATTTCGTTGGCAATGCGGTTTTGTTCTTCTATTAATATCATCTTGTCCTTCATTTGTTCTAAATGAATTTGTTCTAGCATAATTTCACTTAGTTCTGCTAAAAACTCAAAAGGTTGGAGTAAAAAATAGGAATCTCTCATTTCTTGGTGATTTATTACTCGAATCCCTAAAACACCAATGTTCTTACTAGTCCTAACAACTTTCAACCAATATAAATCCTTGTCTAAAATAGTAGCAAATGCTTGTCTCTTTCCACGGATTTGATTCCACTCTTTTAGCAAAACTTCTTCCAATTCTTTATTATTTGTACGATTTGAAAGAACACTTCTCTCATGATTCGGGTCAGTCAGCCAGAAAAATGCTTCATTGCTTTGTGTACATTTTATTAGGGAATTGGTTACCTCAGACGTTAGGCTCCTGTGACTTTTCTCCGTCACAAACTTTTCCATTAAATGATAAAGGGAAATAATCTGTTCCAAAGTCTCCTCATATTTTTGGTTAGTTTCTTTTAACTTTTCATTACTGTAATTCAAATCTTCTTGCTGTTTAATTAACAGATTGGCTTTCTGATTTAGGTCCTGAATATATTCTGAAAATAATCTGGCCAATATTGTTATTAAAATACAAACTAGAAAGACAGAAAAGCTTTCCTCGATTAATTGAAAGAAACTGTTCCATTGATACATTGAGTATGCAATATAGGTAGTACTACTTAATAGTAAAATGAGAATCCCCCAACAAAAGAGTGGTGTTAAAAAGCTCGCTGCGACTAATATTGGATTTAAAGCATACCAAATGAATGGACTTGAAATTCCGCCTGTTGGAATCAACAGTACTATTATCCATATTGTGTCTGCGAATACCATTATCCTAAGAAGGGATTTATTCCCAGCATGTCTTTTCAAGATTAATGTAGTCACCCATGTGGCTATTCCTAGAAAAAGTATAACAAGTGCTTTGAATAGAACTAGTGTATCCTGAAAACCTAGAAAATAAATAAATGATGTAATAATTAAAGTAAAATATCGATATAAAAAACTAAGGTGCATAGCATTTGTAGGACTAGTTTTTATAAGATTAAAAAGATGATTAACACGCTGCATATACATTCACACTTTCTACAAAATAATATCCACCATGATTGAAAGATTCACTCCCAGTGAACACATGCCCAAAATATTCCTTAATATGTATTGAATCCACTTTCTTATTATTACTAGAGAAATTCTTCATGGCACCTAGATTTGCCTTTTGCAAATGATGGTCATACATCGTACTTCTTAGATCTTTCAATATTCGTCAACTCCCTGTTTAATTCTACAACCTTTGAAGTGAGCAGGATGATAATCTACTAATTGTACGTTTTCTGTATACTTCTTAAGATATGAAGCCATGTTCATTCTAAAAAATATTAACGCTTACATTTATCAATGTAAGTACATCAACTGACACTTTTCCCCTCCTTTTTTTCAAAAAAAAACTAATTAATATGGAATACCAAACAATTCCACATTAATTAGGCCGGTTGCACCACTTACTCCACACGTCCCAGGTGCCCATATATAGGACGCATTTCCTAGTTTTCCATCGGTTTTTTCAATTTGTATAATCTATTATAACTAGTGTTCTTTATAAATTGTGTCAAATTATGGTAAAGGAGAGGTTCTAGTTTTGTCGATTTGTAAGAGAAATTGTTCCTTTTAACGAAATAGTGGATTTTTATACAAAAATAAAAAGACTTACAACCGTAAGCCTCCTTTTAATATTTTATTTTTTAGTTCCAAAAGGGATCAAAGATAGTAACACTTCCGATTCAATTTGACTCTCCGGAACTAAACCGACATCGTCACTACGACTATCTTTACTTGCACCTGGTTCCCGGTTATCCCCCATAACAAAATACGTTCCTTCTTCTACAATTGTTTTTGGTATATCAAAAGAAGTTCCTGTTGTGTAGTCCTCATCTATCATTTCTCCGTTCAAATATACGACCCCATTAATAATTTCAATTTCATCGTTTGGAACACCAACAATTCGTTTTACAACGGTATAACCTGCATCATCACGAAATAATACAATATCATTTCTTTCGTACTTATTAAAAACACCCTTCGTTAATAAGATATCCTCATGTTTAAAAGTAGGGTTCATAGAATCCCCATGTACTACTGTAAATCCAATCACGAACTTGAAAATAACAAATAGGATGAAAAGGAAAGCGATAAACCGAATCCAGCTCGCTAATTCACTTTTCTTTTCTTTCGTTTGCGTCATTTCACTCATCATCGTCACCCTTTGTAATCTCTTCTTCATTCGTTTCTTCAACATTGTCTTTATCTTCGTTCGTTTCTGGTGCTGTCTCTACTTCTACTTCGTTTAAATCTTCCATTGCTCTTTTCAAAATAGCATCGAATTCGGATTGTATTTGACTTTTTTCCTCTTTATTATTCACTTCAAAATTATTCATCAGGGTCTGTGCATGACTCTTGATTTCCTGTACTCTTCTTTTCTTTTCTTCTTCGGTAAATTGCTTTATTTCTTTTTCTGAAGATTGTATGGCTTCTTTAATATAACTTTGCAAAGCAACTTTTTGTTGGTCTTTTTCAGTCATGATTGCAGATTCTATACTTTCTATTGCCACTTCTCGTTGATCCGTAAACCAATTGGTTAATAGGGATTGTATGTCTTCATTCGCAAAAGCCATTCCAAAACTGGATAAGACAGTAATAATGAATAATATTGAAGTAATCAATACTTTTAATTTAGTTGAAAAATGGTTTTTCTTATGGGTTTCTTTTCTACTTTTCATGGGAACACCTCCATTTAATAGATTGAGGCCTCATAGGATTGAGACCTCAATCTACATTAAGTTAGATTATTCTCCGTCAACAATATCGTTTACTAGGCTATCTAGATTCCCTTTAACTTCATTGACTTTATTAGTACCAGCATTTTCAATTAATTCTTTTTGTTCTTTTACTAGTTCATCTTTAAGTTCATTGATATATTGCTTAACTTCTTGAAGCTTTTCGTTCATGAGTGCCTTAGCTTCACTCATTAGAATTCTAGACTCACGATCTAATTGAGTTTGAAGGCTATTTTTAGCACTTTCAATTTTATCTTCTAGTTTTTCTTTAGCAGAAGCACCGTGTGAGTCTAGTTCTGTATTTAGGGTGTCGATTGCACTCTGACCTTTTTCATCAGCGAATTTCCCATAGTCTGTGTCTATCAATCCTTTGCCTTCTTCAACAATAGTATTTAGAGCGCTTGCACCAGCGTTGTATAAATTATCAAATTGCTTCTCCATATTAGATGAGATTTCTGCTCTTTTATCATTTAGACTATCCATGTGTGCATTTAGTGCTGTATTGACTTCTCCCTTACTCTCAGATGTTACTTTTCTGCCTTCTCGATTGATCAATATTTCAGCACTCTGTTTAGAATTGTTATAATGTGTTTCAGCTTCCCCTGCTTTCTCTGTTGCAAAAGCAATAACTTCATTCGTATCCTCTGCAACTGTATTATTAAACTGTGCATTATACCAACTTTGTAATTTCGCTCCTGCATCCACACTTGCAAAAGCAAATCCTCCACTTACTGCCATTCCTACTACTAAAGCACCTGCCACTACTTTTGTTTTAAATTTCATTTTTAAATCTCCCTTTCCCTTTTATAATTTTTTTGTTTTATATGATCTAATTCATAAAAACCTAATTCAATAAATCGGTTAGTATAGCTATGGTGTCTTGTTCAATCTCGGATATTATTTTTTCTTCCAGCTGCTTTTTTTCTTCTTGGAAATTATCATCTAGTAACTCATCTTTCTTTTCGTCTAATGCATTCATGTAGGATTGGTTATACTTATTTATTTCTTCTTTTGCTGTAGTAATCGAATTTTCTCGTGCCTTCATAACCCCCGCTGTCAAATCCTCTTTTTTCTCTTTCATTTCTTCTTTCACTTGTTTAAAACTAGCTGTATACAAATCTGATATTTCATCTTGTAGTAATTCTTTTTCTTTTTGAAAGGTGTTGCCATACCAATCTGATAACGTTGAATTCGGGCTTGCTGATCCATATACCGTTACACAACCTAGCAGGAAAAATATAACGGTGGTTCCTATAAAAACTTTTCTCACTATCACCGATCCTTTCTTCAAGATCTGTTTTTTATTTGTTATGTTGTTTCTTGATTAACTCAAGTATAATTGGATTACAAAGCGATTTCGTCACTCTATCGTCTACTTTATAACGAACAAAAGTACACTTACACTTCCCACTTTTTTCAGAAATAGTAGTTCAAAAGTGTAGTCATGGTATACTTTCGTACCAGATAAAATTCGAGTCACCATAGACATACACATTTAAGGCCAGGATATTTACCCTCTCCCTCGTCCCAGACCACAAAAAATGGAACCCTATCTAGTAGATAGAATTCCTTCTTTACAATATAAATGGGATGAGTTTTTTCTATTATATATAATGGAAGTGTGGTCTCTTCTATTAATAGATAAACCTCTATAATATATAATCATCAAGCCATTTCGACAAACAAAAATTGTTATAAAACTCTAAATATGGTATTCTTATAAAAGTTTTATACTAGATTTCTTTGATATAGATACATACGAGGGGGAATGATGATGAAGCGACTTCTAGTAGTTTTTCTGATAACCATGGTTACTATTTTTACAATGGGAAATACAGTACATGCATCTAGTTTAGAAGATTTAAGAATTTCAGGAGAAAACAGATGGGAAACTGCTGTAGAAATCTCCCAAGAAGGTTGGGAACATGCAGATACCGTAGTTTTAACTACTGGTTACAATTTCCCGGATGCATTAGCCGGCGCACCACTGGCATATATGTATGACGCACCCATTCTATTAACCAAGAATAAACTAGATAGAACCACTAAGGAAGAAATTTTAAGATTAGGTGCAAAAAAGATATTTATATTAGGCAATAAAAGTGCCGTACCTTTACAAGTTGAAGCAGACTTAAAGAATATAGGAATAGAAAACATTGAACGTATTGGCGGTGCAAATCGTTTTGAAACTGCTGCTTTGATTGCAGAGGAACTAGGTAAATCTGATACTGCCTTTGTGGCAAATGGATTAAATTTTCCTGATGCATTATCAATAGCTCCATATGCTGCACGCAATGGTATACCTATATTATTAACTAAAAATGACACTTTACCTGATGCTACTGTAAAAGTATTACAAGAAAAAAGACAAACAATTATCATCGGTGGTACAGCTGTAGTTGGAGAAGATGTTGCATCTCAGCTGAATAATCCTGTACGTTATAGTGGAAAAAATCGTTTTGAGACGGGAAAAGCAATCGTTGAGAATTTGACTTTAGGTAGTGAAACAGCATATTTTGCAACGGGAATGAATTTTGTCGATGCATTAACAGGTTCTGTATTAGCAGCCAAACACAATGCTCCGATCTTATTAGTGAAAACTAACAATATACCATCTAGTACGAAAACATTACTAGAAAACTATAATAAAAAATTTATTATAGGTGGTAAAGCTGCCGTATCAGATATAGTAGCTAAAGAAATAAGTGGAGATACTAGCACTTTTACTGCACGTGGAATATCCATTGGTGATTCTGTAAAAAGAGTACTTTCAATTCTTGGAGAACCAGACCGAATTGACGAAAGTCGAGCGAAACTAGAGTGGTATATTTATAACAGTGATTATAGCAACTTCTTAATGGTAGGAATTGACAATAATCAGGTTATTCGCTTAGCAAGTAATGCCGACGTATGGAATTCAACAATCGATATTAATATTGGTACAACAAAGGAAGTAGTGGAGCAAAAGCTAGTGGATGAATATGGGAGTGGTAGCTACTATTTAGATGACTCCTATTTTGCAAGATTCTATTATGATGAACACCAAGATAATTCCATTGCACTTATTGAATTAACAGGAGAGGACCTAGAATATATAGACCCTAGGAAAACCGATTCTGTAGCAAGAGACATGGAAAAACAGATTTTTGACTTAGCCAATGCAACAAGAGTACAATTTGGACTCAAACCATTTGTGTGGGATGAAAAAGCAAGAATTTCTTCTAGAAAACATAGTCAAGATATGGCTGATCGAGACTATTTCGACCACATAAATCCTGATGGAGAATCTCCAGTCCAACGAATGAAAAAGGAAGGTATTGAGTGGATCGGTGCTGCAGAAAATATTGCTGCAGGCTACTACAATGCACTTGATGTACATATTGGATGGATGAATTCCTATGGGCATCGTCTTAATATATTAAGTGACCTTGAACGACTTGGAGTTGGAGTTGTCTTTGGTGGTAGTTATGGCGTCTATTACACACAAAACTTCTATACACCACGATGAGACATTGAATTGACTTACTTTTGATGATCTTTATTATAGGTAAAATTATAGGACAGCGCAGGGGTATTCATCTGCGTTGTCCTATTGTATTTATTCTTGGGAATCCCTGCAAATTTGCTCCACCAGGTGGAGAGTTCGCTCTCCTCGAGGTTAAAAATTTCCTAGAGCTGATTGGAAACTCGCTCTACTCCCATTCGACAAAAAACGGGAAGTGACAGGCACCCACCACTATAACATTAACAATCTTGTTAAACCTTGCACGATCACTGAAACGAATAGTGCACTTAATACCATAGATACCGTACTTACTACTCCCTCTTGCTGGCTATTTTCCATTGCCTTTGAGGTACCAATTGCATGGGAAGCACTTCCTATTGCAATTCCCTTTACAACATAATGATTAAATGAAAACCATTTAAAAATGTATGGAGAACATACCGTTCCGATAATTCCGGCAAGAATAACGAAAACGGCTGTTAAGGTAGGCACTCCACCCAATGCTTCTGATAATTCCATCGCAACAGGAGTTGTTACCGATTTGGAGGCCATTGATAAGATAAGGAAATTATCAATACCAATCCATTTTGCAAGTAACACACCACTAGATATGCCAACAATTGCCCCAATTATTACTCCAATTCCGATTGGAAGAATATATCGATGCAATACTTTTCTATATATATAGAGTGGGTATGCAAGTGCAACAACTGCTGGGCCAAGTAATTTATCAATCCACTGTGCACCAGTCATAAATGTTTCAAAATTGATGTTAAAAGTAAGTAAGAAAAATATCAGGATTATAGATGATACAAGAATAGGAACCGTAAAAGGAGAAGGATATCTCTGGTTGATGATTCTCGCTATGATATAAGCACAGATCGTACCAATAAAGGTCAGCAAGGCAACTATTAAATTAATCATTATTCTCATACCTTCCTTTTATGAAGTAAAAACTAGTCCCCCCGCTGCTAATCAATACAAGGATTGTACTTATACCTATTACCCCCACCAACAATATCCCCTTTCCACTGAAGAGTTCCAGATATTCAATGATCCCTACTGTTACCGGTATAAAAAACAGGGATAAATGTCTAATTAAAAATTGTGCGCCTTCCTCAATCCATTCTGTCTTAATAACTTTAGACATTAGGGCAAGAAATAAAAGAACCATTCCTATGACACTACCTGGGATTACATTATTTAATAAATCGCTTATCCATGTCCCCAAGAAGTAAAAGAAGAACAGGAACGCTATATGAACGATTATTTGACTGAACTTTTTCAAAAATTGCCCCACCTTCAACATTAAAAACTATAAAACTAGATTATGCCTCTTAATCTCCTATTATTTTAACCTTACAAAAAGCTGCAGACCCCTCAAAATTCTACAGCTCCAAACATACTATATATCACGCTCAAATCAGTTACTCAATATAATTCCAGGCTACACCAACTTATTCTCAATCATTTTATTAACCACATTAGGTGCAATTACTTTAGAATAAGCGTTGTTGCCAAAATGTGCTTCGAGGTTCGATGTTGTTGCTCCAGTTCCGTTTACCTTATTTGTTTCTGTATCTCTTGCCACAGGAACATAGGTAGCTGGATTCCACACTTTATAATTATCCCAAATCCTTGCACATCCTGGCTTATCATGCCAGTAATAGGTTGATTCAACGTTGTACCAGATATCCTTGTCAAATGTTCCTTTTTTAACTCGATTAGCATACCCGTTTTCATTAAAATAGTCAAAAAATGTAGAGGTCATCTCTTTAAATTCGGTAAAATGAGTGGCTGGATCGAGGGCATCTTGTTCACCTTGTACCCAAACAACCCCTAAAAATATCGAGACATCATTTAGATCTAAAGCATATCTTAAACGATCACGCATAGCTAGATAAAAAGGAGAGGTAGAACTCCACTTTATCCTTGCCTCATTAGAGTCATTTACGGGTTTCATATTTGTTTCATCATAGGTTCCAGTTACACCAGTTGTAAATCCCGTTCCCCCAAATGCGGCAGGAATAATTAATACGTCATATTCATCTGGAATGTGGTCTAGTAATAGATTACCAAGGGGTAAGTGCATTCCTTTTGTTCCTAATCTTTCTGGACTTGAGGGATGACTAAAAGCTGTCATGTCTTGAAAATCCTCTGCACAATGATTTAAGTCAATTACTTTTAAATTGCTATCACCATTAAATCCTAACTGCTTCACACGACTATTGAGTTGATACCCATCACGATACTCAACTGGACTTTCATCATACCCTACTGCATTTGATTGCCCTGCAACGACAACAACCGCATATTTCTTTCCCTTACCAATTTCCATATCCATCACAGCCCCTTTAAGTTAAATCAAAACGATTCCCTCATTATTATTTCAAAAGCATAATCAATAGGATGAAATACCCCATCACGACACTCTATAGTCGTACTATACTCTAGATGCGCCTCTACACCAATCAAAAAAACTCACTAATTGAATAGTGAGTTTTTATTGGATTAAGAGATGTGCACCTACCCATCTTCTCGACAAAATTCGGGAAGTGACAGGCACCGAACAGCGCCCTGCAAGTTTGCATCATTGCCATTCTTTGCAAATTTAATGGTTAAGGGTTTCTGAAAAGATGACATAATCCGTGCTTCCACACGTCTTTGCAACTTATCTAGTAAGTAATCTCCCTGTTCCGATACGCCCCCACCAATTACGATTAGAGGTGGGTTGAATATATGGACGAGCGATTTGATCCCTAATGCCACATCATCAATCCACTGTTCAATGATCGATTCTGACAACTTATCCCCAGCTCTAGCCTTGTCAAACAACTCAGGTAATGTGATGCTCTGCTCCAATGCATGTTGAGCCCGTTGTTCCAGTGCTTTACTGGACGCATATTGCTCATAACACCCTTCATCACCACATAAACAAGGGTATCCACCAGGATAAAGCGTCATATGACCAAACTCCCCAGCAGAATAAGCCTCACCATTATATACTTGGCCGTTTATCACGATTGCTCCACCGATACCGGTACCAAGAGTCATACAAAGAAATTGATCAACACCCTGTGCTGCACCTAACCAATATTCTCCGATTGCTGCACAGTTAACATCATTATCTACCACTACAGGTAAATCAAAAACCTTCTCTACTTCTTTTTTTATGTTCAAACCGGTATAACCAGGGAGGGAATCCGTGGCAAAAATGACAGTTCCCTCCTGACTATTGATTTGACCAGCCGTGCTGATGGCAATTCCGTCTAGTTGGTAATCCTTCTGTAAGCTTTTCGTAAGCTCAATTACTTGGCCAACAACAGCTTTGCCACCTTCTTTAGCTTTTGTAGGAGTTTTTGACTTAAAAAGAATATCGCCTTGTTCATTTAGAACACCATATTTTATACTTGTTCCACCGATGTCAAAAGCACCTGCTATCACTTGTCATCCTCCATTCATGTTAAAACTATTTCAAGATGTCTACAAGGAAAGTTGATAGTTCAGGGACGAATATTAGTATAAGCATAACTACCACAATAGGTATCAAGAATGGTAGAACACCTCGATACATGGTCCCCACTGGAATATTACCAACCCGTGATACAACAAAGAGGGCCATTCCCATTGGTGGTGTTAGAATCCCAATCATTAAGTTCAAGATAACAAATGCACCGAAGAAGATTGGATCAATACCAACACTTGTTACAACCGGAATTAATACCGGGACAACAAGTACCAATAATGCTAGCGCTTCAATAAATGTTCCTAAAGCAATTAATAGAAGACTAATTAATAAGAGTAATAGAATTGGATTCTCTGTCACCCCTAAAAATGCATCTGCAACTTTGATTGCTACGCGCTCTCTGACTACAAATTGTCCAAAAAACTCAATAGCAGCTAGCATGAGAACAACGACACCTGTCATTTTCATCGCTTCTACGAAATTTTCATACACTAATTTAAGTGTAAGTTCTTTATAGACAAAAAATCCTAAGAATAATGCGTAAACCGTACTTACTACGGCTGCTTCTGTTGGTGTGAAAAACCCTGAGAATATCCCAACAATAATTATAATTGGTGTTAATAAAGCCCAAAAAGCTTTTAGGAAATTCTCCCAGATTACTTTAAAGCTCACTCGCTCAAGGACAATATATTTACGTTTCTTCGCAATAATAAACGTTGTAATAAATAATGCAATTGCAATCATAATTCCAGGAACTAAACCTGCAATGAACATCGAAGCTACTGAAACATTGGCAATAGCTGCATAAATGATCATGTTCAAGCTAGGAGGAATAATCCCACTTAAAATAGCTGTAGCTGCAGTCAAACCACCATTGAAGTCATCATGGTAACCAGCTTTTCGCATCGTACGAATCTCAAGTTGACCAAGTCCTCCAGCATCTGCTAAAGATGAACCAGACATACCTGAGAACATTAAGCTAGCAGTAATGTTAACATGACCTACTCCACCTGGTACATGCCCAACTAAGGACATGGCAAAATTAAAGATACGGTCTGTTATACCAGAGGCATTCATTAGAGTACCAGTTAAGATGAAGAATGGAATGGCTAATAGTGTGAAGTTATTAATTCCATCAATTAATTGCGCACCTGAGGCATATACGAGGTTCCAATCGCCCATAAAGAAGTATGCAAGTGCTGCAATAAGTAATGTAAATCCGACTGGAATTCCAATAAATAGTAAGACAATCCATAGTATAAAAATAATCGCTATTTCCATTTACTTCACCTCCGCCGCTTTACTCTTGCGCCATTCTTTAATCAGGCGCTCAATTAAGCGATAAATCATGAGCAGTGTAAGAATTGGCAGAGCTGCATACATGTAAACATAGGATATTTGTAAGGTTACAATAGTCAAATGTTCCTGTCTTTCAACAATCGTAAAACTAATATAAAATACAACAATCAATGCAGCAAGAATCAGTAATTGATTAAAAAGATACACCCATTTTTGAGCTTTTGCTGGAAGTTTTTTTAGAAAAACATCAATTGATACGTGACTGTCATCTTTTATACAAGCTACAATTCCTAAATATCCTGCATAAATAAATAGAAGTTTACTTAACTCCTCTGTCCACACCAAGGGAACTCCTATCCCTTGGCGTGTCAGAGTTTGAACAACTAAAATAACTAGCATGGATACAAATAGCGCGGTGCCTACAATTTCTTCAAAGTTGTTATAAAATTTCTTTAACATTTCTAATCACCTTCACGCTTTTTATTGACGTGCTTCTTGAATCAACTCCATGTATTCTTCAGCACCATCACCGATACTTTCATAGTAGTTAGGGTATGCTTCAGAAAGAGCATCTCTGAATTCTGATACATCAGGCTCAGTAACTGTTACACCTTCTCCTTCAAAGAACTCAATTAATTCTGCTTCTTCTGTTTCGAATAGTTCTGTATGGTGATCTGTCGCTTTATCAATACCTTCTTCTAAGATACTACGTAAATCTTCAGGAAGGTCTTGCCATGTTTTTTCACTTACTACATACGTATTGTCATTTACAACGTGATTCGTTAAAGCAATGTAATCTTGTACTTCATGGAAACTTTGTGCACGAATCGTTGGTAGTGGATTTTCTTGTCCATCTACTTGTCCAGTTTGTAATGCAAGGTATACTTCTCCGAATGCCATCGGTGTTGGTACAGCTCCTGTGTACTCAGCATAATCAAGTAATGTTTGTGCTTCTGGAACACGTAGGCTCATGCCTTCCATGTCTGCTAATTCGTTAATTGGTGAGCTTGAAGACGTTACACGAGTACCATTATAAGCACTATCCACAACGCGTAGGCCATGCTCTTCAATTAATTCGTTTCTTAATTCTTCACCAAATTCAGTTTCATAAACAACACGTTTAATATGATCAAAATTTTCAATTACATATGGTACGGCTAATAGTTCAGCACGTGGGAGCCATTCACCAAAACGTCCCATTTCAGATAATGTAATATCTAATGAACCATCTGTAAGTTGGCCAAGCATAGAAAGGTCATTCCCTAATTGTGCATCTGGGAAGATTGTAATTGTTAATTGTCCATCACTTTCTTCTTCAACATAATCTGCAAGGAATTGTGCTGCTTCATACTCATTAGACTGTGTATTTGGTTGCATACCGAATTGTAATTCGATTGGGTCACCTGAATTTTCACCATTGTTACCTGATGAATTATTATCATCACTGTCTCCACATGCTGCTAGAATCAATACGATTGATAGCGTTATCATTAAAAGCAATTTTTTCTTCATTTAATTTTCCCCCTTGGTTATCGTTTCTTCCATTTTCATGGAAAACCTTTTAGTTATAATTTGTGGCCTTGTAATTGCGCCACCTACCACCACAGCTGTAGCTCCTAATTCAAGAGCACGTTTAGCCTTTTCAGGTGTATCGATGTTCCCCTCAGCAATTACTGGAATTTTGACGGATTGAAGGACTTCTTCCAACGTCTCTAGAGGAACATTTCCTTCTGTATAGGGTGTATACCCAACTAGTGTTGTAGCTACAATATCTACGCCACTTTTCTCTGCTTGGATTGCTTCCTCTACCGTTGACACATCAGCCATGAATTTTTGATTTGGGAATCGATTCTTCACCTCTTTGAAAAAGGATTCGAATGTTTGTTTGTTCGGGCGTTCTCTGTCCGTTGCGTCAAAAGCAATGACATCTACACCCTCTTCATATAAATCTTGTACCTCTTTAATCGTTGGTGTAATTCGAACTTCACTGTCATCATAATCTTGTTTAATGATTCCAATAATCGGTAAGTTTACTTCCTTCTTTATTGCTTGGATGTCCTTAACCGAATTAGCTCGAATCCCACTAGCCCCACCTTGGTACGCAGCTAGAGCCATTTTAGACATAATAAATGAACTATGAAGCGGTTCATCTTCTAACGCTTGGCATGATACTATTAATTTTTGACTCATCTGAAAAACTCCTACTAAGATGGTTTATTCTCCTGAAGATAGAATATCGATAATTTTTTCTGCTTCTTTCTTTTCCTCTGCTGATATTTCTCTGAATGGAAACTTCATATATCCACCATCAATACCGTTTTGTTTTAAAACATGTTTGATAGATTGATAGACTCCCACGTCTTCTAAAATCGAAATAACTTTGTTCATTCGATTTTGTAAGTCGCGTGCTTCTTGAAGGCTTGAAGTTTGCACGGCATTAAATACGCCATTTGCTTCTTTTCCAAGAAGGCTATACGTACTACCGATAGCTCCATCAGCACCAGATACTGCAAATTGAAGAAGCATATCATCTGCTCCACCGAAGAATACTTTATCTGGATGTAATTCTTTCAATTTAGTCAACTTAGAAAGATTTGTATCTGAATACTTAACCCCGATAACGTTTGGTAACGCTAACAATTCACCGTAATTTTCGATTGTAATTTCTGTACCAGTAAGAACTGGGATGGAATACACAATCATCGGGTGATTTGTTTCCTCTGTAATACGTTGATAGTAAGACTTAATTTCTTCAAAACTAAATTTATAATAATATGGTGTGATTGCAGATAGTGCATCAAAGCCAAGTTCTTTAGCCTCATTCCCTAATCGAACAGCTTCTTCGATGTTTAGTGATCCGATTTGTGCAATTAAGGTTACGTCACTTCCTGCTTCACTTTTCACAATTCGAAGTACCTCTTTTCGGGTGCTCTCATCCATTAGAAAAGCTTCACCTGTGGAACCACCTACATATAAACCATTAACTTTCATTTCATCGATATTATAGCGTACCACCTCCCGTAGTCCTTTTTCATTGAGGGTACCATCCTCATTAAAGGGTGTTAACAATGCTGTCATTATGCCATTCATAATATACCTCCATCCAGCGGTAATTAAGAATCCGCTTTCATTCTTGATGATTTAGGTGTATCATATCAGTATGATAATAAATTGTCAATATTAATTTTAAAATGGAGTTAATCTCCAATTGGGTAGTTTTTTAAAAGAAAAGTAGTTTATTAGAGGGAAATGAGGGAGTATAACTATGGCCTATCAATTAGATGACAATAATGTGAATTTAAGTTTACTAATGGAACAAAACAAAAATACCTATACTAAATCGGAACAAAAGCTGTATACCTATATCACCGAGAACTTTGAACAGATCGTGTATCAGTCACTAACAGAATTAGCAATTGCGTGCCAAGTTGGGGAAGCCACTGTGTTACGTTTTTGCCGAAAGTTAGGCTGTAAAGGGTATCAAGAATTCAAATTATCCTTAGCAAGAGAACTTTCAAATCGAGATAAAAATAATAATCACGGAACGTATATTGATAAGGTAAGAAATAATATGATTCAAGCGATTGAAGATACACATCATTTAGTAGACGATGAGCAATTACAGAAGGCGGTTGAAATGATTAATGAGGCAAAAACTGCAGTTATATATGGTGTTTCCTCATCAGGAATAGCTGGACTGGATATGCAGAACCGATTAATGCGTATTGGGGTTAATTTTGAGGTTATCACAGATTCCCATAACCAGGTGATTCGCTCCAATTCCGTCAATAAGGATACGGTGATTATCGCAATCAGTTTGACGGGGAGTACGAAAGATATTATTAATGCCGTCAAAATAGGAAAAGACAATGGGGCAAAGGTTATTGCCATAACAAACTATATGAAATCTCCCCTTACGCAATATGCCGATTCTGTTTTACTAACCTCTGCCAAGGAAAATCCATTGGACAGTGGTTCACTCGTCTCCAAAATATCACAGTTATTTGTGATCGATCTATTATGTACGGGAATAACAATGGCCAACTACGAAAAAGCCAAACAAACAAAAGAACAAATCGCACATACGATCGCGAATAAATTGTATTAATCCATTGAGGAGCCTGTCACTTGTCGAAATTTGTCAAAACTTTTGCAAGTAATACTTCTATTAAAAAATGCCTGTCACTCCTCGTTCGACAAAAAACGGGAAGTGACAGGCACCAATTATTTAAGGAATTCGCTCCTCATCCTCCCATATTCGATCGCCCCCCTTAGATTTCGCTCCTCTCCCTCCCATATTCGATCACCAACCCTTAGATTTCGCTCCTCACACACCATTTTTCGCTCCCCAACCCTAGGAATTCGCTCGCCACCCCTTAGATTTCACTCCTTCCATCTCAAACAAAAAAACACCTGCCACTAACCCCGTTCGACAAAAAACGGGAAGTGACAGGCACCCCTCAGTTCTATTCTGTTTTTCTTCTTCTTTGCATCACGATTGCTATGGTTCCAACTAGTAGTAGTCCAAATCCTACTAATAGCCAGTTGTAGTAATTTGTTGCTGTTTTTGGAAGCTTTTTACCTTCCTCATCTTTTTCTACACCATCATTACTATTACCATTATTGCTATTGTTGTCCTTGCCGTTATTACCATTGTTTCCATCGTTTCCGTTATTTCCTTTGTTGTTACCGTCGTTGTTACCAGTTCCCGGTTTTTCCCCTTCTTCAGGGTCCTCTTCGTTTCCTGGTTCTTCACTATCTCCAGGTTCTTCTTCACCTTCGTCTGGCTCATCACCATCACCCGGTTCTTCCACTTCATGAGATACCTTCACAACAACTGTAGTCAATGCATCCAATGTTATTTGATCTGAAGTTAATTCAAATCCTGTTGGGTCAACAACCTCATTGACGCCTGACTCATCACTATCAACCACAACCACATCATCTTGAAGGTCGACATTATTTAGTGTAAGCGTGCGCTCCTTATCATCTGCATTTAGGAATACATAGTACTCTTCATTTCCATCAGATGAAACAGCACGGTACGCAATAGTTAAGTCATGCTCACCTATTTCTGGTACATCCAATAAAGTTACATTATTATTCACTTCATCCATTGTACCTAGCGTAAAGGCATCTGTAGAACGACGTAGCTTAATCAAACCAGTAGTAAATTCTCTTGTTTGAGTTTGAATTGGATATAGCTCTTCATTGGTTGCCATTTGCCAATCAATTTTATTAATCATATCCGAAGAATCATAGGAATCATGAATAAAGTACGGATACACAAATGGATTACCAGATTCATCTGTTAAGTACGTTGACTTATATGGTGCTTCCGTTGTTTCCTCACGATATTGTTTCGTGCGACCAAACTCTTGACCAGCATGGATAAATGCTGTACCTTGAGCAGTTAAAACCATCGCATTGCCAAGACGGATACGTTTGTGAATCTCTTCCTCATGAAATTCAGGATCCTTCTTAATGGATTGTGCAATCACATCATGCAATGTTAAATTATCATGTGCAGCAATATACGACACGACATCACCTGGGTCGTCTGCAACAAAATTATGCGGTTTTGCTGTTAAGTTATCAAAAATTTGTTGGATATTACGTGCTCCCCCAGTTAAGAAGCGTGGTTGTCCTTCACTACCGAACCCAGATTTCAACTCATTTCTGAATTCATCGGAGAATACACCAACACTATCAGTATGCTGCATCCAATCTTGGTCGGCAGGCATGACCGGTTCACCTTCATCACCTGCAAATGTTCTCCAGCCTTCTCCAATCATAATAATGTTCGGATTGATTGCTTTTGCCGTATCATAAGCAATCTGAATACTTTCTGCATCATGGTCTCCCATCATATCAAAACGGAAACCATCTATTTTAAACTCCTCCACCCAATAAGTGATAGAATCAACTAATACTTTTCGTGACATTTCATGTGTTGTTCCTAAACGGCCACCGCCGAAGCTTTCTCTTGGTGTACCATCGGCATCCATGAAATGATAGTAATTTGGTACTAAATCTTCAAAAATATCCACTCTCGCTGTATGGTTGTACACCACATCAAGTACAACGCCCATTCCACGACTATGAATTTCATCAATTAAGCGTTTAAATTCAGCGATTCGTTGTTCCGGATCATCTGGATTTTCAGAATACATACCAGATAAAGAGAAATAACTATGAGGGTCATAGCCCCAGTTGTAATTTGTATTTGATGAAGCCCATTCAAGTAAGCGCTCATCACTCGCCCACTCGTTACCAAAGAAGTAACTCATAACAGGAAGTAATTGAATATGGGTTACACCTAAATCTTCAATATAATCTAATTTCTCAACGAAGGATGCAAACGTACCAAACTGTGCATTCAGTTCATCTGCAATACTAGGATCCGATGTAAAATCACGCACATGTACTTCATAAATAATCGCATCTTCTTTCTTTTCAAAACCATCTATATTAGCAAAATCTAATTCTGGACCAATTGTAGATGGATCCACAATAGCAGCTTTACCAATCGGGTACTCTCCACCCATCTCAGGGTTAGCCCAAGTTGCCATTGATTTCGCATATGGATCAAGCGCTAATTTGGTTTCTCCATCATGGGTAATCTTGTAATGGTAGTAATAGCCATGTAAACTATTCAATCCCGTATTTGCTTCGTCAAGAGTTACTTCCCAAACTCCACGTTCTCCTAGAGTCATCAGGATTTCCTCATGCACTACATCAAACTGGTTATCTTTGTCATAAAGAACAACGGATACATTTTCAGCTTTAGGTGACCATAGTTTCAATGTTGCCGTACCATCTGCATGTAACTCGGCACCTAACTCACCATCATATCCATACATCTCATCAATCATTCTCCAACCAGCGGACGCAGAAACTGTTTGTTCCCCGTAAGTTATATTAAATGGAGCTTTTTCTAAATCAAAGCTACCATATAATTCAACTACCACATCGTCTATCACTGTTGCACCATTAATAGCCATTTCATTTCCATCACTGTCAAGCACAGTAACTCCAGATAATAGCTCTTCTTCGGTTAATCCATCGGTTTTCGAAAACCGTAATTGAATTTTTTCATCAGATAAAATTTCTCCAGAAAGAAGTGCAACTGGAACGGAACCATAAGGATTCGTGTACACCTGGTCATCCCCATCTGTGATAAAAATTTGCTTGTATTCTAACATAGAAAACTGATAATCTCCTGTTTGCTCACCACTATTTTTATTTACAAATAGGAATCCAATTTGCTCAGCACCCTCTGCTAACTCTATATCATAGTAAGCACCGAACTTATCAATTCCACTTGGATCATGAGCACCATCAGGCCATCCATCCGTTGGTGCAGCTACATCTCCCCAAGTCCATGCAGACCATCCATCATAATTCTGATCATCACGTTCATAATGAATCCGAATCGTATTTTCCGGAAGATCCACAGGTGCTACAAGCGAAACATCATCGGACCCTTGTGTAATCCAAACTTCATTGATTTCTGGTGAAAATAATTCAACGAACTTGTCGCCGCCATCTTTATCACCAGTAACTGTATTTAAGACTAAAAATCCTACCTTTTGCGCATCACTTTGCAATGGAATGTCAACATATGCACCATATTCAGTTATTTGGCTGTCTACAAATGGAGTCCCACCTGATGGCCAATTTTCTGAAGGGAATTCAACGTCTTCCCATAACCATAATCCTAAGTCTGTATAGTTGTTATCATCACGTTGATAGTGTACGCGTAACGTATCTTCAGGAATTTCTGGTACAACAATCTCTCCATCAGCATCATCTTGATCAGATGTTAAGATCACTGTTCCTCCATTCACTCGACCAGGAAGTGTAATCGTCATCGTACGATTTCCATCAACAGAATAAGAAGCGTCATTATACACATCCTCTGCTGTTGTGTTTTCCACAAATGGGACAGCAATATTAACATCAACTGCTGCTTCATTCGTATTAATACCAACAATTACTGACTTTCCTTTATATGTTCGTTTATAAATCATATATCCATTTTCATTGTTACCCGCAATTAATTCATAACTTCCCTTAGAGAAAATTTTCGAGTAGTCATCACGGATATTTAGTAGTTTTTGATAATGGGCATGCACGTCATTCCCCTCTACTTCATCCCAAGGGAATACATAACGATTATCATATTGTGGCCAATTATTTATCCCTGAAAGACCAAGCTCTTCTCCATAATAAATGACAGGCTGACCTTTCGATGTAATTTGCAATGTTGAAGCAGCCATTAGCTTACTAGTATCTTGGTCACCAATATAATGTAGGAACCCGTCTTCATCATGGCTACCTAAGAACTGACCCATTGTTCCTGTATTGTCTATTACATCATTTCTTTCCTGAATTTTAGCATCAACTGAACGAATATTTCCGTTCACTAAATCTCTAGCAATTGATTTAAATTCAAAATCGAGTAACGAATCCATCGTCCCTGTATTTAAGTAACGGTCAGCATATTCATTGGTTGCAGTTGCACCAAAAGCCTCCCCAATCATCTTAAATTCTGGAATGGTTTTCGTTAATTCATTTTTAAAATGCATCAATGTTGCTTCGTCCACATGTTTCACTGTATCAACACGGAAATAATCAATGGTATTTCCATTATCTGTTGTCGCTTTTTCAAGCCAATTCACTTGCCAATCAACAATTGTCTCACGCACAAGAGGGTCTTCTGTTTTGAAATCTGGAAGTCCAGAAAGTTCTCCAGTTACTTCATCTCCATAATCCCCACCATCTTGACGGAGCATGTCTTCAAATCGCAAGCGGTCTTCATCTGTTGGATATCCTGCTTGTGGGTCTACCACATTGCCATCATCCATTTTTAATCCATAACCTGCATGGTTCAACACCACATCAACCATTATTTTAATACCACGTTCACTTGCAGCATCAATTAATTCATGGAATTCCTCAAGTGTACCAAGGTGTGGGTTAAGTTCTTCAAAATCTAATCCCCAATACCCATGATAGCTATGATATGGGATGTTATTTGCGTTTGGATCATTGTAAGCCACGTCATGGTACACATTCTCTACAATCGGTGTGATCCAAATTGTATTGATTCCAAGGTCATCTAAATAATCAAGATTTTGGGTGACTCCTTTAAAATCTCCACCTTGATATGAGCCAGGACTTGTTGGGTCATAGCCAATATTATTATTGTTTGCTTCATTTCCATCAGCAAAGCGGTCTGTCAGCATGAAATAAATTCGCGCCTCATCCCAGTCAAAATCTTCTTCCCCATTTACTACACGTGGTTCAACATGAATTTCTGCTTCATTTGTATGCGTACCACCATAAACATCGACAACCGTTACAGGCAATGTTTTCGTACCAGCTGTTACTTGATCACTAACAGCAATCGTTACTTCATTTAATTCAGGACTAATAGCTGTTTTGCTATCGCCACCAACCGCTGTTAAATCAACATACATTTCACGAATTGAATTCGCATCCAATTCATTCCCAGTTCCGTCCACTACATGTAACGATAGTACAGCATTTTGATTGTAGTTAATTGAGTTAGGGGAAACTTCTGTATCAATAGTTATATCCACAGAAGAAAGCGTAATGAACGATTTGCCTTCATCATTTACGTTGTAAGGGTCGGCAATTTCCTGTGTTTCTCCATTCTTCGATACAACATACGTATATTCATACGTACCCTCTGCTAAATCCTCCACGTTGGTAATGAAGCGTTCATTTTCTTCTTCAAAAGTCATATCATATACGTTTCCATCTAACTTCACTTGTACAGAATCAATGGTATTCATTGCGTTTTCTCGGTAAAGTTCTGCATCACGATAGAAAAAGCTGACATTACCTTGGTCAATAACAGGTGCAGAAGCAAATGGTACGGTACGGAACTCCACTTCACCTTCTTTGACAAATACTTTTGTCAAATCTTCAGTTGGGCTAATTTGGATTGTACGGTCTTCATCAACATCTACCTCAGACCAATCTGTCCCTTTCCGTAATTTAAAGCCCATGCTGTTATTGGTTGGACCTACTTCAATATTCGCCGTTGCTACTTCAGCTACTTCCTCAAAATCGATTTGTCCTTCACGAGCACCAGTATTCCAAGTCCAGATGTTCCAGCCTTCATAATCCTGGTTCTCTCTCTCATAAACAAATCGTACAGTTGGTGGGTAAAAATCATCCCCGATAGCAGGTTCACTATAGTAAACCTCCTCATCACCTTGAACGATCCACACTTCTACTTGATTTTCCCCATCAGGCATTGTGATGGTTCTTTCCATCTCTTGACTGTCCCACTCACCAAGTCTTGTAATAATACTTAGTTCATTTTGGACAAATTCATATGTTCCACTTGCAAATTCGCCATTCATTGATTGAAATTCATATCCAGCGCCATTCATACCGTTGCCCCAGATCCACATATCCCAATCCATTGCAGTGCCATCATGGCGATAATAATTAATGGTAAATTCATTCATCGTATCCACAATCAATACTTCTTTCGTAGATACGTAGCCATTAAATTCTGCTTGGATGGTGAATGTTTCACCAACTTGTGCTTCATTTGAAACAGCCAGTACATCGCTATTTATAGCTACCCCTGATATGTCCTCTGCGATGGACCATGTTGGAACAGCTTCATCGTTCGTTGTTCCTTCAGGGCTGAAGAAAGTTCCAGTTAAGGTTGTTTCACTTCCTACCTCCACTGAATCAGGAACTTCATCCACTTTCACGCCAGGTACATGAACGACAGAATTCCCTCCATTCATAAGTGGGTTTAATTGGTCAGGAAAATCTCCTTCCTCCCAAGACGTACCCTTAGCAAACTTATATTCATATGTACCAGGGTCTAATGAAATCGTCTTAGTAAAAACACCATCCACATTTTCCATTGGAATGGCATTTGAAATGTCCCATTCGTTTAAGCTACCGACAACATACAATGCATCACCATCGTGTACAGCATTGAAAGTAACATTTCCTTCATTATCTACTACAGGACTCTGAAGGCTGTCAGTTGTGCCGTCAGCTAGCACTGGTTGCACACCAGTGAATAAACTAAGGAACATTAATGCAGTTAAAAAAATCGAGATACTTCGTTGATAGCGCTTGATTAGCATCCCCTTTTCTCCTCTCAAATGTTTTGTGAAAACGTTTGCACAAAACAGTATAAAAAAAGACCTAAAATATTAATGATTATGTTGAGTTTGTATGCAAACGCTTTCCTAAACAATATAATACTATGAAACTAGCAAAACAACAACAGTTTTGGATGGTGCCTTTGGATGGTGCCTGTCACTTGTCGAAATAAATCGAATAATTCGGGTGTTTCAGGAAGGTTCACGATCGATATGTTTAAAAAGGGTTTGGAATTGAGAGTTAAATAGGAAAGGGGGCGCTCGCTGACCTTGAAGATTCGCTCCTCATCTCCCCATATTCGATCACTCCCCCCCTAGATTTCGCTCCTCGCACCCCGGTTTTCGCTCGACTCCCCCAGGAAATCGCTCCTCTACAACCTATATTCGCTCCACAACCCCAGTGATTCGCTCCTCTCACCCTGGTTTTCGCTCGCAGGCCTTGAAGAATCGCTCCTCTACAACCCATATTCGCTCCACATCCCCAGGGATTCGATCCTCACCTCCCATATTCGCTCCCCACCCTAGGAAATCGCTCGCCCCTTCTACCTCTAATAAAAAAACACCTGCCACACCCCGTTCGACAAAAATCGGGAAGTGACAGGCACCATTTCACTTTACAATCCTAATACTCCGTCGTCTTCTTCTATACTTATAATCCGAGATGGATCCTTTAGCGATAACTACAAGAGAAATTATAGATACAATTAACATTACCAACAACCAACCTACAATAGTTAAGGACGCCACGATCACCATTTCAATCCCCTCCGAAAATATATGTCATATAATTATACCAGAAAATTCAGTAAATAGTAGACGTTATCTGGTATTTGAGTCAGATTATTATGATTTCCGTATCCGTTAGCCCATTTATTGATCAGTTTAAACTCAAAATTAGCTCTCCCTCACCCATCCATTCAATTCCCCCCAAAAACCCTACACAGTAGGCTCTCATCCCTAAATATTAATTCTTTGTAAATTTGAGAAAATTAAGTTGACAACGCTTTCACAATATGATTAAATTTAAGACAAGTTAATACATTGTATGGAGATAATCGGAGATCCACAAAAAGTTGCCTCATATATAGTAGGGAGGGGTTTTTTGTGGATTAATTTATTTTAGGGGGTGATTTCCCGTACATAGGCAGCTTAGCGAACAAGAAGAAGAAGGGGTGTAAATTACTTTTGGCACAAACAGCAAAAACAACAAAGTCAAGTTATCATAGTCGCAAGAAATTATTCGGTATCGGAATGCTGTACTTATCCCCTGCCTTACTATTACTCGGAGTTTTTCTATTTTATCCAATGCTTAAAACACTTTACTTCAGTTTTTTTGAGGTGAGTGGTGGGGGAACAATTGAAGGTTGGGTTGGCTTTGGCCATTATGTTGAATTATTCCAATCTAGTGAATTTCGTAAAAGTATGGTTGGTACCTTCTTATTTGTACTGTATACCGTACCTGCCGAAATTCTTATTGCTTTATTTTTAGCAGTAATTGCTAGTGAAAAATTAAAGGGAATTGGCTTTTTTAGAACCGTTTTCTCATCTACACTAGGAGTTTCTGTTGCAGCTGGTGCAACCATTTTCTTATTCCTATTCCACCCATCGTTAGGAGTACTAAACAGTATCTTAGGGTTTGTGGGAATTGACGGAGTAGAATGGCTAACAAGTTCCAAATGGGCCCTCGTCTCTGTAGCGATTACAACCGTTTGGATGCACATCGGTATCAATTTCATTATTTTACTTGGTGGCTTACAAAATATTTCAAAAGAACTATACGAAAGTGCAGATATCGATGGAGCAGGTTATTTCCAAAAGCTCTTTAAAATTACAATACCAATGCTATCACCAGTATTGTTCTTCGTAATCATTATCGGTGTTATCGGCGCTTTCCAGACATTTGGACAGATTGATATTTTAACTGGTGGAGGACCTGCAGGATCAACGAATATTATCGTTTACTCTATTTATCTAGAAGCCTTCTCCTATGGAAACTTCGGATTTGCGAGTGCACAAGCGATTCTATTATTTATCATTATCCTAATTGTTACCATCATCCAGTTTAGAATCGGAGAAAAGAGGGTGCATTATCAATGATTAAAAAAATTATCCTTTACACATTACTGATATTGTCATCAATCATCCTTTTTTTCCCGATTCTATATGCAGTTTCAGCAAGTTTCATGACACCACAAGAAATTTATGCTGGTAAATTGTTGCCATCATCGATTAATTTTGATGCCTATAAAAATGTATTCGAGCGAGTTCCATTGCTTCACTACCTAACAGTCAGCTTTTGGGTATCATTTATCGTTATGATTGGACAGTTAATCGTTTGTAGTTTATCTGCATATGCATTTGTGTTCATTCCTTTTAAAGGAAGAAACTTAATCTTTTTCATATTCTTAGCAACGATGCTAATTCCGTGGGAAGCGACAATTATTCCAAACTTCTTAACGATATTAAATCTTGGTTGGGTAAACACATATGCGGGCCTTACACTCCCATTCTTCGCCCTACCGTTTGGAATATTTCTATTAAGACAGCACTTCCTCACACTACCAAAAGAATTGTGGGAATCCGCACAAGTGGATGGCTGTTCAAGATTTCGATTTTATTTACGTTTCGCGTTACCACTATCCAAATCATCATTAAGTGCGTTAGGGATCTACGGATTTTTAACAACATGGAATCAATACCTATGGCCACTACTTGTTACGAATGATGACACGGTTAGAACCGTACAAATCGGGTTAAAAATGCTAATTGCCAATGAAAGTTCCTCGTCTTGGAATCTAGTAATGGCAGGTGTGGTAACTATCTTAATTCCAACTCTACTCCTATTATTTATAGGATTAAAGTATATCAGAGAAGGATTAACAGCAGGAGCAGTAAAAGGTTAGTAAATTTGAAAGGGGAAATGAAAAAAATGAAAAAATTATTAGGAAGTTTTACATTACTGCTAGTATTGATGTTTACTTTAGTAGCATGTAGTAATGACTCCAACAATGGAGACAACGATGGGAACAGTGCTGATGGCGACAAAACAGAAATCACATTCTGGCACGCAATGAGTGGTATTAACGGAGAAGCTTTAGAAAAAATTGTTGACGACTTTAATGCGCAATCGGACTCTGTTTCGGTTGAAGCTATCTATCAAGGAAGCTATGACGATTCACTAAATAAGTTACGTGCTGTTGGTGGATCTGATGAAGCTCCAGCAATCGTACAGGTTTTTGAAATTGGTACAAAATACATGAGTGAAAGTGGATTTATCACTCCAATGCAAGAATTCATTGATAAAGATGATTTTGATGTATCGATTTTAGAAGAAAATATTCTATCATACTATCAATTGGATGGCGACTTCTATTCAATGCCATTTAACACATCCAACGCCGTTATGTTCTATAACAAAGACATGTTTGAAGCTGCTGGTTTAGACCCAGACAATCCTCCAAGCACATTTGGTGAAATGGTTGAAGCAGCAGAAGCACTTTCTGACGATGATACGTATGGATTTACAATGGCTACAATTGGTTGGTTCTTCGAGCAGTTAATGGCGAACCAAGGTGCACTTTACCTTGACAATGACAATGGACGTAGTGGTGACGCTACAGAAGCATTAATTAACTCTGAAGAAGGATTAAATATCTTCAACTGGTTAAATGAAATGAACGAAGCTGGTACATTCCGTAACTACGGTAGTAGCTGGGATGACCCACGTGGACCATTCTTTGCAGAGCAAGTTGCTATGTACTTAGATTCAACAGCAAACACTAAGCAAGTATTAGAAAATTCTTCATTTGAAGTTGGCACAGCATTCTTACCAACTGCAGACGGTATGGATCCACAAGGTGTAATCGTTGGTGGTGCATCACTTTGGATTACAAACCAAGTATCTGAAGAAGACCAAGATGCTGCTTGGGAATTTGTTAAGTTCTTGACAGATGCTGAAGTTCAAGCAGAGTGGGCTGCATCTACTGGATACTTCCCAATCACACCAGCTGCTTACGATGTAGATGTATTAAAAGATGTTCATGAAGAATTCCCAATCTACACAACTGCTGTAGAACAATTGAAAAATACAACAGTTAGCCCTGCTACTCAAGGTGCTCTAACAGAAGTATTACCAGAAGCACGTAAAATTATTGAGACTGCTTTAGGTGAAATGTATGAAGGAAAAGATCCAAAAGAAGCATTAGATGAAGCAGCACAGAAAATTAACGACGCATTGAAATAAGTAGTTCTTTAAGAGGCTTATATATCAAATTATAAGTGCTCTATAGGTGAAGAAACTCAAAGTTAGTGCTTAGTTGATTTCCACTGCTGGCAGTCGCTTTCCGTGGGCACGGCTTCAGCCTCCTCGGAAGAAAACCACTTCCTGTGGGGTCTTCAGACACGTGCTGTTCCCACAGGAGTCGACTGCCATCCGTTCCAATCAACAATCTATATTGCAGTAGGTCCATAATTCTTATTGTGTAAAAATACACACTAGCGTAAGAAATACACGTAGACTCCGGCGGGAGCAGAGGCATAGGTGAGACCCCGGAGAGCAAAGCTCGAGGAGGCTCACCAGCCGCCCGTGGAAAGCGAAGTGTATTTTCCGTAGCGGTCGGATTTACGCCACCACTAAAATTAACTGTACTTTCAATTAAAGTAAGATAATTTAACAATAAGCGAGGTTACTAGATTTGATTATAAACTTTGCACACAGGGGTTCTCTTACAGAGGCCCCTGAAAATTCATTACCAGCCATAAAAAAAGCCATTGAACATGGCGCAAAAGCGATCGAACTCGATGTCCAACTTTCAAAAGACAATCATTTAGTGGTGATACATGATCACCATTTCAAACGGTTTAATCCAAGCATCAACGGATTAGTCCGAGATTATACGTTAGCAGAAATTAAAAACATCGATATTGGTTCCTCCTTTTCCAAAGAATTTGAAGGTACCAGTCTTACAACATTAGAAGAAGTGTTAGAGATTTGTCCGGAAGACACCTTATTAAATATAGAAATAAAAAATATTCCTGTCATCTATGAAGGAATCGAAGAAATTCTAGTAAACTGCTTACGTGACCACAACCGTTTCCAAAATATTATCATTTCATCATTTGACCATCATGCATTACAAAAAGTACAGGCACTAGAGCCAAGCCTTAAACTCGGTCTTTTAATTTACTATCGAATGGTAAACCCCTGGGAATATGCCAAAAACTGTGGACTGAACTTAACAAGTGTTCACCCACTTCAAACGTGGACGGACCAACAGTTTATTGAAGAATTTCATAATCTCGGTTTAAAAGTCTATCCTTTTACAGTTAATGAAGAAAAAAGATACAAAGAATTAATCGACCTTGGTGTCGACGGGGTCTTCTCAAATACCCCATCAATATTTACTCCCTGAATATGGAGGTAACGTATGTCTTTTAAACACTGGTCTATTGTAAGTTTTATCATCATTCTCCTGTTCGTAACTGCTTGTTCAAATACTGAAGAAGAAGGTATACGAGAAGTAGACGCTGAAGCAGTGTTTGCTATGAATGATGCTGGAGGCGAGTTAGAAGTCCGCTTTTTCTATCTTGACCCATTAGAAGGAACAGAAAAAACGGGTCTTTCTACGTTAATTAGGACACCTGAAGGGCAAACAATTCTAATTGATGCAGGGATTCCTTCTGTTGGGCCACTAATTGATGATTATTTATCACGATTGGATATTGATACCATCGACTATGCCGTTGCCTCCCACCCACATTCTGATCATATCGGAGGCTACACGACACTGTTTGAAACAAAGAAAATCGGAAAGCTATTTGAAACTGATTTACCCTATGATTCTAACCTATACATAGAGTACCAAGACCTTATTGCAGAAAAAGAAATCGATGTTGAATACGTGGAAAAGGGAAATACGTTTGAGTTAGAAGAAGATATGACACTAGAATTTTTAAATCCTTCTCAGGAAAAAATAGATAAATACCTAGATATCTTTGACGATTTTTCGGCTGGTATCATAAATGATTTATCATTAGTCGCCAAACTCACGTATAAAGATACGACCTTCCTCTTCCCTGGTGACATTTATGATGCTGTGGAAAGTGAGCTAGTCAATGAGTATGGCGAAAAATTAGACGTTGATGTACTCGTTGCCCCACACCATGGTCAGCATACATCGTCATCTAAAAAGTTCATTGAAGCAGTCAATCCAGAAATCACTGTTATTCCTATTAATCTATTATATAGTCGTACGACCTATGAGGATTATATCGATCATGGGAGCGAAGTTTTCGTTTCCCAATTCGATGGAAATGTTTTACTCATCACAGACGGGAATGTAATCGATGTCTACAGTGAATTTGAAAAAGCAGAAAAAGTATCGAACTAAGACAGGCATAACCCTAAGCGAAAGGTCATATAGTTATACTTTGAAAGGTAGAGTTATATGAAAACCGCTTCACAATACCTGTCTATTCACAGGGTATACTTTACAGTGACTCACAGTTTCTTGTGCCTATGATTTCAATACTGAGCCTTGCTCCCCAGCAAGGCTTTGTTCTTCAGAGATGTCTAGCTCCGAGCACCTGCGACTAGCGAAGGAACTTCAAAGAGATACTTCTTTGTCCTTTGTGCCGAGTAATCGCAAAAGAACTACGTGGAGAGACCTCATTGCTTTTGTGCCGAGTAACCGCAGGCACAGGCACAAGACTTCCTTCGCCTCCGTACGATAAAGAAGACTTGCCGATTGGTGGAACCAGAGGCTTAGTCGCACTTATACCCTTGTGGTGAAAGTCAACATCGACTCCGATACAAAGGAAGGCCGACTAAAACCAGACTTTGCGTCCAACGTCGGCATACCCCTATGAAGGGGCATGTTTCCTTTTCGCTTTCGAGCATAAGATTAACTAAAACATTCGCCATTAATGGCGAATGTTAAGTTAATCTAATCTCCTTGAAAATGCATTTACATTTGCATTTTCTGCGTGCGATGTTTTGCTGTCGTAGCATTCCTTG
>NZ_FQVW01000043.1 GCF_900129485.1 Ornithinibacillus halophilus
GCTTTGTTGATTTGCACTGCGGACAGTCGCTTTCCGCGGGCACGGCCTCAGCCAGGCGACTACTTGAATAAACTTCTTTGCTGCCTTGTACCGAGGAATTGACTTCTTAGACTTTCTAGTAGACGCAGGTACATCTTTTGGGGTCTTCGGTCACGTGCTATTCCCGCAGGACAAATGTTTTCGGTGGGGCGAGTAATCGCAGTCCCAAGGAAGGCTACGTCAGAGAAACATCGCACGCAGAAAATGCAAATGGAAATGCATTTTCAAGGAGTCGACTGCCCTCCGCTCCAATCAACTAGTGATAATGCAGTAGGTCCATAATTCATATTGTCTAAGAATACACACTAGCGTAAGAAATACACGTAGACTCCGGCGGGAGCAGAGGCATAGGTGAGACCCCATGATGCGCTTGCGTCTACAAGTAAAGCTTCGAAGCAGGCTTCCTCAGCGCAAGGGTGCAAGGAAGCTTAACCAAGTAGTACCCTGGCTTACCAGCCGCCCGCGGAAAGCGAAGTGTATTTCTGAAGCGGCAGAGATTACACTACATTTACATTTCATAAAAAAACTAAATCTTGAATAAAGTTTGGATTTTACTTTAACTAAAACACCTTTGTCTCAGCCTCCGAACCCCTGTATACTAAACTGCATATAGAATTGTCGGACTCATTTTTTATTATTACTTAGTTTTTCAGTGTCCTCACGAAAGTCCGAGGAGGCTCACCAGCCGCCCGCGGAAAGCGAAGTGTATTTTCCGTAGCGGTAAAATTCACACCATCACTAAAATTTGCTCGTAATTTCAAAAATACGAACAAATTCAAATTGTTCGGATTTTGATATATCTAAAATACTTTTGACCCAGCCTTCAACTATCCTTAAATATGATAGAATGAAATCTAGTATTTCTAAACTGGACGGTGCTATCATTGGAAAAAGTAAAATTGAAAGAAATCGATTTATATGAACCAATCAATAAATATTTTAAACGTAAGGGATATGAAGTGTACGGAGAGGTGAAAGACTGTGATATTGCAGTCATTAAAGACGACCTGCTCATTCTAGTAGAATTAAAATTAAACTTAACCGTTGATTTACTCATTCAAGCAACAAAACGACAACGGGTTTCTGAGCATGTCTATGTGGCTATACCGAAACCAAAAAAGCATAACCCCCGTTCCAAAAAATGGCGAGACACATGTCATCTCATACGTAGATTAGAGCTAGGGTTAATTCTCGTTTCCTTTACTGAAAAACAAAAACGTGTAGAAGTTATCATAGAGCCAACCCCTTTCCATCGTCCAATTAGCATGGGAAAAGCCAAGTACCTCAGACAAGCAATCATAAAAGAAATTAACGGGCGAAGTGCAGATTATAATGTAGGTGGCTCTAGTAGAAAACAGATTATGACTGCTTACCGAGAAAACTGCATCCAGATTGCTAGTTACCTAGAAGAGCACGGAGAACTTTCCCCTAAACAATTATTACAAATGGGAACGGGCAAGAAAACACAATCCATATTAAGTAAAAATTATTATGGTTGGTTTACTCGAGTAAAACGTGGTATTTATGTTCTAAGTGAAAAAGGAAAATTGGAGTTAAAGCAATATCCGGAGCTAGTGGAGTATTATCGTAAATAGTTTTGTATTCATAATGGTAATAATCTAGGGTCAGATCCACAGAGAACTGACCCTTTTTGCTACACTCCCAATGCTTCCTTTGCCATTTTCTCATATTCTTCCAAACCAGACACCATTGCAAATTCAGCAACAGCCACTGCGTAAGCTGCATCAAGCTCGATAATATGTTCTTTCATCTTGGGCCAGTAATATCCACCTGCTTCTTTATAAGCAACAATTAACGCTTCTAACCCTTCTTCACCAAATGCTTTATAGTTAAAAACAAAGTCATTTGAAATGTCGGTTACTTTTGCTTCTGTCCAATCAATTAAGCCAGTTACGTTGGCATCCCTATCAATCATCGTGTGCCCAGCATGTAAATCTCCATGCATGAGCCCTGTTCTTTTCGGCCACATGTCATCATTATTAATCCAAGTCTGCCATCTATTCCATAATTCCTCACCAACGCCGAACTTGTCTTTTACAGCATCCATACGTTGCTTCATAGATAGTCTTGCTTCCTCAGGTGTATGTACTTCTAACCCAAGTTCAGCAGCTTGGTCAATCGGGATACGATGAAGCTCTGCTAATACACGTCCAAGTGAGTTGTTAAATGTTTGTGGAACATGCTCAATATCGATTTCCCAAACGTAGTTTCCAATTGAATGATCAATGGTACCAGCTGGCACTCCATCTAACTTCTTATAAGCAATCAGCTCATCCGTATAAATTACCCAGTGCGGTGCTTGAAAAGTTGAAGCATGCTGATTTACCAAGTCTAATGCTTGTTTTTCCACCTTTGTTCTTGGCATGACATCTTTTCGCCTAGGAACCCTGAGAGCCCATTCCGTTCCAAATTCATCTTGTCCAAAAGCAACTTGAAAATCTAGTCCCGATTCATTGAATTGCAACGTCTCTTCCTTTAAAATGAGTTGATGTCTTTTCGCTATTTCTAAAATCTGCTCCATGTCTTTACTCATCTTTTTTTCCTCCAATACTAGCAAATACAAGTCTTTCGCTTTTTACCGATACGATTTTTATCTTCTACTTTTTTAATATACGTTGTTGCAAGTGGTACTTTACAAGCAGTATTTCCTACGTCCACATGCACTTTCCCTATCGACTCTGCAACCTGTTTTGCTTCTTCCGTTAATTCGGGTACATAGGATCCAACAGAAATCACAAAGGAATTCATCACATAACGAACCCGATTACGTTCTTCATGCACGTGATTTTTCACTCTGTTCAGCAACGATCTAATCTCATCGATGTCTAGTTCTTCATCAGGAGTAATTGATAAATAATTCGAATAAGCACTCCATCCTGCAACTGCAACCATCTCTTCTTCTGATTCTATCCATTCAATTGCCAACTCAAGCGCATACTCACTTTCAGCAGCAACTTGAGCTACGGTATATTCAGCAATCATATACCAATAAGCTTTCTTCGCCCAATCTTGTAAGACTTCTTTAGTCATTAATTTCGGATCAACGGAAAGACCTGCCAAATACATTGCATCATGATTACCAGAATCATATAGTTGTAATGCTAACTCATGATCCTTCTTTACAAACTTAACAAGCTTTTTCAAATCTCCAACCTTCACACCAAAATAAGGTTCCTTTACTCCATGATTTAAATAGATTTTCTTCGTTTGTTCACTCCCTAATTCCTCAAGCTTTTGCATAATTTCTTCATAAGTCATAGTTTTCCCTCCATTATTACTATTAGATTTAATACTCCAAACGAGTTTTTCTAGTTCTTTATTTTCTTTATAGGAAGACTATTAACAAGCTGTATCTTCCCCTGCACGCCACATATCAATCGTTTTCTGGATAAATTGTTCCAATCCGGTATCTTCCATTTTTATCGTCTTTTTAATACGAATGCAGCCTTTTCCATAATTATAGCCTTCTAGAAGAGCTTCCGCGTTTTCGATTTTTTCAATTGTACCAACGTAGAGACTGACATAATGTTTCTGTGCATTTAATGCAAAAATATAAGTATCATCTTTACCATAATTCAACATCTTATAACGAATGACTTCTTCCAATTCAGGTGCATAATTAAGTATCATTTGCCGAACGATGAGTAATTTCTCTTTTCTCCAGTCGTCTTCAAGCATTTCTAAATATTCTTCGGAATTCTTCGCATCATATTGCATCGTAAAATCACACTCCCCTATTTATTTGCATTCAGGCACTATACTATCTATCAAAATTTGCTAATATATCCTCTGGAACCCATACAGCCAAACTATCACCAGGACAAGCTACTACTTGGAAAACATCATCTAAATTAGAGTTATTATGTACTTCGACTTGCCAACTTTCATAGTCAGGATTGTGTCCATTTACAAACAGTACTTCCCCAGAATCTAGAGTTAAATAAAGATGAGGCTTGTCTTGCCCTAACGTTACATCTACAATTCGCTTAAAACGTAATTCACAAATCATTCTTGCTGATTCCATCCAATCTCTACATTCAACAAACTCACACCACCATGAATCATTTTCAAATATGCATTGATACTTAAAATAGTATCACACCCATCAAATAGAAGTATCACCCCAACAATGTAGCTTTAACCATATTCTACATATATGTTATGATTAGTTTAACGAATTTTCTAAATATAAGTCCAGAAATAAATATACGTCAGTAGTCGAAAGGGTGAGAAAATGACATTAGATACATGCCCAAGGTGCAACGAAAAGATGGAAAAAGGGTATATGTACTCTCCACGACAAATCATGTGGTCTGAAGATAACAAAGCAAAATATGCGAGTCTTGGAGGAGATGAGACATTAGTTGGAGTTCCGTTGATTAAGTTGAAAAAAGTTGATGCACATCGATGTAAAACATGCAAAATCGTTAATTTTATGTATGATTGATTCTTCCCCATAATAGGCAATACTGTATGCAAATCCCATTTCACCTGTTAAAATTTGAAGAGAAATTGATCTAGGGGGACTAGCAAAATATGAACGTAGAAGCAACTAGATTTAGAGTTAAAAAGGGCAAGTCAGAACGTGTTGATGAATGGTTAGCATTTTTAAATGACAATATGAAAGATGTTCTCCTTACGTTAGAAGGAGAAAAAATGTATGTTGAAACTATATTTAGAGAGCATCTAAACGGTGAAGAGTTTTTATATTGGTTCTCTGTCCAAGGTGAAGGTGGTCAAGAAGTAGAGCAATCCGAACATTGGATTGACAAAAAGCACTTAGAGTTCTGGGATGAATGTATAGACGAAACCTTCCAGCCAATCGACTTAACAACAGAAGTAGTTATGATACCTCAGAAAGTCAGAAATAGTATGAACTAAAACTGCAACAACAAATTCACCCAGTATTTACTAATGTCTTATTCCTCTCATTCATGGTATACTAATCTAGCGATGAGCTGATTTGTGTAAGACGAGGAATGGTATACATGTGGATGTGAACACATGATTCCTCGCCACAAATATACGTAGAAAACGTCTGTATTTATACAGACGTTTTTTCTTTGAGAAATGGGGACGGCTCTCATTTTTCAAAGAACCGTCCCCAGTCTGTCACTGATTCTTATTTTGCATGAACTGCCTCCCATTCCTCCATAAAGGCTTGGAGGTTACGGTTAATCTCTTCTTCACTTGGAATGTTACTTAAAATCTCCTCTTGATTGTAGGCTTTACCACCCTTCACTACTAAATCAATGTCCCGTGTATGTTTAATATCCTCTAATGGATTCTTGTTTAAAATAACTAAATCTGCAATTTTTCCTTCTTGGATGGTTCCAATTTCATTTAGTTCAATAGAGTTAGCTGCATTTACTGTTGCAGCTTGTAATGCTTCTAATTCCGTAAATCCAATTTCCACAAACAATTCTAGTTCCCGATGCAACGCCATTCCTGGGTACGTATATAACAAAGCTGGTGTATCTGTTCCAGCAACCACTGTTCCACCTAAATCATAGTACGTTTTTGCAATTGCTTTTGTTAAGTTATTTACTACAGCTGTCTGCTCTTTAATCTTATCAACGAGTTCTTCATGACTTTTCCAATACTCCGTTGGGTGATTTTTACTTTCAATCGATTCGATTACTTTATTTTTTGGTGACCAAATATTAGGATACTGAAAAGGTTGATCCAACACGACCATTGTTGGGCATATTTTCACATTGTGTGCTAGCATTTTTTCACAAATCTCTCTCACTTTCTCTTGATCTGGATGCTCCCAATTAATATGACTCCACTGCTCTTGGTCTTCAAATAAGTTCCAGCCTTTATACATTTCTTGAGCAAATCCAGACGCATGTTCAATCCAATTAACCCCTGCCTCTGCTGCTTCAAGTGCTGTTACGTCCTTGGAATTTAATAAGTCAATTGCAACTTCCAGATTATGCTTCTTCGCCTCATCAACTGCTGCTTCCATGACATCTCTCTTAATCCATCCATACAATTTAATAAATTTTGCTCCGACTTCTAGTTGTCTACGAACTTCTTTTCTTGCTTCTTCAGGATCATCAGTTACGAAATTGCCATAACTAGTTGGACCCCACTGTCCCGGTGAGCCATCAATCATGCGGTCTGCAGCATATACTCTCGGTGTTGGGGCATGATCTGGTTTTTCTATTAAATTTTTTAGTAACTTAACGTTCCCTGCTAGATTTCTTACAGTCGTTACCCCAGATGCGACAAAATGAGGTGCAAATCCCTCATGAATATGGCAATGCATATCGATTAGCCCTGGAATGATATATTTCCCCTCTGCATCGATAGTCTCGATGCCTTCAGGTAAAACCTCCCCTTGATGGATAATTCTTTTAATCTTATTTTCTTTTACTTCAATTGCCCCTACAAAAGTAACACCATTTTCCACATCAACAATCGTTCCATTTTTAATTAACAAGTTTTCCATTTGATTTCCCTCCAATATAATATCCACTGTATTAATTATTCTGATTTTATTGTATATTGATTAAAACGGTAACCTATAATAATTGTCATATAGTGGAATTTTATTTTCTTCAAAAGATAGGAAAGTAAATTCAGAGAGCGTCTGTGCTTTTCTAAGGGGGAATTGGTTTGTTTACGGAATACGGAAAAACATTAAGAATGATACGAAAACAAAAAGGAATCACATTAGAAAGATTGGCAGATGGCGTCTGTTCTGTCTCTTTTCTTTCCAAATTTGAACGTGGGGAATCAGATATTACTTTAGGATTGATGACAAGATTATTAGAGAACATCATGATGAATTTTGATGAGTTTTTATACATCCATCACGATTATCAACCCGATAAACTAGAGCAATTTTTTAAAACAACACAGTCTGCATACTTAAATCGAGATGTGGACCAACTGAGGAAATTAAAAGATGTACAGTTAAAAAAGTGGAAGCAATATGGCGTAGAAACCTATCATTATAATGCACTATTGATCGAGGTGTACGAAAGTATTGTCGACAAGGATTATATTGATAAAGGCGTACAAGAAAGTGATATTCGCCTCCTCTCTGATTACTTATTTCGCGTGGAAGTATGGGGATATTATGAATTAATGCTTTATAATGGGACCTTATTATTACTACATCCAGACTTAGTCATCATGCTATCTAGAACAGCTTATGAAAAAAGTGCACGGTTTAGAGACTATGCGAAGGTAAATGATGCCATCACATCCGTACTGTTTAACACCATTGTCTTTTTAATTGGTCCAGTGAATCGATTTCACGAAGAGTTTACGTATCAAAAGGAAATTAGTGAATTTTTCGGGTATCTTGAAACGGTTGCCATTCCTGAAAGCAACTTAATTGAGCGAGTCTATTTATTACAGCTCAAAGGAGCTTATGATATGAGGACTGGTAAAATAGAGGTAGGTACGGAAAAAATGAATCAAGCAATCGAACTATTAAAGGATTTGAATTCAACGAAGATGGCAAATAATATGGAGCAATTCTTAATGCAAATCAAACAATTTCTATAGAACGCAACAAATTCTTTCTTATAACCACAAACCATGGGTGCATGTGGACATATTGTACGATAGCCAACTTCTTATACTGTTATTCACTAATAACTTTCACTTTTCCCTATGTAATGCTTTTTTCCTAATTTCACTCTTTTCATGAAATTGATTTGCAACGATTTCATAACTGTGGCATACTGTGTGTTGTAATGTAGAATAAAAACTTCATACGTTATATGTGGGGGGGCTAGTGATGCTAGCTGAGATTGTATTCTTGAAATACTGACCCTTTGAACCTGATCTGGTTGGCACCAGCGGAGGGAACATTTCATTAGAATCATTTTTACATAAATGAGATACATTCCTGTGCGCTAAAGAACCAATCTTTAGCGCACTTTTTATTTTGTTTTTAACATGCTGATAAACTCGCCAATCTGTTTCAAAGGACCCTCCTTATATAGCGAATAACTAATGGGGGTATTAACTTGAAGAACTTGATTCGTATCATTTTGTTTGTAGGTATCATTTTCATGGCAGGCTGTGGCCAAAGCAATGAAAACAAAGGAAATAATGAGGACAATAACGCTGACCTCACTCCAGTAACATTTGCACTTGATTGGACACCGAATACGAACCACACTGGAATTTATGTTGCAAAAGAAAAAGGCTATTTTGAAGAACAAGGTTTAGATGTTGAAATTCTATTACCTGGAGAAGTAGGAGTAAATCAACTACTAGCAGCGGAGAGAGCAGACTTTGGGATTAGCTATCAGGAAGGGCTAACACAGGCACGCTCGGAAGGCCTTCCACTCGTATCCATCGCCGCAGTGCTGCAACATAATACAGCTGGCTATGCCTCCCCTGTCGAAAAAGGGATTACATCACCAAAGGACTTTGAAGGGAAAAAGTTCGGTGCATATGGTTCTGACCTGGAAAAAGCGATGATGAAAACATTGATGGAAAATGACAATGCCGATGTGGAAGAAGTCGATTATATTACAACTGGGGACTCTGACTTTTTTGTAGCAGTGGAACGAGATGTGGATTTCTCCCTTGTTTTCTACGGGTGGACCGGGATTGAAGCAGAGCTTCGCGGTGTTGATTTGAACATGGTGTACCTTGCTGATTTCTCTGATGAACTTGATTATTACACACCGATTATTGCTACTAGCGAAGAAATGATTTCCACCGATCCCGAATTGGTTAAAGCTTTTACACATGCTGCTGTGAAAGGGTATGAGTTTGCAGTTGAACATCCTGAAGATGCAGCGCAAATCTTAATTGATCATGTACCAGACCTTGATCCTGATCTTGTTAAACGCAGCCAAGATTGGATATCTCCCCGGTATCAGGATGATGCAGACCAATTTGGGACCCAAGAACAAGAAAGATGGCAAAAATTTGCTGACTTTCTATTAGAATATGAAATTATTGATGAACCTGTCGATATTGAGCAGGCATTTACAAACGAGTTTTTACCGAAAAAGTAGATTTATAGAAAAACAAATCAACAATTCCTGCAAAATGTAAGGAAATATCATGATTGACCTTGAGGAGAAATACCAATGAAAACAAGTTTAGTGAAAAAAACATGGAGACCATTCCTTGCCATCATGCTCTTCATTGGACTATGGGAAGTAGCAACACGTTTATTTTCCATTGAGGAATGGTTACTCCCGGCCCCTTCCGATATTGTGATGGAGGCTAAAAACGTCATTCCAACGTTTTTGCCCCATCTAGGGTCAACCGTAAAATTATCAGTATCTGGTTTTCTAATCGGGACGACAGTTGGCTTAGGAGTGGCAACCATATTACATCTCATGCCAAAAGTTCGCGAAACCTTTTTTCCTTTTATCATAATTTCTCAGAACATGCCCATTATTGTTCTGGCCCCATTACTTGTGATTTGGTTCGGATTCAATGCTTTACCGAAATTAATTATCATTACGTTAGCATGTTTCTTTCCGATTGCCGTTTCTGCTTTAGGTGGATTTACCCAAACAAATCGTGAGTTAGTCCACTATATGAAAATGATGGGAGCAAGTAAAGCTCAGTTATTCTGGAAATTAGAATTGCCACATGCTGTTCCTTCGATATTCTCTGGATTAAAAATCGCAGGAACATACAGCGTAATGGCAGCTGTCGTTTCGGAATGGTTAGGTGCACAAAAAGGAATTGGGGTGTTTATGACACTTGCTGCCTCTTCATATCGTACATCACGAGTGTTTGTAGCCATTATCGTTGCAATGGTCATCAGTTTAGCCTTTTATGGATTGATTTTATTGTTGGAAAGGTTTTTCATTCGCTGGCAGCAGAAGGGAGAAAAGACGTAGATGTTGGAATTGCGTAATGTGAGTAAATCATTTGGGCAAAAACAGGTACTTCAAGAAATTTCACTTCATGTTGCGAATGGTGAGTTTGTTTCATTAATTGGCCCTTCTGGGAGTGGCAAGAGTACCCTGTTTAGTCTGATTGGAGGTCTTTTAGCACCAGATGCTGGGGATATCTATTTGAACGGAGAGGAAATTACAAATAAACGTGGCTTTATTAGTTACATGCCACAGCAGGCTTCCCTTTTTCCATGGAGAACAGTTATTAAAAATGTGTTACTAGGACAGGAATTGCAAGGAAAGAAGGATCACAAACGGGCTGAAGCTATGTTAGAAAGAGCAGGACTGGGTGATGTCATTCATGCGTACCCACATGAGTTATCTGGTGGTATGAAACAGCGGGTCGCTTTCATTCGTGCCTTGTTAAGCCCACAATCGCTAATGTTGCTCGATGAACCGTTCTCTGCTCTTGATGAGTTTACTCGGACCGACATGCAGAAATGGCTTCTGTCCATTTGGGAGGATTACGAACAATCGATTCTTTTTATTACACATAGCATTGATGAGGCATTATTTTTATCCGACAAAATTATTATCCTATCCGTAAATCCTGCAGGAATTAAAGAAGTAATCAAAGTACCATTTAATAGACCGAGAGACGGTGATTTATTGCTGTCTGAAGAATTTCTTCAATGGAAAAAGAAAATTATTGATGTGATTCAAGTTTAAGGCAACGTGTAAAGCGCGTTTAGAAAACGAAAGTATAAACTTGAGGAGGAATCGTTATGCAAGAATCTTGTGGACGTAGTAATTTGGTAAGTGCGAGTTTTTCCATTCATCCAATGAGTGATGATTTTAAAGACATCATTTTAGGAGCATTAAAGGAAGTGGATACATCAAACGTTTGGTTGGAAACAGATGATGTTTCAACAAGTGTACGTGGAACATCTGCTCATGTTTTTGATGTAACAAAAGCGCTCTTTATGCATGCAGCAAGTACCGGGAAACATGTTGCATTTCAGGCGTCATATTCATGTGGTTGTCCTGGAGGGTCTAATGAAAATGTTAACCATGAGGTTGATGATATTCCAGTGAATAAAGAAACGATTAAAGATACGAAACAATATGTTGCAGCTAAGTTTTCACTTTACCCTTTAGGTGGTGGGAATTACATGGATCTTATTTATCAACAAATCGAAGCGATGAAAGAGTTTGTTACTGTTTCTTCAGCACCATTATCAACGAAGTTAGAAGGTGAAGCAATCCAAGTATTCGATGGCTTAGAAAAAGCATTTAATGCGACGGTGGAAGGTGGGGCCAGTCATACCGTCATGACTGTCTCCATTTCAGCAAATAGTCCATCACATAAATAATACATATGAAGCGCAGGATCAGTCCTGCGTTTTCATGTTTACTTTAAATAGAATAATGAAGTATATCCTCCTCAAAATCATTGATACTAATTCTTATACTGTAATATTTCATTTGGAAAATTTCCAAAGGCAAGATACAGGAAATTATCCAGTTTTGTCGAATTAAGTAGTAAGGAGGGTTTTTTAAATGAAGAAAAAAGTAATCGAATGGTTTATAAAGTTTGCGTGGCCAGCAGTTAAATTTGTAATCATTAATTTTGGACAAACAATTGCTAAATTTATTTTCGAATCATTGAAAGCAAGAGCAAGGGAAAAAAGTATTAACAAAATGGAAGAGGCGCTTAAGCATGCCAAAAATGCAGAAAAGGCGGCTGAATCAACAAACGACCCTAAAGAAAAAATGCAATACTATGAAGTAGCTAAAGCCTATAAGGAAGAGGCAGAATATCAGAGACGATTTCTCGCTGATTTTCTTGACGAAATTGAGAATTCAGCTATTGATATTTTAGAAACTGTTCAGCAGAAATCTTCAGAGGTGGAAGTGGAAGACTTATTTATTATGGATAAAAAACAAGGAAAACTTAAAGCTGTTGAAAATCAGGAAATCTTAGATTATAAATCTAATAAAAATAATAAACAATAATTAATAAACAGCAGAATTAGCAATATTCAACTTGCACTCACTATATGTGGGTGCATTTTTTATTGAGGAATGATAACTCAATAACCATATACAACCACTTATGCGCCCCAAAATATTCAATCTCTCATCTAATTCTAATCATTTTCTCATTTTATTCACCTTAAATATTAAGATTATTAATCTATGATTTACATTAAGTTAACAAACTTACATAATACAACAAGATGGGATGGAGAAAATGGTCTTAGAAATTTTTAGTAGAAGAGAACAGAAATATCTAATCACAAGAGCACAATACCAGTCGCTCATTGACCGGATGGCGCCTTATATGCGCTACGACAAATTTGGGAAAGAAGGAAAATATACGGTAACCAGTCTATACTTCGACAATCAGCAACATGCGATTTATTTCGAAACAAAGAACAAACTCAAATTTAGACAAAAGTTACGTCTTCGAATTTATGATGAAACAGATATTAATGGTGTTGCATTTTTTGAAGTAAAACAAAAGCATAAAAATGTCGTCAATAAGAGAAGAACGGCAATTCCATTAATAGACGCTTACCGGTATATTAATAAACCTACCGACAATTTAGAAAAAGAATACGAAGCATCAAATTATCAAATTTTGAAAGAGATTCATCACTTCCGGAAGTTCTATCAATTGGAACCTGAAATGGTCGTAAGCTATGATCGGCATGCTTTCCATTGCATTACCGATCCAGATTTACGAATAACTTTTGATTTGAATTTACGTTGTCGAAATGAAGATTTGAACATCGAATACGGACCACACGGAGAAAATTTCATCGATCCCGATTTGGTCGTCCTTGAGGTAAAAGTTACAAATAGTGTCCCTCTATGGTTAGCAAGAATTTTACAAGATTTACAATGTGAGCAACGCAGTGCATCTAAATTCTGCACAAGTTTAGAACGATTAAAAGGTAATGCATTACCTAACAATATACAACATGAAAAAGTAGCGATAGGAGCGAGATAAAATGGATTTTACAACAACAATTATAGGAATGATGGTAGCAGCAATTCTTAGTATTTTTATCACAACCGTATACCAAATCACGTTTAAAGGAGAACGATACTCCCAGTCCTTTGTTCATACAATAATCATTATGAGTATTATCGTATCTGCAGTTATGAATATCATCAGTGACAATGCAGGAGTTGCCTTTGGATTATTTGCGATATTCTCGTTAATCCGTTTCCGTAGTGCTGTTACAGATGCAAAAGATATTTCCTTTATGTTTTTCGGGTTAATTATTGGGATGGCAGCAGGACTGAATCAAATCATGGTTGCTATTCTACTTACACTCTTTGCTTCCTTAGTCATTTATTTACTAGATAAGTATAATTACGCTAAGGGAAAAGATTCCCAGATATTGAAAATAACTGTTCCAGAGAACTTAAATCATGAGGATTTATTTGAGGATATCTTATTGAGGTACACTGATAGTCACACGCTTAGAAGTGTAGAAACAACGAATCTTGGAACAATGATTCTTTACACATTTGCGATTCGTAGCAAAACAACTACTAAGGACCAAGAACTATTAAACGTAATTAGAGAACGTAATGCCAACCTAAAAGTGTCCTTATCCTATTTAGAAAATAATTAAGGTCAATCCCCTGCTAAATATAGTAGGGGATTTATTTTTTAGAATACTTTATCTATTCTGTTTGTTATACTTAGTAGAAAAGATAATAAGAGGAGGATGGAACATGGATGTCATGTTAATTACATTGATTGTAATTTCATCTATAATGTATCTGGTTTTCGCTATATATTTTGATCATAAATTGTACAAGTTCATCTGGAAACCAGGTACTATGATATTAATTATTCTCCTAGCAATTATGGAATCTGGTCTAAGCACTGTCTTTAGCTATTGGGTGTTAGTAGCATTGATTTTTTCACTATTGGGTGATATTTTCTTAATGCTACGGGAAAAATGGTTTATCCATGGACTTGCTAGTTTCCTTATTGCTCATCTTCTGTATATAGTTGGATTTCTGGTTACGTTTCGTTTTACACTTTCAGGAAATGTGGCTATTCCCATCATCGTACTCATTATATTGGCAGTTATTATTTATTTTTATTTATTTCAAGATGTACGAAAAGAAGGAGGCACTACACTTCTTTTTGCAGTTGCCTGTTACATCACCATCATCACAACGATGTTAATCCTTGCCATTATGACTGGCAAATCATTGCTCATTATTGCAGCATTACTATTTTTCATTTCAGATGCTATTTTAGCCATCAATAAATTTAAGGTTTCATTTAGACTAGCAGACTACTTTGTCATGAGCACTTATTTTTCTGCTCAATTACTCTTTGCGATCAGTTTAGGTAGTATGTAAAGGGCTGCTCGATTATTTTCTTCAAAAATATAACTAACACATGTAACTACTGGAAAAACCAAAAATAAAAGAAGCTTTTAAATAAGCTCCTTTTATTGTGAAGTAGTATATGAATGGTGCATATCACTTTCTGGTAATGTCATTGGTACTTCTGAGTCAATTCCTCGACAAAACAGCCCCATACATATACTTTATTTATTTTTATTCATTTTATTAGAAATACTTTCTGTCATTCGATCTAATAAGATGGCGAGGACAACAATACCTAAACCACCAACAACACCTAAGCCAATATTGATGCTTTGCATGGATCGTAACACAATGTTACCTAAACCACCCGCACCAATCATGGATGCAATAACGGTCATTGCTAGTGCCATCATGATACATTGGTTGACACCTGCCATAATGGTAGGTAAAGCAAGAGGCAATTGCACATCCTTTAAGGTTTGCCATCGACCAGATCCAAATGCCTTAGCCGCTTCGACCATTTCACCAGATACTTCTCTAATACCTAATGTGGTTAAACGGACGGCAGGGGGCATAGCAAAAATCATTGTAGCAACAAGCGCGGCTACTTTTCCCATACCAAAAAACATAACTGCTGGTATTAGGTAAACGAAACTAGGTATCGTTTGCATAAAATCCAAGATAGGTCTTAAGATGCGTTCGAATACATTACTTTGTGATGCAATAATACCTAATGGAATCCCGATAATCAAAGAGACAGCGGTTCCCGAGAGAGCTAGAGCTATAGTTGCCATCGTAGCATCCCAAATATCAATTCCAAAAGTAAGCAAAAGTCCTACAAATGCAAAAATGGCTAGACGATAACTCGAAGCCCACCATACTAATAAGGATACTAGAACCATGATTACAATTTCTGGCGGCCATAGTAACAAATCTTCAAATGCATTAATTAATGTCTCTAATATTTCACTTGATGAACGTAAAAAAGGACTGAGAGCACTACTTATTTTTTCAAAACCAGCGTTAATCCAATCTTCTAACGGAATGTAAAAATCAAACATCTTTAGCCCTCCCCTTCAGCAAGCTTTGCCATCACGGTGCCTCGAACAACAATGCCAAGAAACTTGTCATGTTCATTAACAACAGCTAAAGGTAAGTTCTTTCCCGTTAATAAAGCAAACATTTCTTTCACTGGCGTATCAGGCAATGCTTTGGGTATGTCCTTTTGAATAATGGAATCAAGACTTGTTTCATTATTTTCTACTGCTTTCAAAGCATCTTCAGCCATTACAATACCGATAAGCCGACTTTGTTTATCTAAGACAAAAATACTGGAAATATCACTTTCATTCATCCGATGAAGGGCAACACGAGGGCCATCTTTTGGATAGCGAACAACGGTTGCAGTTTTCTTCATAATCATTTCTGCAGTTAAAACCCGTGAGCGATCCACATCTTCAACGAATTTCTTAACATAATCTGTGGCTGGGGACATCATAATTTCCTCGGGAGTGCCTATTTGAACAACTTCTCCTTCTTTCATCAAAGCAATCCGATCTCCTATACGTAAGGCTTCATCCAAATCATGGGTGATAAAGACGATTGTTTTTTGTAAGCTATCTTGAAGTTCTAGCAGTTCGGTCTGCATGTCTTTTCTAATTAATGGATCAAGTGCACTAAAGGCTTCGTCCATCAATAAAATTTCTGAATCTGTTGCAAGTGCACGCGCAAGCCCGACTCGTTGTTGCATTCCACCACTTAAATTGGAAGGATAAGAATCTTCCCATCCTTTTAAACCAACATTTTCTAAGGCCTCTCGTCCCTTTTGTTCCCGTTCTTCCTTGGCAATTCCACGTACTTTTAATCCGTAAGATGCATTTTCAAGAACGGTTTTATGAGGGAAAATAGCAAAGTTCTGAAAAACCATATTAATGGTCTTTTTACGAATATCAGATAGTTCATGCTTATCCATCTTTGTAATATCTTTATCATTAATATAAATGGACCCTGAAGTTGGTTCAATTAAACGGTTAAGACAGCGAACTAACGTTGACTTTCCGCTACCTGAAAGGCCCATAACAACAAAAGATTCTCCAGCCTTTACTTCAAAGGATACATTATTAATCCCGACTGTATTGCCGGTTTTTTCCATAATTTCTTCTTTTGTATAACCTTGTTCCACTAATTCTATCGCTGCCTTTGGTTCCTTCCCAAAGACTTTATATAGATTTTCAATTTTAATAATAGACATTTACGCCACCCTTATTATTCTAACCAAGCATCGATATCCGAACGATTGTCTTCTATCCATTGTTTTGCTAATTCTGTTGCATCTTGGCCTTCATCTTGATTTTGATAGAGGTACTCTTCCACTTCGTCAATACTCATTTCAAAGTTATTAACAAAGTTGTAAATTTCTGGTGCCTTTGATTCAAAATCGTTATTTACTCCCCAAACGAAGCTATCATCGCCCCAGTAACCTTTAGAATCTTCAAGGGCTACAATGTCATATTTTCTAAACATAGTATGCGGGCGCCAGCCTAAGAATAAGATTGGTTCTTGTTGACTGATTGCATATTCGACTTCTGTTAGCATGGATGACATTGTTCCCGATACAATTTCAAGATCTAAGCCGTGAGCTTCCACTACCTCTTCAGATGTAAGCATCATCCCTGAACCAGGTTCAAAGCCAATTAATTTTCCGTCGACAATATCTTCATTACCTACCAATTCATCAATTGATTCAATCCCCATATAGGTCGGCGCTACCCATCCTGTTGGTGCACCATCAAAGATTGTGCTTCCCTCTTGGAAGTCTCCTGCAAATTTCTCATAGTATGTTTCATGAATATTCGGCCAAAGTCCGGGCCATATATCGACATCCCCTTGTTGCATGGATAAGAACATAAATCCTATATCACCTTCTAAAACTTCTACCTCATAGCCTTGCTCTTCCGCAATTAGCTTTGTGATTTCAACGGGAGGCGTTTCATAGTCATAAGGCGCATTCCCAATCGTAATAACACCTTTATCCTCTGCGTCATTTCCCTGTGCATCTTCTTCATTATTATCGCCTTCATCATTACCACCGCAGGCAACTAATAATGCACTCATTATCAAAAGTATTAATAAAGCTTTAATTTTCTTCATATCTATTTCCTCCTAAATTAAATTTTCTAAATGAAGTGTGTTGCATTTTAAATTTAATACATATAGCAATCACAATTTCTTTCTCCTTCCTTACATACCTATTTAATAATATAGAATAATACAATCAAATTCAAATCATAAAGGGATAGGATACTAACACAGAATTACTCTTGCCAATAGTTTAACGTAAATTAGAAAGCTTAATTCTCCGATACATCATCGAATAATAATGCACAGGGACGGAGTTGTAGCTTCATTTTGACCCAATAATTCTTCTTACGAAACTAGTGAATATTTATGGCACACCAAGAAAAATGGCTTAGTAGATTCAAGCCATTTTTCTTCTTTTACATTACAAACTCACACTTGAATCATAGGATGCCTTTCCCCCACACATAAGAACTATTAAAACGTAATTAGAGAGCGTAATGCCAACCTAAAAGTTTCCATATCCTATTTAGAAAATAATTAAGGTCAATCCCCTGCTATGCTGCAACTTCAGCAAAGTGGGGCTGACCTTTTTTTAGTAAAAGGAAGCTTTTCAGAGAGTTCTAGTTCCAAGCTCCTGCTCATTTCTTATTTCTCCCAAAGTTCAATCCAACGACCTTCTGGATCCTCAATCGTTACAAATGTTCCGTACTCACTTTTTTCAACTTCCTTAACAAGAGGGACTCCCAATGTATCTAAATGCATTAAAACTTCTTCCATATTATCAACTTGAAAATTTATCATAACGTCAAACTTCTTTGGAAAGTAATTACTATCTTTTTTAAAAAATGAAAATGTCGTTTCACTACCTGACTTTGGTTGAATAACAGTACCATTCCAATCTTCTAAATTGATACCTATCACTTCTTTATACCAAGCTTTAACCTCTCCCATTTTTTCACTTCTTAAAAATACGCCACCAATTCCAATAATGTTCATATTCTCACTCCCTCTATTTTATCCTTTTAACATTGTAACTCATTTTTACAGATAATTCTAATTATTATTCCCAATTAAAACCCACTATGTATAGGAGAGGAATGATAGAATTTGGGTTATATAATTCACGAAGTTAACGGAGTGAACCTTCAGCTAACGGGTCCGTTAATAAAACTAAAAAGTAAACTAAAAGAAGCTTGTTAACAAGCTTCTTTTAGAGTGATTATTCTATTAATGGTGCATATCACTTTCTGGCAATGTCATTGGTACTTCTGAATCTGTTCCTGGTTCGACAAGTAGAAACTGCCCCATCATTCCTTCATCTTCGTGCTTTAATAGATGGCAATGATACATAAGTGGATAATTAAGATCGGTATGATTTCCAAATTCCACAGCTAGGCGAACGGTTGCACCATGTGGAACATACACGGTATCCTTTCTCCCTCTCTCATACTCCTCTGGTTCGTTACCATCTACATCTAGCACACGAAATGCGGCATCATGAATATGAAAATTATGCTCTGAGCCATAATTGTGAATGACCCATATTTCCTTTGCCCCTGCTGGAACAACTTCATCAATTCGTTGCATGTCCATCAATTTATCATTGATTTCATTTTTCAAGGTTAAAGTAAACTCTCTTAATGTCGCATCTTCTGGAACTTCAATTGGCTCAACGGTAGATAATTGACCACTTATTGGCGTCGACTCTGTTAATTCGGATGCTGCATTGATTTTCAATATGTCAAAATTTCCATTGGCGATACCAGCACCACGGCTGTAACTGCGAAGGATTGTTTCATCCCCAGGCTCAAATTGAACAACAATCTCTGCACGTTCCCCAGGACTTAACATAATGCGTTCTAATGTTACCGGCTCATTTAAAAGTCCCGCATCATTTCCCACTACTTGGAATGACCGGCCATCCGTAAACCCAAAATTATAGGCCCTTGCATTCGATCCATTCAACAATCGGAACCGCACTTGACTAGCAGTTACTTCTAAATACGGGTCGTACGTGCCATTGACAAGAATCTCATCACCAAGTGTTCCATATGCCGAATCCTCATTCATTGTAAACTGCCCGTCACTAGTAAACAATTTATCTTGCACGATGAGTGGGATATCATCTACCCCATAATTAGATGGTAGTTTTTCAGAATCCTCATCATCAATAATAAACATACCTGCTATTCCTTGGTACACATGCTGTGCCGTTTTACCATGCAAGTGTGGATGATACCAAGTGGTAGCTGCCGGCTGATCAATTTCCCAATAGGGAGACCACGTGTCATTTGCTTCAATCATTTGATGTGGACCACCATCCATAACCGGTGGCAACATCATGCCATGCCAATGAAGTGTGGAGATTTCCCCCAGCTTATTTTCGACATCAAATGAAACTTCATCCCCACGTGATACTCTAATGGTAGGACCAAGATAGGAGCCATTAACTCCCCATGTATCTGTCGTTTTCCCTGGTAAAAATTCACTAGTCCCTGGCTTCATTGTTAGAGAAAAATGTTTCGACCCGTCAGATTCAATCGTAGGCTCTAATAATTCAGGAATCTTTAAAGGTTGCTCAAAATCTAGTTCCCCTACATTCGATTTCACCTCGGCCTCCTTACAACCAGCCAAGAGAATAATAAATACTATACTTAAAATGACTATTAGTCGTTTATGTGAATTCAATTGGATGCAATACTTCCTTTCATTTAAAACTCTATTAATATAGTAACATGAATTTAAAAATATGGGGGTTCTTACATGACAGGAAAAAAGAGTTAAATTGTTCCTAAAATTATGGGCAGTCTACTTGTTCTACACCATGAATAAACTGTAAAAAATACATTAAATACAATTATATATTAATAGGAGGAAAACGATGAAAGCTTTCGTTACTAAAAAGTATGGAACACCCGATGTTTTAAAACTGCAAGATGTTGATAAGCCAATTTGTAAAGATAATCAAGTATTGGTTAAAGTACACGCAACATCAATCAACTATAGCAATATTGTGCTTTTACGTGGAAAACCTTTTGTTTCACGTTTTGCTTTTGGGTTAACTAAACCAAAATTTAAAATTCCCGGTGGGGATATTGCAGGTACCATTGAGGCAGTTGGGAAAAATGCAACACAGTTTCAAGTCGGGGATGAAGTAATCGGAGATTTATCAAGCAGTGGCTGGGGAGCATTTGCAGACTATGTTGCTGTTCCAGAAAAATCGATAGCTATAAAACCTAAAAACGTTTCTTTTGAACAGGCTGCTGCATTACCAATGGCTGCATCCACTGCCCTTCAAGCACTTCGAGACAAAGGCCATGTTCAAGCTGGGCAAGAAGTATTAATTTATGGTGCTTCTGGTGGTGTTGGCACCTTTGCTGTTCAAGTTGCAAAGGCATTAGGTGCAAAGGTAACAGTTGTTTGCAGCACAAGAAACGTAGACATAATTAAATCCTTAGGTATAGATCATGTAATTGATTATAAGAAAGAGAACATTTTTGAAAAAGCTCATACATACGATGTCATCCTGGGTGTAAATGGTTACCAACCAATCTCGAATTATTTAAAGGCATTAAAACCTGATGGGAAGTTTATACTTGTTGGTGGTTCCCCAAAGCAAATGCCACGGGCTGTGCTGCATTCAATTGGAAATAAAAAGATAAACATCTTTATGCAAACTCCTAAACAAGAAGACTTACTTTTTATTAAGGAACTAGTTGAAAAAAATCAATTAACTCCTGTTATTGACCGACAATTTTCATTTGATAAACTGCCAAATGCCTTTACGTATTTTGAAGAGGGCCATGCTCAAGGAAAGGTTATTGTAAAGATTGAATTAAATAACCCCTGAATCGTAGATGAACTATAACGGATTTTGGGAGTTGCTTCTCTCATGGTTGTTGTGAGAAATATAAAAACACCTCCGAATAGATTTATATCCGGAGGTGTTTTTCTGTAAAGCAGAATTATAAGATTTGGACATTATAACTGCTTTTATTTATTATTATTTATAAAACAAAATCTTTCATTAATTCTTCATGTACCTCAGTTAAATTACTGAAATCCCCATTCAACCACTCATTCAAGAATGTTTGGTAGTATTCATTATCTTTATTAGTGTCTGGTTCATCATTATCAAAACCATTCGTATCAAATATATTCTCAACAGCAAGTGTCATAAACTTTATGTTATCTTCATTCATTTCTGGGTGATTCTCTTCTACTTCAAACTTATCAGGAAAACTTTTCATCTTTTCTTTCACTTCATTAGGATCCATCTTTTGGAATGTCATTTGAATAATTTCTCTATTGATGTCATCAATAGTTGGCATATCTCCAAATTCTCGAAATACTTTATTGAACTTTTCGTACGACCATCCATCAATTGGGACGTTTGTATACTTTGGCTTTGGCATTTCTATATATTCATCTAAATCCATATCTGGATTATTAGGAATTGTGAACTCGTCTTCACTCAAATCGTCAGCTTTTTCTTCCAAATTACCACTTTCAGGTTCAATTTTAGGTTCCTCTTGTTTTGCCGATGAAGCTAATACATATGTACCTCCACCAACTAGTATAAATACTGCCAACAATACTAAGATCGCTTTCTTCATGAAATCTTCCCTTCGTCATTCGTTTTGTTATTATTGTATCACGAAGAGAAGTTTGAAAATACACTTTTCGATTAATTACAGCATAACCTCGTCCCTATTAGTTAGTTTTCTTCTGAGCTGTTTATTTATTTATTTATTTATTTATTTGAAGTTCTTATACTTCTCAAAACGCCCTTGAATGTTTCGACATCATATAAGCTAAGGAATGGGATTCGATGCTCCGACTTTTTCTTATTTTAGTCCCGTAATAAACAACAAAAAAGACTTCCAACTTAACCGTTGAAAGCCTTTATATTACAAGATTTTTGATACCGGTGGTCGGGGTCGAACCGACACGTCCGTGAGGACACGGGATTTTGAGTCCCGCGCGTCTGCCAATTCCGCCACACCGGCAAATAATTGGAGGCGGTAACCGGATTTGAACCGGTGATAAAGGTTTTGCAGACCTCTGCCTTACCACTTGGCTATACCGCCGTGTTCCTGGAGCGGAAGACGGGATTCGAACCCGCGACCCCCACCTTGGCAAGGTGGTGTTCTACCACTGAACTACTTCCGCAAAAAAGACTGGGCTACTAGGATTCGAACCTAGGAATCACGAGACCAAAACCCGTTGCCTTACCGCTTGGCTATAGCCCAATATGGGGCGACCGGTGGGAATCGAACCCACGAATGCCGGAGCCACAATCCGGTGCGTTAACCACTTCGCCACGACCGCCATAAATAGAAAATGGCAGGGGTAGTAGGAATCGAACCCACATCAAAGGTTTTGGAGACCTTCGTTTTACCATTAAACTATACCCCTACTATACTATATATTATAAATGGTGGAGGGGGGCAGATTCGAACTGCCGAACCCTGAGGGAGCGGATTTACAGTCCGCCGCGTTTAGCCACTTCGCTACCCCTCCATCCAAAAGAATGGTGGCTCGGGACGGAATCGAACCGCCGACACACGGATTTTCAGTCCGTTGCTCTACCGACTGAGCTACCGAGCCATAAAAGTTATACTGTTTTAAAGGATGGCGGTCCGGACGGGACTCGAACCCGCGACCTCCTGCGTGACAGGCAGGCATTCTAACCAACTGAACTACCGGACCAACTTATAAAACTACTGATTTCCCAACTAGTAAAGATGCTTAATCGATGTAGTTAGTTGGAATAATTTGGTTGCGGGGGCAGGATTTGAACCTACGACCTTCGGGTTATGAGCCCGACGAGCTACCAGACTGCTCCACCCCGCGATATGAAGAAAATTAAGTTTTATATACTCATTTAATTAGAGTATGTACTGAGCATTTGACCCCTGTTTCTACTAGCATAATCAATGATGTGTATCCATCGGGGTTACTCGCAGTTAATTCGGTAGAAGCATTGCTCAAAAGACTGTTCGTCGTTTGCTAAGTAGTATAACCAAAGAGGTTTACTCCTCACAAGCCTGCACATAGTAGTGATTCGTGATGTAAACGGCTTGCTCCACCCCGCGATATGAAAATTAAGTTATAAATGGTGGAGGATGCAGGGCTCGAACCTGCGACCCCCTGCTTGTAAGGCAGGTGCTCTCCCAGCTGAGCTAATCCTCCACATGGTGACCCGTACGGGATTCGAACCCGTGTTACCGCCGTGAAAGGGCGGTGTCTTAACCGCTTGACCAACGGGCCATTTTAAAGTTAAATGGCGGAGAGCGAGGGATTTGAACCCTCGAGACCACTATCGCAGCCTACACGATTTCCAATCGTGCTCCTTCGACCACTCGGACAGCTCTCCATGGCTCCACAGGTAGGATTCGAACCTACGACCGATCGGTTAACAGCCGATTGCTCTACCACTGAGCTACTGTGGAATGTTATCGCCTGGCGGCGTCCTACTCTTGCAGGGGCAATGCCCCAACTACCATCGGCGCTGAGAAGCTTAACTTCTGTGTTCGGCATGGGAACAGGTGTGACCTTCTCGCCATCGCTACCAGACATACATTATTTAAGTCATTCGGTTCTACACATTGGATATGAGCAATTCACCGAACTTCCGTGAAGGCTTTCAAGTGATCATGATTTTTTCGTCACAAAATATATTATATATGTTTTTCGGAAAAAATCAAGCATAAATTCAGCAAATTTCTTTGTGATTTATACCCTAAAAACTAAATAAGAGATAAACAACGAATCAAATGTGTTAGTTAAGTCCTCGATCGATTAGTATCCGTCAGCTCCACGTGTCACCACGCTTCCACCTCGGACCTATCAACCTCATCGTCTCTGAGGGATCTTACTCACTCGAAGTGATGGGAAGTCTCATCTTGAGGGGGGCTTCATGCTTAGATGCTTTCAGCACTTATCCTTTCCACACGTAGCTACCCAGCTATGCTCCTGGCGGAACAACTGGTACACCAGCGGTGTGTCCATCCCGGTCCTCTCGTACTAAGGACAGCTCCTCTCAAACTTCCAACGCCCACGACGGATAGGGA